>JAYVTC010000130.1:0-4474 GCA_043774745.1 Cyclobacteriaceae bacterium | reverse complement strand
ATATTTCTAATACATCAGGCACTGTTTCATTAAATTCAAATGCTAATTTGTATGGTACGCTAGCATTGCCACTGACAACTTCTTCCTTTGATGCAGATGGATCGGGCAGTGGTGTATTAACAGTAATCTCTTCTGCTTCCACTAGTGCTGCGGGAATTGGTGTTATCAATAGCTCTGCCGCATTCACTGGTAATATTACTGTTCAACGGACCATGGGAGCTGTACCGGCCAATTCCAACCGTTATATTTCCATGCCCGTGACCGGAATGGTTTTAAATACTGATTTATCCGAATTGGGCTTAAGTAGTGGAGGTTTTATTTACAATGAATCAACAGCTGGTACTCAAAACTTTGGTTGGGTACAGACGGCTAAGACGTATGCCTTCGAAAAAGGCCGTGGTTTTGTCACTTATAATTCACCATTGTTTTGGGATGTAAGAGGCCCATTGACTTCTGGTTCTAATCGTGGTGATGTGGTGTTACCGGTATCATTCACAAATACAAGTTCAGCTCTTTCTGAGGAGGGCTGGAACCTGGTAGGTAATCCGTATCCATCAGCAATCAATTGGAACAACACTGCAGATTGGTCTGTTTCCAATATCGACCCAATAATTTATATACCCGATCTTCAGGGAAACACATTCGTCACTTATAATAGTACCACAGGAGGAAATATAGCATTAGGCCAGGGTTTCTGGATAAAAGCAAATGCAGCATCTCCATCGGTCACCGTTAAAGAATCGGCAAAGAGAAGTACGGGAGGTACGTTTTATAGAAAGTCCTCAGAAGAATTACCAGCCCTGAAGATTGCACTAAGCAATGGAGCGGTAACGGATTACTCCTTGTTGATATTACATAACGATGCTACATCAAACTACGATAAAGGTATTGATGCCTTTAAACTCGAAGGAAGACTTATGGGTATATCCATGATATCTGAGGATAACATGAAGCTGGTACATTATGCAACGGATAAGTTGAGTGACAAAGACATTGCTTTGAATGTGATGGCTACGCAGGAGGGAACCTTTACCTTATCGTTTGATTCCGAAATTGGTTCTCAAAATTTCGAAGACTTATTCCTGATTGACAAATACACCAACACCGTTTATCCTATTGCCTTTAAAACGCCTTATCAATTTGAGGTAACTCAAAATGCAAATTCGAAAGAAGGACGCTTTTTCTTATCAAAGAATTCGACTGCCAGCAGTATGGGTGAAGTGAAGATTTACCTGTACCCAAATCCGGTAACGGAATCTGTGAATATTGAAGTGAATTCAATTAAAGATGTGTCCGTGTCTGTTTACAATATGGCCGGTGTTCGTGTGCAACAGTCAGTGATTGAATCAAAGCAGGGAATGGCACGTGGTTCTATTGATATGAAAGAATACTCCTCAGGCCTTTATATGTTCAAGTCTGTTGTAGAGGGTAAGATGGTCGTGAATAAAGTGATTAAGAAATAGATAGAAAAGGGCATCAAAAATGCCCTTTTCATTTTTTGCAAAAGGTGTATATTTGAGGATATTGTGAACGTAATGGTTACAATTCATGTAATCAGGAAATAAACACGAAGGATGCGGCATTTAATCACTTTAGTTTTATTTACAGTTTTATTCGTTGCTTCTTTTCATTCAGAAGCCCAGCCTGGGGGAGGACCCGGTCTGTGTGGTACCCCAGGTAATCCTCCCTGTGGTCCAGGTGCTCCTGTACCTATTACCGGTATCGAAATACTTATTGGTGCTGGAGCCTTATTAGGTGCCAGGCGTATGATCGCTAATCGAAAAGCAAACACCTAACCCCTTGTTCTCCCGCCTCATCAACCGGCTCACTATTTTACCCCGCTGGGTGATTATTATTATTGACCTGGTGGTCATCGGCTTTTCTACAGCTCTCGGTTTCTTGCTTCGCTTTAATTTTAACATGAAAGAAGCCCTGGCGTTTCATCCGGGCTATGCCATTCTGCTTACGGCAGGCAGTGGCTTGCTTGCCATCATTTTAACCAAAAGTTATGCAGGTATTGTACGTTATACGGGCGTGGAGGATGGCATGCGCATTATGTATGCTTCGTTGCTCAGCCTGGCTGTTGGCACACTAGTGAACCTGGTCTTCTATTATAACAATGGCAAGAACCTCGTCCCTTTTTCGGTGTTGCTGATCACCTTTCTCGCTTCCTTTCTATTTTTATTTTACTACCGCCTTTTAGTAAAAACGATTTTCAAGCATTATAAAGGTGAGGTAGCCACCAAAGCCAATGTGGCTATTTTCGGTGCTGCTTCTTTGGGTATGATCACCCGCAATATCCTGGAGACAGACACCGCCAGCAAATATAAAGTGGTGGCTTTCTTTGAAGATGATGTCACCAAAAGAGGAAAAGTAATCAACGGCATCAAGATCTATGATGCACAGGAAATTAAAGACCAGATCAGCCGGTTAGACCTTACAGAAATCATCATCGCTATCAAAGATTTGTCGCCCGAGCGCAAGAGTGAGATCGCAGAGATTTGTATCAGCAAGAAAGTGAAACTCAGAATTGTGCCGCCTGCTGATAAATGGGTGAAGGGGGAGTTCACCGTGAAGCAATTGAAGACCGTCAACATTGAAGACCTGCTGGGGCGTGAGTCCATCAAACTCGATGAAGACACGTTGTTTGCCGAGCTGAGCAATAAACGAATTTGTATTACCGGGGCTGCGGGTTCCATAGGTTCAGAGCTGGCCCGCCAGGTGATCAACTATCATCCCAGGAAGATCATTCTCATTGATCAGGCGGAGAGTCCGCTCCATGATATTGAAATGGAGTTAAAGGCCCTGGCACCAGAGATCAAATTAATTGTCTTTGTTGCCGATATCACCAATGAGCCAAGGATAAGAAGAATCCTGGAGGAGTTTCGTCCCCAGATTGTGTTGCATGCCGCTGCCTACAAGCATGTTCCCATGATGGAGAGCAATCCGTCCGAGGCGGTGGTAAACAATATATTAGGTACCAAGCTGCTGGCCGATTTATCTGCAGAAATGGATGTGGAGCGCTTCGTCATGATCTCCACAGACAAAGCCGTGAATCCCAGCAACGTGATGGGATGCTCCAAGCGCATAGCCGAGATCTATGTGCAGTCGCTGCAGATTCATTTAAACACCAAACCGAATAATCGCACTCATTTTGTCACCACCCGTTTTGGTAACGTGCTGGGATCGAATGGCTCTGTAATTCCTACCTTCAGAAGGCAGATTGAGAATGGTGGCCCCGTAACGGTGACACACCCGGAGATCACGCGATTTTTTATGACCATACCCGAAGCCTGCCGCCTGGTGCTGGAGGCTGGCATCATGGGCAAAGGCGGGGAGATCTTCATCTTCGACATGGGCAAGCCCGTGCGCATCTTTGATATGGCTAAAAGGATGATCCAGCTTTCAGGCTTTGAGCCGGGCAAGGATATCGATATCGTATTTACCGGACTGCGGGAAGGAGAGAAGCTCTTCGAAGAGTTGCTCAATGACAAAGAGAATACCATCCCCACCCACCATGAAAAGATACTCAAGGCCCGCGTGAATGAATATGACTACGCCTACATCGACTCGATGATTTCTTTATTTGAGGATCTGGCTCACGATAAGAATGAGCTGAAGATGGTGGCGCTGATGAAGGAGATTGTGCCTGAGTTCAGGAGTACGTATTCAAGGTATGAGGTGTTGGATAGGGGGTAGAGGGGTTGCCGGTTTCCTGTTGCCGGTTAAAGTGTTTGCACCTGCCTTGCCGGTAGGCAGGCGCAAAGAACGCAAAGGGAATGCAACATACAGTGCTGTCATGCGGGGCAAGTAACCGAATATCAGTACCACACTAAATAGTAAAACGCGACCAAGCATCTCGTTAATCCACACTCATCCATCTTTTACATGTCATACCGGGCAAGTTTGATTATGGTCTATTGAAAAATAATCTCATAAACTACACCACTTTTACTTCGAAGCAAGGCGCGACCCGGCATCTGGTTCACCTCACTGAGATTGACTTATATCACTCTGCGACATTAACATAGATGCTTTAGGTTGCTGGTTTCCTGTTGTAGGTAAAAATGTTTGCACGCAAAGGCGCAAAGAACGCAAAGGGAATGCAATATACAGTGCTGTCATGCCAGGCAAGTAACCGAATATCAGTACCACACTAAATAATAAAACGCGACCAGGCATCTCGTTAATCCACACTCATCCATCTCTTACAATGCTGTCATACCGGGCAAGTTTGATTATGGTTGATTAAAAAATAATCTCATAAACTACACCACTTTTACTTCGAAGCAAGACGCGACCCGGTATCTGGTTCACCTCACTGAGATTAACCTTTATCACACGGCTACATTAACATAGAAGAACTTTATAGAATGATCGTGTTACAAGGACGAGATACCGGGTCGCGCCAGGCTACGGATGATTTTCTGTGATAGGTGTAGATTATTTTTTTATTCACCTTCTATCAAGCTTG
>JAYVTC010000129.1:0-16064 GCA_043774745.1 Cyclobacteriaceae bacterium | reverse complement strand
ATATCATGCATCAAAGACTCTTTGCTCTTTCTGCTAATCTCCGTCAATACCGGTCCAACCTCTTGTCCAACCGATCCATACTTGTGACACATGCTGCACATCGATTCAAAAACGTTCGCCCCTTTTGCTGATGAGCCATTCAAGGTAAGAGCATCTTTCATTTTCCCGATGGCTTCTTTTCGGGTGGTGACCCCGGAGTCAGAAAAAAGTCTTTCTGCTCTTCGCTTTGTGTCTTCGCTATCCGTCCACCATAACAATTGTCTTCTTCGCTCTAAATCAAAATTCATCTCACCGATGTTAATGATTCCTTTCTCTAAACCAGTGAGCAGCGCATCATGATAAATTTCCTTGTATAAGAGCAAGTCACTCGTCCAACGTCTTACCTGCGGTCCTAACTCCGTCCAGCGTTTCACCAATTTAGTACCGATGCCTGAATCTGAAGCATCAGCCAACTGCCGCAATGCAGATTCCTGAATGCTCAACGGTTGTGTGTTATCCAGGCATTGAAACAATACTTCTGACTTATCCCGATAAGGCAATAATGCAATTAAAGACATCTGTTGAAAACGGATGCTATCAGGAAGCCTGCGATCTGCCAATTTTTTCAACGCATCATTACTATAAGAAATAAACTCCTGCGAAGGTGGTAAGGAAAGTTTCTTTCGAAGTGATGTCAATGCCACAACAAGTTCAATGTCATTATCTTTTTCAAGTTGTTTTATGGCAGATAAAGCAGCAGTACCAGTTATGGTTGAATGAATACCTTCCGATAATTGATCAATGATGAGACGCTTGTGTTCATGACTAAGTTTGGAGGTTGAAAGACTATTTAATACCATGGTGATATCCGCCATCGAATTTCCAGAAATACCGGCTAACGATCCCAGTAGTTTTACCTTGTCATGATCACCTTCAGCAGAAATCAATTGTTTAATTAATACTGCTGACGATTGCTGCGATGCTAAGGTAACCGCGGCCACATTCCAATCATCCATCGGTTTTGCTGACGATTGAACCAAGGCATTCAGAATATCATTCTTGTACTGATCAAATTTTTCTTTATTCAACGTGCTTAAGGTTAATGCAGACTGCATGCGCACACGTTGATGATCATCGTTAGTTAAGGCAACACTTTTGCTAATCAATCCTTCATGCGTGTTGAGGTATTTCTCTGCGATGATCAAACCATTTTCACGAATGCCTGCTGATGAATCATCGAGAGCTGTTAAAAGTTGATCTGTCGTTAATTTATCTTTTCCATTTAAAATCCATAAGGCGTGCAGACGCACTAACTCTGATTCTGATTTCAGCAGTTGGGCAACACGTGCAATCTCATCGTCACCCAATGATTTCTCCATCAGCAGGCGATGAGCCGTTTTGCTCACCCATTGGTTGGGATTGCTCAAACTGGAAATGATTCCCTCTACCGTTTTCCATTGATCCGTACTGAAAGGAATAACGTTCGAACCTTTTTTACTGATGCTATATATTCTTCCCATATCCTTGCCAGCATTCAGGTCGAGTGTTTTCTCAATCTCGTCAGGAATCCATTCCGGATGTTCGATTACCTTGCGATACATGTCCACCACGTACATCGATCCATCGGGCCCCACCGTCATATTCACCGGGCGAAACGATCTGTCGGTGCTTGCCAAAAAATCTTTCTTCTCCAACATTCGCGAAGCAGAAAAAGCAGATCCATTGTCTTTAATCTTATCAACGTGAATGAGGTTAAGCACCACATCATTCACCCACACGGTATTTTCATATTCCACGCCAAATGCTCCACCGCCATAATACGTAATGCCACACGACCCCGAGAAATATCCAGATTGCTCGGGATGATTCACGCGCGATTCCTGCTCACCAATTGGATAGATGCGTGAAAGGCCATCCTCTTCATGATCGGAAATATTAGACAGGCTATGCTCATTCAAAAGTTTAACCTCTTTTTGATAGCGACCTGGAAAAACAAGTTGCGCAATGTGTCTTAGATTATGTGTTTCATACAAGTGACCCCATTCATCCATACCCAAACCAAACCCACCTGAAGATTGACCGATGCGTTCCATCACTCTGCTCTCCAGATTAAATCTGAAATCCTGTCCGCGCAAATCGATCACCGTGGTTGAGTCTCCCCACCAATACGGCTTACCTGAATTGCCACCGTTTACGGCATAAATCCAATTATCGATTCCATAGGTTACTCCATTATAATTATGTTGCAGGTTGCCCGTAGAAAATCCACCCATCAATGTATCTACCTGGTCTGCTTTATAATCACCATCCGTATCTTTTACATATAACAAATACGGAGGCCCGGCAACCAGCACACCTTTATTGTAGGGCATAATAGAAGAAGCCAGTTGAAGGTTCTCTGCAAAAAGTATTTGATCATCAAAAACTCCATCCTGGTTTTTATCTTTCAACACCATGATTCTGCTCTGCTTGTCCTCAAAAGGATAGCCGGGCATTTCAAGAACCAATGCGTCACCCTGTTCATTAAACTCAAGATCAACGGGATCTTTGATTAGTGGTTCGCTTGCCACCAAGGTGAGGTTAAAGCCAGGTTCAATTTGAAATCCCTGTGGCGCTACTTGCTCCTTTGGGTTACAAGAAAAAATAAAAACGAAACCGAGGAAAAGTATTGATTTCAAAAATATACTTACGGTCATAAATTCAACGATTTTATCAAAGCTAAATTATCAATTAAATGCGAAATGGAAATCAGCCATGATACACCCGCGAGGCTCTGATTTTCCGATCCCGTATTTCAAGCACTTCGCCCACCATCATATCTTCTTCGCCCACCACATGCCGTCTATATTCCATAAAGACACGATCCTCATTGGCGGTGAGCGATTGCAACTCGTATCGCAATGAAGGCAAGCGATCAAAAGCATCCTGCCACCAGGCGCCCAACGCTTCTCTTCCCTTAATCAATCCTTTCGTTTCCGGATGGCGAAGTTTCAACTTAGGGCTATAATGCTCCGCGTCATTATGATACAGGTTAAGGAGTTGTTCCAGATTATGTGCATTGAAGGCTTCAAACCAGGCAAGGGCAATAGCACGATTAGTATGATTCATATATTCAAATCTACAAATCTGCGCTGTTAATTAATATTGAAAACATGGTCTCTTTGGGCACTGCACAAGATTCTATATCTTTCTACATGCTAATCCCAATCCAAATGAAATACCTGCTTGCGCTATTGATCATAGTCACGACAGGCTGTACTGAAAAGAAAACAGAATCGGAAACGATCGTTATTACAAATTCTGTTCAACGATATTCTATTCCTCACTTTGCAGACTCAGCTGCTTTCAGCAACATGCAAGAAGCTTTTCCCGTGATTGAAAAAATTTATCGGGATTACGCACAGAAAAATCATTTTCCAGCCATTAGTTTCGGTGTTATTGCGGGAGGACAATTAGTGTATTCAGGTAGCGTAGGAACTTCCAACATCGCTAACAATACACCCGCAACCACCAAGAGCTTATTCCGCGTTGCCTCCATGAGCAAAAGCTTTACCGCTATGGCCATTCTCAAACTGCGCGATGAAGGGAAATTAAGTCTGATGGATCCCGTCTCGAAATACATTCCTGAAATGAATAATGCAGGTGCCTTGACGAAAGATGCTCCCGCCATCACGATACAAAACCTACTCACCATGTCAGCAGGATTTCCAGAAGACAATCCGTGGGGCGACCGGCAATTAGCTATTGATGATGAAGAGTTCATGAAACAGATCAGCGCAGGAATTTCATTTTCAAATGTGCCGGGTGTAACGTATGAATACAGTAACCTCGGTTTTGCTTTGCTGGGAAAAATTATTGGTAAGGTTTCAGGTACTCCCTATCAAAAATATATCACCGAAAATATTATGAAACCTATTGGTATGAATGATTCCAGGTGGGAATATGATGAAGTGCCTAAAGAACAACTGGCATTAGGTTATCAATGGATTGACAATGAATGGAAAGAAATTCCTTTGTTACATGATGGAGCTTATGGCGCTATGGGTGGACTGATTTGTTCCATTGAAGATTTCAGTAATTATGTAGCCTTGCATTTGGCTGCGTGGCCTGCGCGTAATGAAGCTGAAAGCGGACCGGTCCGCAGAAGTACCATTCGGGAAATGCATCAGCCATGGCGTTTCAATAATTTATTTACAGATGCCAAAACACGAAGTGGCGAACTTTGCCCCGAGGTTGCCGGCTATGGCTTTGGGCTTGCCTGGCGAAAAAATTGCAAAGAGATTGTGCGCGTTTCACACAGTGGCGGATTGCCTGGCTTTGGCAGTGAGTGGCGCATCTACCCCGACTATGGAATTGGCGTAGTGGCATTCAGTAATCACACCTATGGTTCTCCTGGCCGGGCAAATGCCGCTGCATTAGATACATTGATCGCAATGGCAGGATTAAGACCCCGTGTTCTATCACCATCACAAATCTTGAATCAACGTAAAGAAGAAATAGTGAAGCTGCTGCCAGCATGGAAAGAAGATCAAACCAACATCTTTGCAGAGAATTTCTTTCCGGATGAATCGCTGGCGCGGAGAAGAGAATCTACTCACAAGATATTTGAAGAGGCTGGCGCAATTATAAATGTGAAAACACTTGAACCTGAAAATCAGTTGCGAGGCAGTTTTATTTTAGAATGTGAGAAAAAGAATGTTTTAATTTTTTTCACGCTCACGCCAGAGAAAGAAGCATTAATTCAGCAGTTGGATATTGAATTAAGAGATAAATAAATCTCCGTACAACTCTATTGCCTTCGTAGTGATTGTATTTTTACCACGGAGAAGTCACGGAGGGGCATAGAGAATGGTTGGGAGTTGTATCTTTGTGTCCCTAACTAACTTTTAAAGTTCATGGTCAATCGTTATGCCGGAGAGATTCATATCAACCCGATTCGTATTTTAAGAGGTGATGACTTCAACAATGACGGACATATCAAAGATATTGAAGCTACGCTGGAAGAAGCGCTGGAACTGAATCAGGAAATCAATGATCGTCTTGAAAAACTGCTGGCCTGGCTTGAAAAAGGAAATGCTTCGGGTGGCATTCAGTTTCATTTTGCTGATGGCGGTTACATCAGTGTAAAAGGCTTGCCCGATTCACAATTGCAACAACTTGCTGCCGATGGACTGATCGAATTATTTGATTTTGCAACAGACCGCGATTGGGTAAAAAAATATGGGATGCAATTCGGGCTGGTGTGGGAAGGTGGAAGAGCCATAGCCGTTTGATTTATCCTGTGAAACTGATAGCTATAAAGTAAATAAACCCGAAAGGAGAAAATTATGTCAGATGAAAAACAATCAGATGTTGAAAATCCGTTAGCGCAGGCTAATAACCTTGAAAATCTAATCGCCTATCAGAAAGATTCTGTGGTGAGCAAAACCATCATCGGAAAAAAGACGGGCACATTAACTTTGTTTGCCTTTGATAAAGGGCAAGGCTTGAGTGAACATACGGCTCCTTTTGAGGCCACCGTTTATCTCGTTGACGGTGAAGCAGAAATTACTGTTAGCGGCAAGATCCATGTTGTGAAAAAAGGTGAGATGATCATCTTGCCTGCTAATATTCCACACGCACTGCAAGCATTGACTCCATTTAAAATGCTGTTGATCATGATTAAATCGTAAAAAAAGACAACGTTTTTTTTGATTAGCACTAGGGATAGGCTGCCATTTCGATTTTTAACATTTACCAATGAAAATATTATATTTAACAAGTAGTAAATGTCTCCGTAAGTAGGATTTTTCATCCTAATAAATAAGTCAGGTACAATAAATAATAAACATGATTCCTGCGTTTTACATCAATAAATAATTTTAAATGGAACAATTTGAGATACCAAAATTTCATGAGACTTTCAATCCTATACTTGATATCCTAAGTAATGGACAAATAATACACCATAGAGAATTACTTAAAAAAGTCATCGATAAGTATTATTCTAATCTACCGAAGGAATTGCTGGAAGAGAAAACCAAAAGTGGTGAAACTTTGATTTTAAATCGCATTGCTTGGGGAAAATCCTATTTGAAAAAAGGAGGATATATTTTGTATCCCGAAAGAGGAATGGTACAAATTACTGAAAAGGGTAAAAAATCCAATACCGAGCAAGTACAACTTAATGATGTAACTGGGGATTCAACCTTCTTGGACTTTTATTCTGAGGAAAAAACAAAAGGTGTCACAACTACTATACAATTAACCAATTCTACGCCACAAGATTTAATCGATACAGGTTTTTCAAAGATAGAAGTACAAGTTAAAAATGAATTGTTAGAAAGATTAAAAAATATTGACCCTTACTATTTTGAAAAAGTTATTCTGATTCTACTGAAAAAAATGGGATATGGAGATTTTACTGAAACTTCAAAATCTGGAGATGGAGGAATTGACGGAATTATAAATGAAGATAAACTTGGATTAGATAAAATCTATATACAAGCAAAAAGATATGAAGAAAATAAAGTACGTGAAAAGGATATTAGAAACTTTATTGGCGCAATGAGCGGTGACACCACGAAAGGTGTCTTTGTAACAACTTCAGACTTTGATAGCGGAGCAATCAAAAAAGCTCACGATGCACATCATAAGATAATATTAATTGATGGAAACAAATTAGTCGCACTAATGCACCAATATAACGTTGGTGTTCAGGTAAAATCTATTTACGAAGTTAAACAACTTGACGAAGACTTTTTTGAAGGAGAATAAGAAGCTACTGCCCAACTACAGGAAATAAAAAATATGAGAGAACCAATCTTATCTCTTTACACTACCTTTATTCTATTATAAAAAATATATACTCAGGTGCAAAGCGGCCAATTTAAAAAAATCATGTTTACTGTAAAGGTCGATTGATCCAAAGGCGGCTTTGACTTTACCCATGTAAATTGTATATTGATCAAATTTCACTCCCCCGGATGACAAAACAATGTTATAATAGGTCTGTTCAATCATTCTGCCTGACATTATTTTGCATTTTAACGATTTGGCTGATGATTAGCTGCAATCCCTCGTTGCCGGATCCTGTAAAAGAAGCCTATGCCTCCTTGCCAGAACAAGTCGATTATAATTTTCATATCAAACCTATTTTAGCCGATCGTTGCTATGCCTGCCATGGGCCTGATGTGAATTCGAGAAAAGGAAATCTGCGACTGGATATCGAAGAGGATGCCTTTGCAAAGCTGGCCAGTGGGAACTTTGCCTTCGTAAAAGGTAATCTTCGAAAGAGTGAAGTCTTTCATCGTATTGTTAGCAACAATCCTGAATATATCATGCCTCCGCCTGATTCAAAGTTGACTCTTACGGCTATGGAGATTGCTTTCATCGCAAAATGGATTGAACAAGGCTCCGAATGGAAACCACACTGGTCCTTCTTAAAAGTCGAAAAACCAAAAGTTCCAGAAACACAAAAAGATTGGGTCGCAAACAATCCAATCGATCACTTCATTCAAGCCAAACTTGAATCGAGAGGATTATCGCCTAACCCGATAGCCGATAAAGAACGATTGCTTCGAAGAGTAACACTGGACTTAACTGGTTTACCTCCCACCATAGAAGAGATCGATCGTTTTATAAACGATCAATCACCAGAAGCCTATGAAAAAGTAGTCGATCGTTTGTTAAAAACTGAAGCCCATGCTGAACGCCTCGCCATGGAGTGGTTGGATGTTGCACGCTATTCGGATTCGCATGGTGTTTCGTTTGATGGCTATCGCGATATGTGGCCCTTTCGGGATTGGGTAGTTGAGTCGTTCAAAAAGAATATGCCTTTCAATGATTTTATTACAAAGCAGGTGGCAGGTGATTTATTGCCCAATGGCATAAAAGAAGATAAGCTCGCTACTGCATTCTACCGGCTCAATCCGATGGAAGCTTCACAAGGGTCGATTAGCGAAGAATATCGTGTTGAATATGTGGCCGAAAGAACAGCCACTACCGGAACGGCCTTCCTTGGTTTAACCATTGGCTGTGCCAGATGTCATGATCACAAATTTGATCCGATTAGTCAGAAAGATTTTTACCAACTATCCGGATTTTTCAATAATGTAGATGAATTGGGGTTAGGCCCAACGGATGTCAACAGAGCGCCTACCATGATCTTGTTTAAGGATGATCAATTAGAAAGCATCGACTCACTCAATAAATTAATTGATACCAATGATGCCATCCTTACCAAACCAGAGATTGTACTTATTAAAAATTATGTGAATAGCATAAGCACGCCAGAGAAAATTGAAAACGAGATCGGCTATTACTCTTTTGAAAAACTAGAAAAGATTAAGCGCAAAAAGAAAGTATTCAATCCCTTTCCAGAAGATAAGAAGGATCAGGAAAAGAAAGAGAAGTTGAAGAAGAAGGTAAAAGAGAAAGACAAAAAGGAAGAGGAGAAAAAGAAAAAAGAAATTGAGTATGAAGAAGTATTTATCGTAGACAATAATAAAATATCAGAAGCTACACTTGGTATATCAATAGCGCCTGGTAAAAAGGGCAACGGACTTTACTTTGATGATGACTATGATTATGTAAGCCTTACTAAAGCAGGTTTGATCGAACACTATGAACCCTTCAGCGCAAGCATATGGATCAATCCAAAGAAAGTGGAGAAAGTGCACATGAAAACAATCATGGGCAACAGCAACAATTACAGTGCACAATACCGCGGTTGGGATTTCGCTCTTGACACCACCAATCATTTAAAGATGCGCCTCATTCATCGCCTCCCTGACGACTACATCGAGCTGATTACAGAATCCGTGATCCCTTATGATCAGTGGACACACGTTGGATTTACCTACAATGGTAGTCAAAAAGCGAAGGGTGTTTCCATTTATGTGAATGGCAAAAAGCAAGTGACACGCATACTTTCTGATCGCCTCGCACGCTCCATAAAACCAATTCAGCAATATACAGGTAAGCTAGATACGCTTGCTTTACGGATTGGCAGAGGTTATGAATTGTGGACGGGTGATCCTGGTATTTTTGAAGGATCGATGGATGAGGTGCGATTATTCGACCGCCAACTTACCCAACTCGAAATGGCTCAATTGGGTGAATATAAAATGAATCCCTTTCCTCCATCAATCCTGACTGAACACAACCGCGCCAAGAGCAAAGAAGCAATCACGATTGAAAACGAACTCAAAGCCTTGCGTAAAGCGAAGGCAGAAATCATGGATAAAACCTCTGAGATCATGGTGATGGAAGAGATGCCAACACCTCGTCAAACCTATTTGCTCGGCAGAGGGGTTTATAATGTGCGTTCAGAAAAAGTGGAAAGTAGCACACCCAAAAATATTTTACCGTATCCTTCCGAGTATCCAAGAAACAGACTCGGCCTGGCGAAGTGGCTCGTCAACGAAGAGAATCCACTTACGTCCCGCGTAACCATCAACCGATACTGGCAAATGATTTTTGGTACCGGCATTGTGAAAACAACCGGAGACTTTGGTGTGCAGGGAGAACTGCCAACACATCCCGAACTATTAGATTGGCTTGCCGCTGAATTTATAGAAAGTGGATGGGACCTTCGCAGTATGCTGAAGTTAATGGTGATGTCTTCCACCTATCAGCAATCTTCTTATGCTGATGCTGAAAAGTATGAAACGGATCCAGACAATCGGTATTATGCAAGAAGCAGCAGCTACCGCTGGCAAGCTGAGATCATCCGGGATAATGCGCTTGCTGCGAGTGGTATTCTTCAGAAAAAAATAGGTGGCCCCAGTGTGAAGCCTTACCAACCGGATGGGCTCTGGGAAGAGTTAGGGTTTTTCTCCTATAAGTTATATAAATACAAACAAGACACGGGCGCGAATCTCCATAGAAGAAGTCTTTATACGTTTGCAAGGCGTTTTTCACCTGCGCCATTCCTAACAAATTTCGATGCGGGCAATCGTGAGATCTGCATCACACGAAGAGTGAATACCAACACTCCTTTGCAAGCGCTTAATCTACTCAATGATCCTCAATTTATAGAAGCATCACGATGTTTATCAGAGCGAATGATGAAAGAGAAAGATGGACTGGATGATCAGTTAAAATATGGCTTCCGCTTAACAACAGGTGTAACTCCTGATCAAAAATTACTAGCAACATTAAGAGAACATTATCAAAGCGCGTTCACCCATTTTCAGCAGCATCCTAACCTGGCCGATTCATTACTTTCTATAGGAGAAATTCCACGCGATATAAAACTGAATAAAACCAAATCGGCTGCGCTCACCATGGTGGCTAACACCATTTTCAATTTTGACGAAACCTATATGAAACGATAATTATGGGACATGATCATCATCACACACCATTAACGCGCAGAGAATTTCTAACGAAGACTTCACTCGGCCTGGGAGCTGTATCACTGGCCTCTTTATTAAATCCAACTTCACTATTTGCATTAGGTGATACATTGAACAATGGTCCACACTTTGTTCCCAAAGCAAAGCGGATTATTTATTTATACATGGCAGGCGCACCGTCACAATTAGATCTATTCGACTACAAGCCGTTGCTTATTAAAATGAATGGACAGGATTTACCTTCCAGCGTATTAGGAAATCGCATCACCGGCACTGCTGCATCTCAAAACTCATTGCCACTCGTTGGCACACGCTATAACTTCAAACAACACAACAATAGTGGCATGTGGATGAGTGATCTGATGCCTCACCTGTCGAAGATCACAGACGAATTATGCAAAGTACAGTCGATGCATACAGAATCCGTGCAACATGAACCGGCCCAAATGTTTACCAATACGGGTTCAGAACTTCCAGGCCGTCCTTCGTTTGGATCATGGATTAGTTATGGACTTGGATCTGATAATGAGAACCTGCCTGCTTTTATTGTATTGAAAACAGAAGGTCTTGAAGGTGGATTTTCCGGGCTTTTCTCCAGTGCATTTTTACCGGCCGAACATCAGGGTGTGCGCTTTCGCGGAGGCAAAGATCCTGTACTATACTTAACCAATCCCCCAGGTGTTACCGAACAAGCAAGAAGAGAACAACTCGACTACTTACAAAAAATGCAGTCAGGTGCGCACGAGTTTTGGGATGACCCGAGCATCAAAGCAAAGATGGCTCAGTATGAAATGGCATTCCGCATGCAGACTTCCGTGCCTGAGGTTGTTAACACCGAAGGCGAGCCCGAATATATCTATAATGAATACGGACCTGACAGTAAAAAGCCTGGCACCTTTGCCAGCAACTGTCTGCTTGCACGAAGGTTGGCCGAGCGAGGCGTAAAATTCATTCAGGTCTATCATGGTGGTTGGGATCATCACAATAACTTACCTAAACAAATTACTAAACGCGCGAAAGAAACGGACCAGGCAAGTGCTGCACTGATCATGGATCTTAAACAAAGAGGACTGTTTGAAGACACCTTAGTAATTTGGGGTGGCGAGTTTGGACGCACGAGTTTTTCTGAAGGTCAACTAACCGCAGATAACTTTGGTCGTGATCATCATCCCGATGCGTACACGATGCTACTTGCTGGTGCTGGAGTAAAAAAAGGGTTAACCTATGGTAAGACCGATGACTTCGGATATCATGTTACTGAAAATCCAGTGCATGTGCATGACCTCAATGCCACACTCCTTCACCTGATGGGTCTCGATCATGAACGGTTAACTTACAAATATCAAGGTCGTAGGTTTAGACTTACTGATGTTCATGGATCAGTCGTGAAAGGTATTCTTAGTTAGATCTTCGAGTTCACTTTGGTTGTATGGTTATGCAATTCTTGTTGCCTGCATAATCCGTAGCACAGATCTGCCAGCGATCACTTTTCCTTTTATTCAGAACAGTTGCCTTCCACAAATTTTCACCATACCACGCTAAAGGAACAGGCTGATCGTTAACCAGCAATACGACTAACTCCCAATCCTGTGGCATGCTCGGACTCTTATTGTCATGAATGCGTGCCATCAAAGTAAACGTACCCGATGCCCCTTCTTCCAAACGATGATGAGAAATTATAGGAGCTGCTGCATCTGCTTTTATTTCTGATCCCATGAAAATTCTTTCTTCAATGATTTCTTGTCCCTCGCCCTGCCCCATGATGATATCCATTTTCCTATCGTTGTTGATATCACCGAGAACCATAGAAAGTGTGTGTGGTGTTGGATCACCGCTAAGAACAAGTTGTTGCATGTTGAATTTACCGGTGCCATCATTCACCAACAACCGATCTTCACCAGTGAGCGAGCTGAGTAAAAAGTCTGCATCACCGTCCGAATCGAAATCAAGAAAAACAATATTATTATCATCTTCTCCAATATTTTCAGTATCGGGCCAATGCGTTGGCGTAGCATCATTAAACCATTTTCCACTGTCGCTAAGAAATAAATGCTCTCTTCGTGACCATGATTGTTGATTCACGATTTCGCCATCGTTCACGGTGACTAAATCCAGAAATCCATCTTGGTTTACATCCATGGTCTCAAATTCATAATTATTGGTATAGGCGGGTAGCATCAGCGCATTTTTAAAAAATCCCTTACCATCATTTACAAAGGTCCTGCTTGTGCCGCAGCGCTTGCAGGATATTGCGATATCGAGATCATAATCGTTATCGAAATCGATGAACTCAACATCCCATGAAAACTGAATGGGCACATCGGGCATTTGGGTAGTTGTTACATCCGTAAAGAAACCCTTGCCATCATTAAGCCACAAGCGAGTGTGCCCACCACTATTTTCCATATTGGATCCGGGGCCCCAATCAGCAAGAACAATATCCAGATCACCATCATCATCAACATCACCAAATTCTAAATCACCAATGTTTGCTTCCAATTTTGGTAGTTGAGTGACCGTTACTTTTTGGAACATGCCCTTGCCAGTGCCCATATATAATTCACTTTGGGTTTGAAATGTTGTGCCGATAATCATATCGGGAATCTGATCCTGATTGAGATCGCGCACTTTAATGACACGGGCATAGAATTTATCTTCCCCAAATATCTCATTGGTGACTTCACGAAACATGGAGTCAGGACCTTGATTAATAAATATACGACTTGCTTCAAGATCACCCGGTTCAGAATAATCACCACCATTGGCAAATAATAAATCAAGTTGATTATCGCCATTGATATCGGCAACTTCTACGCGATTGGTCCACTCAGCAGTAACGGGCAAATACTTTTCTGTTTCATCTACCCATAGAAAGGAACGATCAGAGGTACGCTCATCAGGCTTAGTCTGACCAGCATTTTTATCGCAAGCAGTAAATCCAGTGGCGATAGCAATAAATAAAAAAATGAATTTGAATTTTTTGGGGGGCAAGTTCATAAAATTTTTGATTGGCGCTAAGGGAGTATCAATGTAACGCCCTTAGCTAAATATTACAATTTAAATGCTAACTTGATCGTTACAATTTCTTACATATGAGTATTCTTTTGCAGGCAGATGCAGCATTGTTCTTAGGTCGCTTTCATCCACTTGCTGTGCATCTGCCCATTGGTTTTTTGCTCTTGGCAGTGATCCTGTTTGCTCTCTCCTATTTCAAAAATTATACTTTCCTGTTAAAGACATTGCCCATCATCCTTTTATTGGGAGCCGTGAGTTCTGTAGCTGCAGCAATACTGGGATGGCTATTATCTACTGAAGGCGGATATCAGGAAAGCACGTTACAGTGGCATCAATGGATGGGCATATCGGTTGCCGTTATTTCCTTGGCAAGTTGGATGTGGATCAGCAGCATCACGTTGAAAAAAATTCGTGAGAAGGATGACACACGCTGGCTCACACCAGAAGACGTTAACCACCGCGTGATCACCAATAAAAGAAATGTTGGATTAGTAATGGCTTTATTACTTGTGTTGATTTCCATCACTGGCCATCTCGGTGGAAACCTTACTCATGGCGATCAATATCTTTTCACCCATGCTCCTGCTTTTATACAAACGATATTTAATTCAGAGGATCAGGCCGAAGCAAACCAAATAGCATTTCCGTCCGATCCTGACTCTACCTTACTCTTTGCACATCTCATAGAACCTGTGCTGCATAAAAAATGTGCTTCCTGTCATAATGAAAGTAAAATGAAGGGAGGACTCTTGTTAACCACGCAAGAAGGATTATTGAAAGGCGGTGAAAATGGTGAAGTGATTGAAAAGGGATCCCCGCAAAATAGTGAACTCTTCAAGCGGGTTTGTCTTGATCCTGCGAGTAAAAAATTCATGCCGCCCAAGGGGGCTCATATGTCTTACACGGAAATAGCATTACTTAACTATTGGATCACCAGCGGCATGTCGTTTGAGTTAGCCATCACCAACGAAAGCATTCCGGAAGAAATTAAAAATCTGATCGAACAAGCCTACTCACTGTCTACTAAAAAGAAATCATTTCTCGAGAAGGAAAAGGTGCCCGCTGTTGCTTCAGAAGTTCTGGATTCATTACAAAAGCAAGGTTATAAAATAAAAACGCTGGCGGCCGAGAATAATTTTCTGGAAGTGGTGGCGACAGATAGTTTAACGCTGGAAAAATTTCAGGCGCTAGTGACGATCAAAGAGCAAATTACATGGCTCGACCTTGGTCATACAGGCGCACAAGATGGCTGGCTCAGTACCCTGAATCAGTTTCCTAACCTTACCCGGCTCGCACTCGACAACAATGCCATCACAGATTCAGGCATTGCCCAACTAGGAAATTTTGAACACCTGGAAATCATAAATCTTCATGCCACGCAAGTAAGTGATACCGGATTGAAATTATTAGCTAAACGAAGCAGCCTAAAAAGACTTTACATGTGGCAAACAAAAGTTACGTTGCAAGCAGTTGATTCCATCCGTAACGAGAATACCACATTAGTTATTGATTTAGGGGTGGCTCCAGGTGAAAAGCCCGTATCTGTTGATGCGAAAAAATAGAACCTATTTATTTAATAACCTCTGTAGGCAATAATTGCTCATGTATTTTACCGTCTTTCAACGACACAAAGTAATTCTTGTTTTCTGAATCCTGGGCAACGGATTTTTTTACTTCTCCATTCACAAATAAAAGTCCGGCCAGATCATCACAGGCATAGCCCGCATTCAGTTTGCCGCTTAAAATCAAATCATGATATAAAGGACGCCTTGCCAATTCTTTAAGATAATGAGGCGAGTGACTAAAGTTTAAAAAATTCAAGCCTTCTACGATCGTCAATTCTTTTGGTCGCGAATCGGTCGAACCTGCTGTAAACCAACAAAGAGAACCGGCACTGCCACCTGATAAAATGATTCCATTGTCATAGGCTTTTTTCAAAGCAAGATCAATGCCTTGTGCTTTCCAGATGGCCATCATGTTGAGTGTATTGCCACCGCCAACAATGATCGCATCCATGCTCATGATTACTTCTTCAAATGACTTTGGAGTAGTGTTGGAATTAATAAACGTACGCAACACATACGGACGAAGAAACAAATCTTCACAGTTCGCATACCAATTCAATATCGCGGTTGGGTTATCCCCTGTTGCTGTGGGGATATAACAAATCTTCGGATTAGGTTTATTGGTTAGCTCCGCCACATACTTGATAAAGGTTTTATTGAAACCTGCTCCACCAACAAAAATTACTTTGTCTTTTACTTTCTTTGAATCATTTGTATTCATCTCTTGTGCACTGGCCATAGTTAATTGTGAAACTAAAATGGTGATATAAAGAATTATTCCTTTCATGTCTTTGATCTATTTTGGGTTAATATCCACTGGCATTCTTACCAAGGAATGTACAATCTATAAATATTGTTTCAACCATGCTTTTGCATTTTTTTTGGTCGTTTGTGAGTGATTCCATTAGAATGAATGGTTGGCTTATAACCTAATCTCTGTAGGCCCAGATTTCAGTTCACTCATTAAGATGTCTTTTATTTTTGGAACCATGCCCTGCAATGTGATATAACTATTGTCAGACGCATTTAAGACAATAACTGAAATTGTGTACTTTAAGAAGTTCCGTTGATACTGTAAATTTTTGTCAAATGTTATCAGAGCATCAAACTTATTCTCTATCAGCAATGTCAATAGTTTGCCGTTTGAAATACCAGTCCAACCTTT
>JAYVTC010000128.1:0-13635 GCA_043774745.1 Cyclobacteriaceae bacterium | reverse complement strand
AGAAGGAATGGAAATTAACGGAAACAGGAGCGAGGCCAGTAAACTCCCCGCCAGATAAGCCCGCTTGAAGGTGAATTGATTTTCATTGCTCAGCAGCAACCAATAGAGCACATAGAAGAACAACAGTCCCAGATTTGCTTCAATCAGGTAGTTGAGTATTGTAGTCATGGCTTTTTATTTTTAAGTTCTTCCAGTTGTTTCATTAGCATATCTATATCCTGCACATCCATTTTATTTTCTTTCGCAAAGAAGGATACCAGGTTTTGCACCGATCCATTGAAATATCCTTTCACCATATTATTAAGGTAAAAGCGGGTGTACTTCTCTTTCGGTATCAACGGAAAGTATTCATGTGTTTTGCCATAGGCTTTATATCCGATAAAACCCTTCTTCTCTAAAATCCTCACGATGGTCGACACGGTGTTGTAAGCAGGCTTCGGTTCAGGCAATTGTTCAACAATGTCTTTCACAAACGCCTTCTCAAGCTTCCATAAAATTTGCATGATCTGGTCTTCGGCTTTGGTGAGTTCTTTCATTTCAGTATGTTTAACTATTGATTACGTTTCAAAACTAAATAATTAGTTATAAAATGCAAATCTATTTTAGCAAAATGTTTAAAACGTGCTAAATGAGCCTTTTTTAAAGAATTAAGGGAAAGTTATTGGCCATCCCATCAGGCCTTTATTAATGAGTGAATCAATAACTGGTGAAACAGTAGGAGATAATATTGGCACCCATTCTCAGTGCCTGCTGTCGTTTTTCTTCCGGATCATTATGGATACGTCTGTCTTCCCAGCCATTGCCGAGATCGCATTCGTAAGAGTAAAACACGACCAGTCTTCCTTCATAAAATAATCCAAAGCCCTGAGCAGCCTTACCATCATGTTCATGAATTTTGGGTAGTCCATTAGGGAATTCAAATTTCTGATGATAGATGGGATGCGTGAAAGGTACTTCTATCAATTCAAGTTCAGGAAATACTTTCTTTAATTCAATACGCACAAACTTATCCATGCCATAATTATCATCCACATGTAAAAAGCCACCGCCTACCAGGTAGTTGCGCAGGTTCTGGGCTTCGTTCATGGAAAACACTACGTTACCGTGGCCGGTCATATAGAGATAAGGATAATCATACAGGTTAGGGCTTCCCACTTCTGCCACATCTTCTTCCGCGGCCATGTTCATTCCCAATTCCTTATTGCAAAATGTAATAAGGTTAGGCATTGCTGTTTTATTGGCATACCAGTCGCCACCACCTTGATATTTTAACTTGGCAATTTTCAACGGAGTCTGCGCATAGCAGTTAATCCAACTGAGGCTAATTAGAGTGGCGGCTACTAAAATCTTCATTTCGTGATAAAAAACCGATTTTGCTGGTAAGTTATTCTCTTATACCATCCATTCAAAGGTAGAATGAACCGAAATTGTTAAAATTCTTCAATTACGATTAAACCTTTAGCAGGATTCATACTCTAAGAACCGATTTAAACAAAAACACTTCCATGAAAACTATGAAGAACGTATTTGAAAAAAGCATTTTAGGAGTTGCTGTGATTGCGCTGAGTTTTTTATCGTCTTGTACAGATAATAACCAGATCGCCTTATCAACCAATGACTCAAACAATGTTGAGAATGAGGCGGTGACAGAAAGCTACTTTGAAGATGTAGATGATATGTCAACACTGGCGGTTTCAGTGGATGCGTCAACATCAACAGGTTCACGTGAATCGGCATCAGGCCGGGAAGGCAAGAAGCCTAGTGATACACGTTTTACGTGTGCTACCGTTACATTTGAATTTGCATCGGATAACACAATCACAAATCCACACGGTTATATCACCATTAATTTTGGTACCGGATGTACGGATGCGCGGGGCAATGTTCGCAAAGGAATTATCAAAGTAGAATTTAAGGGCAGACGTTTTATGCCTAACTCACAGATCATCACCACGCTTCAGGGTTATTCAATCAACGATATTGCACTCGAAGGTGTGCGCACGGTGACCAACACGTCAGGAAGTTTGGAAACCAATCCTAAATTCAATGTTACTATTCAGGGTGGCAAAGCTACCTGGCCTGACGGTACTACAGCAACACGTGAAGTGAACCGTACCCGTGAGTGGAATCTACTTAAGGATGAGTGGATTGTAACTGGAACAGCCGCTGGTACTAACCGCGATGGCAAGACATACCAGATGGAAATAACAAAGCCATTGGTTTACAAGAGAGCGTGTTCGTCAGGCATTGCCGTAGAAGGAACCAAAGTGTTAACGGTTGATGGAAAAATAATCACCATCGACTACGGAAGTGGAACGTGTGATAAGTTGATCACCATTACAATCAACGGTGTATCGAAGGAAATTGAGGTTAAAGGTAATATGTAGGTTAGAGGGGTTTAATAAAAGGCTTTCCGTCTTCGGGCGGGGGCCTTTTTATTTTTTACACGAGGCTTAAGGTAAGTTTTGAGGTGTCTGGCACCTCATTCATGTTTTTTTTATTTGGCCGATCTACGTAATTGCATGAAAGTTTTTTTATGCGTCAATACCTCGATCTTTTGAATGAAATTCTTGTGAGCGGAACCTCAAAAACCGATCGCACGGGCACTGGTACGCTTTCGGTCTTCGGGCGGCAGCTTCGCTTCGATCTCTCCGAAGGATTCCCATTGGTCACTACCAAAAAACTTCACCTTCGTTCCATCATTTATGAATTGTTATGGTTTTTACGTGGTGACACCAACATTAAATACTTAAAAGATCATGGCGTATCCATCTGGGATAAGTGGGCCGATGAAAACGGAGATCTCGGTCCTGTATATGGGAGTCAGTGGCGCAGCTGGCCCGCACCGGATGGCCGCCATATTGATCAGATTTCTCAGGTGGTTAATCAGATAAAAACTAAACCAGATTCGCGCAGGCATATTGTATCCGCCTGGAATCCCGCAGAGGTAGATAAGATGGCCCTGCCACCGTGCCATGCGCTGTTCCAGTTTTATGTGGCCGATGGAAAACTCTCCTGCCAGCTTTATCAGCGCAGTGCCGATTATTTTTTAGGAGTTCCGTTTAACATTGCCAGCTATGCACTGCTCACCTATATGGTTGCCCAGCAGTGCGACCTAAAATCCGGTGATTTTGTGTGGACTGGTGGCGATGTGCATTTATATTCCAATCACTTAGAGCAAGCAAAATTACAACTTTCACGCGCGCCATTCCGGGTGCCGCAGTTGGTGATTAAGAGAAAGCCTTCCAGTTTATTTGACTATGAGTTTGAGGATTTCGAAATCGTTAATTATCAAGCTCATCCTTCCATTAAGGCGCCAATTGCCGTATAATTTCCTCAACAGGATAATGCTTTACCTAAGGAAAGTAGGGTGAAAAGGTCTATATTTACACTGTTTTTCAACAAGAAGTAAATGACCAGATCATTAAATGCTTTCGGCCTTATCGCACTCACATTGATTTTAGTGGCCGCGGGAATTTTTTTCCTTTCAAAAGAGGAAGTACCAACTCTTTATATCAACGAGTTTATGGCCAATAACACATCCTGTTGCCCTGATAAGGTGGGAGACAAGGATGAGTTTGATGATTGGATCGAAATTTATAATCCCGGAACAACACCCATTGATATTGGAGGCATGTACTTTTCTCAAGATAAAAATGAGCCGCTGGGTTATCAGATTCCGAAAACTAATAGCTCAATCACAACGATACAACCCGGTGGATATTTATTGTTATGGGCAGATGGAGAAACAGATCAGGGAGCTCTGCATCTTAAATTCAAACTCAATCAGAATGGTGAGTTCATCGGACTTTTTTACGAAGACGGTCGTAAAATTGATGGCCAAAAGTTTAGCAAACAAAATGAAAATGTTTCTTACGGCAGAGCTACTGATGGTGGTAAAACATGGAAGCAGTTTTCTGAGCCTACTCCTGGTAAATCAAATCAGTAAGGGTTAATCTGCCTCTCGTTCACTTTGTGAACTATTTAACTTTCTATATCAGAAACACCATCAGACTCTTTGATCCATGTGCGCCAAGCACTAAAGACTGTTCAATGTCTGCCGTCTTGGAAGGACCCGCCAAAAATGTTCCGAGGTTATATGTGGATGATCCTATTTTTTCATAGGCTTCATGGAGCGTAGGCACGATTGAGTTCTTATTGATGATCAACACGAGATGTTCGCAGATGTAAGGCAAAGCCTGATCTCCCATGTTCGCATCCGTTAACCAGATGGCGCCATTTTCGGCTACTCCAAATTCTCCCTTCAAGATCGCTAGTGTTACATTACTGAAATCATGTGGGTCTGATTTCTGACCTGCCTGCCGGTAGGGCAGGTTTAATAATTCAAATTCAAAATTTAAATCGGTAACTCTATTGACGATTCGATCTGGCTTAGGAAATTTTAATTTGATGTGCTCAATAATATCCCTCCAATCATTTACTTCGATCGCTAATCCACCAATGCCAATAAGTGTTTTAATAAATTGCTCTTTCAAATCAATCGATGAATTACCAGTAAAATTTAATTTAGGCAACTCAACAGGTGCTGGCTGATTTTTTTTGAGTGCTGCTAATATCTTTTCTCTACTGCTCATGCTTTTCGTTGATTCTGATACCAGGAATGAAATGATTGTGCAGAGGCTTTTGGCATATCCCGTTGTTTATACCACGGATTTAATTTATTGTTGACCAAAAACGGCAAGGTGCGCATCACCCATCGGCCAAAGGCTCCGGAAAATTTATATACCATGGGATGAGAAAGCACCTGACTCATCACATTCATTCCAGCTTTTTTTGAAACAGTAGTATGTCCATTCTTTACCAACACCTGCCGCCATTTGTACAACTGATCATGAATATCAATTTTCACTGGACACACGTTAGTACAAGAACCACATAGTGTCGAAGCAAAGGGAAGGTCTGCATTCTTCTTCATGTCAAAGCCGGGAGCAAGAATAGATCCTATGGGTCCAGCCACTGCGGTATGATAACTATGTCCGCCACTGCGTCTGTACACCGGGCAGGTATTGAAACACGCTCCACATCTAATGCACTTCAATGCATTTCTGAAATCATCACTGGCCAGTCGTTCACTGCGTCCATTGTCAACAAGCACAATATGCATTTCTTGTCCTGAACGTGGTTTCTGAAAATGACTGGAGTAGGTGGTGATGGGCTGCCCTGTTGCGCTTCTTGCCAGCAGTCGAAGGAATACACTTAGATGTTTTCGCTTTGGAATAATTTTCTCAATCCCCATGCAGGCAATATGCACATCAGCTAATTGCACGCCTAAGTCGGCATTGCCTTCGTTGGTGCACACAATGAATTCCCCTGTCTCCGCGATAGCGAAGTTTACGCCTGTCAGCGCCACACGACTAGTTAAAAAATGTTCACGTAAGTGTGCGCGTGCTGCTGCGGTAAGAAACTGTGGATCTGCATTTCCTTTGGGCGTGCCCAGGTGTTGATGAAACAGTTCTCCAATTTCTTCTTTCTTCCAATGAATGCAGGGTAACACAATATGGCTAGGAGGCTCGTTGGCAAGTTGCACAATGCGTTCACCTAAGTCGGTATCCACCACTTCCACACCTTGCGCATGAAGATATTCATTCAGTCCGCACTCCTCCGTAAGCATCGACTTACTTTTTACTAAGTGCGCTACGTTATGTTTTTTAAGAATAGCGTGCACAACCTCATTGTGCTCTTGCGCATTCGAGGCCCAATGAATATGAATACCATGGCTAATGGCGTTTTGCTCAAATTCAACCAGGTAGTCATGAAGGTTGCTCAGTACATTATTTTTAATCTGCGATGCAGCTTCACGTAGTTGTTCCCACTCGGCAATCTGATGTGCCGCTTTATCCCGTTTCTCGCGAACAAACCACAAGGTTTTATCGTGCCAGTTTACCCGCTCCACATCGCGGTTAAATTTCTCCGCGAGTTCCGAATGTGTTTTGCTTAGCGGATTCATGCTACTTCGTCACTGAGTTTAGTATTTCTGCAATATGAATCACTTTCACGTTACTTTTCTTTCTGCGTAGTATTCCTTCCAGGTGCATGAGACAACTCATGTCAACACCGGTAATATACTCGGCTCCATGTATAATGTGATCGGCCACGCGGTCTTGCCCCATCTTAACACTTACCGCTTCTTCGAACACGCAGAATGTTCCACCAAAACCGCAGCACTCATCTTTTTTATCTAACCCAATAAGCCCAAGTCCTTTTACCATACTTAACAGACTTTCTGGTTTGGAGAACGGTGGTGCCACTAACTCCGACATCTGCGCAAGCCCCAGCCCGCGCAAGCCATGACAACTTTGATGTAGTCCTACCTTATGTGGAAAATGAGCATCTACGTTTTTTATACGGATGATATCCGTAAGAAACTCGGTTAATTCAAATGTCTTTTTGCGTATGCTTAATGCCTTCTCGGGATGAGCATCATCATGCAAATGATCTTTAATGTGAAGGGTACAACTTCCGGAAGGGCAAACGATGTAATCGAACTCTGAAAAATTCGTAACGAAGTTATGCGAAGTGCCCTCTGTTAAATGTTCAAATCCAGAATTTGCCATGGGCTGACCACAACAGGTTTGATCGGCAGGATACGTAACGGATAAGCCAAGCCGCTCAAGCAGTTGCAATGTGGCGATACCTACTTGTGGGTAAAGCTGATCGATATAGCAAGGAATAAACAGTCCGATGTTCATGATATATTATTTTCCTTGCTGGAGAAAAATTTAAGATCAATCATATCTGCTTTAAGTGGGTGGGTGTTCCAATGTTTATGGATAGCCATCGCAGCACCCGTAGCTGAAGCCTGGGCCACTGATGCAGCATATACTTCAATAGACGGAAAAGCAATCGATAACAAATTCATGAAGATAGGATTGTTACTAAAACCACCATCAACAAAAATACGTGTTACGTTGGTATTCTTTAGAACAAGTTGCGTAGAAGTTACTTGTTGTTTAACCAAATGCATCATGAAGTGGGTGTATGCTTCATCATAGGAAGCATACAATGAAAGATTACCCGACTGATATTCAGTTCCAGAAAGTTTTTTTACGGTCGTTGGTCGATAGTTAACCCTTTTATAAAAATCTTCTGGTAGTTGAAAATGCGTTGCCAGTCGTTTAGTCTCTTGTTCATGATCATGTCCTGCAAACAGGCGCGAGGCTTTCACAGGATTCCCTTCATAGGTTAGATAACAGAGGCAATCCTTTTTCAATTCTTCCTCTGTGAGGGGCGTATGATTAAACGGATTTAAACTAATGCACCACGTGCCTGTTGAAAGCAAAATAAAAGGTTCAGCGAAACTGGAAAGATAGGGGATGAGTGCTGCTGAACTATCGTGGAGGCCAATGCCAACGTTGATCTCATTCTGAAGGATCATAGTGGGCGTTATATGCTTAGAGGAAACAATAGGAGCAAGTTTTTCACGTACGCCTTCCAGTTGCACCCATTGATGATATTTGTTTTGCGTGAAATCCCACAGGTTCGTATGGCAGCCAATGCTGGTGATACCTGATACTGGTTTTCCGGAGAACAGGTAACTGATGTATTCCGGCAGGTGAAGTGAATATTTTATTCGCTTAAAAATTTCAGGTCGTTCATGATTGAGCCAATACAACTGCATGCCTGAATTCAAATTACCCAATACTGGTGAAGCCGTTGTTCTTGAAAATTCATTTTCTCCTCCGTACGTATCATAGAATTTTTTCTTTAGATCTTCCGGATAAGGCTTCAGATAATTGTAGAGTGGTGCTACCGGATTCCCTTTTTCATCCAAATGCACAAAGCTTGCTCCATGGGCGGAAACATTCAATGCTTTAATGTCAAACTCGCTGAGAGACAGAAGCTCCTCTAAAGTTTCTTTCACCCATTTCGTGAGCTCATGAATGTCCTCGCAGGGAAAACCATCTTCATCTTGAATATCAGGCAACTGTATTGATTTCTCAAAACGAATTTGATACTCTTCATCAAAGAGAAATACTTTCTTATTGGTTTTGCCGATGTCGAAAATGGCGATGACAGAAATAGACATAAGTATCTGGACTTAAGACATAGGACTTAAAGCCCTGTTGCTACTGTTTTTAATCCTCGTTCTGAGATCAATTGCCTCCTAACATCTAAATCACGGAACAAGTGAATGGGTTGTAATGCGGCACCGGCTTTCAGTCTTGCTTCTGCAACTAATGGACGCACATCGGTGCGATACGCTTGTTGTAAAATCTCCTGTGCCCTGGTAACATCATTGGCTTCCTGAGCGCGGTTCAATTCTCTACGATCAACGAGGAGCGATTGCGCGTAGGCTATCTGGATTGCTTCAACAGATTGCAATAGATCTTCCAAGGGATCCTTTACGTTGTGTGACGCATCGATCATCCAGCCTAAATCGGTGGCATGATTCATTTTTCTGGCATCCATCCCCTCTACCAATTCATTGAAGATTAAAAAGAGTTGGTAGGGATTGATGCTGCCTACGGTAAGGTCATCATCACCATATTTGGAATCATTGAAATGGAAGCCGCCCAGTTTTCCTTCCATCAGCAACAGCGATACAATCTGTTCGATGTTGGCGTTGGGTAAGTGATGACCAAGGTCTACCAGGGTATATGCTTTTGGTCCAAGTTTACTGGCATATAAATAAGATTGTCCCCAGTCACCTACCGTCATAGAATAAAAGTTTGGTTCAAAGGCTTTGTATTCAACAAACATTTTCCAGTTGGAAGGCAGTGCGGCATAAATTTCCTGAAGACCTTCTAGTGTGCGTTGAAATGCTTTTCTGAAATTCAATTGTCCTGGAAAGCAAGAGCCATCCGATAGCCATACCGTAATTGAATTTGAACCGAGTGCCTTGCCATGTTTGATTACTTCAATGTTGTGATCAACGGCCTGCTGGCGGACTTTTGCATTAACATGTTGAAGTGATCCGAATTTATAACTCAGTTTTTGTCCGGGTTGATCTTGAAACGTATTCGAGTTCACAGCATCGAATTGCAAATCATGTTCGGCAGCGAGTGCTTTGATCTTGCGATTGCTGGTTGGTATATCCCAGGGAATGTGAAGTGAGATAGCACCACTTGATTTATTGAGTGAATGAAGCAGACCGACATCTGAGATTTTTTCTTCGAGATTACGCGGTTCACCACCACGGGAAAATCTTCCGAAGCGGGTACCGCCCGTTCCCAATGCCCAACTTGGTATGGCAATTTGAAATTCAACCAGCTTGTTGATCACTCTTTTTGCTGCAGGATTTTCATTGACAAGTTGTTTTACTTTTCTCTGATGAGAGGAGTAAAGTTTGTCATTGTGTTTCTGGATTTGGGTTTTGTCGATTCTCATAGGGTAGAATTTTGAATGCATTTCCACGCAAAGTCGCAAAGAACGCAAAGTAATACATTACATTAACTTAGCGGTCTTTGCGACTTTGCGTGGAAACAAGTTTTAACTAAGCTCCTTGTGTTTCTTTGTGCTCTTGGTTTAATAATTTCACTTCAGATAAAACACTTCCTTCAAAGGAACACTCACCGGTGAATTATCCGGATTACAGTCCATCATATCTTTCATGTATGCCCACCATTTTTTCATTACCGGATGATTGGGAAGATCATTCATGTTTTCAGGATTGTTGATTTTTAAAACTCCGAACAGGTCATTGGTTTCTTCATCCAGAAAAATAGAATAGTCTTCAACGCCAGTTTGCTTAAGCAGTTGTTGCAGTTCTGGCCACAGCTGATCATGCCTGCGTTTGTATTCTTCGGTCAGGCCAGCATGGAGTTTCATTTTAAAAGCGAGGCGTTTCATACGTTATTTAGTTAAACCACGAAGACACGGAGAACACAAAGTTGCACAAAGGTCTTCGTGTTTCTTTGTGTCCTTTGTGCCTTGGTGGTTCATTACTTTATGGACATTATCGAACAAATGCCATGGCCACTCCACCATCCACATTCAACACATTGCCGGTTGATTTATTCAGCAAGCCTCCTACAAACGCGAAGCATGCATTGGCGATGTCTTCTGGCATAATGGTTTCGTTTAACAAAGTACGCATTGCGTAGAATGCCGGCAACTCTTCTACCTTCACGCCATATGCTTTTGCACGACCTTCCGCCCAGGCACCTTCCCAGATTTTGCTGTCGGAAATCACCGCATCTGGATTTACAGCATTAACCCTGATTTTATCCGGACCTAATTCTGCTGCATTTAATCTGCTCAGATGAAGTTGCGCTGCTTTCGCAGAACCATAGGCTGCATTGTTTGGTCCGCTCACGAGCGCGTTCTTACTTACAATGTTAATCACATCACCACCCAGGTTTTGCTTGCGCATAATTTCTACACCACTTTGTGTAACAAGGAACTGACCTTTAACGAGAATATCATAGAGCAAATCCCAATCTTTTTCGGTGTGATCTTCCAATGGTTTTGAAATAGAAATGCCGGCACAGTTTACCACGATGTCAACACCTCCAAAAGCAAGCGCTGATGTATGATACGCTTCTTTTATGTTTTCTGATTTCAATACATCCAGGAGTGCAGACGCATAGGCATCTTTACCATATTTAGTCTTAAACTCTTCATCTGCTTTCGCCAGTCGATCGGCATCATTATCATTGATGATCACACAAGCTCCCTCTTCCACAAACTTCTTAGCGATTCCTTTTCCTATGCCTCCGGCACTTCCGGTGATCAAAGCAATCTTTCCGGTAAGGGGTTTTGGCTTGGGCATGCGTTGTAGCTTTGCTTCTTCCAATAACCAATATTCAATATTGAAAGCTTCTTGTCTTGGTAACGAAGTGTATTCGGAAATTGCCTCAGCACCTTTCATCACGTTGATGGCATTGATGTAAAATTCTGCGGCCACACGTGCAGTCTGTTTGTCTTTCGCGAAGGTAAACATGCCGACTCCAGGATAGAGAATTACAACAGGATTTGCATCGCGTATAGCCGGACTATTTTCATGCTTGCATGTGAAATAGTAATCAGCGTACATTTTGCGATATGCTTCGAAGACAGGAAGTAATTTTTCTTTTGTTGCTTTTGTGTCAGAGAGATTTTCATCAGCAGCAAGCGTTAATACCAACGGGCTAATCTTGGTGCGTAAGAAGTGATCAGGGCAACTTGTGCCCATCGGAGCCAGTTTTGCGAGGTCATGTGAGTTGGTGAACTCAAGCACTCGTTCATCATCGGTGAAATGACCAATCATACGATTATTGCTAGAGCAAAGTCCGCGCAGGGTAGGAGCAAGAACTGCGGCTTGTTTCAATCTGTCTTCTTTGGGCAACGACTTTATATTCATGCCACCGAATACAGGTCTTCTCTTTCCATAATTTTGTTCCAGGTATTCGGCACACTTTTCAATTACTTCCAGTGTGTTTACATAACTTTCATAGGCGGTGTCGCCCCAGGTGAATAAACCGTGTGAGCCGAGCATGATGCCAATGATGCCTGGATTTTCATCCAGACATTTTTTTAGTTCCAATCCCAGCTCAAAACCGGGGCGTCTCCATTCTACCCAGCCAATCTTGCCACTGAATAACTCTTGTGTAATCTTTTTTCCATCTTTTGCTGCCGCGATTGCTATAGCCGCGTCTGGATGCAAGTGATCGATGTGTTTGAATGGTAAAAAACCGTGAAGCGGTGTGTCGATGGATGGCGCTTTTGAGCTGAGATCATAAATGCAATGATTGAACAGTTCCACCATTTCATCTTCAAATTCCAATCCGCGATAAACGTTAGTCAAACTTCTTAGCCGATCAACATATAAAGCGGCAAGTCCGCTACGCTTGAGCGTACCAATATCACCCCCCGATCCTTTTATCCACATGACTTCTGTTTCTTTTCCTGTGATGGGATCGGTAGCCATGGCTTTGCACGAAGTATTGCCGCCTCCATAGTTGGTGAGACGCAAATCAGCACCAAGCAAATTGGAACGATAAATTAAAAGCCCCACCTGGTCACCATTCATCAAGGCTGCTTTGGATTCATCCCAGAGGTAGCTTACGTGTTTGAATTGTTTTGTCATAATTAGTTTGGTTTTTTATGAACCACGAAGGCACTAAGCGCACGAAGGTTCACGAAGTTCTTAGTGTTTCTTAGGGACTTTGTGCCTTTGTGGTTCAATTATCATTTAATTGCATTTCCATATCCTACCAACAGTACCGAGAGAATGATTGTTGAAATTCCCAGTATAATAGTAGTTCGTGTTTTCTTACTTACCCCTTTCCATTCCTGCAAAAAGATTCCCCAGCCATTGGCGATTAAAATTATAAAGGCCATGTGAAGAATCCATGAGCTGGCACCATTTCCTAATTTACTTTCACCCATGCCGTAAAAGAAGAACTGCATAAACCAGGTAGTGCCTGCCAACGCGGAGAATAAATAGTTTTTCGCCAGCGGACTTTGCTTGTTTGTATAATCGCCATACGTATTATTACGCGCATTAAGAATCATGCACCAGATGAAGTTCGTGGTGAGGCCACCCCAAAGTAAAACCACATACGTCACGTTGTTTTGAAATAAGGGATTCAATCCCATGCTCACCGCAGTTTCTGCCATAGGCTTTCCTGCTTCGATACCAAAATTGAAACATGAGCTAAGAATGCCGGATGCGATAGCGACAATCAATCCTTTTGTAAGACTAAACTCAGCCACACTTTTTTTCTTGGCTTCGTCTGGCAACTCTTTTTCTTTCAACATGCCTGCGCGGCCGCTGATGTAGATTCCTAATAAGCAAAGTGCCACACCGAGCAATACCACTTGTCCCCAGGTATTCGTTATCATTTCGATGATGCTTGTTTTACCTTCAGTAGGAACGATCGCATAATAGATGGAAGGTACAATGGCACCGAAGGCTGAGCAAAATCCAAGCACTACTGAATTTCCTAACGACATGCCGAGGTACCGAACGCCCAATCCATAAGTAAGTCCACCGATGCCCCAGAGCACGCCAAAGAGAACTGTATATTGAATGGATGAAGCGGATGCATTTCTGATGATTTCAGAGAAGCCGGGTAATGTTAACCAAGCTGCTAATGGAGGAACAATAAGCCAGGAGAATAATCCACCGATGATCCAGTAACTTTCCCATGCCCAGCCTTTTACTTTTTTGAAGGGCATGTAGAAACTTCCGGATGCGAAGCCTCCAATAAAATGAAAAATGACACCGAGGATTATTTGCATGAGGTAGAATTTAGTGCGCCTTCAATATAGTCACATAAGATCTTAACGCCATCCTGTACCATCATGCTTGAAATAAAATCAGCCGGTTATTCCGGCTGATTTATATAAAGTATTGGAAATGTGTGATTAGCGGAATTACCCGATCAACGTTCTCAGGTTTTTATAACTGGTAGCAATGTTCTCCATGGGCTGCGGTGCAGCATCTTGCTCCACAAAGAAGTATAGCATTCCTGCCGATTCGGCTGCATCAAACACGCGTTTCAAATCTACATAGCCAGTGCCAATCTCAACAGGTTTCTGAGTAACACGATTCAGGTCTTTCACATGCCATAGCGGGAAACGGCCCGGATATTTTTTAAATAACTCAAGCGGATCAGTACCTGATTTTGTAGCCCATCCTAAATCCAGTTCAAACTTCATCAGGTCTGCACTGATTTCAGAAAGAAACAT
>JAYVTC010000127.1:0-3731 GCA_043774745.1 Cyclobacteriaceae bacterium | reverse complement strand
GCTTAACCGAACAAAATTTGGGTGAGGAAGTAAAGTGATTTTAGGATCATTTGACGGCTGTCTGGAAGGGTATCCAATGATGAAGATTTCAAAGTTGGGATTGGTAGAAAGCGACTTGCCAATCTTCTCAAACATGCGGGTATCATCTACCGGTTTGAGTACAGAGGCGAGGACTATTCTTTGTTTTTTCATTTATTGCAACCCGGTTTAAAAATAGGATATAAATGGAATTGAAAGAACTAATTGAAAAAGCCTGGGCCGACCGCGAGTTGCTTAAGTCTATAGAAATTCAAGTTGCCGTGCGCGAGGTCGTTGCGTTGCTCGATAAAGGAAAGCTTCGGGTGGCTGAACCGGACGGTGAAAACTGGAAAGTGAACGAGTGGATTAAGAAGGCCGTAATTATGTATTTTCCGATTCAGCAAATGGAAGTTATTGAAGTGGGACCATTCGAGTTTCATGATAAAATTGCCTTAAAGAAAGACTACAAAAATCTGGGCGTAAGAGTCGTTCCCCACGCGATTGCCAGGCATGGATCGTTTGTAAATAAAGGCGTGATTTTGATGCCATCGTATGTAAACATTGGGGCTTATGTAGATGAGGGAACAATGGTGGATACGTGGGCCACAGTAGGAAGCTGCGCTCAGGTTGGAAAGAATGTCCACCTCAGCGGAGGTGTTGGATTAGGCGGTGTTTTGGAGCCGGTGCAGGCAGCACCTGTGATCATTGAAGACAATGTGTTTGTTGGGTCCCGTTGCATTGTAGTAGAAGGAGTGAGAGTAGGCAGGGAGGCAGTATTAGGTGCCAATGTGGTACTCACTGCGAGTTCAAAAATCATTGATGTGACTAATTCGGAGCCGATAGAATATAAAGGGTATGTGCCTCCCCGGTCTGTGGTAATTCCGGGCACCATACCAAAGAAATTTTCAGCCGGTGTGTACCAGGTTCCCTGTGCTCTGATCATCGGCACCAGAAAGGAAAGTACTGATAAAAAGACCTCATTGAATGATGCATTGCGGGAAAACAATGTTTCGGTATAGTGTTGGCATATGCTTTGTCATTCTATCCTCCAAAGATTACTTTTAAGTATGAAACTTCTGTTTAAAGGATTCCTGATGATGTTGTTTCTCGCTTCTTTTTCGGGTGAGAAAAGAAAGGACTTCATTCCGATTAAGAACACCAGTTTTGGAACTGGCGAAGTGCTTAACTACCGGGTTAGCTTTGGATTCTTCACCGTGGGTAAGGCATCAACCATAATGGATAAAAAAATCTATACGATAAATTCGCGACCATCATATAAATTGGATGTCCATGGCGAAACACTGGGGTTTGTTTCCTGGATAACTAAAGTAAATGATACCTGGGGAGCCTATATCGACACGGCTGCTTTGGTCACCCACGTTTCCTATCGAAAAATCAGAGAGGGTAACTACAGGAAGGATGAGATGATCTCTTATGATCATGACAAACTTCAAGCTGAGGTGAAGGTGATGGATAAAAAAACCGGTATTTATGGAGAACCTAAATTTTATCCAACCCCGGCTCATGTAAGAGATATGCTAGGAGGGTTTCTTTATTTACGTGTTATTGACTTTACAAAGTATAAGAAGGGAGATACACTGGCCATCTCCGGGTTCTTTGAAGATACTCCTTATAATATGAAGATCATCTATTCAGGTAAAGAGAAAGTAGAAACCAGTATAGGAATTATACCCTGCCTTAAGTTGGTGCCCATCATGCCTGACAATAAAATTTTTGACGGTGAAAATTCCATCACATGCTGGCTTTCAGATGATAAGAATAAAATACCGATCAGGATGCAGGCCAAGATGTTTATAGGCAGCACGGGTGTTGAGTTAATCAGTTTTAGCGGACTGAGAAATCAATTAAGAGTAGTAATGGAATAAGTTTTTGATTTTCTTTCCTTAATTTCGAAGCCAACAACCTTAACCCTAATATTTATGCTAAAAGAATTTAAAGCCTTTGCCATGCGCGGCAATGTAATTGACCTCGCTGTAGGTGTAATTATCGGTGGAGCCTTCGGTGCCATCATTAGCTCATTTATTAATGATGTAATCACTCCGCTACTTTTGAAACCAGCGTTAGAGGCAGCTAATCTTACAAAGCTTGAAGACTTAGTAGTTTTTGGAGCGGTTAAGTATGGCATGTTTCTTTCCGCTGTTATCAACTTCATCATCATCGCATTCGTTCTTTTCTTGATTATAAAAGGAATTAATTCAATGAAGAAAAAGGAAGAGGCTGCTCCAGAGGCTCCAGCAGCACCTTCTGCCGATATACTGTTGTTAACTGAAATCAGAGATTTATTGAAGAAATAGTGGTGAAGCCACCATAAAGAAAAAGGAGAGCTAATCACTCTCCTTTTTTGTTAAGTTTTGATATCGTTTTTCGTATGTCTTCCACATGATTAAACCATACGCCAGTAATGCCAGCCCTGTCCAGATGATGAATCCTGATAAAAATAAATCCCAGGAAAATCTGTAGTTAGATTCTCCTCTTCGAATGAAATACTTGAATAATTCTGATCCAAAATAAACGGGCCAGGCAAAGCTGACAACACCTTGCCGGAATGCAAATTGCCAGCGACTTGTCTTCCGCCCTTCACTCCAATAAGAAATAAATTTTTTGTCTTTTTCTGAGCTCATTTTCTAAACCGTTCCGCAACGATCAACTCCTTGCTGCCAGCCTTGTATTGATAAAAACCACTTCCTGTCTTTACACCACGGTGGCCGGCTTGCACCATGTTTACTAACAGTGGACAAGGCGCATACTTAGGGTTTCCAAATCCATCATAGAGAACATAAAGAATTGATAAGCATACATCGAGGCCGATAAAATCGGCCAACTGCAATGGTCCCATCGGATGAGCCATGCCTAGTTTCATTACGGTATCGATCTCCTCCACTCCGGCAACGCCTTCGTACAAAGCACATATCGCCTCATTGATCATGGGCATTAACAGGCGATTGGCAATAAAGCCCGGATAGTCATTTACTTCTACAGGAATCTTATCCAGCTTTTTTGAAAGCTCCATAATCTGCGCTGTCACGGCATCACTAGTGCGATACCCGCGAATCACTTCTACGAGTTTCATCACGGGCACCGGATTCATAAAATGCATGCCAATTACCAGGTCAGGACTTTTCGTTACCGAAGCAATTTTGGTGATGGATATAGAAGAAGTATTGCTGGCCAGAATCGTATTGGGCTTGGTACTTTCGTCCAGTTCTTTAAAGATCTTTAGCTTCAAGTCGATATTTTCGGTAGCGGCCTCAATCACCAGTTCGGCATCGCGTACGCCTTCTTTCATAAAGGTGGTGGTTGAAAGGTTGGCCAGCGCATTTATCTTCATCTCTTCTGTGATCAAACCTTTCTCAACCTGTCGACCAAGATTTTTTTCGATGGTGGCCTCTGCCTTTTTCAACGCATCTTCGGAGATGTCAATAAGGGTAACAGAAAATCCGTGTTGCGCAAAAATATGGGCAATTCCATTTCCCATCGTTCCTGAACCAATGACTGCGATATTTTTCATTTGCTGAATGTTAACGTGTAAATATAATGCGCCTGCTTTTTTACTACTCCATTGATTCAATCGAAACTTCTTTTGCATAACCCATCGCAGTAAAGCGAATTACCAATTGCTGGCCAGCAACCTGATCATTACAACTTTTACCTGGATCAATATCGTAATAATAGAATTTTTGATTGCGCTTGTA
>JAYVTC010000126.1:0-42106 GCA_043774745.1 Cyclobacteriaceae bacterium | reverse complement strand
AAAAAAATTCTGGCGCGCATTCCTGTAAATCCCGATAAGGGAAGAGGTTACGGAGTCAGCATTGCAATAAGTCCTGATAATCAATGGATCGGCTTTGGTGAAGACAATCGGGTGGCAACTGTTTACAGAACTTCAGACTGGCAACAAGTTTACAAATTTGAATTTACTGAAGGGTGGTGCGGTGGTTGCTACACCTCATTGGTATTTAGTGCGGATAAAAAGAATTTTTTCATGGCATCACATAATGGCCCGGTGAAAAAATATAATCTGCAAAACGGACAACTTATCAAACAACTCACTGATAAGGTGGAAGAATTAAGATCACTTTCTCTCAGCACCGATGGAAAAAAATTATTAGTGGCCGATGACAAGCAAGTAAAAATTTATGATGCTGAATCCGGTAACGAGCTTCAAACCATTCATCCAGCTTTAACAGAAAAAATCAACGAATGCACTTTTACACAGAGTGGCAAACAAATTCTGATTACCTGCGATGACAATACTACAACCATCTGGGATCTTAATAAAAACAAGAAAGCAGGATCACTCACTGGATTTTTAAATGACCGCGATCAAGGTGGTCTTACTTATGATCAGGATAATTTCTGGGATGCCGGTATGGCCAAATATGTTCGCTTCAAAAATTATTTATTGATTTCTAAAAACGGAAAAGAACTCATCAAAGGAAAGTTTGGCGCAAAAGTAAAGCGTTGGGATATCGCTTCGGGCAAAGCCCTGATGGAATATACAGGTCATAAAAAAGCAGTGCTCTGTTATGATCTCTCGAAAGATGGAAAGCGCCTGGTAACCGGAGGAGGTGATGGGAGAATCATTCTGTGGGATGCTCAAACAGGAGACTCCATTCAAACCATTCAATCGTATCGTCAACCTATTCTGGATATTCACTTTAGTGAAGACGAAACACAGATTACTACTTCCAGTTGGGATGCTACGATGAAAATACACGAATTAAAAACCAAAAAACTCCTTCACTATTGGGAGTTTAAGGAATTCGGCTCAGCATTTAATGTGGCATGGGGGCCTAGCGGCTTGTATTTATTATCTGCCCAACATAAAGAGCTAACCATGTGGGAGATTGATTCGCACGAACCCGTTCGAAAATTCGTTGGCCATCAGGATCAGGTTTCTTCACTGCGCCTGAGTGCAGATCAGAAAAATTTGCTCACAGCCAGTTGGGATGGAAGTATTAGGATATGGGATATTGGCACCGCTCTCTCGACAAAGAAATTGAAGGGACATGTTGGTGCCGTTCACATAGCAATTTATAGCGCTGATGAAAGATCTGTGTTTTCGGCAGGTGCCGATCGTATCATAAGACTTTGGGATCTCCAAACTTCAGTTGTGACCCGCACTTTTGAAGGGCACAATGCTGAAGTCACTTCTCTCCTGCTGAGTGCTGATAATAAAATGCTAATCAGCCATAGTGTAGACGGTGTTACCAAATTTTGGGATCTGGCTACAGGGAAAGAATTTTTTGAGCACATTCACTTCGGTGAAAAGGAGTGGATGGTGAAAAATCCGGAAGGATATTTTCATGGCACCGATGAAGCCCGCAAGTACATTCACTTTGTGAATGGTATGAAAACCTATAGCGTAGATCAGTTCTTTGACGAATTTTTTCGCCCTGATCTATTACCAAAAATATTTCAGAATCGGGGCAGTACTGATGAGTATAAAGGCATACAAGGAAAACTAAACAACTCGCCTCCTCCGGTGATTAAAGTTGCCACCTTACCCGGACCTGATGCAACACAAGCCGAAGTACTGATTCGCCTTACGGATAGCGGTACAGGCATTGAGAATGTGAAATTATTTCATAATGGAAAAAGTATCCCCATCAACAATCAATTATTAAAACTTCCATCCCGCAAGGGAGAGAGCACAACCTATCGCCATCTGGTTAATCTGGTAGGCGGTACAAATACGATAACAGCTTCAGCAACTAATAAAGACAAAATAGAATCTGATCCACATTCTGTAGAAGTGTACTCCGATCATTCCAGTAAGAGCAGCGTATGCTACATTTTATCGGTGGGCATTAATCAATATAAAAACCCGAAAATGACACTCAACTACGCGCGGCCTGATGCAGAGTCATTTGGCAAGGTGTTGGATGAAAAAGGAAGTCTATTTAAAAATATCGAGCTGCATAGCTTATATGATGGTGAAGCCTCACGCATCAACATTTTAAAAAAACTGGAAGAACTATCTACCAAGATTCACCAGGAAGATGTTTTCATCTTCTACTATGCAGGTCATGGCAGTATGGTTGATAATCAGTTCTTCTTTATCCCATCTGAAAGCAGCAGACTATATGATATATCGGCATTGCAACGAGAGGCAATTGAAGCCAGTGTGTTACAGGAACAACTAAAAAACATTAAGGCACTGAAGCAACTGATCGTAATGGATGCATGTCAATCTGGTGCATCCGTTGAGTTACTGGCAACGCGCGGTGCCGCAGAAGAAAAGGCGATTGCGCAACTTTCACGAAGTGCTGGCATTCATGTAATGGCTTCCGCAGGGAGTGAACAGTTTGCCACGGAGTTTACCGAATTAGGTCATGGTTTATTTACTTATTTGTTGATCAAAGCACTGGAAGGCGATGCCGATGGAGCGCCCAAAGATGGTAAGGTTACTATTTATGAATTAAAGTCATACTTAGACGATCAGGTTCCTGAGATGACACAGAAGATGAAAGGCAAGCCACAATATCCTTACACATTTTCACGTGGTCAGGATTTTCCTATCGTGATAGAAAATGAAAAGTAAGATTGGCATTCAAATAATTAATTACAGATTTACTATCTTTGGGATACTTTTTAAACTCAACTATGGCTAATGGAAGAAACAAGTACGGCTAAATACTACCTCGCCAGGTATTTTTTCCTTGCACTGAGTGTGCTTCAAGGACTGGCAACTGCTCTCATACTGATTCAATTTGAAGACTCAGACAAAAACCGGATCGCTGCTCTTGTCATGTTTACAGTATCCATGATATTTTTTTCACTGCACCTTCTGCTGGCAACAAAAATCAAAAGAGTGGCCGTAAGCAAAAAGAAGTTGGCAATCATAAACCCGAATAAGGTGAAAGAGTATGATTGGTCTGATGTGAAGGCAATCAAACTCATGCCCCTTGTTAATATGTATAGCCTCAAGCTGAAGGGAAAACGGAGCAAGATTTACTTTTTGCCTTCCTCTGATACTTCGGCATCATTTGGAATCTTCTCCTCAGAGTCAGATCTGATTCCAAAGAAAGCAAAGTAAAGGCAAAATATTTTTAGTCTTGCTGAGGGATTTCCTCAATGGGGCGGATCTTAATGTTCCGATAAAAGATTTCTGCAGATTCTGATTGCAGTTGAATTTTTCCTTTAATCAACCCGGTTTCATTTCCGTTGTCTGATTGCTTTGAGTTTTGAAGCACCATAACAACCCGGCCATTCATCATGTGAATGCTCGTGCCTTTGAAACAATAAAGGTCTATAGTGTTCCATTCACCGGATGGTTTTTCTGCATCAGGATATTTTTTACAGTGTCTTCCTATTTCAGAACTTTGACTGAATAAACATAGGGGACCTTGCAGATCATATTGAAAAATGCTGTCTGCATTCATCGATGCTTTTACATCGAAGCCTGCTCCTGCTACACCCCAATAATCTCCACAATCGCCCTCCTGAATTTGAAATTCCTGCGACCTCAACCAATAGCCATCTCCTTTTCCATGTTCTCCAACACCATGATATAAAAGCCCGCTATCTCTCCTGTCATTTTCTTTGGGATACCATCGCAACTCTCCCCATTTGAATTGAAGCTGAAGGTGATAATTTTCGAACTCGCGTTTTGTTGAAATGCCGCCCCAGATTTCTCCCGATATCCTCAAAACATTTTCACCACCCTGATGGACGATTTTAAAAACGCTGGTATCGACATTCAAACCTAAAGGAACAGTAACTGTTGTGTCGCCTTGAATTCTTCTGGCGCCTAAATAGGTATCCCAGTCATCAAGACTTGAGCCATCAAACAGCACTTCCCAATTTTCCTTTGTTTTAGGAGAGCAGTTTACCAGAATGAATAAAATTGAAATAGCGAAAAATACCCTAATCATTTTATTCATTCTGGTAATCATTTATGTTCAATCTTAACTTCATTTCGTCCAAACAGCTCCAACTCCGGCATTCCATAATTTTGTATTGAAGGCAGGAATGTCATTATTCATAAGTTCATTTCCTCTCGTTTGAAGTGCCGACCACTGAGCAGTCAACTCCTTCAGTCGATCGAGTGAAGGCTTGTTCACTTTGGGGATATCGCTTTCTGTTGCATTAATCAAAAACAGATAATTTGCGGTAAACTTGTTGGGGAAGTTTTCAACATCATCATACGCTTTTGATTTTCTCTGAATCATATCTTCATCCCATTGTTTCATTTTTTGAGACAAGGCTTGCCCTTCTTTCTTAACCACATTGTGCTTTTCATCGGCTGGCAATGTTGGAAGAAGATGATCAAGTTGTTTGCGTTTAGCATCGAGGGCCATAATCATTTCATGCATCTTATTCACTTCTGCCTCCATACTGCTCATCACAGTATGATACTCCTGATAGGTTTTTGTATCGGTAGGATATAATGGATTGGCAAGAATTTCAAAATTTGAGGTGGTGGTTTGATCGCCTTTCTTCAGCGTGATCGAATACTTTCCTGGTGATGCTTTATGGCCACGGTAACTACTTTCAATATAAACACCGGGCACACTGGCCATAGTCGGGTAACGCAAGTTCCACACAAAACGATTAAGTCCTTTTGATTTTCCTAACAGTGAGTCTGACGACTGCGCACTATTCGTAGTGTCTTTGACAGAACTGAATGATCGAACTAAATTGCCTTGTGCATCCTTTATTTCCATCACTACACTTTCAGAACTTTTTAATTCTGGCAGTTGATAATAAACAACAAGTCCTGTGGCAGGATTTACACCTCTGTAAGGATTAGTTCCATCCGCTGAGCTACCATCCATTTCGCTGTAACTGTTTACGAGCATTGGATTCTCAGGCTGGAAAAGTTTAAAATCTTCTTCGCTTTTATATTGACGGATCAGACTTAAATCATCTAAAACCCAGAATGATCTGCCCGATGTTGCCGCAATTAGATCACCCTGATGCACGCGTAAATCCATTATGGGCGTTATTGGTAAATTCAATTGGAAAGGTGTCCAGTCCTTGCCACCATTCCAAGAAATATAAATACCAGTTTCTGTTCCTGCATAAAGTAAGTCTTTACGTTTATCATCTTCTCTAACTACGCGGGTAAACGCACCATTGGGAATACCGGTGTCGATCTTTGTCCATGTTTTTCCGTAATCTGTTGTCTTGTAAATGCCAGGGGCAAAGTCAGTAAACTTATAACGGGTTGTTGCGATATACGCAGTAGCCGGATCGAATGGTGACACTTCAATGGCATTGATCAAACATTCCTTCAATCCTGCTGGTGTTACATTTTGCCAGCTGGTTCCATTGTCTCTGGTTACATGCACATATCCATCATCACTACCTGTCCAGATTACTCCTTTTTCGTGTGGCGATTCAATTACGTAACTCAATGTTCCATAATTTTCTGCACCTACAGCTTCGTTGGTGTAAGGGCCACCACCTTTACCTTGTTTCTCCTTTTCGTTGCGGGTAAGATCGGGTGATGCTTCTGTCCAGGTTACGCCCATATCTCTGGTGCGCAACAAATATTGTGAACCATGATAAAATGTGTTTGGTTCATGCTTCGACCAGATGATCGGAGCATTCCAGTTGTAACGATACTTTATATCCTTCGCATCCATTCCCAAATATTGAATGGGTGCCGTAGTGACATTCGTACCCGCTTGTGCCTTTGTGTCCAATAATTCAATGGATCCCTGGTAGCTGCCTCCCATTACATAACGAGGATCATCTGGATTGAATGCTAAGAATGCGCTCTCTCCTCCTGCAGAAGAAGTCCAGCTTGCCGTTGTAATTCCGCCACTGCCTAATTCCTGGCTGGCTATTTTAACAGAAGTATTGTCTTGCTGGCCCGCATATATATGGTAAGGAAAACTATTATCAACATTGATGCGATAGAATTGTGCCGTTGGCATGTTGCTTTGAGTAGACCATGTCTTACCAAAGTTTACCGATACACCAGCGCCACCATCGTTAGCGATGACCATGTTCCTAGGATTGTTTGGATTAATCCACAGGTCATGGTAATCACCATGGGTCCCAGAAAGATTCTCCCATGTCTTTCCTCCATCCAACGAACGTAATGCGGGGGCGCTCAATACATAAATCGTATTCTCATCTTTTGGATCGGTGAATAACTCAATATAATACCACGCTCTTTGAATGAGCCGGTGATCGTTAGTAACGCGCGTCCAGTTTGCGCCAGCATCGTTGGATACAAACAAGCCTCCGAGTTCTTTATCCGAATCACTTTCTAAAAGCAGATATACCTTGTTAGAATTAGCACGGCTTACTGACACGGCCATCTTGCCTAATTCCTTTGGCAACCCATTGTGAATTTTCTCCCAGGTCTCACCGCTATCCGTAGATTTATAAAGACCACTGCCCTCACCACCACTGATTACCTTCCATGGCAACCGACCATATTCATTCATGGCTGCATAAAGAACGCGTGGATTGTTCATGTCCATCGACAACTCGACACAACCAGTTTTATCATCTACATACAAAACTTTTTTCCAGGTTACTCCACCATCCATTGATTTGAATACACCCCGATCTTGATTATTGCTATATAACGCACCTTGCGCAGCCACGTAAACGATATTTGGGTCTTTAGGATGAATAGCAATGCGCGAAATATGTTGGGTCAGATCCAATCCAATTTTTTTCCAGGTCTTCCCCGCATCAGTGGATTTGTAAACACCATCTCCACTATGCGTCATCACACCGCGTATGGCATGCTCGCCCATTCCTACATAAACCACATTAGGATCACTTTCTGAAACAGCGACTGCCCCCACTGATCCTGTCTTAAAAAATCCATCGGAAATATTATTCCAGGTGAGACCCATATCTTCTGTCTTCCAGAGACCTCCACCCGTTGTACCCATGTAATACGTGGTGATATCTCCAACAACACCGGTAGCGGTATTGGATCGGCCTCCCCGGAAGGGACCAATGCTTCTCCACTTCACTGACTTATAATAATCATTAAGATCAGCCGAAGCTGAAACTGGCGGTTGAGTTGTCGTTTGAGTTTTCTTGCGTTGTGCTTCGGTTGTGAAAAACAACATCAGTGAAAGCACGGAAAGGATGATTCTCTTTATCATGGATTTTAGGATATTACAATTGAAAGATAAATAATATTTGGTCTACTGAATGGCCTCAGTATAACCATTTAACTGGATTCTGTTTGATCGGTAGTCGGTTAATCTAAAAGGTTGGAACAGGCTGGCTTAACCTTTACCACTATTCTACTTTAACACACCAAGTTCTTTTCCTACTTCCGTAAACGCCTGAATCGCTTTATCAAGATGATGACGGTCATGCGCAGCAGAAATCTGTACACGAATTCTTGCTTTGCCTTTGGCCACTACCGGATAGAAGAATCCAATGACATAAATTCCTTTTTCAAGTAATCGCTCAGCAAATTTTTGCGCGAGTGGCGCTTCGTATAACATGATGGGAACGATCGGATGCACACCTGGTTTAATATCAAATCCTGCTGCAGTCATTTTGTCGCGGAAGTATTTCGTGTTCTGCTCCAGCTTATCACGAAGCTCTGTAGTTTCCGAAAGCATATTTAACACTTCAATAGATGCGCCTGTAATGGACGGTGCCAATGTGTTGGAAAACAAATAAGGCCGTGAACGCTGACGCAACAGTTCAATAATCTCTTTACGGCCTGATGTAAATCCTCCTGATGCACCTCCTAATGCTTTACCTAAAGTTCCGGTGATGATATCTACCCGGCCTATTACACCACAATGTTCAGGAACACCTCGACCAGTCTTACCAATGAAACCGGAAGCGTGACATTCATCCGTCATTACTAAAGCTTCGAATTGATCAGCGAGATCACAAATCTTATCCAACTGCGCAATCGTTCCATCCATAGAAAATGCACCGTCTGTCACCACAATGATCTGATTAGCTCCTGCTTTTCTGGCTTCTTCCAATTGCAGTTTCAAATCATCCATGTCGTTATGCTTATAGCGATAGCGCATGGCTTTGCATAAACGCACACCATCAATGATCGATGCGTGATTCAATTCATCAGATATGATTGCATCTTTTTCTCCGAACAAAGGCTCAAACACACCACCATTGGCATCAAAGGCAGCGGCATATAATATAGTATCTTCTGTACTGAGAAAATCAGAGATCTTTTTTTCCAGCTCTTTATGGATGTCTTGTGTTCCGCAAATAAAACGTACGGATGACATTCCAAATCCATGAGTATCAATAGCACGCTTGGCAGCTTCAATCACACGTGGGTGCGATGATAAGCCCAGGTAATTATTTGCGCAAAAGTTGATTACTTCTTTTCCATCCTGAGTTTTGATGTCAGCTCCTTGTGGCGAGATGATGATTCTTTCTTTTTTAAATAATCCAGCTTCACGAATTGAATCAAGTTCCTTCTGCAATACAGGTTGAAGTCTTTTATACATAGCTTAATTGATTTTCGGTTTTGGTTTCATGATTGGTCTGGCCACTGCAGGCGCATTGGCCTTAGGTGCATCGGCAACTTCTGTTATTTTCAATAAATATTTTCTGCGCAACGGGTTAATCAGATAGAGTTTCTGAGCGGTGAAACTGGCCGGGCTCATCGCTTCAAACAATCCGTTCCACTCATTCCAAAGGCTGAGCTCAGCGACACGAAAAGCCTGACTATCTATCTTTTTGCTGATCAGATATTCTTCAAAAGTCATCGCGCAAATCTACAATCGTAATTCGTAATTCGTAAATGGTAATTTTCTCTAACTTCGCCCCCGCATCCGATTGAATAAATGAAAAAAACGAAGATATTACTCATAGGCGCTGGCGGTCAGTTGGGGTCTGAGCTCACCCAGGGGCTTTGGAAAATATATGGTCAGGAGAATGTGATCGCCTCTGATGTGAAAGACGCAAAGGGAATTTTAAAAGAAGGCCCTTATGAAAAATTTGACGTCATGCAGCGCGATAAGTTATTTGAACTCATCCGCAGACATGAAGTAACTCAAATCTATCACCTCGCGGCCCTGCTTTCTGCCACAGGCGAAAAAGATCCGCGTTGGGCCTGGAAACTCAACATGGAAAGTCTGCTTTTTGTATTGGAGGCCGCTCACGAATTAAAACTTCACAAAGTATATTGGCCAAGTTCCATCGCTGCCTTTGGGCCAACAACGCCCAAACAAAATACACCACAAGACACGATCATGGATCCTACGACAGTGTATGGTATCACTAAACTGGCCGGTGAACGTTGGTGTGAATATTATTTCAGGCGATATGGCGTGGATGTACGCAGCCTCCGTTATCCCGGTTTGATCGGATACAAAACACCTCCCGGTGGTGGCACAACCGATTATGCTGTTGATATTTATTTCAAGGCTTTAAAAGAAAAAAAGTTTGAATGCTTTTTAGCTGCTGATACCTATCTGCCCATGATGTACATGGATGATGCCGTGAAGGCCACCATTGATTTGATGGAAGCTCCGGCAGAGCAAGTAAAAATACGATCGAGCTACAATATTGGTGCGATGAGTTTTTGCCCGGCACAGGTAGCTTCAACCATTAAGAAACACATTCACGATTTTACCATCACTTATAAACCTGACTTCCGTCAACCGATAGCCGATTCGTGGCCCAAGTCGATTGATGATTCTACTGCACGGCAGGACTGGGGTTGGAAACATCAGTTTGGATTGGAAGAAATGACGAATGATATCTTAACGAATTTGAAGAAGTCTCCGGAATTACTGGGATGACCGAATGAACACTCATTCTGGCTTGAAAATCAAAATTAACCCTCGAAAATTGCTCAATCATGACCATATTTGCGAGGTTATAAAAGCGAACCAAATATACACATGAAGTATAAACGCATCCTCCTCAAACTAAGCGGTGAAGCCCTGATGGGTTCCAAAAACAGCAACATCGATCCGGCTGTTCTCGAACAGTATTCAGCCGAGATAAAGACGATAAAAGAGCAGGGCGTGGAAATTGCGATCGTAATCGGAGGCGGAAACATTTTCCGTGGCGGTCAGGCCGAAGCATTGGGCATAGACCGCGTGCAGGGCGACTACATGGGAATGTTGGCAACGGTGATCAATGCAATGGCCCTTCAAAGTGCATTGGAAAGACACGGTATGTACACACGATTGATGGCCGGTATAAAAATGGAACAAGTGTGTGAACCATTCATCAGACGCAGAGCCATCCGTCACCTTGAAAAAGGAAGGATTGTGATTTTTGGGGCCGGTATTGGTAATCCCTATTTCACGACTGACTCAACAGCCAGCTTACGTGCGATTGAAATTCAGGCTGGAGTTGTATTGAAAGGAACCCGTGTGGATGGTGTGTATGATAAAGACCCTGAAAAATTCTCAGACGCAGTGCGTTATCACCAACTGAGTTTTCAGGAAGCATATCAAAAGAAACTCAACATTATGGACATGACGGCATTCACGCTTTGCCAGGAAAATAAATTGCCCATTATTGTTTTTGATATGAATAAAAAAGGCAACCTACTGAAGGTGGTGCAAGGTGAAGATGCGGGAACGTTAATCAGCTAATTATTATAAATCTCATTCTTATGGAAGAACTTGAATTATACCTGGAAGACGCAAAAGAACAAATGAGCAAGGCCATTGTGCACGTAGGTCAGGAACTGGCCAAGATCCGTGCAGGAAAAGCAAATCCTTCGATGCTCGATAGCATTCAGGTTTCATATTATGGCGTGATGAGTCCACTATCACAAGTGTCATCCATCACTTCACCCGATGCGCGAACCTTGTTTATCAAGCCTTGGGAGAAAGGATTGATTCAGGAAATTGAAAAAGCAATCATGGTTGCCAACATCGGCCTCACACCACAAAACGATGGACTGCAAGTGATCATCAACATACCGATGCTTACTGAAGAAAGGAGAAAACAACTGGTGAAGCAGGCTAGTCACGAGTGTGAACATGGTAAAGTAAGTGTGCGGAGCATCCGCAAAGAAACCAACGAACAACTGAAAAAAGTAAAAGGCGTATCAGAAGATGATGTTAAGAATGCCGAAGAAATAGTTCAAACTCTTACCAACGACTCTATCACCAAGATTGAAACACTGTTGAAGAAGAAAGAAGTGGAAATCATGACCGTATAATTGAAAATCAACAACGGACAGTTGACAATGGGATTACTCCTCAATGTCAAATTGCTTTCATTGTCAGTTAATAAATTGTCAACTGTCAATTGATTTATGCATCCCATCCTTTTCGAATTCGGCTCCATCACCATTTATTCTTATGGGTTTTGTATTGCCGTAGGCGCACTACTTGGATTCCTGTACATGTACCAGCAAGGAAAAAAGGAATTCGGCTTAACATTCGATCAAAGCAACAACCTGTTTATTATGCTCGTGATGGCCGGAGTTATTGGCGGCAAGTTGTTCCTTATTTTTGAAGAGCCTTCGTTGTATTTACATCAACCCAAGAAACTTATTTCAGGAAGTGGCTTCGTGTTTTACGGCTCCTTGTTGCTGGCCATTCCCATTATGCTTTGGTATTTCAAAAAAATAAAAGTGTCCGTACCCGGCATGTTAGATGTAATGGCCATCGTGACATGCATTGTTCATGGCTTTGGGCGCATTGGTTGCTTTATGGCCGGCTGCTGCTATGGAATTCCTACCGACAGTTTTTTGGGTGTCATCTTTACGGATACCAAATGCCAGGCTGAGCCATTGAACACTCCGCTGCATCCAACCCAACTTTATGAAGCGACTTTGATCTTCTCCATCATGACTGCGCTCTGGTTATTCAAGATCCGAAGAAAGTTTAATGGTCAACTTTTTCTGCTTTACCTGATGGCATACGCATTTGGTCGCGGAGTCTTAGAGCTATTCAGAGGCGACATTCAAAGAGGGTTTGTTATTGAGAACATCCTCTCCAACTCGCAATTTATTTCATTATTGGTCATTGCTGTTGCTGCCTTTTTCTATGGTAGATTAAGAAGAAAGAGTAACTTGCTTATACCAAAAAAATAGACGTCATGGAACAAGAGAGCTTCATCAAAAAGACTGCACGCACCACTATGAAAATCGTAAAGCGAATTCTTCTTATCGCGCTGGCGCTAGGAATTGCCACCCTGGCCTTTCTGTATTGGGGTGTTTATGAACGTGGAGTTATGGCTGGCAAAGTTCTCCGCATCACAGAAAAAGGTATGGTTTTCAAAACCTATGAAGGCAAATTGAACCTTGAATCTTTTGGGGCGCTGAAAGGAACAAGTCCCATTGCTGAAACTTTTGATTTCTCTGTAGAGTCTGACCAAACCGAAATAATTAAACAACTTCAGGAAGTTTCACTGAGTGGTGAGCGAGTGAATCTTCATTTTGTAAAAAGATATGCACAGTTCCCATGGCGGGGTGAAACAAAATATTTTATTGAGGAGGTAGAGCGCGAAAAACAACCGCAATAATGTCAAGCAATATCATTATTCTCTATGGCTCGTATGGCTATACCGGAAAAATCATCGCCCAAGAATGCAAATCAAAAAATCTGAACGTCATTCTTGCTGGTCGCAATAAAGAATCACTTCAAAAACAAAGTGAAGAGACTGGCTATCCGTTTGAAGTAGTTGACATTACCAACTCCACAGCATTAAAAAGTCTTTTGAAAAAAGGTGACGTAGTTATTCACTGCGGTGGACCGTTTCAATACACCGCCAAGGCGATGGCTGATGCATGTCTGGAAACAAAAACTCATTACACGGATATTACAGGAGAATATGAGGTTTTTGAATTATTGACAGGCTATGATAAAAAAGGAAAAGATGCAGGCATCATGATTATGCCGGGCACCGGCTTTGATGTAGTACCTTCCGATTGTCTTGCTCTTCATTTAAAAAATCGATTACCCTCTGCAACCCATCTACAACTTGCATTCACCATGTCGAAAGGTGGCCTTTCCCGTGGCACATCGAAGACGATGACCGAAGGCCTGGGTAATGGAAGTTTGATTCGCAAAGACGGGAAGCTTACACCTATCAATCTTGGAGAAAAAGTTTTAGAGATTGACTTTGGACCCTTTAAGGCATCAACATTAAATATTCCTTGGGGAGATATTTCTACCGCATGGCGCAGTACAGGAATTCCAAACATTGAAGTATATACCGGAGCTACTCCTGGTATGATCAAGAATGCAAAAATGAGCAAGTATTTAAATTGGTTCTTGCGCATGCGTTGGGTGAAAAATTACATGCTCAAGAAAATTGATCAGAAGCCCGCTGGCCCCAGCGAAGAAAAAAGAAATTCAGGCCGCAGTTTTCTATGGGGAAAAGTGTGGGATAGCAATGGCAAAGAACGTGTAAGTCAACTTGAAACGGTGAGTGGTTACACCCTCACTGCAACAACAGCGGTGTTGATTGCCGAAAAAATTATGAGCGGAAATTTTAAAGCAGGCTATCAGACTCCGGCCATGGCGTATGGCGCTGATCTTATTATGGAGATAGATCAAACTAAAAGAAACGATAAATAGATAATACTTTCCGGTGGGCTCACAAGTGAAACACCCAATCTTTATACTGTCCGTCAAGAGGATTAAAGTCAGGTCGTTTTTGGAAATGCTGATCGAGTACTTCCAATTCAATAATCCGATCAAGCTGAAGATTTCTGTATCCTTCCTTTCCACCAGCTTTAGTAAAACCCATTGTCTGCCAGCAAACCAAAACGATGAGATTAGCGGAAGTTCGGCACACACCATGTGGCTGTACGATTCGGGGAAATGGCTCACCCTTCAGGGCTATCCGGCACACCCATTTCTTTTCACTTGCCTTCCATAGTTCTTGGGTGAGTTCTTCGAGAGTCATTATTTTCTAATAAATAAACTGACTACTACTTGTTCAAATTACTATCCAATCTCATCGCAAATAGTAATGGCCACCACTTACCTGTAACCAACAAAAGTCCGCTTTTCTTTTCATAAGCTATTCCATTAAGTACGTCCGCTGAGGGGTTCACCTGATTCGCTTGTCTTGCCAGCTCAGTCAAATCCAGTCTGCCAACTACATGACCGCTTGATAAATCAATTTTTAATACTTCATTCGTCATCCAGCGATTGGCATACAGATAACCTTCTATGAATTCTAACTCATTAAGCTTATCCACCGGACGTGATCCTTGCGTAACATTTATTGATGTAACTTCCTTTAGTGTAGTCGTATCCAAAAAATGAATTTTATCGGTGCCATCACTTACAATCAGATTTTTCCCATCATGTGTAATGCCCCATCCCTCATGTTCATATTGAAATTCACTTATCTTCAGAAATGAATTGATGTCATACACAAAACCAATATGTCCTTTCCATGTGAGCTGATAGATTTTCTTATTGAGAATAGTTATCCCCTCGCCAAAATATTGATTAGCCAACACTACTTTTTTATCTTGTTTGCCTGATGCAAGTTCTACCTCTGCAATCCAGGAAGCACCCTCCTGACCGGTGCTTTCAAAAAGTCTTCCATATTCAATCACAAGACCTTGAGTAAAAGCTGAAGTATCATGAGGAAATATCTTCACCACGGTATAAGGAATATCTTGGATTTCACCTGTATTCGGTTTGCAGCAGGCAATGATGAGAGTAACAAAAACTATTAGCAGGAACGCTCTCCTGTTCTGTGTTGAATTAATCATTGAATGGTAATTAATTGTTCACTTCGCTTTACAAGTTTGCCAAATGGCTTTAATGCGTATCCTTTTTCTTTCGCGAAACTTTCAAAAGATGGTGCATAATTGGCATCCACGCAAATCAATAAACCTCCACTTGTTTGAGGGTCGCATAATGTCAATAATGACTCTGCACCTATACCACTTACTTTACTTTGATAGCTACTCCAGTTACGCATAGTATTGTCCGGATAAATCATTTTGGACGCGTAATACGAAATATTCTTTAGCATGGGGATTTTAGCATAGTCTATTTGCGCTGATCGATCACTTCCTTCACACACTTCAACTAAATGGCCCAGCAAACCAAAGCCTGTTACATCCGTGAGTGCTTTCACATAATCTAGCTTCCCTAATTCCTTACCGAGATCATTGAGTTGGGACATCACCTGAACGGCTTCCTCAAAATCTTCAGGAAGTGCGAGCCCACGTTTTAGTGCGGTAGTAATCATACCAACTCCAATAGGTTTTGTGAGATAAAGTAGATTTCCTTCTGTAGCCGTACTGTTTTGCTTTAGATTTTCCTTACGGACAATACCCGTAACGGCTAAACCAAAAATCGGTTCCGGACTATCAATACTATGACCACCGGCCAACGGAATACCTGCCTTCGCACAGACATTGCGACTTCCTTCTAAAACTTGCTGTGCTACTTCTGCAGGTATCTTATTAATAGGCCAACCCAATATTGCAACAGCCATCAGGGGTGAGCCTCCCATTGCATAGATGTCACTAATGGCATTTACCGAAGCGATGGATCCAAACGTAAATGGATCATCAACAATTGGCATAAAAAAATCGGTGGTACTGATCACACACGTACCATCTCCTAAATCAAATACAGCAGCATCATCCTTCGATTCATTTCCCACCAGCAGATCGGGAAATTGAGACTTAACCAAATTCGAATGAAGGATAGTATCAAGTACGGCAGGAGAAATTTTACATCCACAACCTGCACCATGTGAATATTGAGTAAGCTTAATTAAATCCATGTAAGTCAGTAAAGTTACTGCGAATTTTGCAGCCTAATATTGTCACCTATAGGCGAGTTCCAAAGCAGACAAAATCCTCTAACAACTAAACGCTCGACTAGTTGTTATGGGACTTTCCCAAAATAAATTAATCTGGTCTTAAGGATTCAATCAACTTCTGAATTTGTACAGACTTTTCTTGATGCCTTCACTAACTCCTGAGATCGTGATCTTTATCTTTTCCAACGGTGAATTATCTCCTGTTGAAACACCTATTGGTACTTCTATCGCTTCACTCTTTGTAGGTTCTGATTTCGAATCTTCAGTATAATAACCATGGCCTTTCGCCTGCACTTTCCCATTAATAGCTACCATTACCCTTTTCAAAATACCATCATGACCAATTTTATTGATAGCATCAATCTCCTCTCCTTTGCTATAGTTCAGCCTTAACAAAACTAAATTAAGATCAGAATACATGCCTGTAATAACAGGATCATACACTAAACCAATAGGAGCATTGTCAAAAATTATATAATCATACTGCTCTTTGAGCTGACTCAGGAAATCTTTTATTAATCCATTATTTAATAACTCAGCCGAATTTTCATGGGTTGATCCGGATGCTACAAACCATAAGTTTTCAATTTCAGTCGGCCTTATGATTTCTTCTATCGAGTTTTTACCTTCTAAAAAATCGGCCAACCCAACTTCTACCTCCTGGCCTAAAATACTATGGAGGCGAGGCTTTCTCATATCACCATCAATAAGTAAAACTCTCTTTTTTCCAATAGCAAATATCAAAGCTAAATTGAAAGTGACAAAAGATTTACCCTCACCGGAAACATAGGAATGCACTGATAAAATCTTACCACTAATGCTTTTTAAAAAGTGATCCAGATTCAATCTTAATCCACGGAATGATTCCGTTATCGCGGATCGAGGATAAACAATCACAGGCATTTCAGTATTATGCTTGTTATTACTTATTGTGCCAACTACGGCAACATCTAATCGTTTAGTAATATCTTCTATATCGGTGAGCAGCTCACTTGAAAGTTCCTTAACGACTACGATGGCAAGAGCCAGGCATATGCCACCGAACATTCCAATAAATAAATTTATAAGCAAGATAGGGCCCATCAACACAGCAATTTGACTATCCGTAGGATCCAATATCTGGGCGTCTGGATTGTTTGAGGCTTTTGAAATTTCGGCTTCTGCTCTTCGCTGCAACAGGAATGTGTATAGCTCATTATTTAAATCAAAATTCCTTTTAATTCCTATTAAATTTTGCTCCGTCTTTGGAAGTCGCGAAAGTTCAGAATTGACAGTGCGCTGTCGGGTATTCAAGTTTTGCAATTCAACATTTGTATTTGAGATCAGATTCTCAACATTCTCCTTGAGGGTCTTTTGAGTATACTCTATTTCACTTGTTAGTTGAATTAGTACGGGGTTCCTTTCCTGAGCCGTGTATGACAACACCTCTCGTCTTGTGAACAAATCATTTAACTTGAGCACCTTCGAGTTTAGGGCATCGTCCGTAACACCAACCAGAGAAGGTGCAACCAAGTCCTTATTTTTATCCCGATTTTCCAGATAAAACTTGAGATTTTTATAATACTCTAACTTCATTTCAAGGTTCGCGCGCTCTGTCTCAATCACTTTCAGTTTTTCTACCACTGATGAAGCCTCACTACCTAAATCTACCGTGCGATTTTGAGATCTGAAGCTTGTGAATTTGTCTCCAGCCAACTGCAAAGAACGATCTACTCCCGTTATCTGATCATCAATAAATTTTATGGTGTTATTGGCGATTCGGTTTTTTTCGTCAAGACCAAATTGAATATATATTTTACCCAACTGATTTAAATAATCCACATCTCTGGCTAAATCATTACTCACTAACTCCAAAAGGATAAGGTTTGAGTCATCCGCTGCACCAACTGGCTTAACCACTAGTTTTTCCTTGTACCTAAGTGCCAGTTGGTTGATATTATTAAAGACTAAATAATACATCTCCCCAACGATAATCCGGGCTTCAACTCTCTTGTTAATTGTAAACTCAAAAAATTTATTCTTAAACAATTGGCCAAACTTAAGCCTTTGCTCAAAGTTGATTGGAACTTTGATACCTTTAATGGTTGCCTCTTCGCTGCATTTCAGAAGATATTCTGTTTCTGAAATTGGTTTCACTGTCACCTTTATGTTTTCAGTCTGCAATACACTATCACCTTCCACCACATCAAAAGGATGATTACCATAAAGATCTTTTTCAACAAACCAATCTTTTTTGAACCATGAGTACCTCCAATTGAAGTATTGCATTGTTTTATAGTTCAGATTGTAAGACTTCAATACTCCAACCTGATCTTGAATTGCGGGGTTACTTTTATTTACATTTAATTGACGGAATACGTTATTGATCTCGGATGATTTACTATCATTTTTAATCAATATGGTACTTGAAATTTTATAATAAGGTGGTGCTATTTTATAATAAGTAAAGGCCAATAATACACCAGCAAACCCTAACACGGCAAATACAATCCAATTCTTGAGAATCTTAGATTTTATAACCTTTAGAGTTATCCCTTCAGGTTCCTGATTCTGAGCATACCGATTAAACGTGTTGTTTGTTTCCACTAGACTTTATCTGGTTAATTGGTTTGAATATAATTTAAGACAAGTATAAAGGTGGTGATGGATGAAAGTATTATTGTGTAAATCGGCAATTTCAATTCGAAGTTCTTATAGGTGGCCGGCTGCACAACGATAACATCATTTGGCAGAATATTATAAGCTTCAGAAGTTAAAACACTTGCACTATTTAGATCCAGCTTAAACGTTTGACTCTTATTACCAAATTCTCGTATCACCATAATATTATTCAGCGCTGCGGTGTTTTTAGTGCCGTTAGCCATACCAATAGCATCAAAGACAGTGAACTCTTGATTATAATTAAAATAAATTCCCGGATTCAATACTTCGCCAATCACGGTTATTTTATAATTCAACAAACGCACTTTGGCCGTTACATCCTTTAAGTACTGTGTAGCCTTCGCTTGAATTTCTAATTCACACTCAGGAATTGTCAATCCAAGAACATGAATTTTACCAATTGTAGGAAGTGTGATGCTCCCATCTAGATCAACCAGGTAGCCATATACAAATTGACTGGATTGGGTAGCCCAAATATTTGAGCCCGAATTACCACCAGAGCCTCCAACTGTTGCAGGGTTATAGATTGCATTCAACTCAGGATTGGTCGAAACAATACTCACATAAAGATTATCATTTACATTTATTTTATAACGATAATCGAGCACTGATCTTGGAACCAGATTCGTCTCTCCTTTCAGATCTCTCAATATTGTTAAATCCTTAGATGACCGGCACGAACTCATAAGGGACAACAAGGCAATTAGTACAAAAGAATATCCTTTTAGTAAGGGGAGCACATACCTTTTTAAGTAATTCATCAAAGCCATTTTAAGTAAAGGGTAATCAAACTCTAGAAACGCAAAAATACAATTTTGTATTGAAGGTAATTCACATTTTGTTTTTTAGAGCCTTAAAAGGCATTTTTGCTGGTATTTTTTCCGAAAAGGGTTAGAAAGATTATATAAATATCCAAAGCTAAATTCCAATGCTCGATATACCACAGATCATGTAAAGTCCGGGCAATGTATTGATATTTGGTTTCTGTAGGTCCTCGCCATCCATTTACCTGAGCCCACCCTGTGATACCCGGTTTTATATATTGTCTTACCATATAACCTGGAGCAATTTGCTGAAACCGCTTATCCAGATCTATCCGGTGAGGTCGTGGCCCAACCACTGACATATCACCATTGAATACATTGATAAACTGTGGCAACTCATCCAGGCTAAATTTTCTGATAAATTTCCCAACCCGTGTGATTCTATCATCATTTGCTGAAGTTGATCGGTTTTTATCGGAAGGCTGGCTGCTATGCCTCATGGATCGGAACTTATAAATCAACACCCGGGCTCCATTTTTTCCTATTCGTATCGGTCTGTAAAAAACCGGGCCTTTGCTATCGAGCTTTATTGCTATCGCTATGAATAAGAAAATCGGGGATGTTATCAGTAAAGCGAAACTCGAGAAGGCTAAATCAAAAATACGTTTCCAGAATCTAGGGATATAAAAATCTAAGGGCACTTCGCGAATATTTACCAAAGGAATACCGGCAAGGTTCTTTAATTCAAAATTTCTATTAAACAACGAATAGTAATTAGCCACAATGGCGGGCCTCACACCATTATATTCTGCGAGGTTAACCAAGGCTTTAATTTTTTTCTCCTGTGCCAAATCAATGGTAATAATCACCTCAGTAAAAGGTGTCTCATTAAATATTTTTTGAAAATCGTTAAGTGAGCCAAGCACATTAAATCGTTCAGATTTTGGCTTAAAATCATCTAAAAATCCAATCAGATTTCCTTGACTGGGATTTAATTTATAGAATGTTTGAATCGCTGCTCCAACTTTCCCAGCCCCAACAATTAATACTTTTTTGTAGGAGGGTCCATCTTCGCGTATAGAAATTAAATAGGTATAAAGATAGGTGGCCGGAAATTTTAAAATAAGGAAACACAAACTGGAACCAAGAAACATGGTTCTTGATATATCATCCATGTTCAGTAGAACAATCAAAATCGCTCCCAACGAAAGGTAAACGAAGAATTTTCTTAAAAGACTTGTTGTTCGTTTGCCTGTATTTTGAATATCAAAAAAGGCCAGGTCTAAATAAAATACGTAGGTAGCAATCCAAATTCCATTCAGCAGAAAAAATAAACCATTAAATTCTAACCATTCATTGTAATGTAGCCTTGCGACAATTGCTAAAGAAAGGCTGAGCAGAAATAGATCTATCAACAGAAATAAAAGAATCAATGCACGGTTGCCTAGCCTCATTAGTATGCTGATTTGATATCGTTGGTATGACTCTTAACCATTTAAATTTTACTTAACACGTCATTGTATACTTTCGCATATGACTTTGCGACATTCGACCATAAATAGTCAGAAAACACTCTTCCTTGGCAATTTAGTCCTATTTTCCTCATTTCGTTAGGACTAGATAAGGCAAATTTTAATTTCTCAGCGAGGTCATCAGAGTCTTTTGATCTAAAAAATAGTACCTCTTCATCATTGAACACCTGCTTGTTTTCAGGAATATCACTGGCTACAACAGGAGTTCCTACAGAGGCAACCTCGAGCAGCATGATGGACATGCCTTCCGTTTCAGAAGGAAAAATAAATAATTCGGCCTTATCAATAAGCGCCAGTAAAGTGGGAAGCGGATTGACGAAGCCGAGAAAAAATACATTCAAGCCTTTGGATAGTTTTTTTAGTTGATCCAGATAGTCACCGCTGGTGTGAAGATCGCCCGTAATAAAGATCTGCCCTTGGTAGTTAATTTTTTGAAGCGCCTCTAACATGGTGTGAACACCTTTGATCCCCATTATCCTTCGCGCAGCGAAAAGTACAAAGGGCGCATTCCAATCTGCCTCCTTTGGAAGAAAGGATTTTGCCCCCGGCACATTAAATTCCTCTGGTTTAATCTGATTTATGCCATTTGGGATAAACCTTACTTGTCTCCCATATTTATTCTCATAGTATTCTGACAATGGCCTTGATATGCATGTACAGACATCTGACGAATTGATATATATGCGCTCCACCAGATAAAAAAACTGCTTGGCAAACCAATTCCACTTGTCAGATTTGTATTGGGCTTCATGCGAAGTGGAAACTACTTTATATCGCAACCTGAAGAGCGGAGCAAAAAATGTACTCTCCGTTTTATGCAGATGTACCAGGTCTACTTTATTGAAAAAGAATAAATCAAGCGCTGAAAAGAAAAAATAAATAAATGAACCAGGTGCACCAGGAACCCACTGGTTATATTGTTTAACCCGAACACCGGGTATGTGATTTTGAGCGGCAGGGTCCTTAAAGCAATACACCGTGATTTCAAATTGGTCCTTCAACTGTAGGATCAAATTCTCAGCAACACGGTCTGTTCCTCCCCTGGAAGGGAATGTCTTAACACCGAAAAACGCGATCTTTTTCTTTATCATTTTACCTTGATACTAACGCTTTGAATAAAAAATCCAATACACCAGGCTCCATCCTTTTTGAAGGAAATCTATTGAGTTGATGATCGACTAATTTGACTTTTGCACTGCACGAAAGGACTCTAATTCCAATATTGGAAGAATTTAAAATAACAGCCCCAATGCCCAATTTTATAAGCTTAAGACGGGAAGGTAAAGTACCAACCTTTAATACTTTTGTGCGAATCATAATGATCAAATAACCAACTAGACCGGCGAATTTAGCAACTAGGAATAGTTAAATCACAACTCTTTTAAATTTATTACGCAGCGCAGGAAGCAATCCACTGACCTGAAGGTTTAAAATCCTATCAGTGGTTAATGAGTTGATCATAATACGCGGCAGAGCAAAGGGATGATCCAGGTTTTCGGCAAAGATGTTGGCCATTTTAATCGTTGTTGCCGTGGCATAGCTTGTTTTCGCTAATATTTCAATTTCCTTTCTCCCATGCGATCCCAACGGGTAACAAAAATGCTTCACTTCTTTACTTATATGTGATTCTATAATCTTCTTAGATTCTAAAATCTCATAAGTCGATTTTTCCGCAGCCAAAGAATCCAATGGCAAATGATTTACCGTATGGGAGCCAATGGTGACTAACGGATCCTGACTTAACTCATAAATCTGTTGCCAGGTTATTGAAAGCTCCCTGGTTTTTGCTGCTATCTCTTCTTCGCTTCCGCGAAATAAACTGCTTAAAAGTATCGGAAGATTTTTTTCATCGGCCAAAGCAAACCAATACCTGATTTTATTAAAAGCAATTTCTTTCTCTTTGATCGTTTCCGTACAAAAGTTCATTTCTTTACCTCCAACATCCATCTGCACCGAGGTTTGATTCACGACCTTGTCCTCGAGCAGATACCACCACAAGGTAGCTTTAGAATCTGGTAAACTAGTGGCCACATAAATAGTAAACGGGACATTATGCTTCTTGAAAATGGGGTATGCATATAAATAATTATCTACATAACCATCATCAAAAGTAAAAACCACAAATTTTCGATTGCTTCGTGTCGTTGAGTTTTTATACGCTAACAAATCGTCCAGAGAAATGAACTCATAGCCACGTTTCTCAAAAAATTCAATAATACTTTCCAGGTGTTGGGGAGTTATTTCCAAACTTTTATGATTGTGAATTCTCAGTTTTCCACTACTTGGTAAAACACGATGAAACATAAGAATCTGCCCCATGCCGCCATAGATCGGTTTGGTAAGTCTATGCAACTGACTGTAATAAAGGGGAGGTGCTAGTATCCTGGCTACCTTTTCAAGATAGTATTTATTCATTTTAACAACTGAGTGAATTCTAACTTAAAATTAAATGCCCGTAAAGTCTCAAAATACCTAAAGAAGAAAATTGGAGTACTAAATCAGATCGTCTTTGCCTTTGCATTTTGGAGTACTTTTGAATAAAAGTCATAGGTCCAGGAAGCAATTGAGTCGGGGTGAAACTTCTCTCTCGCTTCTTCCATAGCATTATTCGAAACCCTTTCTATCAAAGCGTTATTATTGTGCAAGAGTCTGAGCAGATTACACAGCTGCTCTAGATTATTCCGCTCAAACAAAAATCCGGAAGATTTATCGGTAACCATTTCAGACACGGCACCTACATTAGATGCGACTACCACTTTCCCCAGGGCCATTGCTTCACCTATAACGACCGGCATAGTTTCCTGCTGCGAAGGCAATACGAAAATACGGCATTTTTCATGGATCTGAAGAATCTGCTCCTGAGTCTGCCAGCCGTAAAATGTCACTTGACCGGCAAGTTCGTTATCACTTACAAGAGCGTTGATTTCCTTTTCGTAATAATTATCTTTGTAACCACCCACCACATGCAGATTGAAAATAATATTTTCCTTCTTTAGTATAGCAAGTGCACGAAGCACAATAGTTAGATTCTTATTCTTGTTGATTCTCCCCACGTAGCTAATCGAATCAATTTGCCCTGTGACGTGATCCTTTGAAAAAAAGATCGGATTAACAGGATTATAAATTTTCTCGCTAAAAATATTCTTATTGGGGAATAATCTCCGGTTGTATTCAGATATAAAGATTACATTTTTAAAAATCGGAAACACGTGTTGTTCCACAAAACCCTTAAACAAACATTGAAGTTTCTCGCGCAGACCCACGGCATATTTATACTCTTCACTCATGATACCGTGCTGAGTAAGCACAATCATATTTTTGGGGAAATGCACGAAGCGCAGAATATGAGGTGTAACCTCCTGGATGTGTATGATATCCGGCTTTTCGTTTCTTATAATCTCGTTGAGTGCTTTTCTATTAATGAAGTAATCAATCAATTTAAACGGAACCCTGTATGGGATAAAATGCATTTTAATATTAGAGGAGTATTCTTTAATGATTTCCTGGTTAATCTCCTGGTTAAAAGAAACGAATACAATTTCCACACTTTCCATTTTGCTGAAGCTGGAAAGTAAATTTAAGATCACAGCCACAACGCCACCATCAATCTTTTCAATATCGGGCGGCACCAAACCAACCATCAATATTTTGATTTTACTTTTCATGAATATCTATAGATTTTTACCTGTTTTTCTTACCACATTGGAATACTCTTCCTGAAACGAATTAAACATGGCCTTCATGCTGAACTTCTCCCGAATGCGATTCAATCCATTTTGACCGATTCTTTTTCGTTCCGTTTCATTCTCAATAAGGTAATTTATCCGATTTATTAGTTGAGATTCACTAAAGGCATCAATCAGATAACCTGATTCATTTTCTTCAATCAACTCTTCAGATCCGCCACAGTTGGTTGCAATTACAGGCTTGCCTAATGCCATAAATTCCATTACGGAATTAGAAATTCCTTCAGCAGCGTAATTAACGTTTGTTGTCAACACGCCAATATCACAAACATTAATTATAGATTCAACACGGCTCTGCCTGCCAAGAAATAGGATGTTCTCCCTAACATCATCAGGAACAATTTCTTTATACTGACTATCATCACCATCGCCAATGCATAGGAAAGAAATGTCTTTGCGCTGACTCAGTATCTTCAAAGCTGCATGGATGTAAGTGTCATAATCCTTATAAATTAAAAAGGATGCCACCATACCAACAACATACTTGGTCTTGATATTAAATCTAACTCTTACCGCACTTTCATTTTCAAGATTCGCTAACCTTTCAAAATCAAATCCATTGTAAATCACATTGCTTTTTTCCATTGGTGCTTCATAAGCCTTCAGTCCAGCTAATGAATTCGAAATGATTCGGTCTGAAACTTTAAATACAATATTCTTACCTAACATTTGCTCAGGCCATGCATTTACTATTTCATTATTTATTAAAGGAACACCCAATATCAACTTGGTTGGCACCGCATACACCGCCACCATGTGGCCCCAAACGTGAATAATATCTGGCTTAAATTTTTTAGCTATACTGAAAAATCTAAAGAAAAGGGAAGGGTCCTTTTTAATCACTTTTCGTTCGATAATGTGAATAGGGATTTCCAGATTATAGATTTCATCATAATGAATAATGTTCTTCGTTAGAACTAATTCAATCTGAACATCGCCAGTGGATTTCAAATTCTTAAGTAGCTCTATAATTCGTCTTTCTTTGCCTCCCGCACGAAGGTTTTCAGTAAAAAAAAGGATTCTCATTTTATCAATTGAATTGTCAATAAGGCAAATTTGCTATAACAAAACACAAATACACAAAAAAATATCTTTTAGTGACCAATCACCATGAATCTATTGCTTCGATTGTAATAAATAAGTAAACTGCAAATTAAACTGTAAAAATTGTTACGTGTAGGAATTATTTTAGACTCTCAAGAGGTTTCTTTCTGGATAGCCGATTTAATCAACGAGATCAGTCAACATAAGAATATTCATCTGGCCGTAGTGGTTCGTCACGAAGACAGATCCACAAGGAATCCGAAAACAGCCTATGCATTGTTCAGAAAAATAGACCGTACTATATTGCCAGGCAAACCGAATGTATTGGCCACGGTCAAACTAGGTTTGCCCAAGGAAGTTCCTTTAATTACGGCTACGCCAAGAAATACTGAAACCGGAATATCTTACCCGGCAGAAGATTTGGAAAATATAAAAAGGAACGAGGCTGATCTTCTGTTACATTTTGGTTCAGAAAACCTTACTGGTGAAATACTAACTCTTTGCAAGTACGGTGTATGGTGCTTGCACGCTGGTGAAGGAACATCTTTTAGTAGTAATTATGTTGGATTTCGGGAATGGTACCATCGAACTCCGGTAACAAAAGTCTCTTTGGTACACCTCAACATTCAACCGGAAAAAAATGAATGCATTGCAAGTTCCGTTACAAAAACCGAATATCTTTCCTTAAGTAGAAATCAGACTGCTGTTTTTTCAAAAGGCATCGATTTGCTAATTGGAGCGCTGGTTAGATTTACAACTTCAGAATTTTCAAAACAAAATGAAACTTCGGTAAATGAAGCGTTTGTTTCCGGTAATCCGGGCTTTTGGACTTCACTATTCGCTGGTGGAAAATTGATAGCACGCGTTGTTACGAAATCCATTTCAAAAGTATTTTTTATTGAGCAGTGGGTTCTATTCTTTTCATTCTCCTCCCCAGACATTCCACAATTAAATTTTCGAAATTTCAAACCTTTGATTCCGTCAAAAGATCGTATCTGGGCCGACCCCTTTGTCGTTTCTGAAAACGATAAGCATTATCTATTTATTGAAGAATTGCATACGAAAACTAACAAAGGACACATTAGTTGTATGGTTCTGAACAAAAAAGGAGAAATCGAAAATTCAACCATTATTATTGATCAACCTTTTCATCTTTCATATCCATTTATCTTTCGACATGATGGAACCTGGTTCATGGTTCCAGAATCCGCTGATAATATGACCGTTGATCTTTACGAGTGTTTAGAATTCCCTTTTAAATGGAAATTCAAAAAGTCATTGCTTACAAATGTGCGGGCATTTGATGCAACTCTTCACTTCCATGACGGGAAGGTCTGGCTCTTTTGCACTATCCAAAAAAGATCAGGTTCCTCCACTAATGATGATTTACATATATTCTCTTCCAGCCATTTATTAGACACTGAATGGAAGGCACACCCAGGCAATCCTGTACTGTCCAATCCGTATAGTGCTCGCCCAGCCGGACGGATTTTTAAATTTAATAATTCCTGGTATCGCCCATCTCAAATCTGTGTACCTCGTTACGGCTATGGCCTTTCATTAAATCGCATTACAAAATTAGATGAATCAAATTATTGTGAGGAGAATATGAATGAGGTCTTACCGGATTGGAAAAAGAATCTATTGAGTACACATACACTTAATTTTGTAAATGATCTTACTGTTATTGACGGTCAGATAAAGAGGTTCAGATTTTTTAAATAGGTGAGGACATAATCCGTAAGTAAAGCCTTCTCAAAAGAATTTACTCGCATTATCATTTACTTCATAAATATATGGCTTCATTTTCGGGTAGGAGATTACAGCCTTTTCAAAACCATTTGATTTAACATTTTCTCTAGTTCCAAGTGATTTCAATTCTTGCCGTTTATTTCTGAACAATCCCAAAATAGCGCCCATGTACATCATTGAAATAATATTAAAAGTCACCGAAAGCATACCACCCGAAAAGAGCAGGAATAAATGCGCAAAATAGATTCCCAAAAAGGTTGCCTGTAATAATTTTTCATTTGGCAAATCAAGCTTGATCTTAAGGGTTAGATATTTATAAAAAATATAAGCATAAAATAGAACCAATAGTATAAGCCCAACGAGGCCTGCACCATGCAGCATGAGATTTAAATCCAAATGCAATGGTCGTGTACCGTGAACACCATTGTCATAATTGCCGTTAGAGTCAAACAAATGCTGACCAAAAAGCAATACTTTCAAGTCAGGATTCAGGATTCTTTCCTTATAAACAGCCACGGTCTCAACCCATCGTGTTTCTTCCTGAAGTTTTGCCGTCATTTCACCACTACGCGCCTGAACCTGCCTTAAAAGAATATCCTGATAAAATGGGAATGTTAAGGCAAGAACGATTGCCATGGCAAACACATTTAAAATAATTTTGGAGAATTGATGTCTGAAAAAATACAGTAAGAAAATCAGTCCAATACCAACTAACACCACTGACGTTCTTCTGACAGATAGAACTAAAATAATCAAGGTTGCTATACCGGTAATAGGAATCACATATTTTGCCATCTTTCCTTTAGCATCGAAATAGATAAGAGGCAAAATGATGAGCAGAAATGAACCTGTATAAATATCACCATGATTAAAATATCCCACATTGAATCCACTATCAGCACCATATTGATTCTGCCCTATTCCCAAAGTCGAGAACACGATGATGCTTAAAACAAAAAGAATGTTGGTAACAAAGAGTCTTTTATTTATTGTCTGGATATGTCCATATGTTGATGTTAGAATAAAGCCCAGGAGAATTGTCAATTTTCCATCCATCACGCGGATAAAGTCATTGACTTGCTCAAGTTTAGCTTGAGTAAGCACGAGCAGTAAAATCAGGTAGAACATTAGAAGAACCAAATAAATATTGGCCTCCACAGCTACCTTAAAGTATTTAATCAACAGAAATATAATGATCAGAAAAAAGGAATAATTTCTGAGTGCCATGATATTGTTTTCCCCGCTCATGAAACTCTTAAGTATTTCAAAACAGATACTAATCAGAGGAAGAGAAAAAACTATATTTCGTTCAAGCTTTGTCATTGTTGATGCTGGACATTCATTATAATAAAGTTTGCTCCGGTCTAATTTTGAACTTTAGAAACATCGAAAGATGAAAAATAGTTACTAACAGTGCTCCAACGGCCATTCCAAGACCGCCATAAAAATGAATAAAAAGAGGAACTATTAAAAGATTCAATATGAATGTGTATTTCACAATGCCGAGGTATTGTATTTTTCTACCCTGATTGATAAAAATTTGTGTAAAGAACGGGGCATAAGGCGCCAATAAAATTTTAAAAAGAAGAACGTTGTAAATCACATAAATCTGCTCGTCAAATGAGCCATTTACAAAAGTTACTGCCCACTTTCCAAAAAATGCAGCTCCCGCAAATAGACTAAAAGCTACTGCGAAGTAAAACCAACTCATGCGTTTTACTAATTGGTAAAACTTTTCAACATTATCGTGAAATAATTTCGACATGTATGGATATAAAGCATTGTTGGCAGGATACATCAGTGAGGCCACCGCGTCAACAATTTTAACAGCCACCGAATAATACCCAACAATGATGTTGTTCGTCATTAACCCCAGAAGAAAGATATTGGTTGTGGTATAGATATTTACATAAATTCTGGATACAAAAATATGCCAACCATCCTTCAGGTGTTCACGCAGTGTTTCGATTGATTGAATTTTGAAACTTACCCCAAATCTGCTTTTGATTTGAATTATTGCTAATAAACCCGCAGAAAGAAAGCCTAATGAATTAAAAACAGGAACAAGAAGAAAGTCTTTTTCTTCCTTAACAAAGACAAATATCGCAACTGTGAAAACTGCTTTCGTCAAGATATCCAGGGTAGTGGTAATCTTCATTTTTTCCATTCCCTGGAAAAACCAAACAGGAAATAGACTTTTCCCAATTACCCTTCCAAAAGTGAAATAATAAATCAGGAAAAAATCTGAAAACTTATGAAAGCTAAAGACAAGAATGGTGAGGAGTAAAAAGGAAACTACACTCAGCATTACTTTTAAACTTAAAACAGAACTATAAATCGATGTAACCTTATCCAGGTTGTTTCGGTTGATTGAAATCTGCCTTGTGGCAGACAAGTCAAACCCATATTCCGCCAAAATTTCAAAATACGAGACCGTTGCCAATGCAAACGAGATAAGGCCAAATTTTTCAATCCCCAAAACCCTAACCAGATACGGAAACGTAACAAGGGGCAATAGTAGGTTCGTGCCCTGCAAAACGGACAATGAAAGAAAATTGGTAAGCAGTCGTTTGTTATCCTTAGATTGAAAGATCTTTTGTATCATGAAGAGGGTCCAGGATATATATTAGTTCCTGCATATTGAAGCATGGTACTTGTTGGAATAATTAAACAACAAATCTCAGTAAAAATTCGCACAAATCTCACCTAATCAGAATCGCACTTCTTTTGGATGCACATCTAAAAGTTAACTGGATCTGGCTTAAGGCATAGCATCTAATTGCATATGCTCTGCGTGAGGTGACAGATTATCCGCCACGGGACATAATTTAGTTACCCAATTAATCTGCCAAAATCAGATGCTTAACTGTTTGTAAACTTGAAAATTAAGCAGTTATTGCTTTCTTTTGCCACTCAAATCTAAGATCTAATATGAACGCAACGAGTACTGCACTATTTGAAAAATTCAGTAAGCTTAAAACCAATGCCGGGAATCACTCTCCCAGCCTAACCACGCTTAAGGCAGAGATGCCCGAAATTGAAATCAAAGTTGATGCATGTTTTCTTTCTAATCCGTATGCTACTGAATTGTTTCTTAAATATTTCAAGGAGGAGCTTTTGGATACTGGAGAAATTAACAATGTGCTGGAATTTTATCCTTCTCAAAATAATGAGATAGCCAATCTTGTTGGGCGGCATTTAAAAATGGACCCCTCAAGAATATTCATAGGCAATGGAGCAACTGAAGTTATACAGGCCATTATTCATCATTTCGTTAAAGGTAAACTGATCGTTAATATCCCAACTTTTTCTCCCTATTACTCATTTGCACTTTCCCACACAGAGGTTGTTTATTACGAATTAAAAAAAGAAGATAATTTCAGGGTTGATCCAGATGACTACATTGCATTTGTTACCAAAAACAAACCTGATTCGCTTGTACTGATCAATCCCAACAATCCCGATGGAGGCTATATTCCACATCACGAATTGATAAGAATTATCGAAGAATTATCATGGGTACCTACCATTATTATCGATGAAAGCTTCATCCACTTCGCATTTGAAAATAGTAGTCTTGAGTTGCCGTCCATTGCAAGCTTAATTGATCGGTACCCGAATATTCATATCGTTAAAAGTATGTCGAAAGATTTTGGTATTGCTGGCATTCGTTGTGGTTATGCCATTTTACCAGCGGAAAAAGTTTCACATCTTCTTAATTCAGGTTATCTGTGGAACTCCAGTGGCCTCGCTGAATACTTCTTCAGGCTTTATACACGGAAAGATTTTATTGTCGAGTATGAAGAAGTAAGAAAGAAATATATTACCGAATCACTATTCTTTGTTACTGAACTTAACCGGATACCAAAAATTAAAGTATATCCTACCAAAGCCAATTTTGTATTAATTGAAATTCTTAACGGCCAAACTTCTGATGACATTTCAACGGAGTTGCTTTTAAACTATGGCATTTACGCGCGCAATTGCTCAGATAAAATTGGTTTGCATGGTCAATTCATCCGTGTAGCAACACGATATAAAGAAGAAAATGAGTACATCATTAAATCCTTAAGGAACATTTTCCGATAAAATTGAATTAACCTTTAACGTTTTGTTCACCCCGTATTATTACAAATTAATTCAGGCTAATGTTTTCTAAAATAATCAGGTATTCCATAATGCTTGTCTACCTTTTCAGAAAGACAAACTTTAAGGGTTTTACATTTAAAGAAACGGATAACATAATATGGTTTCGGATATGGGGGTTTAAGTTTTTCAAGGATGATCAGTTCGTTAACTATCTGGCATTGATCCATTCACTGTCTAACCATGGGGTTAAGTTTAATTTAAGCAGGACAACCAAAATCGGGAAATTCACAAATAAAAATATATTCATTAGATACGCTAAGGAGTTAGATCCCTTTAAGTTTAGTAACTACACACAGACAATGCATTTTTTTTGCAAACAACTAGAAGAGCAAAAGTGCGTTGTTTATCCAAAATCAGAAGAAGTGCTGTATTGGGAGAATAAAGGATTCATGACTCAAAAGTTCTTTGAGCATGACATTTCAACGCCTAAAACATACTTGATCAGCAATGAGGCAGAATTTAACTCTATTGAATTACCTTATCCATTTTTAATAAAAGAAGAACATTCCTCTTCTTCGGAAGGACTTCATAAGATTAATGCCAGAGAAGATTTAGATAAATTTTTTAAAGAGAGTGATTATTTCTCTAGAAATAAATTTCTAATCGTTCAGGAGCTTCTAAACATGAGACGCGATTTGCGTGTAATCCTTGTCGGTGACAAGGTTGTTCATTTCTACTGGAGGATCAACCGATCTGATAAATGGAGACCTACTGCATCATCTTTTGGTAACGATATCGATTTTACTTCATTTCCAGAACAATGGAGAGAATATATTATCGATCAATTCAAAAGGTTAAACATCTCAACGGGTGCATTTGACATTGCCTGGCGAGATGATGATATGTCAACAACGCCTTTAATTTTGGAGGTGAGCCCAACGTATCAACCTAATCCATCAGTAGATTTAAGCAACTCAAAATTATCGTATGGAGAGTACAAAGATAAGTTGCTATTCAAAAACTCATACGAATCCAAATTCGTTGACATTGTGTTTGATATCGTTAATGTACAGGTTGAATACTTACTCAAGGGTCTTAAAAAAAGCTAGGGTAATTTCTTGAAGTTGCTCCACGCTATCAGTGCGGGTAATTTCTTCTCCATAATTATTGAGGAATCCTGAGGAATCAATAATACTGTAAAGGTCACTTTACTCTTAGCCGGTTGCATTATTTCAAATCCCAGCAAAGTAGTACCCGGGTTTTCAGCATCATAATCATGAGGCGGTTTAGTAGACCATGTTGTCAATGTTACGTTCGTTGGCTCAACCACCTTTACTAAAATTTTTTTATTATGTTGAGTCAACTCGGCCATGGTTCCACTGATAATTTTGACTGAGGCTGAAGTTAACATTGACCAACGGATTGATGATTCAATGCCCGATAACGCTACTTCATCTCTAATAGCTACATAGTTACCATCAACAATTGCCGCTCCTCTGATCGCCTTCGATACATTTTTTTTGTAGATCTCGGTGAGGTCAGCTGTTGCGCTTAAAAACATTTCCTGAGTTGTATAATGTGTAATCGGAGCATATCCGTTCACTAATTGAAACTCCTTATTAAAAGAAAGAGTATTATGTGCCAAATTATTGTACCTGAATACCTGCCAGCGTTGAGAGTTTTGTTCCAGGCTCCATAAATCCACTCCTTTTGATTCTAGTGAGTTATATTCTTGCGGGCCAAAATCCATCGCCCATCTTTCACCCAACGCATCCATTACAAAAGATCCAATATCCATATGTGCATGTCCATTACTCGCTGATCCTCCCTTCAATCCAACAAAAATTGCATTCGTGTTCCATGAATTTCTCATTAAAGCAACTGGATTTTTACCTTGCCCTACCCAGATTAAGCCCTTTGGCTCTGGGATTGAATCGGTCTTCACACCGCTGCCCCAAATCATCAAGGCCGGCAAATCAGGCCCAAAAATTTTCTCACCATCTGATAAGAATATTTTTTCAGAAAAAAGCAGTGAGTTGTTATGCTCTCGGCTTGCAAACCAAAACATGGCAGGATTTATAAGTCCTTCAGAATATCCATCGGAATAATTAAAATTCAGTCCTGTTGGACCGACAACATTTGTCAGGTAGCCAGCAGTCTTTGAAAATGTAGAATTCTTTATCAAACCAAAATCGGATCCTAAAGCCTTTTCTATAGCATCGATGAAATAGACATTAAATGTTGTTCCATACGCCCAATAAGAATATCCTTCAGAATAGGCTCCGTCAGGTTCATAGGCTTTCATGGGTAATTGAACTGACTCAATTGCACGATCAATAATTTTGCGAGCTAACGCTGGTTCTTCGTCAAATAAAGCAAGAGCTCCGTAAGTTACCCCTGCATTACAAACCTGATTCCAGTTACTATCTGAAGTAAGCCACCAATTATAATCTGAGTCTAATGAAGGCTCCAGTCCCTTCTTAACAATAGCTTCCTTCATAATGGTAAGAGAAGAACCTGATAAATCATGGTACAACCAATCATAACCTATGGCCATTCCCATAGTGATTTCTGCTACATCAAGAAAATGCGAAGGATTCCAGTCTTTAAATGCCGAGACCGCTAAGAGTTCTTTTTCCGCTCGCATTAAATATTTTTTATCACCGGTCATTCTCCAGGCATAAGAAAGATAGAATACTCTCTTTCGGAAAGAAATTGCTTTATCCAGTAATCTCACTCCTTCCAATTTATACTCCACAGGAGGCTTTTCTAAGATCTTATCACTTTCGTAAATGATTACGCTGTGGATCAAATTCCATACACTATCTGAATCAATGATCTTTCTTAGATTTTTCTCTTTGTCTTTTAACAAGAGGATTCGAGGATGATTAGGTATCTGAGTCTCTTGAGTCAAGTATTCCTTCTGATCGTTAACTGAAGACTGACACGAAGCCATGATTAATAGCACGTGAAGAAAAAACAACATGGTAATCAACATGAATTTACGCATGACATCCAATTTAATGGTTAAAGAAATAATAACGTGAACAAAGTGTACCTATCTGGTCGCAAGTCGACTTAGTCCTTGGTCGTTGATGTAGTCCGAGAATATTCCAGCACCTTTTTTATTCAGGTGAATTAAGTCACCGAAGCAATCTGACTGCAAGTTAAATTTACTCATATCTATGAATAAAGTTTCTGAGTAATCAGACTTATAAAAATCATTGAATGGGGCTTGTTTATTATCCGAATGATATACCGGAGTGCTGAACAATATAAGTTGAATTCCTTCTTGCTTGCAATACGTCTTTATCTTATCTAAATACATTATTTCCAATTCCGCATATTCAAATTTGGACTCACCCTTGCCGATATTTTTAAGACTATCTCGCTTTATTGCTCCTTGTAAATCGTCTATTTCCAAATCTTCATAACCGCCATAAAGTTCGTTGCCTTTTCTTAGCAAATGAAGGGGGTAGGTTAACATAGAAGGCAGATTAATCAATACATCCTTTGGCTTCAATTTAATTAAGTTATTTAAATCAGAGGCACTCATTAAATTATGATAAAACCTAAATCTGGATTTGATGTAGATTGAATTTAAAAGCCACTTAACCTCTGTCTCATGTTCTATGTTGTGACTAGAAAAGGCTAATAATAACGTGTCTATCTGAGCGTTTTTTTTTCTAATAGCTTTCAATTTTAAGTAGCTATAATAATAGGAGTCTGCATCATCGGAGAAATTTATAACACCCGGGATTCGGCTATCATCAATTGCATACTTGGTGTGAGAGTCACCCAAAACAAGAATGTGCTTCGAGGCGTGCAGCTCGAAAAGATTCGATTTTTTTAAAAGAAGGATATTAAAACAGTAAGAAGAAAATAGTAGTAAAGCGAAGAGGATAAAAAATGATCCCAACTCTAGCAAAAACTTACCCATAAATCAAAGGCTTAAAATTGAAAATAGATAAATTGTTGCTCATTCCCAGCGTAATAAAAAATCACTAAAATGATTGCGTAATACATTGTCCATCTTACTGGTTTATTCCATCCGATACCAAGATGCTCTATTGCGAATTGCTGCTCTCTTCCAAGCCACTCAATACATAGAAATATTCCCGTTAATATTAGAATGGGTATTGATTTTTCAAATTCAGGGAAATTTGGAATTGTGAATAAGGTGTTTGAAAATATCTGGGACAAGTAACTAAATGCATGTTCCAGATTATTTGCGCGGAAGAAAACCCAGGCTAATAATGTTAAGCCAAAGGTAATTCCCATAGAAACAAACTCTCTCAGCGTTGGAAAATACTTTCCACTAGCTACAATATCTAAATTGGTTCGGTTGGTTTTAGAGATTATCGAGGGCATTATATAAATGGCATTTAGCAAACCCCAAACAATGAAAGTCCAATTTGCTCCATGCCAAAAGCCGCTCATTAAAAAGATGATAAAAGTATTTCGAATCTTCATCCAATTACCTCCCTTACTTCCACCTAATGGTATGTAGAGATAATCTCTAAACCATGAGGATAGTGAGATATGCCAACGCCTCCAAAATTCAGCGATGTCTCTTGAAAAATATGGAAAAGCAAAATTCCGCAACAAGTCTATTCCAAAAAGACGGGCTGTGCCCAATGCAATATCTGAGTACCCTGAAAAATCACAGTAAATTTGAAAAGCAAAAAATAATACACCTAAAAAAAGTGTACTCCCGGAATAATCCGATGAATTATTAAAAATGGTATTGGCGTACGTTGCACAATTATCTGCTATTACTACCTTCTTAAATAAGCCCCACAATATTTGACGCAGTCCATTAACGGCTTTTGAGTAGTCAAACTCTCTCTTCTTTATAATCTGAGGTAAGAGATGTGTGGCTCTTTCTATAGGCCCAGCCACAAGCAGTGGAAAAAAGCTTACGAAAACAGAATAATTAATAAAGTCTTTTTCTGGATTTATCCTGTCCTTATAAATATCAATAACATAGGATAATCCATGAAAAGTGTAAAATGAAATGCCAACCGGTAAGATCACCTGTAAGGTTGGGAAATTGGCCTGAAAGCCTAATAGTGATAAGCCATCAGCAAAAGATTCAACAAAAAAATTGTAATATTTAAAAACGCCAAGGAATCCCAGGTTAACTCCAATACTAATCCAAAGCCAGAGTTTCTTAGATGCTAGGTTTTTTGATTCATGTATTTTAATACCTGCATAAAAATCTAACAGCGTTGAGAATATGAGGAGAAACAAAAACCTATAATCCCAGCATGCATAAAAGAAATAGCTGGATACAAGTAATAATATGTTTTGAACTCTTAAATTTCCCTTTGTTGCAAACCAATAGAGAAAAAAAACTATTGGAAGAAATAGTGCAAAATCAATTGAGTTAAAAAGCATATTGTGCCTGCACAGCTATTCCTTGTTTGATTTAAAAAGTTTCTAATTCTTTATAAACCTCTGAATGAGTAGTGTTCCATTTTGTCTTGCCAGAAAAACATAAGATCCTTGTTCAAGACTCCTCACATCAAGAGAGTTATCTGAACTTGCCATTACCTTTGTAATAACTAAGCGACCCACCTGGTCATAGATCTTTACATCAATTCCTGACTCAGATGCAAAACCACTCCAGTCAATTTGAATAACTTCTTTGGCTGGATTCGGATAAATCGCTGAACGGTTCGAAATAATTCTTTGCTCAATACCCGTGATAACGATGGCCACTGCCTCTGAAGGAACACTAGTACATCCATTGGTTGTCACCTTAACAGTATACGAACCATTAGCTGAGACAGTAAGTGTCTTACCTGTTGCTCCAGTAATGGCTAAATTATCTTTGAACCATTGATTCCCTGTATCGCTACTTGATGTAAGCGTTGGTGTTTCGGTTAACAAGTTTGATGGCGTTATGGTAGGTTTAGCTGGTAAAGGAGATACGGTCACAGTATTCGTGGTCTTACTGCAACCAGTTGCCGTTGATGTAAAGGTGAAGGTGGCCGTACCTGCTGAAATTCCCGTAATTACTCCAGTGGTGCTGTTGATGGTGGCTACACTTGGAGTGCTACTAACCCACGTACCACCCGCGCTCGGACTCGCTGTCATTATTGCACTCACGCACAATTCGGCTGTTGGTGTACTTACCGAAGGAGGTAAGGGCTGACCATTTATCGTAGTGGTAGATGAAGCGGATGAAATACATCCGGCAACATTCTTCGCAGTTACGGCATAATCGCCAGGAGTCAATCCCATGAATACTCCTGTGGTATTGGTATAATCAGATCCATTTATGCTGAACGATAATCCGGTAAGATCGGAACTTACCGTAATCGTCCCCGTTGTCACAATACACGTTGGCTGTGCCGTTGCACTTGTTGTTGGCGCAGCCGGTGTTCCGCTAACTACATCTATTGTTATCGCAGAAGAAGCTACCGATACACATCCCGCTCCACTCTTCGCTGTTACAGTATAATCGCCAGGAGTCAATCCTGCAAACACTCCTGTGGTATTTGCATAATCAGATCCATCGATGCTAAACGATAATCCAGTAAGATCAGAACTTACAGTAATTGTTCCCGTGGTCGTGATACAAGTTGGTTGTGCTGTGACAATTGTTGTTGGAGCGACTGGTGTTGCAGGTTGAGCATTGATCGTAATTCTTGATGACGTTGATATACATCCTGCTCCATTTTTCGCTGTTACGTTATAATTACCTGCCACTAAGGCAGTGAACACGCCTGAGGTATTAGAAAAATCAGATCCATCAATAGAGAACGATAATCCGGTAAGAGTTGATGTTACGGTAATCTGTCCAGTTGAAACCGTACACGTTGGTTGTGTAACAGTGGAGGTAGGGATTGCAGGTGCCCCAGAAGCTACATTTATTGGTATAGCAGCCGAGGCTGCCGATATGCACCCTTCTCCATTCTTCGCTTTTACGATATAATTGCCAGGAGTTAATCCTGTGAACACTCCCGTAGTATTAGAAAAATCAGTTCCATCAATACTGAACGATAATCCGGTCAGACTTGAATTAACAGCAATCTCACCTATTGAAACTGTACACGTTGGCTGTGCTGTTACACTAGCTGATGGTGTTGCTGGCAATGCATTTAGAGTAACCATTGATTTGTCCGTCATCTCTAAACTACATGATGTGGCAACTACGGTAGCCAATACTTTATATATAGTGGTCACAGAAGGGTTTACTGAAAATGTGATATTACCACCTGTACCAGCTACTGCTGTGCCCTCATTTGAATCATCACTGTCCAAACGCAATTGATAATTTACTCCTGAGACTGATCCGGTTAACGTAATATTCACAGCAGTACCGATACACGTAATGGCATCACTTATCGCTTTTTGATCAGGCAATGTATTCACGGTTACCGTTGATTTATCCGTCATCTCTAAACTGCATGATGTTGAAACTCTAATCGCCAGCACATGATAAACAGTGGTTGCTGACGGATTAACCGAGAATGTGATATCACCACCCGTGCCCGCTACGACCGTACCCACATTTGAATCATCGCTGTCCTTACGCAATTGATAATTTACTCCTGATACCGACCCTGTTAACGTAATGTTCACAGCCGTTCCTGCACATGTAGTTGCATCACTTACTGCTTTTTGATCCGGCAATGTATTCACGGTTACCGTTGATTTATCCGTCATCTCTAAACTGCATGATGTTGAAACTCCAGTCGCCAGCACATGATAAACAGTGGTTACTGACGGATTAACCGAGAATGTGATATCATCACCCGTGCCCGCCACGACCGTACCCACATTTGAATCATCGCTGTCCAAACGCAATTGATAATTTACTCCTGATACCGACCCTGTTAACGTAATATTCACAGCGGTGCCGATACATGTAATTGCATCACTTATTGCCTTCTGATCCGGCAATGCATTCACGGTTACCGTTGAAGTCGTCTTTGTTACTGAGGTTAAATTCTCAGTAAAGGTAAAATCAACAGTGCCTGGTGCAATGGCGTTTATTACACCATTATTATCAATGGTTGCAACACCAGGATTACTACTCAACCACGTGCCACCTAAACTTGGAAAAGCGGTCATTGTTGCATTAACGCACAATGTGGATGATGGAACACTTACGTTAAGATCAGCACCGACAGTAACCGTAGATGTTGTGCTGCTGCAGCCACTCGATGTCTCCGTAAAGGTGAAGGTGACATTTCCTGCGGATATTCCCGTTATTAAACCATTGTTGTCAATTGTTGCTATACCCGAAGCGTTACTCACCCATGTACCACCTGTCACTGGACTCGCTGTCATTGTTGTTCCTGTTTTCAATAAAGACGAAGGAGTGCTCACAGTAGGAGCTTGCACAGACACAGTGGATGTTGTACTGCTACACACCCCTGCAAGGGTAAAGGTGAAGGTGACATCTCCAACTGATATTCCCGTTATTAATCCACTATTGTCAATAGTCGCTATACCCGGAGCGTTGCTCACCCACGTGCCGCCTGTACTCGGGCTCGCTGTTATTGCTGCACCTTTACATAAAGTAGCCGATGATGTACTTACTACCGGACCTGCCGTAACAGTTAGAGTTGTCGTTTTGGAGACAGAACTTCCATTGCCATCTAAGACTGTTAAGGTATAGGTGGTTGTAGTTGAAGGTGTGGCTGTGGGATTAGCCACATCAACTGCACTTAGTCCAGCTGCTGGGCTCCATGAATAAAGAATGGCAGGGTCTCCTGTAACGGTGGAAACCAATGGGAAGGAGCTTCCAGAACAAATTGCTACATCTCCACCAATTGTAACTACCGGGTTCGCACCTGTAATACCCGTGAAAGTAGAGGTCGACCCCGTTAATGTTGCCCCTGTAACTACCATAGGGCTTGAAGCCAAGGAAGCATATTTAATCCAGGGATTATTGGTTTGATTGAAGGCACCATTCAATTGAGCCGCTTTAATGCTACTCTCAGTCCCACTTATATCTGCTGTAGGATAACTTCCTGAAATAGTGGCAACACAAGTAGTAATACCTGACTGAGTGATGTTCCAATACCTGCTTAAGAAGTGGGTGGAACTTGCATTCGAAGGATGCTTAGCATCAACCACTGACACTCCAATGTAGGCTGAAGAAAAACCGGCCGATGAAGTTATATTAACTGTGACCGGAGAGTATTCAAGCGTTGAAGTATTATCCCCTATAGGAAAAACAAAACCACCGGTTGACGAAAATGTTCTTCTTAATTCGCCTGCTCCTGAAGCAATAATCATTCTTGATGCAGACGGACTAGCTATAGAGAGAGCAGCTGAAGCAGATAAAGTAAGATTATTTTCCCCCAAAATAAGACTACCAGTATTTAATGTAAGTGCCCCTGCAACGGAAATATTTCCATTGAGCAATGCATTTCCACCAGATTGATTCAAAAATAAATTGTGATACGAGCCTGGTATAATCGGTGGCGATGCCGCATTGTAATTTACCGTGTTACCTGTTGCTGATGCGTTGAGTGAAGTAAGGGTAGATCCTCCATTGATATTTAAAATAGAATTAGAAGACTGTGATAATGTACCATCTCCGGAGAGAGAATTTACAACGGTCAATGTTCTTGAAACTCCATTTGTTAATGAAGTATTGGCCCCAATGGAAAGATTACCACCAATGGTTAAATTATTTACGGTTGCGGCAGATGCCGTCTCGCTTAATGTCAGATTTCCTGAAATGGAGACGGTTAGAGCCGTCAAGGTTTTTACGCCACTTCCTAAAAGCCCAAGATTAACATAAGGAACGCCTTTAACAGTTTGCGCACCTCCGGTATAATTTACTGCATTATTAGTTCCGGATGCTGATAAAGAGAGAATTCCAAGCGCTCCTCCAACATTTAACTCTGCATTGTTTCCCTGTGTCAGGGATCCCTGGCCAGCCAAATCATTTGACACCGTAAATATTCCATTATTTGTTAATGTAACACCCGTGGCAACATCGATATTGGGAATTGAAAGGATCCCTTCAATTGACTGAGAATTAACTTCAAAGTAGTGTAATCCATTGCCAGCAACGAATGTCCCGTTGTTGGTAATTCCATTTTCAAAATGTGCACTTTCACCACCAAATACAATACTGTTATCCCATATTCCTCCTGCCGACACAGTAACTCGACCCTTAAAAGTCTTTGTACCATCACCTGAACTGATGAGCAATTTACCACTGGTACCATTTCCTACGGTTGTCGTTCCCTTAACTGTTAATGGACGCGCTACTCTAAATGTAGTACCATCTCCAATCAATAAATTTCCGTTAATAAAAGTGACAACACCCGATACACTGCCAGATATTGTGGTGGTTGAACCACTGGTTGCAATAGTATGAAATTGAACATTAGAACTACTTCCTCGAATAGTTTGTGTACCGCTTCCATTAAATGTAACCGTACCTGTTCCTGCACTAAATGATGCTCCATTGTTTATAAAGTCCCCTCCAAGAAAAGTATTGGCGCCAGCCGTATATGTTCCAGCTGTTAATGTTATCGACCCTGAAGATGTAAGGGTTGACGGTGCTACAAAATCACCAGATGTGAGCGTAAAAAATG
>JAYVTC010000125.1:0-2157 GCA_043774745.1 Cyclobacteriaceae bacterium | reverse complement strand
GACACCGACCATCTTTTACTAATATCATAGGATCCTACAACGGCCAGATTGTGCCTTCTGTCATAGGTAAAGGGAAAGGGATTCCCGAAATTTAATTCAGGAAATGTTTGTGTCGTTTTTGACAAAGTATAGCTAATCCATCCTGTGAGTCTTCCCGTATTTTTCTTCACAAAAAACTCAACGCCATAAGAATTGCCGCTGCCAAACGTCAATTGATTTTCAATATTGGACTCTAATGTTAGTTGAGTTCCTTGCTTAAAGAGTACCTGGTTCTTCATGTCTTTATAGTACCCCTCCACACTTATTTCATATAGGTTTTCTTTCAGGTTTTTAAATAGACCTAATGAATACTGTTGGCTATTTTGTGGTTTCACCAGACCGCTTGAAGGTATCCATACATCAGTCGGTAGACTTGCTGTGCTGTACGGAACTGCATGTAGAAATTGATTCATCACAGTAAATGAACCTTTTATTGAAGTTGTTCTATCGAGATTTACTTTGGCCGTAATGCGAGGTTCAAACAGGAGGTATGTATTTTGATAGGCAGTATAGTAAGGAATACGTATGCCATAGTTCAGTCCAAATTTCTTTGAAATATTCCATTCGTGATTTGCATAAATCGCCATCTCATTAGAATACTTTTTCGGTATCAGGTTTTTATCAATTTGAACACGATTACCTTTCTTGGGAATTTTTGATGAGTATGAAGCAGGAAATAGCGTATGATAAAAATAGCTTGCGCCAAAATCTATCATGTGTTTAGGGTTGGGTATCCACGTAATATTTGTTTTACCATTAATATCATTGATGCCAGTATAGAGTAATGAATAGTAGTTGCCTTGTGTTGTATTTAGGCCGAGATCGTAATTATTAATAATAAAGGAAGTATTGGCAAAAAGTTTACTTCCAAATAAATGATTCCAGCGGAGGGTTGCAGTACTGTTTCCAAAATCAATGCCGTAGTTTAAACTATTCGCACCGGTATATTTTCCATTATCTCGACCCCGAAAAGCGGTCAGGTATATTTTATCATTCTTTCCAAAGTCAAAATTCAACTTTGCATTAAAATCATAAAATGAATACAAGGTAGTACTAGCGGGAATAAAGCCTTTTTGAATCAAATCCATGTAGCTTCTTCTGGCAGAAACGATAAAGGATGCTTTATTCTTAATAATTGGTCCTTGTACAGTAATGTTTCCAGATATTGAACCAATACCACCCTCAACCTGGAACTTTTCTCTATTCCCGTCCTTCATAGTGATGTCCAAGATAGAACTCAACTTACCTCCATATTGTGCAGGGAAACCACCCTTGATAAGTTGAACGTTATTGATTGAGTTAATATTGAATGTGCTGACTAACCCAAACAAGTGATTGGGATTATACACTGTGGCTTCATCTAATTGTACCAGATTCTGATCTGAATTACCACCTCTTACAAAAAATCCAGTTGTACCTTCTTGCCCTGACTGCACACCAGGAAGCAATTGAATGATTTTTAAAATATCCACTTCCCCCATTAAAGCAGGAAGATTTTTGATTTTTTGCATGGGCACCGCAATCACACCTACTTGAGATTTATTAACATTGTCGTCATTTCTTGTAGCCGTAATGACAACTTCATCCAATACTGTTGAGGAGGTAAGTAATATGTCTAGTCGGATATTTGCCCTCGGATATATTTTCTTAACAACAGGCATATAACCAATATAAGATATAACTACGCTAAGAGTATCCACGGAGGAAAGGGTTAAAGAATAGAACCCATATTCATTTGCAGTTGCTCCTTTTTGAAGTTTAGTCTCATAAATAGTAGCTCCAATCAAAGCTTCTTTTGTTCCCTCATCTTTAATGTAGCCACTTATCGTAATGTTCTGACTAAAAGCTTTAATGGTACATAAGAACAGAACAATCAGGATTAGTTTGGTAGGAGCGCATTTTTTCATGTGATTAATCAGTTGGTTAGTGAATCTATATTTTTCGCTTTTTTAAAGAAGAGTTGTGAAAATATTCCACGGCACTAATGAATTGGCAGCATGATATACATCCCCAGGGATCTTTGCCCATACGTTGGAGTAATTACCATTTCTGAAAATTGCTTGTGCTTCTTTCCCCATTTATTTTGATGCGTGATGTAGGCAAGATTAGTTGCCAATA
>JAYVTC010000124.1:0-10717 GCA_043774745.1 Cyclobacteriaceae bacterium | reverse complement strand
GGCATCTTCCACCAGGCTCCACACAACATTGTGTTGTAAGCTGGTAGTATTGCCAGGGATGCTTTTGAAGTTTTGGAATTTGTAGCCATCGTACTTTTGCAATCCATTGGTGGTGCCAATCCACATCAGGCCATAGCTATCCTGAATCACCGCATTCACAGTAGGCGATACAAGTCCATCCGCAACAGAAAGGTAGGTGGGCTCAATAATTTGAACAGGAGCTTTTGTCTGCTGGGCATAAAGGGTTATATGCATAAGAGAAAAAAGACTTAGTAGCATGACTACGAGCAGAACTGGATGCTTGATAAGTGGGCAAGATTTAGGCATTTGTAAATATAAGATTACCGATTTGAGAGATTAAACGATTACGTGTATTTATTTATTCAAATAGGTAGCATGATGATGAACTCACATGCTTCTCCAGGCTTTGTCTCCACTTTCAACTCACCACCGTGTGCTTTCACAATATCATAAATTGTCTGAATCACCGATTTGCACGGATTATTTGATTTCACAGATTTCATAGTGCTTTTTGATTCAGATATTGGGTAGTTGCATAATAAGTGTTGAGCCTTCTCCATCGATCGTCTCAACTTTCAACTCCCCACCATGTGCTTTTACAATATCATAACTTAACGATAAGCCCAACCCTGTTCCTTGCCCAGTTGGTTTGGTGGTGAAGAAAGGTTGAAAGATTTTATCCTTGATGTTTTCAGCAATTCCATTGCCGTTATCCTTCACACTGATTTCAATTTTATCGCTCACCTTCTTTGTCCGTACAATTACCAAAGGTTCGTAAACAGACGTGAGCCGTGAGATGTGAGGTGGTTCTCCTTTCACGTTTGAAATTTCACGTTTACTCTTCTCATTCACGGCATAGAATGCATTATTGATCAAATTCAAAACTACTCTTCCAATATCTTGTGGAACGACATTAACTTTAGGCAGGGTAGGATCGAGGTTGGTTTCAAACTTTGCATTGAAGTTTTTGTCTTTTGCCCGAAGGCCATGATAACTCAATCGTAAATATTCATCGCACAAGGCGTTGATATCCATTGGTTCTTTTACTCCACTGCTACTACGGCTGTGTTGCAGCATTCCTTTTACAATATCGGCTGCTCGCTTACCATGATGATTTATTTTTTCCAGGTTACCAGCAATGTCATTGAGTAACTCATCCTCTTCGGTGTTGCTGTTATTCTCTTCTGTCTTACGTCTTATGTCTTGTATCTCCTTAATGAGTTCATTACTTACTTCACTAAAGTTGTTGACAAAATTCAACGGGTTTTGAATTTCATGGGCAATGCCTGCGGTGAGTTCTCCAAGCGATGCCATCTTTTCAGATTGGATAAGTTGCTTTTGTGTAGACCGTAAATCTTCAATGGATTGTCTTAACTCAGCGGTGCGTTCTTGCACTGTTTTTTCCAATTCTATTTTTTGTTGTTCTATCAGGGTGTTTCGTTCAATTTCTTTTTCTTTTGCTATACGTTCCGCATCAAAAGCTTGCTGTATGATCAGTCTTTTTTGTGTGTTGTATTGCTTGAATAAAATCCAGGTGAAGTACACCACAGACCAGCCTACAGTCAAAATCATCCCGATAGCAAAAAGGTAACCACCCCCCTCATTCAGGAAAACAAACATAATCATGGCAAAAAGAGACGCAAAGCCAAACGGTAATAAGGCCCATGTAAATGATTTGATGTTGGGATGTTTTAGGCGATTGAAAATAATAAACGAAGTAATAATGCTAATTGCAAGAGTACCATATGGAATGATAGTACCACTCGAGTCTGGTAAAAGGTCAAATAAGGTCAGAATTGGGATTAGCTGAAGGAAAATAAGCACCACCAGAAATTTATCAAATCTGGGAGTATTTATAAACGATTGAAAGTAATACCGTGTGAATTGTATAAAGGATATTACAATTAAGGAGGTGGTTGTAAAATTAAACCATCTCATTAAAAATGGAGCATTTCTTACTATATATATGTAGTATAACGGGCTGTAATAAAGTGCCAGTCCAAGAAGATACATTGAAAAGTATAAATTGACCTTTTGCCTGTCTATCCTAAATAGCAGAAAATTTAAAATTCCGGCAAGCAGGCATAAGCCGAAAAAAGGGAAAAACAAAGCTAACTCAGCGTGGAAGAACGACTGCATTTCGCCAAGACGTTTCAACGAATAGTTTTCGGTGTTATACAATTTTACCTGAAAACCAAATTGAGTACCAGGACGATCATTTTCCACCCTGTTATAAATGGTTATATCTTCGCCCGCTTGTATTTTTATAGGAATGAAATTGTTTGCTTGCAGTCCGTCTTTCTCATCCCACGGCACGAAAATACCGGACTCGTAATGGATTTGTTCTGTATTATTTCTAATAACAAAAAAGTCTGATTGTAAAGACCGTGCAACGAGGGAAATACCGATTTCTCTGTCTAAATTATTTTTTACACTATATAGATACCAGGTTGTATTTACCATGGTGTCTACACCAATTGGTGTTTTATCCTTTGTTGAGAACAGTTTGGAGCTTTCTCCATTTCTTACTTGTTCAATGGTAAGCTCACCGGTTTTATCAGGAAGAATCTGATATTGCTGTCTGGTGAATTTGTATTCAAGCGTAGTGTCGGTTGTGATTAAATATGGTGAAAGTATATCCTGCGACCATGTAGTTCCATATTGAATAAACAAAAAAGCAATAATGACAATTTGTCTTTTTAGTGTTGGTCTCATTAGATAGATTTAGGTAATTGGATTATAAATGTTGTGCCTTCTCTTTCATTCCCTGCCTGCGCTACAGCTAGGGTCTCCACCGTCAACTCACCACCATGCGCTTTCACAATATCGTAACTCAAACTCAATCCCAGTCCAGTTCCTTGGCCGGTGGGTTTGGTGGTGAAGAAGGGTTGAAAGATTTTTTCTTTGATATGTGAAGGGATGCCTGGGCCGTTGTCTTTTACTTTTATAAGGACCTCACCCCGGCCCTCTCCGGAGGAGAGGGGGTGGATGGTGCTTACTGAAACAGTAGGTTCATAACCTGAGCGATTTAGTTTTGATTTTTCATTCACTGCATAGAACGCATTATTTATCAGATTCAAAATCACTCTGCCAATATCCTGAGGCACTACATTTATTTTTGGAATGCTCGAATCAAAATCAGTTTCGAACTTTGCTTTGAAGCTTTTGTCTTTGGTGCGCAAGCCATGGTAAGCCAATCGCAAATATTCATCTGCCAGAGCATTTATATCCGTGGGTTCTTTTACACCAGCGCTGCTACGACTATGCTGCAACATTCCTTTTACAATATCGGCTGCCCGTTTGCCGTGATGGTTTATTTTTTCAGAGTTGTCTTTAATGTCTCTTAGGATTTCTTCTTCCAACGTTTCATCGCGTTTGTCTTGCGTCTTGCGTCTTTCGTCTTGTATCTCAGAAATCAATTCTTTATTCAATTCACTAAAATTATTTACAAAATTTAATGGGTTTTGTATTTCATGCGCAATGCCCGCAGTGAGTTCGCCTAGGCTGGCCATTTTTTCGGATTGGATGAGTTGCGATTGAGTAGATTTAAGTTCGGAAAGAGTTTTTTCAGCTATAACTTTTTGCGTATTTATCTCTTTTTTTTGATGACGTAACAAGGCATTGGCCTTTTGATTATGTCTATTATTGCGGTAGAGAAAAAACGCAACCAAAAGGAACACACCTAAACCAGCCAGTAATGTATATTGCCTTAGACGATTTTGATAAGCTGCCTTTGCAGTTGCTAATTCGTATTGGCGCTCCTCTTCATCAAATGCAACCAGGTTTTGAAGTGCATTACGATTGCCAAAATTGTTTGTTTTTTGTATAGCTGTTAGGGCCATTTTCTGGTATTGAAGCGCAAGTGCCAGGTTACTTTTTTCATATAGTGTTGACAAAAAAATACTAGCTTCAGCAATTGGATTGCCACTGCCGTTTTTTTGCGCATCATCAAGTGCCCTTTGTGCATAATAGATACAGGAATCAGGTTGACCTGCCCGTTGATATATCTCCGCAATTTCAAGGTTTGATTTATAAGTATAAAAATATTGACCGGTTGAATAGCCAGCTAACAGACTTTGTTGATAATAATCGAGCGCAAGCTGTACATTTCCTTTATCTGATTGGAGCCTGGCAAGTGGTATTAAATTGGCACAACTCATAAATTCTGCACCATAGTGCTTGATATTTTTATCTGCCATCAGGCAGTAATACAAGGCAGAGTCTGGTTGATTCATTGCATAATATGTCCTTCCAAGTTGTACTTCTGGTATTACCGCCATGTAATAATTATGCAATGAGTCGAAGAGTTGCTTTGACTTTTTAAGATAAAACAATGCTCGGGGGAAATCTTTTGTTTCCCTGTATATAACCCCAAGCCTGCTAAGCACTTCCCCCCGGCCAATCGTAAAATTGTATTTCTCCGAAATCCTTAAGGCCTTCAACTCCAATTCCAGAGCCCTGGAGTGATTGCTAGCCAGGGAAAGTGCAAACCCCATCATCAAAAGGGATCTAAATTCCCCTTTGCGAAATTCTATTTTCCGTGATAGTATAAACGCTTCCTGTGCATAGTATAATGCAGAGTCAGCGTTAGAGTACTTATATTGGTCAACCAACTCAACCATTGAAAGGACATTACTTGTATCAATCTTGCTTATAGAAAGCTCATGCTTCAAGCTGTCAATGGCGGCTTGCTGGGGGCCCTGCGCAAAGCCTGTCTGAAAGAAAGACCATATAAGGAATAGACCTATCAATTTTTTCATTATCCAATGGAGTTAAAAGGTAATTGAATGATAAACTCGCTTCCGTCCCCTTCTTTTGTCTCCACCTTCAACTCACCTCCATGCGCTTTTACAATATCATAACTTAAACTCAATCCCAATCCAGTTCCTTGTCCTGTTGGTTTAGTAGTGAAGAATGGTTGAAATATTTTGTCTAACACTTTTTGAGGAATGCCATTGCCGTTGTCCTTGACTGAGATTAATACTTTGTCGCCTTCTTTCTTTGTGCTGACAGAAACAGTTGGTTCGTAAGCGCTGTCAGGCTGAGCACTGAGCACTGAGCCTGTCGAAGTGTCGAAGTGTCGAAGCCTTTCATTTACTGCGTAAAAGGCGTTGGTAATCAAATTCAAAACCACTCTGCCAATATCCTGAGGAATCACATTGAGTTTAGGAAGGTTCGGATCAAAATCCGTTTCAAACTTGGAGTTAAACGATTTGTCTTTTGCTCTCAAGCCATGATAAGCCAATCGCAAGTATTCATCGCATAGCGCATTCAGATCGGTTGGTTCTTTTACGCCACTGCTGCTTCTACTGTGTTGCAACATACCTTTTACAATGGCATCGGCACGTTTACCGTGATGATTTATCTTTTCGAGATTTTGCTTTACATCTTTTGCAATTGTCTTTGCTTCCTCTATATCACCTTTCTCCAATTCAGTATTCATTTCATCAATCAACTCGTTGCTTACTTCAGAAAAATTGTTCACAAAATTCAATGGATTCTGAATTTCATGCGCAATACCTGCGGTAAGTTCGCCCAGGCTAGCCATCTTTTCAGATTGGATGAGTTGGGATTGGGTGGATTTCAATTCGGATAGCGTTTTCTCCAGCGCCAGGTTGGCTTTTTGCTTAAAGCGAAAGCGTTGAAATAACCCAACTGCCAGAATCAAGAGCAATGCCGCGATGCCGATTGTAAAATTTCGTGTGAGCGATGAAATCTTATTTTCGCTTTGGAGCTTTGTGATGGCCAACTCCTTCTCGCTCATCTCCTTTTCGGTTTCAAAACTGATGTTACCGTATTTAGCCTGGTCGGCCAGCAAACTATCTTGTAAAGAAAGAAACGACTTATAAGCGTCCTTGGAGCTTTTGTGATCACCTACCTTTTCATACAATTCCGCCAAAAGTTTAAAATCCTTTAGCTTAGCCTGCCGTATATATTTTACCCGCTCAATATCTTTAGTGAGTAAGGCAATGGCATCAGTAATCCTGTTTTGTTCAATCCTGACGAGGGCCAGATAATAATCCGGGGCCAATATGCCTACACCGCTATTGACTGGCATCTTATACTTTTCAAGCAGTTGCCAGCAGTACAGTAAAATTGAATCAGCTTCATTCAATTTTTTTGTTTTTATCTTATACAGCGCCTGAATTTGTAATGGTTCTACCAGTAAGTGAAAATATTGGTTACGTGCGCTCCACTCTATAACCTGATTTAAATAATACTCAACACTATCTAATTGGCCGGATAAAAGTTTCGCTTCAGCTATATAAACAAACGCGTGGGGAATTTCATCTTTCGCTTTATGTTTGGCGATAGCCATCAGGGAATATTCAATACACTGGCTATAATCCCCTTTTAATAAAAAATATCTTGCAAGATTGTTGATATTCCCTATCCACCTATCAAGACCATTTGGCATTGCAAACCAATTGAGGCTGTCATTCTTATTTTGATTTAACGTGTCTATATAAACTGTTGACTTCTTCAAATTATAGATAGCCTGATCCATCAAACCTGTGGCCTGATAGAATCCGCTAAGAACGGAATAACATCGCCATATGCCCGATGAATCATTCTTAAGTTTATATTCCTTTAACTTGCTTGTATAAAATTGAAATCCTTCAGCCAGCCGGCCTGAGTTTCGATAGGGGTCCCGTAAAAAGATTAAGAAAAAACTCCTGATATTCTGTGCATTTGGAGCTTTACTTTTTTCTAATTGTTCAAACTGGTATCGGCCATATGCAATGGCTTTATCCAAATCGGTTCGTTGCAAAATAAAGAAGATGCGCTCTTTTAGGATGTAGCTCCAATACTCATCTATTCCATTGTTAAGCCTGGCAACTGCCTTTTTCAATTGGGCAATGTCTTCATTGCTTAATTGAGGAATTGAATAGAGAACCTCTGTTGCTTTAACAAACTTTACGGTATCAACACTGTGTTCTGTTTTACTTTTCTCTAACATCATGATAACAGAGTCGACACGGCTTTGCTGCGCAGTTGCCAACACGGGGAGTAGTAAAAACAGAACTATCTTTAAGCATTTTTTCATATGATCTTACATTAATTCCTGAAAGGTGTATTGTTGATCGTATTCAATCTTAAACTCTTTTAAAAGTTCAAGATACTCATCTCTAAATGATTGTTTCAGATGATGTGTTTCTTGATTTTGAATGCATTAAAAAATCATATCGATATTACTATACGAGTAGTTTATTCCACGACTTCACCACAATGCCACTACTTCTTTTTTGTTCTTGCTTGCCACCGTATACCAACCATTGCTGAACGGGCTTTTTGCTGATGGATGAAAAATATTGCAGGCCTTTAAAAAAATCGGATGAAATGGTTTCACCCGCCTTTAGTTCGAGCGCGGTGAGCTTGCCTGCTTTGTCCATCAACACATCGACTTCGTTGCCCGTTTTGTCGCGCCAATGGTATAAGTTATCTTGCTCACCCATATTGAATCGATCTTTCAACAACTCGCTTACGATCATATTTTCAAATAGGGCGCCTTTGGCAGCGTGTGTAGTGATCTGCCTGGCATGTGTGATACCCAATAAAGAACAGGCCACACCCGTATCGTAAAAATACAGTTTGGGCGATTTAATAATCCGCTTATTGAAACTACCGTGGTAGGGTTTTAGCAAATAGATGATGTAACTGCTTTGCAATACACTCAGCCACGCTGCCACGGTTTTTTGATCGATGCCGCAATCATTCGATAGCGAGGTGAAATTCAATAGTTGCCCGGTTCTACCAGCACAGAGGCGCAAGAGTTTTGTAAACTGCGAGAGATTGGTGATGTTTTTTAGTTGCCGTACGTCACGCTCCACATAGGTAGCGATATAGCTTGCATACCAATCAGACGGGCTAATTTTCGTTGTAATTAATTCAGGATAGCCGCCTTGCAAAATGTGCGTGTTGTAGTCTGTCTTTAGTTTATTACTTTCCCTTAATTCTTGCAGTGATAAGGGCAACAGCTGCAAATACGCAATACGGCCGCTAAGTGTTTGCGTGATATTTTCCTGGAGCAGAAAGTTATTGGAACCTGTCAAAACAAACAGGCCCTTCTTTTTGGTTTCATCCAACACTTGTTGCAGATAAGAAAAGAGTTTAGGCGCTCGCTGAACTTCATCCAGAATAGCTCCGTTTTTGTATTCAGCGAGAAATCCACGAGGATCAGTGTTGACATACTCCAATGTGTCGGGGTTCTCCAACGAGAGGTACGGCTTATTGGGAAATACCTTTTTGCATAACGTTGTTTTGCCACTTTGTCGCGGGCCTACTACCGCCACACTACGAAATGTTTTGGCCAGCTTGATGAGCCGCGCTTCTGCTGTTCTTTTAATCATGTATTAAAGGTAACCATTTACGGACAAATCCGGAATTAAATTCCGGATTTGTCCTATACGATCATTTTGTGACAATTGGTAATTGAACGACAAAAGCAATCCTCCCGGGCTTGGATTTCACTGATTCAAATCAGTACAATCTTTTAATCCAATAAATTCCTGTCTGTTCGGCAGGCAGGCGTGATTCAGATATTGGGTAATTGAATAGTAAATTCACTTCCTTCTCCCTCCTTCGTTTCTACTTTTAACTCGCCACCATGTGCCTTCACTATATCATAACTTAATGACAATCCCAATCCTGTCCCCTGCCCTGTTGGTTTGGTGGTGAAGAAAGGTTGAAATATTTTTTCTTTGATTGAATCCGGAATGCCTGCGCCATTGTCTGTGACTCGTATCTTGACCTCACCCCGGCCCTCTACGGAAGAGAGGGAGTGGATTGTGCTAATTGAAACGGTTGGCTCGTAATTGGCTAGTAACTCGCTGCTAGTAGCCAGTAGCTTTTGCCTCTCATTCACCGCATAGAAAGCATTGTTGATTAAATTTAAAATCACCCTGCCAATATCTTGCGGAACGATTTTGATGTTGCCAATGGTATCATCCAAATCAGTTTTCATGGTTGCATTAAATGATTTGTCTTTGGCTCTTAATCCATGATAGGCCAGTCGCAAATATTCATCTGCCAATGCATTAATATTGGTTGGTTCTTTTACGCCACTACTACTGCGACTGTGTTGGAGCATTCCCTTTACAATATCACCAGCTCGTTTGCCATGGTGATTGATTTTTACCAGGTTCTGTTTTAGATCAGCTGCAATCTGCATCGCATCTTCTGTGTTGCCTTTCTGAAGTTCTTCATTCATCTCATCGACCAGCTCGGTGCTAACTTCACTGAAGTTATTTACAAAGTTTAAAGGGTTTTGAATTTCGTGAGCAATACCAGCTGTAAGTTCACCAAGCGAAGCCATCTTCTCCGATTGAATCAATTGTGATTGCGTGGCTCTCAATTCAGTCAGTGCCGTATCAACACTTTTCTTCGCAGCTTCCAACTGTTTGAAGTCTTCATAGCGTGCGAAGGCAATGGCAAATGAATCGGCTAATGATTTTACAGATTCAATCGATTCGGATGACAATGGTTCGACATTGCCCACATACAACATGCCCTGCTTGAAGTTGATAAAATGCAAATGAAGTGATTCCGGTGGACTCGCTGCGCCCTGGTACTCTGTGGCTTCCTGAATCTGACCGAGACTGATGATGATTTTCATGTTCTGTAAAAACTGTTCGCGGGTCCAGTGTGTGGTATATATCTTTTGCTGATGCCAGTGATCCATAATTTGTATGGTGAGGTCACTGGAGTTTACAGGCAAGTTCAACACGCCCAATGAACGGCCATCGGGAGCAGAAAGGAAAGCACGAATCGAGCTGGTAGATTCATCCACGATAAACACACCACACCGGATAAATCGAACTTCCATAGCAAGAAGTTCTTTCCACACGAGTGGTGTAATGCGATTCAGGTCTTCGGTTGAACGCATGGAAGCAATCTCGCCACGCACACGATCGAGGGAAGCCTGCTTGATAGCTTCTCTTGCTTGAGCTTCGGCTTTTTGAAGGTCGAGGAAGCGGACATAGGTTTGTTCGAAAACTGCCGCAAATCGTATGAAAATATCATGCGCTTCCGGACAAGGTTCATAGGTAATGAACAGCAGGTTGCCATGCGAAAAATTGGCGAGATGGTTTATCTGATAAGTGGGGTGATGCTCGCCAGACTGAGCTCTTTTTTCAAAGGCTTTTTTGATTTCCGGAAGCGACAGAAAATACCGGTAGTGAGCTTCGAGCGTTTCGCCTTCCAATACATCTATAAAAAGTTTGTCGCCCCTGTCCCTCGATTCTTGAAAGTGCATAAACGTGGCTTCTTCTGTGAGCGGAATTTTGAAACCTTCAAGCGTAGCGCCATCAGGACTACCCATATAAGAAGTGAAAACCGCATCACCCTGCTCCCAGATATTAAACCCGCAACTCCAGGGTGGTACGCCTAACGTTTGAATCTGCTGAAACAATAGCGCAGACGTCTCGATCAATTCACTGCTATGCTGCATGGCCATTGTTCGCGCACGAACTTTTTCCAAAGAGGCTTCAATCTTTGCTTCTCTTGCCTGTGCTTCTGCTTTTTGCAGATCAAGGAAGCGGGTGTAGGTCTGTTCGAAAACTTTGGCAAAGCGTTTAAAAATATCATGCGCTTCCGTCACAGGACTATAGGTGATGAACATCAGGTAGCCCTGTGCGAAAAAAGCACAATGCACAATTTGAAAGGTTGGAAAAGAGAATCCGGCCTTCGTCATTTC
>JAYVTC010000123.1:0-37689 GCA_043774745.1 Cyclobacteriaceae bacterium | reverse complement strand
AACATTGCACCAAGGCTGTAGCGTGGGAGTTGACCACATTCCAACATCAGATATGATTACAATAATTATTAACTGACACAGTTTACTTTACAGACCCTCATCGCCAGAGAAAAAGGTAGCATCAAGAAAAGCAACATCAACCGATTTTACTTCTTCTACAATACCTTTGCTCCACCTGCTCCACTTATCAATATCGGGAATGAATAGATAGCGCAGTATTGGTGTCGTTATTTTAAATCCGGCCGTTTCAGATAATTCATCGCGATGAGGAACCGGAAAAGCCATTACGGAAATATTACCTGGCAACACGATGGGCTTATTCTCATTCATCTCAACTAATAGAATGTTTTGCAAGCTTACCAGCTGACTCCACGGTCCGTTCGTTTCTAAAAACTTTTTTAATCGCGGCAATCCATATACGGGCACATGGTTACTGTTCATAACTTCACGTCCTAATTGCAACAATCCAGTATAGTGCCCCATGTGTGCATGGGTGAGAAAAACACCATCTGGTAAAAAGTTGTATTGGTTTTTGGTGTGGCAGGCAAACAATTGAAGTTGCTCTTTAATGTCAGGAGTAGCTTCAAACAACCACCATTTTTTTTGTTGTGGATCTGCAAGCGCCAGTGATACCACATATTGTTTTAGTGAATCATGATCATGAGCCAATGTGCAGCAAGCTCTTGAACAACCCATTTGTGGATAGCCACCATCCTGGGCAGTGCCTAACACAATTATTTCTGTCTGAGCGAAAATTACGTGCGCATGAAACAGGAGGGTGAAATAGAATATCGTACGAAAGTTCATTGTTAAAAATAACCGATGTTTATTTTCATGACGATCTCACCTCCTCAACACCATTCGGATACTTCGCAAATCTTCCTTTCTCACGAGGATGAACATGTTCATAACTCGGCCAGGGCCAACCTCCAAATTGTGTTCGCTGATACTCGCTCATCGCTTGCTGAATTTCAGCTTGCGTGTTCATCACAAACGGGCCATGTTGCACCACAGGCTCACCAATGGGTTTGCCTTGCAACAAGAGTAAATAACTTTCTGAGTTTCCGTTTTGCAGCACCACTTCCTGATCGGCATGAAGTTCTATTGCCTGGTGTGTAGAAAAATTTTCTCCAGCTATTTGAATAGAGTTGCCTTCATAAAAGTAAAGGGAGCGATTCACTGCAGCAGAAGCGGGTGGTAATTTCCATTGAGCACCGGCTTCCAATTTAATAGTCCAGATGGCTACTTCATGAGTTGCATCGGCTGCCCAACTATTTGGTGCAGGAGAGGGTGCATTCGTGTTTTCAATTTTACCTGCGATTACTTTCACGTGCGTTGCATTGCCACTGGCATCTTTATGTTCGTAGGTGTGAATAGTATCACCCCACAGCATCGCGAAGTACGGCTCTGTTAATTTTTTTGCTTTTGGAAGATTGAGCCAGATCTGAAAAAGCTCCAATGGATTTTCTTTGTCTTTATGTAAGAGTGGAAACATCTCACAATGCTGCACGCCTTTGCCGGCCGTCATCCATTGCACATCGCCATTTCCAAATCGACCAGCAGCGCCCAATGAATCAGAATGATCAACTAATCCTTTCGTAACGATTGTGACGGTTTCAAAACCACGGTGCGGATGTGCAGGAAAGCCCGGCACATTCTTGCCATGATACATTCTCCATCCTTCTTTGTTAGGGGCAAAGTCCTGGCCGATGGCTCTGCCTTTCAGTGAAGCGGCAGGGCCCATCACGTCATTTCCTTTCGGGTAAAAATCCTGATGATGCACACAAAATAGAAATGGATCTTGTGTTTGCCACGGAAAGCCTAACGGTTTTATCGATTTAATGGAAGGGTTGTTCATGGTTTAAAGATATTGAATGATTGGTTAACCAAAATGAGCAACTAAAAGTTTTGCTTCATTTTTATTCATTTCAACAGGATAAGGTTTTGAACATTGAATTTTTTAAATTCGCTAACACTAAACTAAATCTGCCATGAAACTATTCGCCTCTATCTTTCTAGGAATGGGTTTGCTCTTCGCGTTTATTGGTTTTGGTTGGTTCTATGTTTTTGTAACAGACAATGAGACAACCGGATTTTCGGAAGAATGGATTGGGCCGTTGGTATTCACATTCGTTGGTTTGGTTTTCGCTTCTGTTGGAGGTGGCATATTGTATTACCAGGCAAAGCAAAAAGAGAAACGCGAATTATTATTGCGCTCAGGGCGAAAGCTGCGTGCTGTAATTTCAAATATGTACTATAACACGACCATTAGCATAAACAATCGTCACCCGCTCGTGATAGAGTGCCTGGCGGAGTTAAGTGGTAGCAAGCACACCTTCAAGAGCCACAATGTGTGGGGATCAACACCGTATGAAATTGGTCAGGAAGTAACCGTGTATGTTGATACCCGCGACAGCACGAATTATTGGGTGGAGGTGTGAGAGTAAGAATAGGTCGCTATCGTTCCAATTTAAAGTTTGGTTCTAAGGCTGGGCGCTGATCAGCATTAACTACTTTCCATGCCGTGCGATAAATCCACTGTGTCATTTTCAATAATTTTTCATAATCGATATTCTTAGCATTATCCTGCGGTGTGTGGTAATCCGAATGCAGCAATGTAGTGTACATTAAAGAAGGGATATTCAGTCGGGTATATGGTAAATGATCACTACGAAAGAACCATCCCTCGATGTGTGTTGGTTTATCCCAAAGTGTATCTAATTTAAATTGAGGCCCTTCGGCATTTGCTTCGATGGCCATATTCACCAGATCTGATGAGCTTCTATGCGGAGATTGTGCACCCAACAAGGCGGCACTATCCGGATGATTGCGACCAATCATATCACCATTAAGTACCGCCACCATAGAAGAAAGAGGAACGGTAGGATGCGAAGTAAAATAACGCGACCCTATAAGACCACGCTCTTCGGCACCATGAATTACCAACAAAGCCGAGCGCTTTCCGGGATACTTCTTTAAGGCACGTGCCGTTGCTAACATGGCCACATTCACACTCACGTTATCATCAGCACCATGATACACCGAATCATTGTCGATCACATTACGAATGCCGTGCGCATCCGGATGACCACTCAGCACAACATATTCTTTTGACAGGGCCGGATCACTGCCTTCTACTTTTCCAATGATGTTAACGGATGGATAGGTAAAGCTTTCTATGATCAACGATGCGTTCAATATAAGTCCTTCTGCTTTGATCCATTCCGAGGCATTGTTCTGCAACCACATAATTGGAGCTTTTGGTTCTGGTGCGGGAGAAGCTCCTTCATTGGCAAATGTGCCGAGCATTAAATTTTCCTTAGCGTATTCCCAGGCGTGCTCTCCATATTGATCACTGATAAAGATGACGGCTGCTGCTCCTTTGTTGAGCAGCTCATTGCCATATTTATTCATCACAAGTCTATTATAACGCCATTCCGGCAACGAAACATTGCGATTGATTCCATCGGGAACAACCTGCACAGCAACGGCCTTACCTTGCACATTCAGATTATTAAAATCTATTTTATTTGCTTCTCCAAGATAGACAACAGGAACGTTTACCTGAGTTGGTGCAACTTGCGTGATCAGCACATCGCTCCACAGTTTCAAATTATGACCGCCTATACTTACGATACTTGAAGAAGAAATCCGGTGACGCTGCATGGAGAAAAACTGAAAATAGGTTCCATCATCTCCAGCCGGAGCAATTCCTGCTTCGCGCATTCTTTCTGCAAACCACACCGATGCTTTTAACTCATCAATGGTGCCGGCACCACGACCATTGAAATGAGGATCGGCCATGGCATACACTTCTTTTTTCAAATTTTCCAACTTAATAGTTTGTAAGCCTGCCGGTTTTTTGGATTTACTTTTTGTTTGTGCGTGGGTAGAAACGGAACATACTGATGCAATTCCTAAAGCAACAATCCAAAGAATCTTCATCGTGGAGGTTAGATAGAATAAGAAAAAAAAATCAGTTCTATTTTTTATTAAGCACACTCGGGTTTACACAGGTCACCATATTGCAGGTTTTATAAAACTCAAGAATGTTTTCGGCAGCCAGTCGTGCCATGCCATTTCTCGCTTCTGCCGTAGCAGAACCAATATGAGGAAGCACGGCAACATTAGGCATTTGCAACAAGGGATTGTTTGCATGCATCGGCTCTGGATTGGTTACATCAAGACCAGCGCCCCAAATCGTTTCCGCTTGCAAGGCGTGAATAAGATCTTCTTCATTGTGAACAGCGCCACGGGATGTGTTGATGAAGATCGCATTCTTCTTCATTTTGCTGAAGGTCGTCTTGTTAAAGAGGCCACGGGTTTCATCACTCAATACACTGTGCACAGATAGCACATCGCTTTGCGTTAACAGTGCATCAAACGATACATAGCGCGCATCATAAAGTTTTTCCGCTTCTGCATTGCGCGTTCTGTTGTGATAGATAACATTCATGTTAAAGGCCCCGCGACAGCGTTGCGCCATCACCATACCAATTCTACCCATTCCAAAAATGCCAAGTGTTTTACCGCTTACTTCTATCCCCAGATTTTTTAACGGCTCAAATTGTTTCCATTCGCCACGTTCAATCGTTTTGTGGAGATAAAACATTTTTCGTGAGACGGCAATCATCAATCCGAAAGCAACATCGGCAGTTGCCTCACTTAATACATCGGGCGTGTTACTTACCGGAATTTTCATTCGTGTAGCTTCCTCCACATCGATGTTATCATAACCTACTGCAAATTGCGCCACCACTTCCAGGTGTGAACACTGGCTGAAAAAATGTTTGTCGAGTTTATCCGCACCAAGTGATATAATGGCATTGACTTGCTTAGCCCGTTCTATCAATTGAGGTTGGGTCATGGGACTGCTTCCCTCCCACACGCTTACTTCAAAACCTGCTTTCGTGAGCATTTCATGTGCCCTGCCGGGAATAATGCGGGTAATGAGTACTTTTTTTGACATAACTTGTTGAAATATATCCGGATGTTTTATGATGCATGTAAAGATACGATCATTTCTTCTTTCGGATCTTTTTTGAAGCCTTAGCAAATTTGTTGAACTCAAGAGAGAGGTTGATCCAATACATAAAATCTTTCTTTGATTTCATTCCGTCTTCGCTTACAAAAATATAACCTTTCATGGGGCGCCCGCTAAAATCCATGACTCGGCAACCTGTATACTCCAGCACCTCATCCTGAACATCCGGGTTTATTCTGCACATCATCTCATCTTTAACAACGCCAATGCATATTTTATTGTTTACCATAAAGCAAACTCCGCCAAACATATTTTTTTCTACGGTTTTAGGAACATCCATCAGCGCTTCACGGATACGATCTGTTAATTTTTCGTTGTAGGCCATGGTATTATTGATTTCATAATTTACTTAAATCTGCTCAAGTTGTAGAATCAAATTATTTGAGTGGGCGATACGAGTGATCTTTGTGAAATCGTAACTGAAGGAATTCTTTAATAACTTACTTATTCAATACTACGACAATGAATGATAAGTTCTACACTCCCCTGCTCTTGGCACTAATGCTTTCACCCATTATTTCCTATTCACAAGAAAGTCATATAAAGGATACCGTAATTTATAAAGTCAGTTATCGAGACACAGTGATTTATCGCTATGAGACTGTGCTCATCAAGCAGTATGTGTACTCCGATACTCTCAGATCAACAGAACCAATTGCCGCTAGTTCAAGTGCTGCTACCAAGAAGAAACGGAAATTAAACCCCACCAACTGGGGCATTGGTCCATCTGCGGGAGTTTTATATTCAAATCACGGCTTTGATGCTTATCTGGGTTTTGGAGTCCAATATTATATGTTTGCTGTTCCTAGTTTTCGTAATCCGCATATGGGGCATAAGAAAGCAAGAAAATAATGATAACGCTGAGAGAGAACACCCCGCAGCAAGCCAAATATTAAGAGTAACCATTCCTGCTAATAAGTTACTTCCAATTGTTCGGCTACCTGTCCTTAATAAATTTCTTCACCAGCGGGATAACCAACTCGGGAGTTTCTTCCATGGGCACATGGCCAACTTGGGGTAAAATAACTAATGTATCCAAAGGCAGATCACGTTGAAATTTATAGGAATTGTCAACAGGAATCAATTGATCCAATGTTCCCCAAATTACAAGTGTAGGCATCGTTAGTTTGTTTACCAGTGCGGTGTCGCCCGACTGGTCATGTTGCAGACGGATTAACAGGGCATTACGATTTCCTTCGCGGCAAGCCATATCGCGATATTGCTCCACGAGTTCATCACTGACCAGGCTTTTGTTTCCATAGGCATCTTCCAAACTTTTACGAACAATAGAAATGGGTGTGATGATGGTTAATATATTTTTTAATACTGGAATTTTTCCCATTGTAAAAGCCAATGAACCTTTTGCATGGTGGATAGGGTAACCAGCCGGATCAATTAAAATGACTTTTTTTACCTTGTCAGGATATGTAGCCGCAAAGTGAAACGCGATCAATCCACCTAATGAGTTTCCGGCAAGATAGCAATGGGTTACATTTCTATCTTGAAGAAAGCTGTTCAGAAAAGCGACATAATTTTCTATGCTGTAATCCTGTTCGGGATTCGGGCCTGTTAATCCAAAGCCAGGCAAATCCATTCTGATCACCCGATGATCTTTGATCCATTCTTTCGCGCAAGCATCCCATGTTAGCAGTGAGGATGATGTACCATGTAAAAGAACCAATGGGATAGTGTCAGTTGATGGACCTTCATCACGAAAGTGAACATTCATTCCACCTAACGAAATAAACTGCGATGATCTGTTCGCATATTTTTCTTTCAGCTGATCAACAGGAATATCAGGTTGATGGAACGCAATCAGCAATAGCGATATGAAAGAGAGGGTCGTTCCTGCTATCAACAGAATAATTTTATTTCTCTTTTTCATCAGCAATTTGAATCAACATTCATTTTAAATGGAGGCTCCAAATACATTTTTCTCCAAAAATTCATTTCTGAATTTTCCTTTCGGATCATAGCGGGTCATCAATTCTTGAAAATCATCGAACTTCTCGTAGCGCGATTTCAATGTTTCAGGAGCAATCGTAAATAATTTTCCCCAGTGAGGCTTAACATTAAACGGAGAAAGTTTCTCTTCAATCCTGGGCAAAAGTGCATTTACCCCTTCAATATCTTGCTTCAATGTAAAATGAATGGCTACGCTGGGTTGATGATAACACGGGCTCATCCAAAAATTATCGGCATCGATCGTGCGGATTTCAGTAATCATAAGAACTGGTTTGATTTCATCACGCAGTAAAGTCACCGCTTTAATGGCTTCAACAGCGTGCTGGCGGGGAACGAAAAATTCAGCTTGCAATTCTTCACCACTGCTGGGTGTGAAATTCATCTTGAAGTGGGGAAGGCGATCATACCATGGTCCGGGAATGCCCATTTGATCCGTACAATTTTCTGCCGATATCTCAATAATGGGATGTACGTTTCGATCGGCCAGCTTAGCTCCGAAAAATTCTGGTTCAGCAATACTTGCATCATCATGTTTCGCCACTCGTTTTATCCAAACCTGGTTGATATTCTCCGTCTGCCAATCATGAAACAAACTCACACTGTATCCACTCGCCATGATTTCATCAAAGTGACTTTCCAATTGTGACATTGGTAAGTTTAAGTATACATCCTGTCGCACATGAAAAGTGGGCACCAGATCAAGTGTCATTTTTGTAACAACGCCTAAAGCACCAAGAGCAACCACAGCTCCATTAAAGTCGGGGTCTTTGCCTCGTGTTAAAGTGACTACTTCACCGGTGGCAGTAACAAACTCTAGTGCAGAGACAGCCGTTGCAAGATTGCCATTGGTAACACCCGATCCATGCGTAGCGGTGGCACACGCACCCGCTACCGAAATGTGTGGCAGTGAGGCAAGATTATGAATGGCAAATCCGGACTCATGAATTTGCTTGCAAAATTCTCCATAGCGAATACCAGCATCTACCGTTACTGTTGGTGCTTGTGTGTTGAGATCAATTTTTTTATTCAGATTTTCAGTGGAGATCAGGTTATCCTCTGAGTCAGCTATGCGATTGAAGCAATGACGTGTACCAAGGGCACGTACTTTATCACATTGTTTTATGGCTTCCTGCACTTCTTCCACAGTACCGGGTTCCCATACATTCGTAGTGCTGTAGGTTAAATTGCCTGCCCAGTTTTTTAATGCCATGGCTTGTTCTTTTTTATCGGGTGCGCATGAAAGTAGTGGTGAAAAGACGGTTCCGGTTACCAAAGCAGATGAAAGTTTCAGGAAGGTGCGTTTTTTCATGATATGGAATTTATATCTAAAGTAAGATAAAGTGGTGAACTATTTAGAGGCATAGTATGAACGGTTTATTGTCTCTGTTTCATTCGTTCCTTTGATTTAAGATGTATACTTTTCGAACTGAATGATTCACCTTTTGGTTTTGCTATGACTATGTCCAGACTCTTTACACCCCTCACTATTAAATCGGTTACGTTAAAAAACCGCATTGTAATTTCTCCCATGTGTCAGTATTCTGCACAAGATGGTTTTGCCAATGACTGGCATTTGGTTCATCTGGGCAGTCGTGCTGCAGGTGGTGCCGGCCTGATTATTCAAGAAGCAACAGCCGTTTCACCGGAAGGGCGTATTACACCTAATGATCTTGGTTTATGGAAAGATGAGCAAATGGAAAAGTTGAAAACAATTGTCTCATTTGTTCATAATCAAGGAAGCTTGATAGGTATTCAATTGGCTCATGCCGGCCGCAAGGCAAGTCATGGATTACCATGGAAAGGCGGAAAACCATTGGATCTTCAAGATGGAGGCTGGCAAGCAGTGGCACCTTCAGCTATTTCTTTTTCGGATGGAACAAAAGCACCTGAGGCACTTGCCGATGATGGAATAAAAAAAGTAATAGACGATTTTAAAAAAGCAGCCGTACGCGCTGTTGACGTTGGATATGATGTTTTGGAAATTCACGCAGCTCATGGTTATCTGATACATGAATTTCTTTCTCCATTAACCAATCAACGAAATGATTCATATGGTGGCTCTTTTGAAAACAGGATTCGTTTCCTGTTGGAAATTCTAAAAAGTATTCAGGAAATCTGGCCAGAACATAAACCTTTATTTGTACGCATCTCTGCTTCAGATTGGGCCGATGGTGGTTGGAATATTAACGAATCTGTTATGCTTTCGAAAATATTAAAACAACAAGGTGTTGATGTTATTGATTGCTCTTCCGGAGGAGCAGTGGGGCATCAGAAAATTACATTGGGCCCGGGCTACCAGGTTCCCTTTGCAGAACGAATAAAAAAAGAAGTAGGCATTTTAACGGGAGCCGTTGGAATGATTACTACCGTTGAGCAGGCAGAAGAAATTCTTGTCTCTGAAAAAGCGGACTTGATTTTGATTGCAAGAGAATCACTTCGCAATCCATATTTTCCACTTCAGGCGGCCAAACAGTTGAATGAAGATATAGCTTGGCCTGATCAATATTTAAGGGCTAAGTAATGCATCTAAATCCATGTTGATTGTTTTCATAATAGTTTAATCGAATTGTATCTTTATTAAAATAATAATAACCATGACCACTCTTGATATTTGCTTACTCCAATGGGATGCATACAATCGCAGAATGCAAAAAACACTTGACACAATCAGCGAAGAAGATTTTAATAAGCCCATAGTGCCGGGTGGCAACTCACCTTCATGGCTGCTGGGTCACCTTGCTGATACGGATGATGCTTTGCTCGAATTATTTGGAATACGAAATAGAATGTTTCCAGAGCTGGCAAAGATTTATCATCATGAGCGTGGCTCCAACCAGTCAGGTCATTTGTCAAAAGAAGAGTTGAACACAAAATGGAAAGCCATCGTGGCGGCCCTGGACAGTACCTTTAAGAGCATGAGTGAGCGTGATTGGCATGCACGCCACACCGTGGTGTCGGAAGAAGATTTTAAGAAAGAACCTCATCGCAATAAGCTCAATGTGATGCTCAGCCGCGTTACACACAAGGCTTCACATTTAGGGCAAATCGACATGCGGGCAAAATAAGTATTTGAAGTTTATTTTTGTGATACGTAATGCCTAATAAAAATTCAATGGCGAATCGTCACCTTTTAATTTCGTTCCGCATCGATTCGTGGATGGGCGACCCAACAAAGATTAAGTAGCTAAGTATTCATGGCTCATGATTTTTTGTAAATTGAATCGCAAGTAAAAAAACCCGGACAGGAATTATGGTTTTAGAAAACGCGATCGTTAACTGTGTTGCTTATAGTGAGGGTATCAGAGTCGCTTCGGTAGATATTGATAATATCAGTGAAATACTGAAGCAGTCTGACAAGTTTGTGTGGATAGGCCTTCACGAGCCGGGCACGGAATTACTTGCTAAAATACAAAAGCAGTTTGATTTGCACGACCTTGCCATTGAAGATACTCACCGGGCGCACCAGCGTCCTAAGATTGAAGCGTATGGCGATACGCTCTTCATTGTGTTGCGCACCGTGCAAATGCATGAGAAGCAAATTGATTTAGGTGAAACTCACTTTTTTGTTGGACGAAATTTCATCATTACGGTACGTCATGGTTCTTCGCTGGCCTACACTGATGTCCGTACTCGCTGCGAAAGCACACCACAGCTGTTGCAAAAAGGGCCTGCCTTTGCGCTTTATGCCGTTATGGATGCTATTGTAGATCAATACTTTCCCGTGGTTGATGCTCTTGGTGAGGAGCTTGAAAATCTGGAAGAAAAAATCTTTAACGAAACGTTCAGAAGAGAGACTACGGCTCAGATCTATCACCTCAAACATCAACTGTTGGATGTTAAGCGTTCCGTTTCACCTTTAATTGATATTTGCAATCGACTGATGCGCTTTGATCTTAAACTGATTGAGGAAGAAACGCGCCCTTACTTTCGTGATGTGTATGACCACTCGATTCGCATCAATGAAATGGTTGACAATTCGCGCGACCTTCTTTCCACTGCCTTGGAGGCGAACTTATCGTTGATCTCCATTTCACAAAATGAAGTATCAAAACGATTTGCAGGATGGGCCGCAATCATCGGCATACCAACCATGGTGGCAGGAGTATACGGAATGAATTTTAAGCACATGCCCGAATTAGATTGGCAGTTTGGATATCCTATTACCATGCTTCTTACATTTGGAACTTGCGTGGGACTTTATATCCGCTTCAAGCGATCGGGATGGTTGTAATGTTTAGTTGATGAGAATTCTCACATGAATAAATCTGAAGTAGTAAATCCTGACAAGACACTGGTGCTCAAGGAGGATGAATATTCCATTTGGAAATATGAGGGTGTGCCGGAGCAGGTCATTTCTTTTTTTGAACAGACCAACTGGGGAAGTGCCGGTGCTGTTTATGTTCGAAAAAATTCCAGCGAACTAGTACGCTTATTAAAAAACCCGTATCTGTTTGCAGTGCAAAGAGGTGAGGAAATTGTGGGTACCGCGATCTTTTGTCACACAACACCGTTGGTTCTTGGATCATCTTATAATTGTTATATCATCCGATACTTTGCTGCTTCCGAGGCTATTCGTGGAAAAAAGCTGATGAAGTATTATGGCGGCAAAGTGATGGAAGTGGTGCGTGACGCGGAGAGAGAAAAAACCATTTATGTAGGCTGTGTTGAAAAAGGAAACATTCGTTCTTACAAAGTAGTTGAAAATGCTGGCTATGAGCCACTCGGATTATTAAGCGTGCGTGCTTTCAGTAGATTTTTCCCAAAGGCTCAAAAAAATATTGAGCGAGTGCAAACCGAAATCGGAAAAAAAGAAGTGCTTAATCTTTTGCACACCTTCTATTCAAAACATGTGCTGGTGCATTTTGATTACCTGTTTCTAAAAGACAATTATTTTGTTATTCGCGATAATGGTGAGATCGTAGCAGGATGTCAGCTTCACCGCGTGCATTGGGCCATCAATAACATGCCCGGCCTCATGGGTAAAATTATCATGCACGTGTTGCCCAACGTACCGTTCATAAATAAACTTTTTAATCCGAAACGATTTGAGTTTCTCGCCTTCGAAGGAATTTATTTTAAGGCAGGCCATGAAGACACATTACTAAAACTGTTTGAAGGATTACTGCATCAGGAAAAAATGAACTCCGCTTTGTTTTGGATGGGAGAAAATTGTCCGTACAAAGCGATGATACAAAAGCATGGTAAACTCGGTTTGATGGAACATTTTGTAAAAGACTCGGGTGTGTATATCATGACTTCATATCGCAACATGAATGATGAAGAAATAGCACGATTGAAATCGGGGCCGTTGTATGCTTCTGCGTTTGATTACATTTAGTAGAGTGGGCCTTACCTGCATTCATAGGTATTTACTTCAGTTTCGTATTCATCCAATGGATCATCTTATCCCAAATCTCCACTTCTAAAATAAACTATTTTGATGAAGGTATCACCTTGAAATCAGTTTACCCAAAAGGATAATGCATTTATTGAAGCAATGCGGAATTGATTCTAACTTTATTTCTTAGTAACTAGAAAAGAACACTCCTCAATAAACTCTTTATGAAGTACATAGAAAGCATAAGAGATGGTATGAAGATCCTATTTTTTCTTTTAATACCTGCCTTGATTTTCACACGCTGCACATCGCATGATTCATCATTCCGAGAAGATGGTTTGGACATTCAACGGATACAAGGTGTAAAGCCCAGAAATGTGATTTTCATTTTGGCTGATGATCATCGCTTTGACTTTATGGGTTTCACTGGCAAGGTGCCATGGCTAAAAACACCAGGCATGGATCGCCTCGCGAAGGAAGGAGCTTATTTTAAAAATACATTTGTTACTACTGCATTGTGTTCACCAAGCCGCGCATCTATCCTTACCGGACTGTTTTCACACAATCACACCGTAGTAGATAACATGGCACCCGTTCCAAAAGATTTGATTTACTTTCCTCAATATCTTCAAAAAGTGGGTTATCAAACCAGCTTCTTTGGCAAGTGGCACATGGGGGATGAGACAGATGAACCCAAGCCTGGATTTAATCATTGGGAAAGTTTTAAAGGGCAGGGGGTTTATTACAATCCCACATTAAACATTAACGGAAAACAAGTTGTATACAAAGACTCCGCTTACATCAGCGATTTATTAACTGAACATGCTATCGATTGGTTGGACAATCGTGATAAAGAGAAACCATTCTTTTTATATCTATCGCACAAAGCTGTTCATGCTGATTTTCAGCCGGCCAAACGTCATAAAGGGAAATATGAAAATGAACCCATTAAGTTACCACCTTCCTTTCGCACATCGGATAGTCAGGTAAAAGGAAAGCAATCCGTTAATCAATCCATCGAGCGGGAAGTTTCAAAGAAGAACCCATTGAAAGGTGAGGAATACTATGGAAAAGGTCGCACTCCCGATTGGCAAAAAATGCAACGAGAAAGCTGGCATGGTGTAGACTACATGTATTATGGTAAAATTAGTTTCTCAGAATTTTATAAAAACTATTGTGAAACGCTTTTAGGTGTGGATGAAAGTGTAAGCGCTTTGCTTGATTACCTTGACGAAAATGGATTGGCCGAAGAGACGCTCGTGATCTACATGGGCGACAATGGTTTTTCATTTGGAGAACATGGCCTGATAGACAAACGTCATTTTTACGAAGAGTCGGTGAAGGTGCCTTTCCTGATTCGATGCCCTGAAATTTTTGGAAGATCAAAAACGATGGAGCAGATGATTCAAAACATTGATGTGGCACCCACTATTCTCGCTGCCGCGGGAATTGAAAAGCCAACACTTTTTCAAGGACAGTCAATCTTGCCTTTACTGCAGGGAAAGGAAATAGTTTGGCGTAATAAAATCTTTTATGAATACTACTGGGAGCATGACTATCCGCAAACTCCTACCATGCACGGTGTGAGAACCGATCGATATAAATTGATTCGCTATCATGGCATCTGGGATACTAATGAGCTTTATGATTTGAAGGAAGATCCTGATGAGATGAATAATCTCATAGCAAGCCCTGAGCATCAGGCGTTAGTTGAAAAGTTAACTAATGATATTTACGATTGGCTCGAGAGTACCGATGGCATGCAAATTCCGTTAAAACGAACTGTTCAAAAACGTTTTGGCGATCATCGCAATCAAGGTACTTATTGAGTTTTGAAGATGGTCTTTATTGATATCCTTGTTAGATAAAGACAAAAAAATTTTAGTGGCCGGTATCATTCCGGCCACTGATCAAGATTTTGAAGAATCGGTATTTAGACTTTCAGCGTATTTTTCAGTGAATCAATTCCTGATTTTCCACTGTTCAGTAATGCTTCAACTTCTTTGTTGTACGCTTTTTTCACATCATCATAAGATCCAACCATTCGGTTCTTAAGATCTTTGGTTTTGTCTGCTATTTGTTCTCTGGTTTTTTTTCCGCTGTTAGGCGCAATCAAAATACCGGTAAGGATACCCAATGATGCTCCAGCTATAAATCCGGTGATGACTTTTGTTATTGTGTTCATAAAGTTCCATTTTAAAAATTCTCAATCCTGAAGTATTCAGGACATTCCCGGTAATTCTTATCATCGAGACTATAGATAAGGACTACACTTTATGCAACGAGAAAACCTTCTTCTGCGTTCATGAAATGAATTATTAATTCGTAAGTTTTTTTAGAGAGATAGTAAAAATATTTCTGCTCAAGATGACGAAAATCATTGCTTGATACTTTCAGAAAAAATGAACTTCATCATTGTTCATCTTTAGTGTTTTTTCCGCTCAAAAAAAATGGAGCGCAATCATCATCGGATTTTCTATCTTTGATCAGGTACTCGTCAATCAGGTTTTAAAAATCTTTCACCATCTAATCCTATAGGTCATGAATTCACGCAGACACTTTTTGCAAAAAATTACAGCAACTGCATTTGCTTTGCCATTTACCACATCTTATGGTATGGAAAACGCAACGCTATTCAACGATCTTCCTTACGAAGGGCCGGTACTTCGTGTAGCCATCATGGGCCTGGGTAGTTATGGCACGCGTGTAGCGGAAGCCATGAGGTCTTCCAAAAAAGCCAAGCTGGTTGGCGTAATTAGTGGCACGCCATCGAAAGTGAAAGCCTGGCAAAGCAAGTATAACATTCCTGAAAAGAATTGTTACACCTACGAAAACTTCGATATGCTCAAAGACAATCCTGACATTGATGCTGTATATATCATAACTCCTAATGCACTACACCGCAGTCAGTGTATTCGTGTAGCACAAGCCGGCAAACATGTGATTTGTGAAAAGCCGATGGCCATCAATGCACAGGAAGGACAAGAGATGGTGGACGCGTGCAAGAAAGCGAATGTGAAATTACTCATTGGATATCGCATGCACTTTGAAGCGAAGACACTCGAAATCATCCGCATGCGAAATGCAGGAGAGTTTGGAAAGGTTTTATTCTTTCAGGGATTAAGTGGATTTATCATCGGTGATCCCAAGCAGTGGCGATTGAACAAAGAACTGTCGGGTGGAGGCGCTATGATGGACATCGGTATTTATTCAGTAAATGGTGCGCGCTACATGATTGGTGAAGAACCGACATGGGTTACAGCACAGGAAACAAAGACTGATCCCGTAAAATTCATGGAAGGGTTAGATGAAACCATTCAATTTCAATTTGGCTTCCCGAGTGGTGCCGTTGCTTCATGTTTATCAACCTACAGCATGAATAATCTTGACCGCTTTTTTCTGAATGGTGATAAAGGATTCGCTGAGATGCAACCTTCAACCGGTTATGGTCCGATTATAGGTCGAACGAATAAAGGAGAATTAAAATATGAACATATCACCCACCAGACGGTGCAAATGGATGAGATGTCAGATATCATTTTGAAGAACAAGAAACCCATTGTTCCGGTAGATGGAGAAGAAGGACTAAAGGACATGAAAATTGTAGATGCAATTTACCTTGCTGCAAAAACCGGAAAACGCATCGATCTATAATCTGACACAGTACCAGGGTTTGTGTCATCACAACCCATACATCGTACAACTAAATTTTGGTTTGCACTGTACCATTACAGGCCAGAGGTTGAGACTGCCTATGTTCAATTTTTTAGTCACGACATCGGAATCAAACGATCAACTTATCTCACTAAAAAGACATTTTAACATTCATTTAATTCAATCAGGAGCAATCTTGTTTTTCATTAATCAAGAAGATGCCTTCTTTGTTTATGAGGTGACCTCAATCTTTAAAATGATAACGAAATCAAGTAACCGGTTTTCAAATGACTTTAAAGAATCTTATCGCTCGGGTGTCTCCTATAGTAGTTTTGCTTTTTTTGCCGTCTCATGTTTGCATGAACCAATTCCAACCTGCGAAGGAGTAGATATACACGTAGAAGCAATTAAGACCGAAAGACCTTGAGTATGGATATTATTCTTTTCAGGTTAATTCACGTGAGGGCAATTACCTGAAAACCATAAAAAAAATCTGGAACAAGCATTATCCCAGCGATCAGTTTATTTTATTATTTCATGGATCAGTTTTTTGAAGAGCAATATCGCGCTGATGAAATATTTGGAAAGCTATTGAAACTCTCTAGTGCGATATCCATTGCCGTAGCCAGTCTTGGATTATTTGGTATGGCTTCTTTGGCCATGGTAAAGCGCACCAAAGAAATAGCTGTGCGAAAAGTATTAGGAGCTTCCGTGCTGAACATCCTGATAATGCTATCAAAAAGTTATTTAATCTTTAGTGCTATTAGTTGTGCCTTCGCGTTCCGCTGATGTATTATTTCGGATCGCAATGGCTTGGAGGATTTGTTTACAAAATAACTATCAGGATTCTACTTCCGGGATAATTGTGCTTGTTGCTACCCTGTTAACCGTAGCTGGCCAGTCCATTCGTGCTGCCATGGCTAATCCTGCAAAGAGTTTGAAAGATAAGTAGGGAAGAAAAATTATCTTATCACAAATAAAATCATGTTGGTCTGTGTCGCTGCAGAGCTTGTTATTGCACCGTTTTTTCCTGATTCACCTTCTCCCAGGTTTTTTCAAGTAGTGCTTTGGTAGCACGGATGCCATCGGCTTCACTTAGCGGTGAGCCTTCGTATTCAATTCCGATGTAACCATCAAAATCAGAGTCCTTCACCAGCTTCAGCATCTTGCTATAATCGATTGTGGTTTCTTCTCCTTGCTCATTGAACCCGTATGATTTTGCACTTACTCCCTGTGCAAACGGTAATGTTTCCGCAACTCCCTGATAACGATCATATACTTCGTTACATTCCTTTCCAGGTTGTGTGCTACCCCATTTGTGCGAGGTACACCAATTTCCAAAATCAGGGAGCGTGCCAACATTTTCCATATTCACTTCTTGCATAATCTCCGCAACCCATTTTCCATCGGCACTATACAATCCATGATTTTCGATCAAGACATTGATATTTGCTTTTGCTGCATACGTTCCTAACTGTTTCAGTGCATCAACCATGGCCGCTTGCACCTCTTCTTTCGATCCATCGCCAAAAGCATTGATACGAATAGAGTGACATCCTAAAATACTGGCAGCATCTACCCACTTGAAATGATTTTCAACTACCTTCTTTCTTTCGTCTGCATTAGGATTTCCTAAATCACCTTCTGCATCCACCATGATGAGCAAGCTTTTCACGCCTAATGAATCGGCTGTGGCTCTCATCTTTTTCCAGAAGGCCTGGTCGGTCGCATGGTCTTTATAAAAACTATTTACATACTCCACAGCACTGATGCCAAAATCATTTTTCGCGATGGATGCGAAATTTTCAGCCTTCAGTATTCCACTATCCAGTGATCGATGAATCGACCATTCAGCCAATGAAATTTTTAATTCTTTGGAATTGGTTGTCATGGTAGTTTCCTCGGTTTTGGGTTTGCACTGAGTGATCAACCAAGGTAACAGGATGAGTAGCGCCAGGGGCGCAAATTTTTTACGAAAGGAAATTGGTGTTTTCATGTTACGAATTTACTGAATTTTATAATTTCCCTGCTGGTGTTAATTCCCCTAGTCTAATAAAATTTTTAAGCTCCTCTTTTTCGCTGAAGGTAAGATCTTCATGCTCTTATATTTGAGCCACACTGAAGCAATGATCTTTCGTAGAAGTTGCCGATATCATTGGTGTGGCCATTGGCGATTTTTGCTTGTGTTAATTTCTGAACTGAGCTTTAACTCTAATATTCTGCCGCCCTATTTCAGGAATCGCCAACACATGTTTGCGTTTGTGGCCAAATGCAGAAACAAATGAAAGACTTCACTGCCTCCACCATATTGAGGATAAGATCATATCGCCTCTTGTGCATGGCACCGATGCTTCCAAAGGCTGTCTCTACAGCATTGCGTTAACCGACTAAATTAGTGTAGGTAAAAATGATGAACAGGCCGATGATAACAACCAGAGCCAGGATAAATAGAAACATGGATTATGAGGTTGATCCTTTTTTAAAGATAAGGAACATTCTGTAAAATGAAATGAGTCTGATTTTTGATCGTGGATATGAGATGAAGGAAATAGGTTTAGGAATTTTATGTTATACTTGCAATCTAAACCTATTGATCATGGAAAACTTTAATAAGAACTGGCTCGTCATTCTTCTTGTGGCGGTCATATTCGGTACACTTGGATTTTTGATTGGTAGAACCACAGGCAACGGTGGAGGACACCAGATGATGCGGATGCATGGTGGAGATATGGATAAAGTAAATATTGAAGTTGAAGTAGATGGAGAAGGCGATGGTGAAGCCATTGTGAAAACGGATACCATCATGAAAGATGGTAGGCAAATTATTGTAAAAGAAGTGAAGAAGATTAAGAAGAACTAAGCATTCTGCCTTCGCCAAGCAGTGGTATTTATTTTTTTCTCTTTGTTAAAAATAGATTTAATTCTTCAAGATGGTCTGTGTTAATGAAATCAACACCGGCATCTAATAATGCTGACCATGCTGGTTCTGTGTCAGGTATAGCCCACAGTCGCAGTTTCTTTCCTTCAGCATGTATCCGTTGTGCCAGTGCGCTTATGCGCGATAGGTCATTAGCTTCCGGTTCGGTTTTGCCTTTCCATGACGACCAGTTTGCGAAGAGATCGCTGATCACTGGCATGAGATCCGCAGATATTCCTTTACCCAAATCAGAAGGGCGGCCATCCAATGCGATACCTTGAAATCCTTCACGGATCATGGTTTCAATAGCACGATTGCCAGAAATAAAAATCTTTACCGGACAATGTGAGGTAGTGCAACGAAGACGAGCATAAGGAGCAAGTTCTTTTTGAATAGCACGGTAAGTACCTTCTGCTTCTGTCTTACAATCGATCATCAGGTAGAAAGTTCCTTGATAATTGGGATAAATCGTATTGCGATTTAATAAACTATCGAGCGGAGCGAGATAAAGCTGCTGCAGAGTAGGCGCATCATGTGGCGGGTGGTTATGGGCCACCAACAATCTTCCATCAACAAAATGCACATCAGCTTCTACCGAAATAAAACCGTTATTAAGTGCGTTCCACAACGGTTGCGCGTGCTCATAATCATTGTGAGCATGTGCCTGCTTATGAGGGAAGTTGCTTTGCGAAAAGGAAATGCTGACAATTCCGCAAAGAAAGAGTAAGATCCTGAACATGAAATACCTTTACAACTTGCCTCACGAGCAGGTTAACGATTGACTATGATTTAACCGACCTTAATTTCTTCTGGATGAAATCAGTGAACCGATATTTACGAAGTGCGTCCTCTGATAAGTATTTTGCGCCTTTGATCATGCCAATGCATTGATCGGTACCACAATGGCATTTAAAAGATTGGTCCATATCCCATTCGGCTGAAGGGTAAAAGAAGTTAAACTCTTCTCCTTTGGCTATCTCTTTTATCGCCACCAACTCCATGCGGGTAGTGTCAAAGAAGCAATTAGGATCACAGCTATGATTGATGCACTCCAGGCATTCCGGAAAAAGTTCGATGTGCACATGCTCACTGATTTGTACCGTTAAATAGGTGGGCGTTGATTGCACGGTCTTCGCCAGAAACGTTATGATCTCTTCATTCTTATGAAATGCTTTCTTTGAAAAAAGAGAGCGGTGGCTGGTGATCGGATCAATCCGAATTTCGGCAACTTCGGTTAGATCCAAATCGACTAGATCGATAAAACTCATGATGTAGTGGTTAGTGGTGGTTGTTAATTAAAAAGTTAAAAAAGTATAAGTAATAAAGATATTCACAAATTATGTATTGATTAAAATTTTTCTTGTCTTTTAACTATAATAAATTCGTTGGTAATGTTTTCGAACGATAACAATCCCCTTCTGCCCTAACCAGCATCATTGCCATTATATCCTATCCAAGCTAAGTTGCTTGAGCATAAATCATCATTCTTATGAAAACAATAACACAAGAAACCCCTGTTTTGACGTAGAGTGATGTTTGCTGTCCTGAGTTTGATCCAGCATGTTAGGATAATAAGAAACATATATGGAGCAATAAGCTATTTCTGAAAGACTCTATGCCAGAATTGTTTCACATTCCACGGCCATCGATGTATGGAAAGGTAATTACCAGCATGTGGAAAAAAGCCGAAGATACCAGTGCTGCTCCGGAGGTGAAAGACTTCCTTCTATTGGCACATGATCTACTCCTTTTAAAAGGGAGTTGTTTTGGCCATCACCAGAGAAATACCAGGGGAGGAGAATGTGAAGGGCTTTTGAATAAGCTAGTGGGGTTTATTCTCTGATGGCTGTTTTATTAAAATGCTTTCCTCAAAATATTTCCAGGTTACCGTTTCGGGATCAAAATACTGAGCTTGTTCTTTTCCCAGGAAAAGTTTGTAATTCATTTTACTCACCCCCTCCGCTAAATAACCAGGATAGTAAAACTCGTAGTGATTTGATTTCAGATAATCAATGGTGACCAGAATGAGGTATTTGCCGAAGCTGTAACGATTGTAGTCCGGATCAAAGAAATGGAGAATGGATGCGGCTGCTTGATCACCCACATCGAAATAGCCACCGGCAATGAGTTTGTTCCCATCAAAGACAGAAATGCTTTTGGTGTTATATATATTTTTGTTGGTGTCTGCTTCTCCGAATAGACTGTCCTCAATACTCCAGGCGCCATCAAAGTCAATGGATGCACGATAGCGCTGATGAAGATTAATGTGATCGGTGCGTAGCCTTGTAAAATCTTCGATGGTGTAGCGAAAGTCTTTATTGCGATTTCTGATTCTTCGGTGTGAAGTATGATTTTGGATTTCATTAACGGCATACCTTAACCAATGCACACGATAGATATCATCCAACCCAATGTGTGAACTGGTAAAAATAGTCTGATGCATGCGATACCAGCCCAACGCCAGCAGCTCATCCAAGGTAGAGCCACTTATTTCTTCGGGGTTAAAGCTATAGTGATATGGTTTCAAAGGTTAATGATTAAATCACAAGTTACGAATTTGCCCCCACCGGTGTCCTTTCCGAAGGGAAGAGAGACACGTGTTGAATGAACTGCGATCACCCGAACATAGGCCAAATTGGTGAATCCTTTTTAATTGTATTTTTACCACATGTCAGCACTTCGAACCGTTAATGTCACGCGTTATGTTACCCCTTTGCGCGAAGGTGGCTCATTGCCTGCTATTGTTGAAGCTGACGATCAATTTTTATACGTACTTAAATTTCGTGGCGCGGGGCAAGGACGTAAAGCATTAATTGCCGAACTGCTGGGAGGAGAAATAGCACGAGCTCTTGGGTTCAACGTGCCTGAGATTGTATTTGCTCAATTGGATGTTGCCTTTGGCCGCATTGAAGGCGATGAAGAAATACAGGACTTATTAAAGGCAAGTGTGGGGCTCAACCTGGGCTTGCATTATCTCTCGGGCTCCATTACGTTTGATCCGCTGGCAATTAAATTAGATGCAGTGCTGGCTTCAAAGATTGTTTGGCTTGATGCTTTTTTGCTAAATATGGATCGCACCGCACGCAACACTAACATGTTGTGGTGGCACAAAGAATTGTGGCTGATTGACCACGGAGCGGCTTTATACTTTCATCACTCATGGCAAGATTGGCAGCAACCTCAAAAACCATTTGCCAAAATAAAAGATCATGTACTGCTGTCACTGGCGAGTGAACTTGAAACGGCTAATGCGATATTTACAGCGATGCTTACGAAGGAGAAAATTAAAGCGATTGTTTCGTTCATCCCTGAAGAGTGGCTGATCGAAGAGTCGTTTCCTACAGTACAGGATCATCGTAATGCATATGTTCAGTTTTTAGAGACACGTATTGCTCATTCAGATTTTTTTGTAAACGAAGCACGCCATGCAAGAGAATCACTTATTTGAATATGCCGTTATTCGCGTGGTACCCAAAGTGGAGCGCGAAGAATTCATTAACGTGGGCGTGATCTTGCTATGCAGCAAACAGAAATTTTTGCAAGCACACATTCAACTGAACGAAGCACGCCTGGCAACTTTATGCCCGGACATTGACAGAACTGAATTACAAGAACACATTCATTCGTTCGAACGGATTTGCACAGGCGGACCTGATAGTGGCCCGATTGGGCAATTGCCGTTGGCCGAACGGTTTCGTTGGCTGACAGCAGCCCGAAGCACGATGGTGCAAACATCTCATGTGCATCCTGGTTTGTGTAGCGATCCACAAAAAATGTTGAAACATCTTATGGAGCAATTAGTAGCGTCCCCTCTTCCTGACATTTAAAAAATCATAATAATTCTGTTTATGCAAAGACGTCAATTGATAAAAACATTAGGAGTAGCATCGGCTGCGATCATGACCGCACCGATTGCTTACTCGCAACCAGAAAAGGCTCCCAGTACTTTTAAGTTCTGCTTGAATACGAGCACGATCATGGGTCAAAAGCCAGGACTCAAAAATTCAATTGACATTGCTGCCCGGGCAGGTTATGATAGTCTGGAGTTGTGGGTGATGGATGTGAAAGCATATAAGGATGGAGGCAACTCTATGACGACTCTTAAAAAATTTATTGATGACAGTAAATTAACAGTTGAAGATGCCATCGGTTTTGCTCCCTGGATGGTCGATGATGAACAGCAGCGACTAGCGGGTTTCAATCAGATGAAACAAGAGATGGATATGATGGCCGAACTTGGATGCAAGCGAATAGCAGCTCCATCAGCAGGAGTTAAAGCAGATAGTCCGCTTGATTTATTTAAAGTAGGAGAACGCTATAAAAAGTTATTAGACCTGGGCAGGCAAACAGGCGTCATGCCACAGCTCGAGTTCTGGGGAGGGTCTCCGGTTTTTTATCATTTCGGACAAGCCTTGATGGCCGCTGCAGTAGCCAATGATCCTGATGTTAAGATACTTCCCGATGTATATCATTTGTTCCGGGGAGGTTCAGGATTTGATTGTTTGAAAATGGTAAATGGCAACTTGATTGAAGTCATTCACATGAATGATTTTCCGTCAACGAAACCGCGCGAGCAACAAAATGATGGCGACCGTGTTTTTCCAGGTGATGGTGCAGCTCCTCTCAAACAAATATTAACAGACCTTTCAAATATGGGCGGCACCAAGGTACTGTCACTGGAACTTTTTAATGCTGATTACTGGAAGACCGATCCTTTAACCGTAGCTAAAACTGGTTTGGAAAAAATGAAGAAAGCGGTGGCTTTGATTTGAATTTTCCACGGAAGCAGGTGAGTTAGGGAGCTGAAATTATTTTTCTTTCGATAGATTTTTAGCGTTTATTTATTCCGTCCAGAGGGAGCCAATGGAATAGGTTTTGGCTCTTCCGCTAATCAATACTCTGTCTCCTTTATCGATGCAAAACAATTTGCCTTGTCGGGCAGAAAGTTGCGTGGCCATCATTTCGGTTTTGTGAAGTCGCTCACTCCAAAAAGGAATTAATGAACAATGGGCCGAACCGGTAACGGGGTCTTCCAAAATGGAACATTGAGGAGTAAAATATCTGGAAACAAAGTCGCAGGTAGTGCCTTGTGCAGTAACGATCACACCACCGGGGTCAAGGTTTATTTGATCAAACATCTGTCGGTTAATGACGATTTCTTTTATTTCTCGCTCGGTATCATAAATCAAAACATAGTCCCTTGCCTTAAGCACTTCCGTAGGTTGAATGTTTAGTGCATTCTTTATTAAATCGGGAAGTTCAGTCGGTGTCGGTTTTCTGGATGGAAAATCTAAGGAGTAGATATCATTGTCGACTGTAACGATTAATTCTCCGCTTAATGTTTCGAATATGATTCTATTGGTAGCATAATCAAGTATTGTTTTAAGTGCATGCGCGGTAGCAAGGGTAGCATGTCCGCATAAGTCCATCTCAATTTCAGGAGTAAACCAACGCAACTGAACTTTATCAGCAGTCTCAATAAAAAAAGCCGTTTCAGCAACAGCATTTTCTTTTGCGATGTTGAGGAGTAATTCGTTTGACAGCCAGTTTTTTAATGGCACCACACAAGCAGGATTTCCACCAAAGATGGAATCTGTAAAGGCATCAATTTGATAGAGATCTAATTTCATGAGGATTTCAAGTTAGCCAAAAGTTACAAGCATAAAGGGAAAAGTTCGAACGGAGGATTCAATGGAGAAGTAGAAAAAATCCGAGCCTATCTTCATCTCCCTATTTTGATACAACATCAATCAACTTTTCTACGTCCGCCATGGTATTATAAACGGAAGGAGAAATCCGTATACGATTTGCATAAAGTGAAATGTTGATATCAGCCGCATCCAGTTTAATTTTCAAACGTGATGCAGCATCCTTATAACCAAAACTTACAATGGGTGACGTTGACCCGACAGGCGTCATAGGCACAAAACCAAAACGTGGTAGTTGTTCCTGAAGTTTATCAAGTAGGGGTTGACGATACCTCTGAATGTTGTCCACACCGGTTTCATTCAAGTAACGCAATGACTCCCGCAAAGCTGCCATCGTTCCATTTCCTAAAGTGCCTACCTGAAAGTAACCTCCAACCGTATCATTGGCAGTCCAGTCGTATACATGATCACCGGCTGTGTCAAATGGGAAAACATGCGTATCAAAATGATCGATCTGACGATAGCCGTACTGACTTCGGTTGAGCATTGGCAACTTATCTTTCCTTACATAAAGAAATCCTGCACCGAAATCAGCCATCAGCCATTTGTAGCTAGAGCAAGCACAAAAATCGACACCCGATGCTTTCACATCAATCGGTATGGCACCGACTGCCTGGATAATATCAGCATACACTAATGCACCTTTGGAATGAGCTAAATCGCAAACCGCTTTAAGGTCGTGCTGAAATCCATTGACTGTAGAAACGAATGAAATGGCCACGAGCTTTGTATTGGGAGTAATGGCCTTATCGAGATCATTCAGGGTAATACCATTTTCTTTTGGGCGCAGCACCTGCACATCCAATCCTCTTTTTGCCAGTCGTCCATAGAGATATAATGAACCATTGAAATGATAAGCATCAGTGACCACACGCTGTGAAGAGCCCGGCAAACCGAGGCCGGCAACAATAAAATTTTCTCCCACCATGGTGCTGGGCACCCAAGCCAATTCATCTGCATTTGCATTGATTAATTTGGCAAAGAGCTTCAGCGCCTCAGTTCGATTAACGTCCATCATTTCGTCAGCAATGCTGATGTCGGTGAGCCTTCTGTCGGCATAAGCCTTCAGCGCTTTCGCAGTGGCGATACTCATCGGGTGAGTAAAGGCTGCGTTGATAAATGTGCCTTTGACTTTAAATTGATTAAGGTCAGGCAATGTGCCCTCAACAGAACTAGCAAAAACCGGTGATGGCAAATTACTCGTTATAGCTGCTGCGAAAGGAACAAGCCCCACGCGAGTCAACCAATTTCTTCTGGTTAATTTAACTTCGTTTGAATTTTTATAATCGCTATGGGAGGAGGATATTTTGTCTGAATGTTTCATGGCAGTGTTGCTGGGCTAATAGGATCAAAATTAAAATCTGTTGTTAGGAGAGATTTCATTTTTCATTGCATATTCTGTTTTCATTTGCAGTTTCTAAATTACTTGTGTTCCATTTTTATCCTGTTTTAAGGATATTGAAAAGTAATTTACAGATATCAATGTTAATGATTTGCTATTATACAGTTCTTTTCCAATCAACTCATACCGATCTCCTGCAGGCCACTGAGGAGCGTTGTAAATGGAATCCGGATTTTTAATTGCACCAATTTCCAGGTGGTCATAATGCACAGAGATGATGAGGTATTCATTCTTAAGTTTAGGATCGGTGCCTTCCATTTTTCCGAAGCGAATGTAGTCGGTATTCTTTGGAGTAATAAAGCTTTAGCATGTTTTTAATAGTAATGAAAAGATATAAAAGTGACGAAAGGGTGATAAACCTGGTAGAAAGGGACCTATGGAGACGAAACGCCTCGTAATCAATTATATTTATTAGATATAGTTAATACCACACAAGATTCACAGGCAGTATATGAGGATGCTGATTGTCATAAGACATTTACATGTTGCTTGTTTTGTTATGATCCTTTTTTCTTGTGAAAGAAGGGAAGCGAAAAACCTGACAATGGAGCGACCTCTTAAAAAAATTAAAGTCATCATGGAATCCATTCATGATCCCATTAAAAATTCAGAGGTGGTGGAATACCGGCCTGAAATTTCTGAAAATTCATTTCTTATCAGATCTGTTTTTAATCAGAAAGGTGATCTCCTAAGGAAAGATAAACTTAATTCAAGAGGAAATGTAGAGGAGAGTGAAACTCTCAAGTATGATGAAAGGAATAACAAGATTGAAAGTACAGTTTATCATATTCGTGATGTATTGAGCAAACGAGTCAGTAAATTTAATGACTGGAATAAATTGATTGAAATCAATGAGTTTGATTCCTATGGAAAAAGAATTGGAAAGCAGATCTCGTGGTTTGATGCCACTGGTAAAAGAATTGACCAGGTGTTAACGTTGTTTGGAGGGGTGTTGGTTATAACTTCAGAAAGTGTCTTTGATGAGAGGGAACATAATATTGAGAACTATTATTTTTCAGATGAGACGTTAACGAGTAAGGAGATTAATCGATATGACAGTCAAGGAAATCGTATTGAAACCATTCAATACTACCCATTTAAGAAGGTGGAAAGGATTACTCACTTTAAATATGATAGTCTGCATAATAATATTGAAACTATTGTTTTGAATGGCAGTTTGATGATTGAATCCAGAGCAATCATGAAGTATGATGAGAAGCACAATGTAGTAGAGCGATTTACCTATGGGATAAAGGGAAATTTGAAAGAACATGTCCAGCATAAATATGAATATAATGAGGTAGGTCATTGGACTAAGGACATCACCTTTATAAATAAGAAACCGATTTCGGTTACCCTTCGTGTATTGGAATACTATTAACAAACTTTCTCAACGGTTCTGGCACTTCGCCATAAAGACTCTCTTAGAGAAGCCTAAATCCTGTTAATGATTGGCGCTACTCTGGATCCAATCAGCTCAATGGCTTGTAAAAGTTTTTCATGTGATAAGCCCGCATTGTCCATTTGAAAAGCAACTCGCGAAATACCACCCAGTGCAGCACTGTGCCGAATAATTTTCTCGGCTACTTCTTCGGGGCTGCCAACGAGAAAAGCACCTAGCGGACCTCGTTGCATTTCAAAACGTTCTCGCGTAACCGGTGGCCAGCCGCGTTCTCTTCCAATGCGTGTAAATGTTTCGGCATAGCCTGGATAGTAATCAGTCACCGCTTCTTGTGTGGTGTTGGCCACATAGCCTAAAGAGTGTAATCCCACTTTCAATTTAACCGGTGAATGTCCTGCCTTCTTTCCGGCTTGCCGATAGAGATCAACCAAAGACCGAAAACGATGTGTGTCTCCACCGATGATCGCTACCATTAACGGTAAGCCAAGAACACCGGCACGAATAAATGATTCGGGCGCGCCACCTACTCCTAACCAAATCGGCAATGGATTTTGTAATGGTCGTGGATAAATAGCCTGATTTTGTAATGCGGCTCTGAATTTACCTGACCAATTAACCACTTCATTCTGGCGGATGTTGAGTAAGAGATCCAGCTTTTCGGCAAACAGTTCATCATAATCCTGAAGGTTGAAACCGAAAAGTGGAAACGATTCTATGAATGAACCACGGCCCACCACTATTTCTGCACGACCTTGTGATACGAGGTCAAGAGTAGCAAAGTTTTGAAATACACGTACTGGATCGGCTGCACTCAACACGGTAACAGCGCTGGTCAGGCGGATGCGTTTGGTGCGAGCCGCTGCAGCAGCAAGTATTATCGTTGGTGCGGAGTCAAGGAATTCTTTACGATGGTGCTCACCGATTCCAAAAACATCAAGACCACTTTTATCGGCTTGTTCTATACGTTCCAGTAATTCTTTGATTACCTGTGCACTATTGGTCGTAATGGCTTTGCCATCAATGCCTGTGTTTGATGCAAAACTATCGATTCCTATTTCCATCTATACTTTTTTTAAGACGATGCCTGTGCTAATCCTATTTACTAAATTAAAGAATGTTATTTTTTGTAGGCTCGAGGAAACCACTTCTCAGCATTTTTGTAATAGATCTTATCAATTACTTCACGTGGCAATTTTAATCCTTTGAATCCTCTATCAAATTCGGTTGACTGCATGGTGTCATCGGTCGTAAAAAATTTCCAATCCTGAAGCCATACATCGTGCGCATGTTTTCTGTTGGACGAAGGATTTTCTGTATCATTTGATTGTATGTCCGTAGCGTATAGAAGCCGATCCTGATACTTCATGCAGAAGTCATATACTTTTTGCCATTCCATTTTCGACTGATATTGAAGGTGGGAGATTCGGGCTGCCATATCCACAGCCATGTTAGGAAACATATCAAGACGCTTGGCAAGTTCATCTACACTCCATTCCAGGCTTCCTAAATGTACTCCAATGAATTTTAAGTCAGGATGTCTTTCCAGCATGTGGTCTCTCGCTTCCACTTGTGCCTCATAAGATGGAAGTTCGGGATGTAGATACATGTGATATTTCGGATTTTCACTGAAATAATTTTTATCTCCATTGATGGTCATCTTTTCTACAGGCAGCCAGCAGTTCTTGGGTTCACCAAGATGACCCACTACAGGGATATCATTCTTAATAATAAAATCGATTACATGATCAAAAGCGGGATCATCGATCATAACCAGCTTGTCATTTTTATCCTTCAGGGTCATACCAATGACTTTGTATATCTTAACGGCAACAGTTCCCTGAGCAAAGGAATTTTTTAAATAGGCAATCGTCTGTTGTTCCCAATCAACGTCATTAAAATTTCTGATTGAAAATGTAGTTGCATAGGCAACGCGCTCAGGAAAAGTTTTCAAGTGCTGCAGCGCAAATTGTTGTTGCTCTTCCATGGGTGGTGGGTCGTTCACATCATCCCAATTGATGGTAAGCAATCGGAAATTATCTTCTTCTGCCTGTTGGATCAGGTGTGTCTGATTGGTATTAATATGAACGTGAACATCTGTTTTCTCAACCGATTTAAAATCGTCTACTGTATAATATAGCTGATCTGGATTTTCTTTTTCAGAAGAAGGTTGCTTTGGGTACGTACAACTTGCAAGCAGCAGCAGGATGATGAATGATGCAGCTCTTTTGAATTGTTTAAAGACTTTCATTGGGTTAATGAGAAAGTTCTTTACATCGTTACTTATTCGACAGCGTTTTTAGAAACTCCATTATTCTTGCATTCACATCGCTCGCTTTTTCCATATGTGGTAAGTGTGCCGCGTCATCAACAGGCATAAATTCTGTTTGTAGTATTTTTCGCAGTTCATCACTTGAGCTGAATGGAGTGGTGTTATCTTCCTTACCCCATATTAATAAGATGGGTTTATGCAGTTCATTCAATTCTTTATAATTATCTCTCATCTTTTCAGGTGTGGCATAATGAAGACGTGTGGAAATTAGAGCCTGACGAAAACCTTTATACTGCATTTGCACTCTGTATTGATTCGTCCATTGCGGAAATTGGTCCGGATACTTAAGATCGGTGAGTTGTCCGTTCACCACATCTTCGGGTGATAATGCCATTTTAAATCGCATAAAACTTTCAGGATAGGGTGACTTCGTTGGTGTAACGCTCTCCGAAGGATAAAATGGATCTACAAGAATTACTTTATCAACCTGGTTGGGATGATGGATTGTAAAATCTGTTACTACAGGGCCACCAAAAGAAAGGCCTGCGATGGCATGGACGGATTGAATATTTAAGGCAGTTAGTAATTCCTCAAGTTGTTGCCTAAGGAGTGAGGCTTCGTATACTTTATCTGGTCGGTCGGAAAACCCTCTTCCATACTCATCGTAACGGAGAACCCGGTATCCTTCATGCAACAGATTCACATAAGTACTATCCCAGATATAATACGGCACGCTGAAACCATGAACCAGCACAACCACTTTTCCGGTATCGGGTCCGGTTAGTTCATAGTGTGTAATACCATCGGTAAGCTGAACAAAACTACCGGACACATTTTTGCGAGCGGCATCATCGAGGGTGTATAATTCGGTATCTACCATTAGGAATAACCCATTTATGACAAACACAATAACGACAACTACCGCTACAGATATTAAGATTATTTTTAAAGACTTCATTCTTCTTTTCGATTAATCAGAGAGTATTAATGTCTTAACGTTGATGACTTTGATCTGGGTTAAACCAATTTAATCCCATCGGGCTGAAGGATAATTTTACGCTGCTTGTACAAGGTGCCAATGGCTTTTTTATACGCTTTCTTGCTGATGCCAAACTTTGAGTGAATTTCTTCTGGGGTACTTTTATCGGTAATTGGTAAAAATCCTTTTTGCGCTTTGAGCTTATTGAGAATCAGTTCACAGTTAGGATCATTAAAATTTTCGAAGCCGATTGGTTGTAAGGAAATATCGATTTTGTTGTCATCGCGAATTTGCTTGACATAACCTCTTATTTTATCACCGATATTAAGCTTGGTGAAGATGTCGCTGTCAAAGATCAATCCTTCATGTAGCTGATTTACGATCACCGAAAAACCAAGATCAGTCTTTTTCATTATGATCAGGTCTACCGCCTCTCCTTCTATCACGGTGAGAGGTTCATTTTTTAACCGCTTTTCTATTTTATTCGTAGCATAAAGTCTATCGGTTTTTTTGTCAAGGTCGAGGTACACGATGTACCACCTTCCCTCCTCCATCTTTTGTCGCTGCTCACGAAACGGTACCAGCAGTTCTTTCTCCAGACCCCAATCCATAAATGCACCGATATTGCTTACAGAGGTTACCCGTAGTAAAGCAAATTGATGAAGCAAAATTTTGGGTTTCAGATTCGTGGCGATGATTCTTTCTTCATGATCGCGATAGACGAAGACGTTGATCTTCACTCCGATTTCAAAATTTTCAGGGCAATATTTATTTGGAAGCAATACATCCTCATCCCCATCTTCATCGCCTAGAAACAGGCCGACTGTGGTATGACGTAATATGGTTAAATCCTGATGTTGTCCGATGGGTATCAATGTGTTGTTTTTTTGCAAAGCTACTCAATATATTTCGACCCTCCCCCTCACACTTGCTCCTCTCCAGGAGGACAGTGGAAATCAGGATGAACAATTCTTTCAGCCTGGGAGGGTTGGCATTTTGGCAGCTACGAGCACCAGGCCTTATATGACGTTGGATGAAGAAAGTATTTTCTCTTGGAGAAGAATCTCTTGTTTCAGTTAGATGCTGTTTGAAGTCGCATGCCCTTGGCATAATTTAGATCAGCCAAATCAATATTACCTAATTTCTGATAGACTTCAGAGAGCGATAAATAGCCATCGGCAAAAGCAGAGTCCAGTAGGATGGATTCTTCCAGGTACGATACGGCTTCTGTCAAATTACCTTTGTCAATTAACGTCCGTCCCAACATGTAGCTGAGGGAACTAGACTGTTTATTTTCCTGTGCTGCACGATAGTAATAAATGTAGGCTGAATCAACCAGGTTCAAACTATAAAAAGCATCTCCCATCATCAGGTCGTGGTCATGGTTTTCGGGAGTAACTTTTTCATAGGTATAGAATAGATTAACCATAGAGCGGTAATCATTCTGGTTATAGAGAACGACTCCTTTATTATACAGCGCCAAACTAAAATCCGGATTTTTATCCAGGGCTAAGTTATAGTAGTGAAGAGCCGAATCCAACGAATTACGGTTCATGTAAATGGTGCCAATATTTACATACGCCTCTGGCATCTGATCATATTCGCTGATACAGGCATGATATTTTTCCAGTGCTTCTGTATACTGTCCATTATTGTAAAAAGTTACACCTTCATCAAAGTAGCGCTCTGCCTGCCATTGTTCATAAATTGGCAGGCCTTGATCAACGAACCAGAATAAAGCAGAAATAACGCCTGCGCCCAATACTAACCATTTGAGGTATTTTTGTGTGTTGTATTTTTTATCTGACTCTTGTACAGCATCTTGCTCATCGATATAATCGGAATTAATCAACCCTAATTTCTCCTTCACCTCATCCATCATTTCTTTTGGAAGTGGTAAAAATAAATCGAGTCGATGATTTTCGTCCATATGATAGTCGACAACTACGTAGGCTAACCCCCCTTCTTCATGGATGAATGTTCTATTCACTTTTCTTTCTTCATCAGTTTTCGCGAAAAGCAACGCCTGTATTGATTTTCCTAACGAATCATGAGCGCTGGCTGTAAGCTTGCCCCAGTACGTAATGTTTCCATCCACGCTCGCACCAACAGATTTTAGTATGATCATGTGATCTCCGGTCTGACTGGTTTTGTTAAGCGATTGGCCCATTTGAAAATAGAGAATAACCATAACAACGACATAGACACCTACACCCCACCATATGAGGTTGCTATCAAATGGCAAATCATCCACTTCCGACCAGATCATCACTCCGATAAAGGCGATCAACAGTGGAGACCACAAAAAGTATTTCATGTATTCCCTTTTGCGGTGCTCCTTTTCTATGTGTTGATAGTCACTCCAGTTTTGCTGAAGGACCGTCCAGGAAGCAAGGGCGGGTAGTTTTTCAAATGCAATAAGGGTCACCGCATATACGTGATAATATTTTTTAAAAAGCCACGAAGTTAAAATACCAACGAGCGAAAAGATAGTACCTATAATGCCTGTCATTAAGGCCCATTCATGATCGGCACTGTAAAGGATAAGAAGGACTATGAATAAAACGGAAGTGGCTCCAAATATCTTTAGCCAAACCGAAGCGATCTTTTGATACCGGGAACAACTAGTTGCTTTCATGTTAAATCATTTTACAAAACCGAATTTAAAAATTATCAGATAACTATTTCCCATCACCTTGCTTTATTAGTTCTTATCTCCTCAATTAAATGCGCGATGAAGGTATTTGTCTGACCCCGAAAGGGCATGTGCACAAGATGGTGGGTGTCGACAGCCTGACTCGAGGGGTGCCTAATAAAACAAACCCTCTTTCACTTGCGATCCAGAGGGCTTGCCGATTAAACACAACATTAAACACGTTATCAATAATGCTTTTTCACAAACTCGTAAGCGTTGTTAAAGCATATCATACGGGCGAGGTCTTCTGCGCGGTAGCTGCCAAACCAAATCGGCTCTTCGCGTTTCATCTCGTTTAAAATTTTTACCAGGTCTTGTTCAAAAGTGCTGAACTGCAACACCGAAGAGTAGCGCTCCATCGGCTGCATGAATCCATCGAAACCACTGCCCAAGGCAATGCGATGCCAGATGGAATGCGGCTCGGGCACGTGATAGTCGAACGGGATGCGTACAAACTGTTGCAGCGTTCGCTTGATCAAATTGAGTGTGCGCTTACGTGCCAGCGGTGCAAAAGGAATATTGTTGAGCCATGAGTAGGCGCCTCCACCGAGTAAGTGATAATCGAGTGTGAGACCTAGCATACCCTGGCTGTTGAAAATCTGAAGTACATCTTCATCGCATAGGTTGATGCTCCAGTTGAGGAATCCGTTTTGATGGCTGTCGTCTGTTTCCAGTCCTTTCTTGCTGCGCTCAATTTGATTTTGAAGGTAGTCAGTGGCGGCATAGCCTGCGTGACTGGCGATGACTGGTATCTGGTTTTCTTTGTTGATGCGGTTATGCGGCTCAACGATGTTTTTGTAGTAGGCGAGGCGTGCCGCTGCGCTCATGTGATGTACATCGATAAGTATGCGTGGCGAACCGGTGGGCTCGAGCACCTGGGTGAGCCCAAGAAGTTCGCGCCAGATATCCAGGCAACCTTCGAGTACACCTTCGTTTATGCCTTTGCGCTGATCAAACAACAGTGATGCTGGTAAAGAAAAACTCTTTGTATGACCGCAGAATGTATTATGAAAATGCTGAGCGAATGTGATGTAGAAGGGGCGATGTTGCCACCTGCTAACCGGTCCGTTTTCAAGCGCTTCCTCACCTTTGAGTTGGCGTATGCGACTTTTGACCGTGTCCAGATCTACATCAATCGGGCACTGGCCAGGGCGGTGGTCTAGGTCTTCGGGGTTACCAACGCCAAGGGCATGGATGCCGCCAAGTGTAGGCACTATGAAGATTTCATTGCCATCAGGGTCAATGTTTATTTCGTTGCTGCTTGCTGCGAGTGTGTAGGCTCCACGCCAGGTGCGTGGAATGCCAGTGTTGTCAATCTGTATTTCGTAGGGAGTAGTAGTATATTGGCCCGATCGTTCGAGGAAGAATTGATATTCGTCTTTGAGTGCTTCGAAATAATCATAATGACCGTTTTGTAATTTCTTTACCTGGCAAGATTTGAGGTTCATGCTGCGCGAGCAGAGAAACATCATATCACCATGGGTGAAGTTCATGCGAGGGTCGCGTTGATGCAATTGCTTCAGTAACCATTCGCAGGTTTCCTTATCGCCATCATTGTGCCATCGTTCGTGCAGTTCGATCATGAACTGTTTGTTGAATCGGCTACCACTAATGCCGCTAAAAAACCCTTTTTCGATAGGAGATAGGGATGCAAAAAGCAAGCGTGTATTTGAGCGAAGGCACTTGGCAAGATCGGCTTGGCTATAGCCTGCTTGTCCCTTAGGGCGAACCAATCTGTCGGAGCTGCTTGGTGGTATTGCCCATGGATGCCGGTGGCCTTTATCATCCTTATCCTGAAAACGCCCATGATCGTAGGCGAAGGCGGCCGGATGCGAATGTAAATCTGCGTACATAGGTTTGTTTAGTTAAGCCAGAGCTCTGTATATTTCATTTTCTGCACTTCCTTCAACGTGAGCATGGATGCGTTCAGGCGTCCAGCGAGCTTTGTGTAACCGAGGGTTTCATTGCCATCGGTAAGCATGATTACGGGCACATGCAAGTTCATAGAGAACATTCGTAATGACCGTACCATTTCAAAACCAGTAACCACCGGCAAGTCATTGCTGCTGATGACCAAATCATAGTGCTTGGTGCGAGTCTCAGAGAGACCTACCCAACCGCAAGTCACGCACGTGACTATACATTGCGGAAGCTGATCTTTAATGTGGTCGGCAATCGATGCTTGCCGGTGAACTACCAGAACCTTCATAAACTAAACAGTAAACCCAATAATTGTGTGGTAGTAAGATCGCAAACTGTGCGGACAACAGTTTTTCCCAAAATGGGACTAGTTGCTGATTTACCTGTGAATCGCACGGAGTTGGTCTTAAAAAAGTGCGTTTTTGAGTTTTTTAATAAAAGTGTCTAAGAATATTCTTAGAAAACGGGGTGTAAACTCTTAGAAAAATCAGAAAAATAGATTTTGGTGTGCATGGGATTTTTCCAAAATCGGGCAAACAAAGAGCTTTAATGTCTCAAACAGGTCATCGGATCAGTCCCATTTCATAGGCGGCACGCACCATTCCTACGGTAGTTTTTACCTCTAACTTAGTTTGGATATTTAGCTTGTGGGAGAAAACGGTTTTTTCATTTATACCCAGCTGTGAGGCGATTTCTTTGATGGTATTGTCTTCGCAGATTAGTCGCAATACTTCCTGCTCGCGTTCAGTGAGCACAGAGATAGCGGAGAAGTCGGGGCGTCTGGCTCTAAGTTGGTTGCGCATACTTTTGCGCAGCACCGATACGAGCAGATCGTTGTGATAAAAATCTCTGTCCACTACAGCATGGATGGCCCGCTCAAGTTCAGAGGGGTCACTACTTTTTAATAGGAAAGAATTCACTCCAATTTCAATCATGTGCAAAATGGATTTCTCATTGTCGTGCATAGTTAGGATGATGATCTTGACATCGGGATATTTCAGTACGAGTTGTTCGGCACAATCTACTCCGTTCATCACGGGCATCTCCAGATCGAGGATAACAACGTGTGGCTGTTTTTTTGCTACCAGCTCAAGGCACTTCAATCCGTTTTCGGCATCCTTTACGGTATTTATACGCGGAAAGGTTTGAACCAATTGACAAAGGGCCTTTCTAAAAATGTGATGATCGTCAACTACGCAAATATCAATCTTATCCATTAAGTAATATTGAATGTATAACCATTCTGTTCAATGACGGTTGTTATCCACTACCTTATTTTTCAAAAGGAAGATCGGTACATCATTATTTTAACCTTCCTGTTTAACAAAGGATAGATTCTTTCAAATATAAGTCAATTACTTAGCCGCTATCATGAAAATTTTATAGAAGTATGGTTTCCCTCAAGATGTTCAAAAATTTAAAGGAAATGTGATCGTTTATTGAACCACTCCAGCAATCGCCCGGTATTTTGTATGTAACTGCCAGCTACTGCTCGTGCTAAAATCAAGCTTGTTGAAATAATTTTTAATGCGTGAGTTTTTGATGTTTATAGATTTACCTTTGACCCTGAATATCCCAGATTTCAAATAAGTAAGGAGAATGACTACGATCAGGCAGGCTACGCAGGAAGATGCAATATCCATTGGTGATTTTCAGCAAAAAATGGCTTTGGAAACAGAGAATATTAGCTTAGATACTGCCGTGCTTGCGGAAGGGTTGAAGCAGTTGTTTAAAGATCCGACCAAGGGAAAATATTACGTTGCGCAAGATGATGGAGAAGTTGTTCGGTACATGATGATTACCTTTGAGTGGAGCGAGTGGCGGTGCGGTCATGTATTGTGGATTCAGTCAGTATACATCAAGCCATCGCATCGCGGCATGGGCGTGTTTAAAAAAATGTATGAGCATGTGCAGAGCTTGGTTACTTCTGAGTCGGGCTATCGGGGCATACGTTTGTATGTTGATAAAACCAATGCTGCGGCACAGAAGGTGTATGAAAAGCTGGGAATGAATGGAGAACACTATCAGGTGTATGAATGGATGCTTCCTGATGTCAACCAGTTGACGATCAAGTCAACGCCTTGGGAATACTAATTTTAGTCCGGGTTTTCTTTTACCTCCCACCTCCACAAAGAATCGAGACTCGCGCAAATTTCCCTGGTGATCCCAAAAATAATTAGTCCCCATCTTCCCTTTGTTGATGCTTTGCGTGGTCATCCGCGTAAGCCAGTATGAATTCCTTTGACTGAACGGCATGAATCCCGTGCCTGATAATATTGGAGGCTGATTGATATTTTGTGTTTGCCTGGCCAGCAACAATTTGTCTGCCTTAGTCTTGTTTGGCTTTGTATCCAAGACAGACAGATTCATCGGTTTTGCATTGTTACGAAATTGGG
>JAYVTC010000122.1:0-84763 GCA_043774745.1 Cyclobacteriaceae bacterium | reverse complement strand
GTTCATTCGAAATCTCCGAAGACAAAAACTCTTTTCAACCATAAACCTGCTAGGGCTAACCGTGAGTATATCGAGCGCGTTGCTCATTTACCTATATGTTCGTCACGAGTTCAGCTATGATCGTTTTCATCCTCATGTTGATCGTATTTATCGTGTAAACCAAACTTTCATTTGGGGCGAGCGCGATGATCATCAGTTTGGATCTACCGGTCCAGGAGTAGCAACGGCCTTACGGGAAGAATTAGCAGAAGCAGAACTCATCACCAGTATTCACACACCGGGCAATTTTTTTATTTCCTACACGCATCCAACAGGGGAAGTGACCACCTTTGAACAAGATAAAATTCTGGCTGCCGACACCAATTTCTTTAAGATGTTTCACTTTCCATTGGTGAATGGAAATGCCGCTTCGGCATTAAAGCAAGCCAACACCATGGTGCTTACGGAATCAACCGCCAAAAAGTACTTTGGTGATGAAGACCCTATAGGAAAACTCGTCCGTCTTAGCACCGCAGAGAATCAGCAAACCTATGAAGTAACCGGAGTTGTTGAAGACACGCCCGAGAATTCATACATCGAATTCAATGCGTTGCTTTCGATGAGTAGCTTTCCCGTGGTAGAAAGACTTCATTGGAGTTGGGTATGGACACAACTCGAAACCTTTGTCCGATTCAGGGAGGATACTGATATTGAAAATACGAAGACGAAACTGACGGTGATTCCACGAAAGTATGCGGAAGAAACGCTGAAACGCATTATGAATGTTTCCTATGAAGAATACATTAAATCAGGAAAAAAGTGGGAGTTGTTTCTTCAGCCGATGCTGGACATTCATTTACCCGAACAGGTCGTTTATAACCGATTGAACGAAGCAGGAAACAAGAAGATTGTGTATTCTCTGATTGGCATTGCCGTGTTCATCCTGCTGCTTTCCTGCATCAACTTTATGAATTTATCCACGGCACAATTCACGCGCAGGGTGAAAGAAGCCAGTATCCGAAAAATTCTTGGACTAGGTAAAAAAGAACTGAGTCTGAATTACTTTTTTGAAGCGCTGTCCTTTTGTGTCATCGCCCTGGTTCTCGCCTTAGCGACTGCACAGATTTTATTGCCAGGCTTTAATCTGATCACCGGTAAATCGATTGAGCTTAATCTGTTCAGTGACATGAGATTAGCAGGTTCGCTGATCGCGCTGGTTGTTTTGATGGCGATGATTGCCAGCAGCTATCCTACTTTATTCCTGACGGGATTTCATCCGGTGGAAGCGATGAAAGGAAAATTAAAAGCGGGTCGTAAAGGACAGGCATTTAGAAATAGTTTAGTTGTATTTCAATTTAGTGTGTCGATTATTCTGATGGTGTGCACTGGAGTTGTGTTTCAACAATTGACATTTGTATCAGAAAGAGATCTTGGATTTGATAAAGAAAATCTGCTTGTACTGAAACACGTGGCACTGGTTAAGGATGCCGAAAGCATGACACAATCAGCCCTGAATGTTTCGGGTGTAGTTAATGCAACATGGTGTTCATCGATACCACCACGCGTATATGGTGGAGATAAATTCAGTGCAGAAGGAATGAATCATGAGACCTTTGCGCTTAATTATACCTCGGGTGATGATCAGTTTATCCCTACACTGGATATTAAACTTAAATACGGCAGAAACTTTTCAAAAGATATGCCGGGAGATGATGAACGCGTGATTCTCAATAAAGCAGCTATAGAAAGAATTGGTTGGAATGTCAATGAATCGGTCATCGGTAAAAAGATTGAATCGCCCGATGGAGAAATCAAATTTGAAGTAATCGGCATCGTAGAAGATTTCAATTATTGGTCGCTGGAAAATCCTATCGAACCGATGGCCATCTTTAACAATCATTCTAAGAATTTATTTGGTGTTGGCGATCAACGTTTCATAGCCCTTCGCATAACATCGCAAAATAGTGAAGCATGGAAAAGTACACTGGCCGAACTTAACGCACTATGGAAATCACATGCAGGAGATACACCCCTGCAATATGAATTTGTTGACGATGCTTTCGCTGATACATTCAAAACTCAGGCGCAGTTTGGGAGAATCCTGACCATCATCGCAACGCTTGCCATCCTGATCGCTGCCCTGGGTTTATTAGGTATGATTATCTACATGCTGGAACAACGTACCAAAGAAATCGGAATCAGAAAAGTTTCAGGCGCTTCTGTGCTCGATATTCTTGCTTTGATTTCAAAAGGATATACCCGATTAATCATCATTGCCTTCGCAATTGCAGCGCCACTCTCCTGGTGGATTATGCAACAATGGCTGCAGGATTTTGCCTATCGCATTACGCCTTCAGTCTGGATATTTGCTTTGGTTGGAATGGGTACTTTGTTCATTGCCATGATGATCACCAGTTATCATTCCATGAAAGCCGCGATGACCAACCCGGTGGATGTGTTAAAAGATGAATGATGCCGTTTTCTTAAATTTTAAGGCGGAAATTGATGAGAGAACTCTTCTTCGTTTTTTTCTTAACTTTATAGGGCAATTTCAAACATGAGAGTATTAACCATCGATAAGACCAAAGAATGGACTGCAGACGATTATCTTCTGCTTGGAGAAATCAAAACGCCTTGTCAGTTAATCAATGGAGAATTAATTATGAGCCCTGCACCCAACCCAGAACATCAACGGATATCAGGAAAATTATTTAAGATCCTTGATAAAGCTACACAAGGAACTGGCGAGGTTTTCTATGCTCCGATCGATCTCTATATGAACGAAAAAAATGTTTTTCAACCAGATTTAGTTTATCTATCAGACCAAAATAAAAAACACCTTACTGCTCGCGGCATCGAAGGTCCGCCTGATATTGTGGTAGAAATAATTTCCCCATCCAATAGCTACACCGACCGCAATCAGAAGAAGGACAGCTATCTGGCTTTCAAGATAAAAGAATACTGGATTGTTGATCCTGGTAATCGCACGATAGAAATTTACACCCCAGAGGGAGGTGGAGATGTTCCTGTGTCATTCGTCTCTACGGAGGGAGAAATTACTTCTTCACTTGAACAGAAAATTCGCTTTAATTTGAAGGAGATTTTCTGAGTCTCCTTAGTCACTCGATTTCAAACTCATCACCAAACTTCCAATCACCACCATCAGGAGAACCCAACCCGAAGCCATGGTAATATTATTTCCTACGGTGTACGGCTTGGGCTCAAATTTAAACTCAATGGTGTGCTTGCCGGCAGGAACTTCCAATGCTCTCAAAATATAGTTGGCTCTCAGGATAGTTACTTCTTTGCCATCAATAAAGGCATGCCACCCTTTAGGATAAAATACTTCAGAAAATACGGCTATTCCATTCATTGCCGACTCTGATTCATATTTCATAAAAGGAAGTTTATTCTCGACCAGTTTGATTTGAGCCGAGCTATCCGCAGCTAAGGTTTGATTACTCAGTTTCCACTTTGAATTATCAATCACGACAATATCCCGGGTATTTACCTCAGCCGTCTTATTCAATTCCTCTGTGGCGTTATTAACAAGAACCAATTCCTTAACAAACCAGGCCGGACCATTGGCTAGTGGATTGCTTATGATATTTTCTTTATCCGTTCCATACACCATGTATTTTGCATTGAGCATGTTAAGCACACCATACTTACTAAACTGTGGTGCGCCTTGCTGTGCGTCCTGAAATAATTGCTGTGTGTTCTTTGCTATTCCGGAATCATACAGTTCCTGATAGCGTCTCATCTTCGCTCCGTGATATCCACCAATTGAATTATGGAAATAGGAAGTGCGCGCGTCTGTAAATGCACCTTGAATATCATAAACCCGATAATAACTTTTATCCTTTAAAATTTCTTCATCAGCCGGTGTAGGCGCAAAGGTGGTGTTCTCGCGCTTGCGTACATACTTCTCTTTGGAGAAATAACGACTGTCTACAAAACCAAGATCAATCACAATCAACAAAGCAATGGCCGGATAGATAATGGATTTACTGATGAAATTCTTTAACAAGGCAAATAGCGCTGCACAGAAAACAAGTATTAACCAAATGGCTCGCCATGCATCAGCGCGCATCAGAGACACACGATCATTCTTCAGAGCTGCTTTGAACCAGGGTGGTAATTGCGCATCTTCTGGTTTGAGGAAACTTCCTATACCACCAACCATGATCAACATTAAGCTCACTCCTACGGTAAGAGCAATCGGCCAGATCAATTTCTTTTGAGTGGTCTTGTTCCAGCCTTCCTTCAACAAATTCTCAAGTCCCAGCAATCCCAATAAAGGCATAGCGAAAAAAATAATCACCAAGGCAAAACTGACTGATCTGAACTTGTTGTATCCTGGAAAATAATCGAACATAAAATAATTGAAGGAAGAGAAACTATCGCCCCAACTTAACATGAGACTTAATGCGCTTAATGGCACCAGCCACCAGATATATTTTTTCTCTCCGAAAACAATTCCAAGTATGAAGAGAAAACATACTATCGCACCGGCATAATACGATCCTCCGGTAAAACCTTGTGGTCCCCAATACGCAGAAGTGGAACCTGCAAGTTGATTTGCGGTTTCATTATCTCCCGATTTAGCCAACGCTTTATAGGATTCACTTTCCGGATCCTGAACAAAATAATTGCTGCTGGTGCCTCCATAAATATTCGGGATGAACAACGTGATCGATTCACCAACACCATACTTGTATTGAAATGCATACGCTTTTGACAAGCCCTCATCATCATTGGTGGTACTCTTTTTTACTAACTCAGATGGTCCGCGAATGGAATAGGTAGTATACTCACTGATGGCCCAAAACTGTCCGAAGAAAGTACCCACGGCAATCAATACAGCAGGAATCAAGACAGCAATATTTCTAAAGAAGTCGGCAATTTGCCTGGCGCGAATGGCATAAATGAGTTGAACCAATCCATAAGCCAAAACGATCAACAAAGTATAATAGGTAATTTGTAAATGATTCTCGCGAAGATGGAGTGTTAGACCGAGGGCTGAAACACCTAATCCGAAGATTCGTCTATCAGTAAAAGCCAGGTGAATGCCTGCGATAATCAAAGGCATAAAAGCAATAGCACCGATGCGTGCATTATGACCAGCGCCAAGCCCAATGATCATGTATGATGAAAGACCAAAAGCAAGCGCACCTGCTATCGCAAACCAAGGTCGCACCTTAAAGGTGAGCAGTAAAATATAGTAACAAAGAAAAGCGAGAAAGATGACGTTGATTGGATGTGGCAAAAAAACAGAAAGCACTTTCTTTATTCCCAACACCACACCATCACTCCATTGCACATTGACGAGATAAGCTGGCATTCCTGAAAACATAGCACCTGCCCAAAGCCCCTCATCACCGGTGGCATCTCGATAATCGCGCAACGCTTTGGAAGAACCACTCCATTGCTGAATGTCACTCTGTGAGATTGATTTATTGTCAAAAAAAACAGGATTAAAGAAGAGAATGGTGACCACCAAAAAAACAACCACTGCAATCAGGTGAGGCAACACATGCTCAGAAAATCGAATTTGTTTCATGCTATACTACTTAGACCTGCAAAATAGGAAGGATTGCCCAATTTAGGCTAACGGACTCTTTGCTATTTGAAGTTTTATTAACCCGTTCGGTAAACCTGCATTACCTTCGACCATGAAAATTAAAACTTCAAAGCAGCATAGCCTTTAAGTTGGTAAGTCGTCATGGTGGTAAGCATCGATGAAGCCACCTTTACTTCAGGTACCATTTTTAAACGGTCAATGTTTCTGGCAATAATCGATTGCCCGCAAACAAACATTTTCACACCGGCTTGATCCAGTTCCTTAAATAATTTCAGCGTTGGATTATCCACGCCATATTTAGCCTTGTAGGCTTCATTGTTCATGACCGAAAAAGCAGCGCCTCCGTGAATGGCAAGCACGACATGCAATTTTTCTTTTGGCACCCCGCCCATGACATGAAGGTTGATCAACCGGGCAACATTATATAATGCCCAGTTGGTTGAGTCTGGCTTATCGCTGGCGGTTGCAATCTCAATGATGATTTTATAATCTACCGTAGGATCGGGTTTCTCTTCCGCGTATGGAATATCAAAAATACCTCCATAACCTTTTATTACCGGATTGATACGGCTTTGAGAGAATGCCGAAACAGACACCTCGAACAGGATGAATATCAAGAGACTTTTCATAAATGATCTTTTAGAATATTTAACGATGCGATAAAAATTAATAAAGCAGTAATGCGCCTTACGTAGACGGGTTCAAATTTCCTGGAACCTAACCGTGAACCAATCTGTCCGCCTATAAAAACAGCCAGCAACAGCGAGATCATAAGCTGCCAATCCAGATTCGGAAAGCCGCGAGAGAACTGACCGATCAAACCACTGATTGAATTAACCAGAATAAATACACTGGCCAGAGCTGAGATTTTCTTTGCTTCGGCCCAATTCAAAAAATGTAATATGGGTGAAAGGAAAATTCCTCCTCCAATGCTCACCAATCCGGAAAGGAAACCAATACATCCACCAATGACTACTTTGTTAATTGCGTTATCCATCCTCGATGAGGAAAAATTCTTGGTGTCACGTTGCATCCAAAGAAAGACAGCTGCGATCAATAGAGTAATTCCGAGCAAGATGAAAAATAAAGCATCCTGTAGTTTCCAAAATCCACCAACAAAAGCCATCGGCACGCTCGCAATCAGAAACGGCCAGATTTCCTTCCATGATAACTTTCCTTGTTTGTAAAATATGATGGTGCCTCCTGTAACTACTACAATGTTACAAAGCAATGCGGTTGGACGTATTACATCTGGTAGCAATGCAAAAAAAGGTTGGGCCATCAAGGCGAGATAACTGGAGCCTCCACCAAAACCAACGGAAGAATAAACAAGAGCAATGAAAAAAAATGAAATCAAGAGAAGATAAAACTCCATGGCGTTACCCTCCTATTGTTGACATTGATTCCATAACCACTGCTCCGTTTTTCCTTCTTTCCTCAGCTTCAAAACCATTTTTTGGTCGGTTATTGAATACTTTGAGTAATTCTGTTTTGATTTCTTCATCCGTTCTTCCCTCACGCATCAGTGTTTTGACGTTCAAAACGCCATCATCATACAAACAGGTCTTCAAAACACCTTGGGCAGTAACCCGAATACGATTACACGTGCCACAAAACGTGCGACTGAATGCTGCAATCACACCAATATTTCCTGCATAGCCCGGCACCTGATAATTATAAGAAGTAGAGTGAGCCTCATCCTGCAATTTGATCAATGATGGGTAGTGCTCTTGAATGTGGGCCATTATCTTCCTGTAGGTCCATGGCAAAGCATCATAATGACTTTCCCCTCCATTAAATGGCATTTCTTCAATAAACCTCACCGACACCGGATGCGATTTGGTCATTTCTACCATCGGCAGAATGTCGTCAATGTTCTTTCCATCCATTACCACCGCATTGATCTTTACAGGAATCTCATGCTTTATTAATTGAAGAAGCGTATCCCAGGTTCTTCCAAACTCATCTCTACGAGTGATGACCCTAAAGCGTTCACGATCGAGTGTATCCAAACTCAAATTTACGGAGGTAATGCCCAATGATTTCAGTTCTTCAATATGGGGAGAAGTCAGAATGCCATTGGTTGTGAGATGGACATCTTTGATTCCATTGATCGTAACAATCTTTCTGATCAAATTCATCAGATCAATTCGAACGAAAGGTTCACCACCGGTTAATCGGACTTTAGAAATCCCCATCGAGGCTGTCAGGGTAATGAGCCGTTCGATTTCCTCAAACGTGAGCAACTCCTTCTTAGGCAAATACTTGATGCCCTCTTCGGGCATACAATAAAAACAGCGCAAATTGCACCGGTCCGTTACCGCGAGGCGCAGATATGTGATGGGGCGTCCATGATTATCAAAAAGTTGAGTTGTAGCCATTCTTTTCGAAAGATAGAAATGATCAATCAAATAACGCGAATGAAAGGACTACGTATATTTGTTAAATGAAGGTGAAATTTAAAACTTTTGGTATTTCGCGCGATATTCTGGGCGGACGGGAAGCTACCATTGACGTTGAGGGGACTTGTGGAAGACGTTGTCGTCACAATTTCCGGCTTTGAATAAGTGGTAGATACGATAATTCAGAAAATAAGGACTCAATCCTAATTACTCAAGATGCTAAACCATGATTGAAATAACTGACCAACCCATCGATGTTATAAAAGTGATTGAGGCCGCTTCACTCAACGAAGCTGGTGCTATCAACACATTTATTGGCACCGTGCGCAACCAGACATCCGGTAAAAAAGTACTTCGCTTAGAGTATGAAGCATACGAACCGATGGCGATTTCTGAGATCAGGAAAATAGTGGATCATGCGAATGATACATGGAAGGTATTAGGCTTTGCTGTCAGCCACCGAGTTGGTGTACTTAATTCAGGTGAAATTGCCGTGGTTGTTGCTGTTTCCACTGCTCATAGAAAAGCATCCTTTGAAGCGTGTCAATTTATCATCGACAGCCTGAAACAGACTGTTCCAATCTGGAAGCGAGAGTTTTTTGAGGATGGTGATCAGTGGGTTTCTGCCCACCCTTGATGTTAGATTTGGCTTACAATCATTACCAGCAAGGTAACGATCGACATCGCTATCACTAACCCTACAGTAATCACCAACACCAAATCACGATTTATAGGATTTATATGAAATCCTGAAAATATATTTCTGGTAATTAATTTCATAAGCCTAATCTATTTGACGCGAAATTTAACACAACGAGAACATAAAAGTTTAGTGATGACAGGAATAAAAAACACTGCAGTTAAAACTTTGATTGACTAACAAAATGGTAATGGACTAAATAATTGGTAGTTATAGGTTACAAAATTTTTTTATTTTTTGAGAGAATTCCCAGCTATTTCTGCAGAAGAACCTTGAAATAACTTTTTCAACATTGAAATAGATTCGTTAACCTTGAAGTCTATGGTAAAAAAATTCGATTTGCTAATACCTGCTATGAGATTCATCCTCATAGGCATCGTGGTAATTTCAACAATTACTCAGTCATGGGGTCAGGAAATTAAGGTAATGGGTCATGTTTTTTATGGTGGGGCTAGCTTTATATATAATGAGGATGACTACCTGCACCAAAAAATTAAGACTTCCTCCATTCCTGCTTATGGCATACAAACTTCCGTTCAAATTGTCCTATCCAAAGGCTTCCGGATAGGATCAGGATTAAATTATATCGCCATGAAAGGAAAGACGGACCCGGTTTTTGTTGATAAGGATTTATTAAATACAAATACCACCGGAGATTTTACGTTGGATGTCAATAGCACCTACCTTCAGGTTCCCTTTGAATTCATTGTAACGTTAACTCAGAAATGGAAAATTAAACCCTTCTTAGTGGGAGGATTAAACTTCTATATTCCATTGAAAGAGAGTTATTTTGCTAAAATTGACCCGGTAGTTTCAACTCCTTACTATGGAACGGTCGAAACAGAAATCACCGAGGGCACAGAATATCGGGGGTTTCTTATTGGTACTGGTGTAATACTTCCATTAAATGAAAAAAGAGAAATGGAAATACGCTTAAGTTACCAACCCAGTAGTTTTTTTTATACGGCTGAAGTATTAGGAACGGCCGGAGTAATGGAAAAAAGAAACTTAAAATTTAATATTATAGCACTCTCAATAGGTGTCGCGATCTTTTAACCGTTTCGCCTGAAAAAATCTTTTTTACCTCCACGCTTTTCCATCAGCTTGATTTCTTCAATGATGATGTTGTGAGAAAGTGCTTTGCACATGTCATAGATGGTGAGTGCTGCTACCGAGGCGGCTGTAAGCGCCTCCATCTCTACACCTGTTTTGGATGTAATGGTCGCCTCCGTATCGATCATGGCTTTATTCTTCTTTACGGTAATCCGGATCTTGCAATCCTCTAAGGCAAGCGGGTGGCAGAACGGTATCAGTTCATGCGTTCTCTTGGCAGCCATCACACCGGCTATAATAGCCGTCTGGAATACAGGGCCTTTTTTCGTAATCAATTCATCCCCTTTCATCTGTGAAACAATCTTCTTCCCTAACTGAACCACTGCTTGTGCTTTTGCAATTCGTTTGGCAATTGTTTTTTCAGACACGTCCACCATCTGTGGGTTGCCGGTAGCATCAATATGTGTAAATTGTTTTTTCATTATTCAAATCTAAACAAAACATGGTAAGCGTTGAGGAAGCAGAATCAATAATTCTTGGCAATCTGTTCAAACCAAAAATAACCACGATCAAAATTGAACAGGCTGTTGGCCATGTATTGGCGGAAGCCGTGGAGGCCGACAGGGACCTGCCTCCATTCAACCGCGTGGCCATGGATGGAATCGCGATTCACTTCCAATCATTTATGTTTGGACAACGCTCGTTCTCCCTGGAAGGAATACAGACAGCCGGGATGCCGCCAAAAAAACTTCAACAGGAAAACAATGCTTTTGAAGTGATGACAGGCGCTATGTTACCCGAAGGTACTGATACCGTCATTCGCTATGAAGATATTGATATCGAAAACGGAGTCGCTAAAATTCTAATCGACTCCATTGAACCTAATCAACACATCCATCCGCAAGGACAGGATTGTAAGAAGGGTGAGCGGATATTATCGGAAGGTTTCAAAATTTCGCCTGCCGAGATTGCGCTACTTGCATCAGTGGGCAAAAGTCAAGTCAATGTTTTTCAATTGCCTAAAACCGCCATCATCAGCACCGGTGATGAGTTGGTAGATGTGGATGAGCAACCCCTCCCATGGCAAATCCGAAGGTCCAATGCCTATACCCTGCAAGCTGCGTGTAAACAAATGAATCATCATGTTGATTTGTTTCACATTTCGGATAACGAGGAGTTACTCACTCTCGAACTTAAAAAAATAGTTGAATCTTATGAGTTGATCATCCTTTCCGGAGGTGTGTCCAAAGGCAAATACGACTTTGTTCCAAAAACACTGGAGCAATTGAACGTTAAAAAACTTTTCCATCAGGTAAGTCAAAAGCCTGGAAAGCCTTTATGGTTTGGACAAAGTGAATCGCATACTTTTTTCGCATTGCCAGGAAATCCAGTTTCAACCTACTTGTGCTTTTACCGATACATCAAACCCTGGTTGGAAAGAAGTATTGGGTTACTCTCTGAAAAGAGTACTGCCATTCTCGCAAGAGATTTTCAGTTCAAACCAACGCTGACTTACTTTCTGCAAGTAAAAACAGTAAACGAAGAGGGGAAACTAATGGCTCATCCAAATGAAGGAGGAGGCTCGGGCGATTTTGCCAATCTCAAAGACGTTAATGGATTTCTTGAATTGCCGGCTCATCAGTCTGAGTTTAAAGCAGGAGACATTTTCCCCTTCTATTCTTTCCGGGTATGAACATCAGTCTTCTTCAAATCTGCCTCGCCCTCATTGTATCCATAGCAGGCATCATCTTGCTTACACGCTACCTGAATCTTCATGCTTTTTTTTCTTTGTTGATTGCCTCCATGATATTTGGGCTTATGGTTGGCAAACCATTTTTAGAAACATTGAATTCCATGCAAAGCGGCTTTGGATCCTTGCTGCAACAAATTGGGTTGTTGGTAGCAGTTGGCTCCTGTTTAGGCATGATGATGGAAAAGACCGGAGCGATGGAAGTAATTGGAAATCGTATCATTCAATTCTTTGGTGTTCGCTACTCGGTTTTAGCCATGACTACCATCGGCATTATTGTGGGTATTCCGGTTTTCTGTGATTCCGGTTTCATAATTCTTTCAAGACTAATTTCAAGCATCGCATCTCAAAGCACTGCCAACGCTGCTCAACTTTCCCTGGCTTTATCTTCCGGGCTTTACACTACACACGTGCTTGTACCTCCTACACCGGGACCATTGGCGGCCGCGGCTAATCTTAATTTTTCAGAACATATTTCAATACTTATCCTTATCAGCCTTATTGCGTCCGTTCCTGTAGCTTTAGTCTCTTACTTCTTTTCTATAAAATTAGGGCGTTCCATTAAAGCCGATCAGATAAATGTGGAGTTGAATTATGAGCACATTAAAATTTCTACCTGGAAATCATTTCTTCCTTTAATACTACCCATTCTACTGATTGCCACTGCTTCTATTCCAAGTGTAATTTCGTTAAATGAAAATATCATCTCGCTCTTGCGGATAATCGGGCATCCTGTTGTGGCGTTGATGATCGGATTGCTTCTATCCACGATGTTGATCAAAAAGAAGGATACCAAAGAAATGCCTTTGTGGATTTCAACAGCGCTAAAGGATGCAGGTATTATTCTGTTGATCACTGGTGCAGGTGGTGCTTTTGGTGCAGTAATTAAGACCAGTGGCATTGATATTCTATTGAAGGAGTATGTTTCCAATTCCAGTAGCCAGGGAATTATTTTTATTATCATTGCCTTCGTGATTGCAGCGATTTTAAAGACCGCCCAAGGTTCGTCTACTTCATCCATCATCATTACAAGTTCACTACTTGCGCCACTGGCAGCATCGGCAGGTTTTGTAAGTCCGGCACAACTTTCTGTTTTGGTAATAGCAATCGGAGGTGGAGCCATGACGGTATCACACGCGAATGATTCTTACTTTTGGGTTGTATCGCAGTTTGGCGGAATCTCCCCACGCGATGCATTCAAAAGTTTTACCATGCTCACCTTAGCGCAAGGCATCACCGCATTAATTACTTCCATCCTCCTATTTCAGTTCGTGTGAAAATATTAATTGCACCCGATAAATTTAAAGGTTCACTTTCAGCGCTCGAGGTGTGCAATGTTGTGGGTGAAGCTTTGCTGGAAATGGATCCTTCCTATGAGGTTAATAAAGTACCCTTAGCTGACGGAGGTGATGGCACTTTTGAAATATTGGTTGAGCATAGTCAAGGCAGCGTTAAAAAAACATCGGTGCTTAATCCTTTACAAAAGCCTATTCAAGCTGAGTATGGTTTATCGAAAGATGGAGCCACTGCTTTCATTGAAATGGCCAAAGCCAGCGGACTACAACTGTTGAAAGAGGATGAACGAAATCCATTACTTACCACCACCATAGGCACTGGCCAATTGATACTTGATGCGCTTGATGAAGGCGCAACCAATATCATTCTTGGTATTGGAGGAAGCGCCACCAACGATGCGGGCATCGGCATGGCACATGCCCTAGGTTTTCGATTTCTGAATAACCGAAACGAAATACTAAATCCTGTTGGCCATTCCCTTTCTGAAATTAATGCTATCGATGATACACAGGTTGATGTACGCTTGCGCGAAGTTAGCTTCACTGTGTTATGTGATGTAAATAATCCGCTTTATGGACCACAAGGCGCTGCCTTTGTTTATGGTCCACAAAAAGGAGCTTCATCAGAAGATGTGAATGCACTGGATCATGGATTAAAACACGTTGCTGATCTAATTAATCAAACCTATCAACAGGATTTAAATTTTCCCGGAGCAGGTGCGGCCGGTGGTGTGGGTGCTGGGGCGAAATTATTTTTGAAAGCGAAATTCAGAAAGGGTATTGACTACATCAGCGACCTTACTGGGCTGGAAGAAAGGATCAAAGCCGCAGACATGGTCATCACCGGTGAAGGTAAAGTTGATGAACAAACGTTTTCAGGAAAAGTGGTAGCTCATGTACTTGCATTAGCTAATCAAAATAAAAAACCTGTCTTTATTTTATGCGGACAGTGCGCACTTACTGCTGATGAGCTGAAGAAGTTTGGTGCAGAAAGAATAATCAGCCTGGTAAATAATCCTTCAGAATTGAATGCAGCCATAACACAACCTATTCCATTAATCAAATCCAGAATTAAAGAAGCATTTTTTGATTTGGCTTAACACTAACCGCTATGAATTCATCACGGAGAACATTTCTAAAAAGTCTTTCAGTAGCATCTGCCTGGCTTTTAAGCGGAGGTATTCAGGAATTAACTGCCGCAGAAGTACTATCTCTAAAGAACAAAGTAACTTTTCGCTTTGCTGTAGCCAGTGACGGACATTACGGACAAGCCAATACCAACTTCAATGATTTCTATTCTCAGATCACGCATCACATCAATCTGTTTCATAAGCAATCTCCGTTGCAGGGTTGTGTTATCAATGGTGATATCATCCACGATAAAAAAGAATTCCTGCTTCTTGCTAAAAAAAAGCTGGATCAGCTGACAATTCCCTATTATATCACTAAAGGCAATCACGACATGGTCAGTGATGACTATTGGAAAGAAATCTGGAACGTGCCGGTGAACTATGAAAAGACATTCAAGAAAAATACATTTCTGATGCTCAGTACATCCAATGAAAAAGGAGAATACTTATCCCCCGATTTGGCGTGGTTAAAAGCAAAACTGGATGAACATAAAAAACAAAAGAACATATTCCTATTTCTCCACATCCCTCAATACAAATGGACCGCGAACGCGATTGACACTCCAGCTTATTTTGAGTTGACCAGGCAATATTCGAATATCAAAGCCGTATTTCATGGACATGAGCATGACCAGGACGGAGTAAAAATCATGGATGATATACCTTATCTTTTCGATTCACATTTTGGTGGCACCTGGGGCACTTCGTATCACGGGTTTAGAGTGGTTGAATTATTAAAGGATAACTCAATGATCACCTACATCATGAATCCATCCGACAAGATCAATGAATTCACCCACTAAGGGCTATTCAAGTGTTTATCAATCAATAATTTGGGTGCATGTTGATTATTCCAAAGAAACCCAAATTTCAATTTGCAATGCGAGCAAGGCAAGCGTAATTTTGCCGCCTACTAGAAATTGAAACCATGTTCGATAGTTTAAGTCTCAAATTAGATAAGGCCTTCCAAACCCTCAAAGGCCAGGGAAGGATCACCGAAATAAACGTTGCTACCACCGTAAAGGAAATCCGCAAGGCATTAATTGATGCAGACGTTAACTATAAAGTTGCCAAAGAGGTTACGGATGACATTAAGGAGCAGGCCATGGGCCAGAATGTGCTCACCTCTATATCCCCGGGTCAACTCCTTACCAAAATCACCAACGATGAACTCACTCGCCTGATGGGCGGAGAAAGTGAAGACATCTCTTTGGAAGGAAATCCATCCATCATTTTAATTGCTGGTCTTCAGGGTTCTGGTAAAACCACTTTCTCGGGAAAACTGGCCGCCTACTTAAAGCGTCAGGGCCGTCAAGTATTACTTACTGCCTGTGACATCTATCGTCCTGCTGCGATTGATCAATTAAAAGTATTAGGTGAACAAGTGGGTGTTGAGGTGTATGCCGAACCCGAAAACAAGGATGCAGTAAAAATTGCGAAAGCAGCGATCGAACACGCCAGGAAAAACAACTTCCGTGTCGTGATTGTAGATACGGCAGGTCGTTTGGCCATAGATGAACAGATGATGGATGAGATCGCCAAACTGAAAGAAGCGCTCAAGCCATCAGAGACTTTATTTGTGGTTGATTCGATGACCGGCCAGGATGCTGTGAACACCGCCAAGACATTCAATGAGCGTTTGAATTTCACTGGAGTAGTGCTTACCAAATTAGATGGCGATACACGTGGTGGTGCCGCACTTTCAATTCGCAGAGTAGTTGAAAAGCCCATCAAGTTCATCAGCTCAGGAGAAAAGATGGAAGCCATTGACCGGTTTTATCCTGATCGTATGGCGAGTCGTATTCTCGGCATGGGTGACGTAGTGAGTTTGGTTGAGAAGGCACAGGAAACTTTTAATGAAGAAGAAACGCGCAGGCTCAATGCCAAGATGCGCAAGAATCAATTTGATTTCAACGATTTCATATCACAACTAGAGCAAATCAAAAAGATGGGTAACATGAAAGACCTGTTGGGTATGATACCCGGCATGGGAAAAGCCATGAAAGGGGTTGACATTGATGATAATTCTTTCAAACCCATTGAAGCGATCATTCGCTCCATGACGAACGATGAACGATCCAATCCGGATAAGATCAATGCTAGTCGTAAAAACAGAATTGCCAAAGGTAGCGGCACCAGCATCACTCAGGTAAATCAATTACTCAAGCAGTTTGAAGACATGCGAAAACTAATGAAGACGATGAACAAAATGGGAGGCGGCAAACGTGCATTGAATGCGTTGAATCCATTTGGCAGATAACTGGGATGCGTATTGATAATTTAAAATCACCGCTTGGGAATAAATCTTTTCTCCAGGTTGTCTAATCAGCAATTCGAAACATTCATAGCAATAGATTAACGCATTTAAAAACTCTTTTCATGAAACTAACTTCCCGCAACACACACCGCGATCTCGCTTATTTTTTTCTAGGACTTATCATCGCTTTCTCCATTTCTGGAATTTTCCTAAACCATCGTCAATCATGGCATCCAAGAAGATACACCTATAACTCTCAGGAAATATCGGTCAGCCTTCCTGCCCAGGCAGATTCAATTAATGAACGCTTCATCAAGCGATTTACCGAAGAACAAAAAATAGATGACAACCTTCGCAGATTCAATGTAGAGAAAAACAACCTCCGCATTTCTTATTCGAATCATGATGTTCAAATCGACCTTACTACAGGCAAAGGAAAAATAGAGTCCTATCGCACCACACCCATTCTCGGCCAAATGACACAACTCCATCAGGATACCAGCAAGTGGTGGATTTACTATTCAGATATTTTTGGAATTGCCATGGTGGTGATTGCCTGCACCGGCATGTTCATTCAGAAGGGCGAAAACAGTTTCTGGGGTCGTGGATGGAAGTTAGCTTTGGTGGGGGTCATCTTTCCTCTTATCTTTCTATTCTTACTCTCCTAAAACATAATCATGTCTGCCACCGACTCACTTTTTCAAACCTTATTAAAAGATGAAGTGGATGCCTATGGGCAGTTGAAAAAATTTCCGGCTGGCTCGGTCATTCTACAGGAAGATAGCTATATAAAATCCATCCCTTTGGTATTAAATGGCAGCCTTAAAGTAATGCGCACGGATAATAATGGGCATGAAATACTATTGTATTATATCGTTCCCGGAGAAAGCTGCATTATGTCTTTCCTTGGAGGTATCCATAATGAAACCAGCAAGGTCAAAGCCGTAGTAGAAGAAGATGCAGAGGTATTATTTATCCCTGTAGAAAAAGCCAGTGAGTGGGTAAAGAAATTTCCGGAGTGGGCCAATTTTATTTTTAAGCTCTATCACAAACGGTTTGAAGAACTCCTCACAGCCGTGAACGCCATCGCATTTCAAAAATTAGATATGCGGTTATTGCAGCTCCTGAAGCAAAAGGCTGAATTATATCAGACTAAAGAGTTGAAAATCACACATCAGCAATTAGCCGATGAACTCGGTACGGCCCGCGAAGCTGTATCCAGAGTAATGAAGCAAATGGAAAAGGAAGGCCTCGTAACACTTTCTCGTAATAAAGTTACCCTTCTGTAACGAAGGTCACAGACTCACTCACCTCACCAACTGTAATTTTGTATCACAATTACAGTGTCAATGCAGTTCATTAAAAACCATTTCATAACAATTAGTGGAGTATTGATTGGGTTAGCCGCTGGGTATATGTATTGGCATGAAGTAGGTTGTCTCAGCGGCACCTGCCCGATTACATCAAGTCCCATTAACTCTTCAGTCTACGGAGCCTTTATGGGTGGCCTGGTGTTCAATGTGTTTCAAAAGGAAAAAATAAATAATATGGTTGAACGAATTATTAAAAATGATGAAGGCACCATCATTGATGTGCGCACAAGAGCAGAATTTCAAGGCGGTCATGCCGCTGGATCAGTAAACATTCCTGTGAATGAACTTACACAGCGAATAGAAGAAGTTAAGTCGTTGAAATCTCCGTTGGTATTATGCTGTGCTTCGGGCGGAAGAAGCTCCATGGCTGCTCATCTTCTCAAGCAACAAGGCATTGCCTGCCACGATGCAGGTTCATGGATTAATGTGAATTATTTACAAAGTCAATCTGCTAGTTCACTATGATCGAAGCATTAAAGAGTCTATTAGGATTCGGTCCAAAAGTAGATTACGCAGCGTTTGTAAAACAAGGAGCTGTTATTTTGGATGTTAGGACAAAAGGCGAGTACAGCAATGGACACATCCGCGGATCGGTGAATATCCCGGTCGATCAGTTAACTAATAACACTAGCCGTTTCTCTGACAAAAATAAAGTGATCATTACCTGCTGTGCTTCAGGCAATCGCAGTGGCATGGCAAAAAGAATATTAACTTCAAAGGGTTATACTCAGGTGTATAATGGAGGCGGTTGGATGAGTCTTCAACATAAAATTTAAATAATATGGACGCACATTTTTATAATGTTCAGATTGAGTGGAACAAAGACCGCAAGGGTGTTATGTGTTCACCAGAACTGAATGCACCAACCCAGGGCGGAGGATGCATTGAAGTTGCCACGCCCCCTGAATTCCCTAAAGGAATACCAGGTATCTGGTCGCCTGAGCATTTATTTACGGCAGCTGTAAGCAGTTGTCTGATGACTACTTTTTTGGCCATTGCGGAAAATTCAAAATTAGAATTCACAGCATTTCATTGCGACTCAAAAGGCAAACTTGACCAGGTTGAAGGAAAATTTCTGATGACCGAAATTATCCTGGAGCCTATTGTAACTATTCATGATGAGAAGGATAGAGAGCGTGCCGAACGAGTTCTGGCTAAAGCCGAAGCCGCTTGCCTGATTTCTAATTCTATAAAATCAAAAGTTACTATGATTCCGCATATTGCTTTGGCTACTGCGAAGCAACCCGTTGCCTAAAATATGGCTAAAGATTCATTTTCAGAATTGATAAAATGCGAGACACCCGTATTGGTGGATTTCTCTGCTGAATGGTGTGGCCCTTGTAAAATGATGAAACCTATTTTGGAAGATTTGAAAAACAAAGTAGGTGACAAAGCTAAAATTGTCAAAATTGATGTGGATAAAAACCCTGGTATCGCACAGGCGTTCCGGGTTCAAGGCGTGCCCACGTTAATCATCTTTAAAAATGGTGAAGCGAAATGGCGCCAGTCGGGCTTGGTGCAGTCAGAGTATTTGAAACGACAGATTGAGCAACTGCTCTGATAAACTTGCCTTTGGTAAAAAAAACACCTGCAAAGAATGCCACTTGTAGAACATTTCAGGTGATGTTTCCGTTTTCATAGAGTTATAAGAGTTTTAAATATCTATCTTTCTAATGGATAGATATTTTTAAATCTAACCGATCGAAACATTCAAATTAAACACACAAACACTATGAAAAGACAAGTAAGTATGATGTTCACTTTACTGGCCCTGATTCTCTCCATAGGAGCCGTTGCACAAGACAAAAAACCCGCTAGCCCTCCTGCGAAAGCAGAAGGTTCAATTGATGGGATAAAGGTTACCGTTGATTATGCACAGCCATCCGCCAAAGGACGTAAAATCATGGGTGATCTCGTTCCTTATGGTAAAGTGTGGCGCACTGGTGCCAATGCAGTTACCTCCATTGAATTCAGTGCTGATGTAAAGATTGAAGGCAAAGCGTTGCCTAAAGGTAAATATGGTCTATTTACAATTCCAGGTGAAAATGAATGGGTTATTGTATTCAGTAAGCAAGCATCTGGAAGTCCTTTTGATTACTCTGATAAACAAGATGCTTTGAGAGTAAATGTGAAGCCCGGCAAAGCTGCCGTCTTTGTTGAAATGTTTGCCATTGCCGTTGAGAAAAATAATGTAGTATTAAGTTGGGAGAAAACATCCGTGCCATTTAAAGTGGCGAAGTAGTAATTCAATTGCAAACTTCAATAAAAGCCCTGATTATCGGGGCTTTTTTATTTTCACTAAATAAGGTAGCTTAACACACTTCAAAATTTATGCAAGTACTTGGAAGGTCAGACCGTGTTGATTTACCCCTGCTTGGGCTTTATGATATTCATGCAAAAATTGATACCGGTGCCTATAATTGCAGCCTTCATTGCTCTTCGGCAGAAGTGGTGAATGGTAAACTTGAATTTGTAGTATTAGATGAAGAACATCCGGAGTTTACGGGAATGAAATTCGCCTTTAAGAAATTCGAAAAGCGAGAAATAAGAAATTCATTTGGTGAAGCAGAGATGAGGTTTGTTATCAAAACAAGAATAAAGATTTACGACTATGTGATCAGGGCTGAGTTCTCGCTCAGCAACCGTGGAAATTTAAAGTTCCCCGTATTATTGGGTCGCAAAATTTTGCGAAACAGGTTTTTAATTGATGTAACTAAAAAAGATTTGTCTTATCAAACTAAACTAAAAGGCGTATGAACATCGCCATACTTTCGCGCGATCCCAAACTATATTCTACCAGGCGACTCAAAGAAGCAGGAGAAAAAAGGGGACATAAAGTGGAAATCATTGACCACATGAAGTGTGTGTTGCTGATTGAAAAGAAGAACCCAATGGTTTATTACAACGGTCGTAAGCTCGACTACTTCGATGCCATCATTCCACGGATAGGCGCTTCCGTCACTTTTTATGGTGCTGCCGTAGTTCGTCAATTTGAAATGATGAAGGTATTCACTGCAGTGGAGTCTCAAGCACTGATCCGTTCACGTGATAAATTAAGATGCTTGCAGATTCTTTCCAGAGCTGGTCTTGGTTTGCCAAAAACCATTTTCATGGACTATACCAAAGACACGGAAGGAATTGTTGAAGCCGTGGGAGGAGCACCTGTAGTAATCAAATTATTGGAAGGGACACAAGGACTTGGCGTTGTGCTTGCAGAAAATAAAAAAGCAGCACAATCAGTCATTGAAGCTTTTCATGGTGTGAAGACACGCATCATTGTGCAAGAGTTTATTAAAGAAGCAAAAGGTGCTGACATCCGTGCTTTTGTGGTCAATGGTGAAGTCGTTGGCTCGATGAAAAGACAAGCTACCAAGGAAGGTGAGTTCAGATCTAATTTGCATCGCGGTGGAATAGCCACAGTAGTGAAACTCGATCGACATGAGAAGCATGCTGCCGTTGAAGCGGCAAAAAAAATGGGACTCGGTGTAGCTGGTGTAGATATGCTTTCTTCGAAAAGAGGTCCGTTAATTATTGAAGTCAATTCATCCCCCGGACTTGAAGGAATTGAAGGCGCCACAAAAGTAGATATTGCTGGAAAAATCTATCAGTATATCGAGAAGCATGCGGGTAAAAAGAAAATTCAAAAAGATAAAGTGAACGCTTAAACAGACACAAGAGATACCTCAATAAATCATCATGAAAGAAGTCAGTATAGGAGAACATCATCTCAGGCCGGGAGAATTTAAGGAGATCGTAATCAACATCGCCAGGCTCCCATCGCGCACGCAAATTGATACACCTATCTATGCGTATCGTGGATTGGAGGATGGTCCGGTGCTGGCTCTCACCGCAGGCATGCATGGCGATGAAATAAACGGGATGGAGATCGTGCGCAGAATTCTGGACATGGGGCATAATCGCGTGAAGCGGGGAACCGTGATTTGTATGCCCATCATTAATATTTATGGATTCTTAAATTATTCACGTGAAGTGCCTGATGGGAAAGATGTGAATCGGTCTTTTCCCGGAAGCAAAAATGGATCATTAGCTTCGCGTGTCGCCTATCATCTTACCCACGATGTTATCCCTTTTATCGATTACGGTGTTGACTTCCATACCGGAGGTGCCATGCGAACAAACTATCCGCAAATACGCTGTGTGATGTCCGATGAGAAGAATGTTGAATTAGCGAATGCCTTTCATGCACCATTTACTATCGATTCTCCATTTCGTCCGCACTCCATTCGACAAACGGCTGCCAAGCATGGAAAGAACATGATTGTTTATGAAGGTGGGGAATCGTTACGCTTTGATCAGCAAGCCATTGAAGAGGGTGTGAACGGAACGCTTAGGTTAATGAAACATTTAAACATGATTGACTGGGCCCCTCTTCCCAAGGAAGAAAATAAAATAATCTGGAATTCATCCTGGGGGCGTGCCCATCATGCGGGCTTGTTTCAGTCAGCAATAAACTGCGGTCAGCTGGTTAATAAAAATCAAATTGTTGGCACGATCACCGATCCTTTTGGCGAATTCAAAGAGCAAGTTAAATCTCCTTCCACCGGCTACGTTGTTGGACTCAATAACCATCCTGTAGTAAATGCCGGTGACGCATTGCTACACATCGGTATGGATAACTTCTGCAAGATTGATGGAAGCGGTGACGATTAATCGCTGATCACCTCAGGATTAAAAATCCGGACAAGGAATCATCAACTTATCCTTCGGTGGCTTACGCGGATTGCGTGAAGACCAGGAATATACTAAACTAATTTCATGAGCGCCCCCACTGCTTGCCCCCAGCTGTGAAATGGTATAGTCATAACTGTATCCGATATTCAGGACATCCTTAGCTCCTTTTTTTGTAAATCCGATTAACATCACAACCGATTCATTATTGGTAAATCCATTCACCTTTTTAAATGGAACCCCTCGGTACCAGGTTCCGATGATCAATGGTTCAAAAGTAAAATAGAATCCAAGGTCCATCTGATCAAATTCTCCCTGATGCCTATACTGTATTGCCGGAGCGAAACTACGCTCTTGTCCTTTTTTATAAAATCCATCTCCCATTTCACCCGGTTTAAAGTAAAATTTAAATCCAGCGTGGGCCGAAAGTTTCATAGGAAGTTTGCTCTCCTCTCCTATGATGGATTGATTAGGTTGAGTTACATGATGCGCGGCAATTCCCAACCATGCCCGTTTGCTGTAGAGCAATCCTCCGAAAGAAAGATCAGGAAAAAATTTGGATTGACCTGTATTGAGTGCTTCGGCTGAAGTAGGACTTATAACATCACCGGTGAGTGGATCAAATTGATCTCCAAACGTGAGCTTATCAAAGTTGATGGAGCGATTATAAATGGCGGCCTGAAAACCAGGACGAAAAGACAGTCCTTTTACAATTTGCAGATCATAAGAATATTGGAATGCCAGACTTATGGATTGCAATCCCAGAACTCCTTCACGGTCACGTGTAAGCAACACACCGATTCCACTATTTTTATCCTCAATATAGGTATCATAAAAAGCAGAGATGGTATTGAAGTTTGCATCGATCGCAGGCCACTGATTGCGATAATTCATTCCTATCCTGTTCTGGCCTGTAGAACCAGCGAAAGCAGGATTAAGATAGAGCGGAGCCGCATAGAATTGCGAATACTGAGGATCTTGAGCAGTTACCGAACCCGTTCCAATCAGGATACATACACAGCAAAAAAAAGCAATCCTATGCATTCAACAGTATTTAGAAAATGTGCAATCAGAGCAAATTAAATTCTTTAATGACATTAAAAAAAACATTTAACGACAAATAGAATCGTTTCGTCTCCATTACGAACGATAAATTCATTCAAAATATATACTTTAGTGTGATTAGGACGTTTTAAATTTCGGAATATAATGACCTCTAACATGAAAGGTCAAAATGCCAGTTAGAAATGACATTGTGATTTGATCTAAAAAATTTAGTGAATGAAAGCAAAAGCATACAAGAAGCAGATGATATGAGGGGAAAAAACACGTTAAAAATATTCTATTCAATAGTATTATTCGTTTTGTTTAATGGTCCACTGGTTTTATTTGGTCAGGATCTTAAACAGCATAATTGGTACTTCGGTAATTCCACTCAAGCGATCCGATTTAACCGGGGAACCAACGTGGCTCAATTAATAAATAATCAAGCTCTTCCATTCAACAAAGGGGGAGCAGCCGTAGCCACCGATCCAGCCACAGCCAATTTATTTTTCTATACCGATGGTGTGCGTGTTTACGATGCCTCTCATCTATTGATGCCTAATGGCAGCGGACTCAACGGACAAACGGATACCAATCAGCCTGTGGCCATTTCGCCTCTGCCAGGTCAACCCAACAAGTATTATATTTTCACTAACTCGGCTAATTATACGACCGGAGGCTCGATCAGCAGAAGTATCGTGGATATGAGTCAATTTGGTAATTCGGTTTTTCCAGCACCTGCTGCCGGTGATGTTGATGCGGCAACTAAGAATGTTCCCATGGCAGGATTAACCAATCGCTCAGAGGGAATGATTGTTGTGCCTGATGCTAATCGAATTGACTTTTGGTTGATTACGCATCAGAACGGATCACAGAGTTATTCTGCTACAAAGATTGATGCAACAGCTACTTTTCCAACCACCACTACATCGGGTCTTGGGTTGCCGATGTCGGTAGCAAATTTTTCTTATCATTCATCAACTAAGAAAATTGCTGTATCAGCACAAGATCCAAATACAGATGCATTGATTATAAACTTCAATAATGTGACGGGTATATTCGCGCCTGATCGAACCATTTTCAACTCTGCTACTGCCAGCGCCACCAATCAATCCATTTATGATATTGAATGGGATACCAAAGGTCAATATCTATACTTATCGCGACATGGTGAAACAGGTATAACAGCCGATGTGCTTCAATATGATTATCTGAATTCTGCTGTATCACTCACTTCAGTTTTAGCTTCCTCCGTGTTCAGGAGTTATGGGTTACAAATGGCACCCGACAGTGCCATATATCATTTATACCAGGCTGCTTCGGGTGGACCATTTTTAGTTGGTAAGCTAACGAACACAGATACTGTTGCCTCGCAAGTAATTAATACTCAATCATTATTCGCAGCATCCAATTTTAATGGTACCCAGTTTCCTTCGTTCACCCCTAAAGACAGTGTTGTCATTTCAGTAAGCTTTGTAGCCAATGGAATTTGTCAAAACTCCCCTACCGCTTTCTTCCCAACGGTGCTGCCAAATGCCGATAGTCTTCGTTGGGATTTTGGTGACGGGAATAATTCGCGTGGATGGAGCCCTATCCATACGTATGGAAGTGCAGGGAGCTTCAATGCAAAACTTATTGCCTTTTATCGTGGACAAAAGGATTCGGTAACATTACCAGTAACCATAAATCCATTTGCTCTTCAATTGCAATTGGTGCAAGATACAACCGCCTGTCGTGACGAATTTCCTCCTCCAAGAGGATCCTCCTCACCAAAACAATTCAGCGTGAAAGTAACGATACAAGGAGGCGTTGCTGCTTCTATTGTTTGGTCGAATGGAGATTTGGGGCAAACACTGACGCCCGATTCTGCCGGATATTACTACGTGGTAGTTACTGATGCCAGCGGCTGTTCTGCCTATTCGGGTGTAAACGTGAAAGAATATGGATTGCAAGATGCGCGAGCGAATGTCTGGTACTTTGGAAACAAAGCAGGTATTGATTTCAATCCGATTTTTGATACTCCCCCTGGTGCTGCTAAGGCTCTTAACAACAGCATCATGGATGCACCCGAAGGATGTGCTACCGTAAGTGATCGAAATGGAGAATTGATTTTTTATACGGATGGTGACAAAGTATTTGATAAAACTCACACCCAAATTGATGCGGGCATTGGTGGTGATCCTACCTCTGCACAGTCGGCCCTCATCGTGCCTGTTCCGGGTGATGAAACGTTGTATTACATCTTTACTACGCAGGCCATCAGTGGCACATCACTGTTTGAGCTGAGATATTCTTTATTTGATCTCAAACTCAATTCCGGCAAGGGAGCCTTAATTCAAAAAAATATTTTACTCTTCGCTAAAAGTACAGAACACATAACCGCAACAGCACAGTGGTTGATTGCCCATGAATATGGTAATAACACGTTTAGAACGTATCCGATCACAACGCTGGGCATTGGAGAACCTGTTTATTCTGAGATCGGTTCTGATCATTCGTTCAAAACACCAGAGCAAGGCCAGGGCTATATGAAAATTGGTCCAAACAATAATCTTGCGGTGACGTTGTCAACGCCTGGCACAAGCAACCTCATAGAACTATTTCAATTCGATAACAACACGGGCACGCTAAGTAATTATCGTAAGATTGATCTTAAGGAACCAAACGGCCAGGTTTACGGAGTAGAGTTTTCTCCTGGTGGAAATAAAGTCTTCGCTACCGTAAAAGGTACACCAAGTCCTTCTGTGTTGTTTGAATATTTTCTTGACTCTCTCAACCAACCGTATTTCAAACAACGCATTCAACAAAATGGAGAGTTTGGTGCCTTGCAATTAGGACCTGATGGACAGATCTATATGGCGATCAACGGCAGTGATAAGCTTGGCACCATTCAGGCTGTAGATGACACAACACGGTTATCTGCATTTAATCTCAATGGTTTCAACTTGCTGGGAGGCACCAGCAGCAGATTAGGCCTTCCTAACTTCATTCAGATTCAAGGCAATGCTTTTGGTGGGCCTGGTTTTACTTTTACTGGCGTATGTGTGGGTGACTCAACCCGATTTAATGGAACACCAACCGATGCCATTGATGAGTTTCAATGGTTCTTTGGTGATGGAGGAAGCAGTACCGAAGCCTCACCAGTCCATCTCTATGCTACGGCAGGTACGTATACCGTTTCTATGCGATTGTTTAACCGATGCAAACTCGACACGACCATTATACAGAAGGTGACCATATTTAATCCTCCACCAAAACCTACTGTGCCTGGAGCAATAGCATTGTGTACAGGTGCCGTCACACTTGATGCTAATAACACGAATATTCCAGGCCTCACGTATTTATGGTCGAGCGGAGATTCTACTCAGACAGTAACCTTTAATGAACAAGCATTTGTCTCTATCACAAATACTGATGTGAATGGATGTTTCTCCTCGGCCCAAACCATTGTGGCTGACAACCGACCGCAGGTAGACCTTGGCTCGGATCTTACTATTTGTGAAGACAATGCAACACCAACATTAAACGCACAAAATCCAGGGGCTTCCTATCAATGGAAGGTGAATGGAATAAATGCCAGCACCTTTCAAACACAAGCAGTAGATACATCCACACCGGGAGTGTTTACGTATGAGGTTACCGTAACAGATCCTGTTACGACATGCTTTGTTACCGATCAAAAAGTTTATACGATTAATGTATCTCCTTCTTTCGCTCTCACCGGAACTAATCCAATTGGATGCGGATCTGCGACAGGCACAATCACTTTACAACTAAATACATCTGCGCCAGCGAGCGGACCTTATTCCTTTTTTATATCAGGGCCAGGGTTCAACCAACAGGGTATCGATCAGGTGGCACCATCTACTATCGGCCCTCTCGGTGGAAAGGCAGCAGGAACTTATTCTGCCATTGTACAGGATCAGGTTTCCGGCTGTACACTTTCAACTTCGGTGGGTTTGACTGATGCAGTCTTTACGGCAACAGCCGCTGCACAAGCTCCTAATTGTGATCCGGTCACCGTGCGCGTAACTTCTACGGCCGTTAATTTTCCTTTGCAGTATACGGTTACCAATAACGGAACCGGTGCCGTCAGTGCTTCAGGAAATAGTGGCACAGCCGCATTTAACGTTTCCCCTGCATTAACAGCCGGAACCTATACGATACAAATTAAAGACAACACCAATTGCATTTTTAACATCAATAATTTTATTGTTGCTCCTAATACACCAGTATCAGTAACCTTAACTCCTGATTTATGTGCCGTTCAGCCTGCTATCACAGCAACCGGTGCCACTACGTACTCATGGACAACTAATGTTTCTGGAAGTATTGTGGGGGCCACTAACGGAGCTACGATTCAACTGCTTCCTGGTGCCGGTACTGTTACTTACACAGTCACTGCCAGCGCGGCAGGAAGTTGTCCTGCAACACAAAGTATCACTGTAAATGTGCCCGGAACCATTGTGCCTGCATTTACTCAAACTGATGCCTGTGCTGAAGAGGTTATTCTCACCGCGTCTCCATCTGGCAACTTTACATATCGCTGGTTCAAAGCTGGTGTATTTCAGCCTGCTTTGTTAGGGCAACAGATTGTGTTGGGTACATCAGAAAACGGATTATCTTATCAGGTACAAGTAGTTAATACATTAACCGGATGTACCGTTCTCTCTGCTCCTGCAATTGTTTCAGTAACAGGCACCATAACTGCGTCTGTAACTGCCACTCCGGCCTGCGATAATAATAAACCATTCACACTTACTGCTGCCACTAATGCGAGCACAGCTACTTATGCATGGTTCTTCAACGGTTCTGCTCTTAGTACAGCCACAGCAGCAACAACGGATCAGATAAATGCCGGCACTTACCGGGTTGATGTGAAGAAAAACACCTGTCTTGCACAGGCCGAAATTCAGATTCTCAAAGCGCCACTTCCTATAGGAGGACTACCTGACCGAGTGACTATTTGTAATGATCCTGACAATGTAGATCCTACCACCTCAAGCGTAGATTTGGATCCGGGAGATTTTATCGCTTACAACTGGTTCAAAAATCAGTTAACACTGAATTATACAGTAAGAGTGCTGAATGCTGACAGCGAAGGAATTTATGAAGTTGATATCACCAATTCGTTTGGCTGCATTGCGCGAGACAAAACCGAAGTGAATAACGAGTGTCTGCCAAAAATCGAAGCTCCTAATGCGTTCCGTCCCACTAGCAGTCTGGCCCCGAATAAAGAATTTTCCATTTTCACTTATTTCATCACTGATAACTTCCAGATTTTCATTTATAATCGCTGGGGTGAACTGGTGTTCGAATCTACGGATAGAAACTTTAAATGGAATGGTGGCTATAAGAATAATGCCAGTCAGCCGGTGCCGGTTGGCATGTATGCGTATATCGTAAAATACGAGAGCGCCTTCAGACCGGATAAAGGAATACAGGAAAAGCATGGAGGCGTGTCACTCATCCGATAGAACAATAGACTATTTATAGAGGCATCTTAAAGAAGGTGCCTTTATTTTTTGTTACGCTTTCTGTAACTATGTATCTGTAAATACCTCTGAATTAAATCGTACCCCTATGAAATACGCCATTCTGTTTTTCACCACATCCATTTTCTGTTTTTCATTCATAAACTCATCGGCTCAACTACTAAACACTTCACTCACCATCACAGTGCGTGATGAATTAGGGAATACAGTAATTGGTGCCGAAGTACGATTATTCGAAACCGAAGAAGACTATCTTAAAGAAAAAAATGTAGCCTTCTCTGGCGTATCCGACAGCAAAGGAGTGGTGAAGTTGAAGAAACTGAAAGCCATCTCCTACTGGGTGATTGCGCGTAAAGAGGATAAAGACAATGCCGGTGGCGGTGAACGAATTGGCGCTCTTGAAGAAGGAAAATTCAACAAGGCTACAGTTATTATCCAATAGTTCATGAATCGAATCGATCTGGTCAATAGTCTTCATGACTATCAGACCATTTTTCAGGAAGAGAAAGACTTTCTAAAAAGATTCCTCGCCCTTCTATCAGATGCACCCTGTTTTGAACGCACGCATCTACCGGGTCATATAACGGGATCTGCCTGGATTGTAGATTCGGGTCGCACGCAGGTGCTCTTAGTTCATCATGCTAAATTAAATAAGTGGGTGCAGCCTGGTGGGCATGCGGATGGTGATGAGAATATTCTCAGGGTTGCCCTAAAGGAAGCAGAAGAAGAAACGGGATTGAAGGAGTTTAAGATTATAAATTCTAAGAAACCGTTTGATGTAGATATTCATCTCATTCCACAGCGCAAGGATTTTCCAGAGCACTTTCATTATGATGTGAGATTTCTAATGGAGGCCAATCCCAACGAATTGATTCACGTGAGCGAAGAATCGCACGATGTAAAATGGATCAGACTGGATGACCTGGAGAAGTACAATCAGGAAAGATCAGTACTTCGAATGAATGAAAAGTTATTTTGATCCCACCAGCAACAAGCCAAAGGCAATCACCACAAGCCAGAATTTATAGATCACAATAGCAGGGATAATCACCACTTTCAATTCCATCAACACAGCCAGCAAAACCAACAGCACGGCTATAGCTTTTAAAATAGATCGCGTTTTATTGCTCATAGGGTATTTCTTTTATCTCGCAACATACTGCGTTTATCACATCATGACAAATTAATTTAGATTTGCAGTCATGGCCGAAATAGGAAGTAACATTGAGATCGCAAAACAGCTCCTGGAAAAAGGAGCGTTGGTTGCCATTCCAACCGAAACCGTCTATGGTCTTGCAGGCAATGCGTTGAATGAGATGGCCGTGTTGGAGATTTTCAAAGTAAAGGACCGCCCTCAGTTCGATCCATTGATCGTGCATGTGGCCAGTCTAGAGAAGGCTAAAGAATTAGTTGATGATTTTCCTGAAAAGGCAGCGAGACTGGCTGCTCAATTCTGGCCAGGTCCTTTAACCTTGCTATTAAAAAAAAAATCGCATATCCCTGACCTGGTAACATCAGGATTAGATACCGTTGGAGTGCGTTGCCCCAATCATGAATTGACACGTAGGCTCCTCCGTCAACTTGCCTTTCCGCTGGCTGCACCAAGTGCTAATCCATTTGGATATATTAGTCCAACCCGACCGGAACATGTGAATGAACAACTAGGTGATAAAATCAAATACATACTAGATGGAGGCGAATGTGTCGTTGGTATTGAATCAACCATTGTAGGTTTTGAAGATGATCTTCCGGTTGTGTACCGGCTTGGCGGATTAAGCTTAGAGCAAATTGAATCGGTGGTTGGAAAAGTTCGCGTGCAGCTAAACACATCCTCCAATCCAAAAGCTCCGGGTCAACTGAAAAGTCATTATGCACCAAAGAAGAAGATGTTGTTGGGAGATCTCGCTGAGTTGATCTCTGTTTCCGGAACTGAGCGCGTGGGTGTGTTAACTTTTCAAAAACAAATTCCGCAGGTAGCTCTTAACAACCAGTTAACCTTATCACCTGGAGGTAATCTTGAAGAAGCAGCTCAAAAACTTTTTGCTTCCCTTCGGGCACTTGATAAAAAGGATGTCGACATTATTTTAGCAGAAGAAGTGCCTGACCTTGGCTTGGGAAAGGCCATAAACGACCGCTTGCGTAGGGCAGCCGCTGACTAAATAAATTATTTAGCTGGTAGCATTCTTTTTTAATAAAGTCTTCTTAATTTTCATGTTACCATTATTAATAATGGCGACTTCGCTACAACTTGTTCATCTATGACAAAGAAAATATTAGTGCTAACCGGTGGGGGCGATTGCCCTGGTCTCAATGCAGTTATACGAGGTATTGCCAAACGTGCCAAAAGAGAAAAGGACTGGGAAGTGTATGGGAGCATTGAAGCCTTCAATGGCGTTTTAAATGAACCTCAGGAAATCATACGGCTGACGAGCAAACGCACAGCCGGCATTCACGTAAAGGGGGGCACTATCCTTAAAACTACGAACAAAGGAAACCCCATCAAGTTTCCGGTTCCCCAGGCTGATGGGTCATTTAAATTTGAAGATCGCTCTGATGAGTTGATAAAAAAACTAAAGGAGTTAAACTTTGATGCGATCATCAATATCGGAGGAGACGGATCCCAAAAAATTTCTAAGACCTTGTTTGAAAAAGGTGTCCCCATTATAGGTGTTCCGAAAACAATAGACAATGATCTATCCGCCACTGATATGACATTTGGTTTTCAAACCGCTGTGCAGATTGCAACAGATAGTTTTGATAAGCTGGTGACCACTGCCGAAAGTCATCATCGTGTAATGATCATGGAAGTGATGGGCCGGGATGCCGGATGGATTGCTTTACACACCGCCATTGCAGGGGGTGCTGAGATTTGTTTAATCCCGGAAATTCCCTACGACATCAATAAGTTGGTAAAACGAATTGACAGCCGATATAAACACGGAAGAGGTTTTGCAAACATTGTCGTTGCGGAAGGTGCTAAACCAAAAGAGGGCATCATTACAGCCGGCAAAGCTGAAAAAGGCTCTGAGCATGTGAGATTGGGTGGTGTTGCTTTTCAACTTTCAAAACAATTAAAAGATGCTGGCTGTAAGGCAGAGATAAGAGAAACAGTTCTTGGACATGTTCAGCGTGGTGGAACACCAATCGCATTTGATCGTGTGCTGGCAACATTATTTGGAGTAAAAGCATTTGAACTCGCTTTGGAAAAAAACTTTGGAAGGATGGTGGCATTGAAAAATAATGAGATCACTTCGGTAACATTAGAAGAGGCTACCAAGGATTATAATTTCCTGCAGAAAGACTCCTATCTGGTGAAGGCCGCCAAAGGACTGGGTATCAGTTTTGGGGATTAACCAACGTAACTGACATGAACAAAATCGAATTTAATACCCATATTAAAGCCCCCATTCAACATTGTTTTGACCTCGCACGAAGCATCGATTTTCATAAACTTTCAGCAGGCCCAATCAAGGAGGAATCTGTAGCCGGCTGCATGACTGGATTAATTGGGTATAACCAACATGCGCTTATGAAATCAGAACTGTGGGGCCTTCAATTTTGTACAGAAATAAAAATTGTAAAATTCAATCCGCCTTTCTTCCTCAGTTACGAAATTACCGATAGTCGCTTTATTTCGGTTTTCCATGATTATTATTTCTACGACATCAGCGAAGAGACCGTAATGATTAATCATTTTTATTATCAAACAAAGTGGGGTTTGCCTGGTGAACTATTCCGCTTTCTCTTTCTGGAAAAATTTCTTTCACGGATGATTACAAAACGTAATGACCTGTTACGTGAATATGCAGAAACCGAAAAATGGAAGGACATTTTGCCAACTCCAAAATTAGAAGTAGCAATCGTTTGCTGAAAAATAGACTATCCCGAAGCCACTTCACACAGTTTGATTTATTACCTTCGTCTCCGTTAAAAAAGACAATTGTTTTTATGAAGACCATCAATGATATTAATTTCCAGGGAAAGCGAGCTCTCATTCGCGTAGACTTCAATGTTCCTTTGGACAAAAGCTTTCACGTCACTGACGATAATCGCATTCGTGCTACGATACCGACCATCAAGAAAATATTAAAGGAAGGAGGAAGCTGTGTGTTGATGTCGCATTTGGGAAGACCTAAGGAAGGCCCGGAAGAAAAATATTCACTAAAGCATACCATTAAAACAGCAGAGCAACTGTTGGGAACATCTGTACAATTTGCATCTGATTGTATCGGTGATGAGGCCTTCGCGCAATCAGCTGCGCTTAAAGCGGGTGAGGTATTGATTCTTGAGAATCTTCGTTTCTACAAACAAGAAGAAAAAGGCGATCTGCCCTTTGCGGAAAAATTATCAAAGCATGGCGATATTTATGTTAACGATGCATTTGGCACAGCCCATCGCGCTCATGCCTCCACCACCATCGTAGCACAATTCTTTACTGATAAGTGTGCCGGTTATGTGATGGCTGCTGAATTGGACAACGCAAAGAAAGTGTTGGAGAATGCCGAAAGGCCATTCACTGCCATCATGGGAGGAGCAAAAATTTCCGATAAGATATTGATCATTGAAAAACTCCTTGATAAAGTTAATCACCTGATTATCGGTGGCGGCATGGCCTACACATTCTTTAAAGCATTGGGGGGAAATATTGGCAATTCATTGGTGGAGGAGGACAAACTGGATCTTGCCAAAGAGTTAATTCAAAAAGCTAAAGCAAAAGGTGTTGAACTTCACCTGCCAATCGATTCCATTACGGCAGATAAATTTGATGCCAACGCAAACACCAAAATAGCAAACAACAATGCTATTGAAACCGGATGGATGGGGTTGGATATCGGGCCGCAGGCAACTGAAGTATTTTCCAAAGTTGTAGAAGAATCAAAAACCATTTTATGGAACGGACCCATGGGTGTGTTTGAGATGGAGAAATTTGAAAAGGGAACAAAGAGTATCGCTGAAGCTGTGGTAAGAGCCACATCAAATGGCGCCTTCTCATTAATTGGTGGTGGCGACTCTGCAGCAGCAGTAGCCAAATTTGGTTTCGAAGACAAAGTGAGCTATGTGTCTACTGGTGGCGGTGCTCTGCTCGAATATTTTGAAGGCAAAGTATTGCCAGGAGTTAAGGCATTGGAATGATAAAGAACTTCCACCATACGTTTAAGTCAGGTTAACAGCCTGACTTTTTTATTCACCTTGTGTTACTATTTCTTTATCGCGGAATTATACCCATGAACCTTCAATCAAACATGAAAATGAATACTCTCCTCCTATTGGCTACGTTCGTGTTTTCCTGCAACGGAAATAATGCAAATGAAGAAATGTCATTGGGCACAGATGCACCAGAGGGAAAAATGGCTCAGCGCGGAGGTGAATTTGAAGCCGCCCTGGATGGTGATGTAACAGAGCAGAACCTTCCTCCTGCGGAAATAATAGAAAGAAAACTTATCAGAAATGGTTCGCTCGAGTTTCAAACAGAAGTAGTAAAAAAGACAAAGACTGAAATTGAAAAAATCTGTAAAGAATTAAATGCCTACATCTCATCTGAAAGCGAAAATAACTATGGCGAAAGGTTACAATACAATCAATTGATACGCGTGCCCGCCAATCAGTTTGATGCACTGGTTGCACGACTGGAACCGCTTGCCGTAAAAATAGAAAACAAAAACATCAGCACGGAAGACGTGACCGAGCAGTTCATTGATGTAGAAGCACGACTAAAAACAAAGAAAGAATTAGAAGCACGCTATAGAGAAATTTTAAAGCAGGCTAAAACCGTTGAAGAAATTATTTCCATCGAAAGTCAGATTGCCAATGTGCGATCTGAAATCGAATCCATGGAAGGGAGATTAAACTTTCTCAAAAACCAGGTGGCCTTCAGTACACTCAATGTTACATATTATGAAACTATCGGCACCGACTTTGGTTTTGCGTCTAAGTTAGTCCAATCACTCAAAGGAGGTTGGGACAATCTGCTGGCCTTTATTATTTTCCTGATTAACCTCTGGCCTTTTGTGCTGCTACTTGCTGCATTATCATTTTGGTTTTGGAATAAGCGAAGGAAGAGAAAATCATCAACTCATTCTTAAGGCATTAATCAGCCTTTAATCTCCTCACCAAACATAATACGATGTCCATCAATAGTTCGCACTGAAAACTCCCGTTGTCCCCAAGGCTTGTTTTCTATCTCACTCAATAACTCAACAGCTTTGGAACGATACTCCAGATATAGATCATCAATATTTTCAACATCAATGTAAGCGAAATAGGAATGATTAAGTGTTTCAAAAGCGGATCGGTCATCAGGGCACTCTCCCAGCATAACAATGAATTTATCACGAGAAAGAAAATGCCAGCCACCATCGGTCCATAGGGAAGTAAAACCCAGTTGATCTTTGTAATACTCGGCTGATTTTAATAAATCTCGTACAGCCAATACATATCGGGTTCCTATGATCTTCGGTTGATTGTTCATATCCATTTCTATTTAAGTATTTCTTGAGTGCCCCACTTAATTTATTAAAATCCCTTCGTCTGGATCAATTATGTTTTGGTGACGCCCATAACAGGCACCAAATTACTGTAACCGGGAAACTCCAAAAAGAAATGGTTTGATTTTTTAGAGTCATCCGTTGCAAAAAAATCTCCCCCAGTTGCAGTATTCGCAACTCTTGACTTATTGTTTGGAATTATTGTCCATTCTGTTCGAAAGTCGCAACTTTTTTTTCATTGATTGGTAATGATGAATTTGGAGGAGGATTAAACACCCGGCATCTTTGAATCAGAATAAAACAAGACCCGATGAAACATTATCCTATTCCAGCTTCTGATTCGGCAACGATTGTAGCTCCCCCATTTCTTGCCATCGTTGTAGGAGTCGATGAGGTAGTAGTTCTTAGGTAGTTAAAGGAAGTTAAACCACTAAATCCGTTTTTATGAAAAACCTTATCGTCATTTTTGTCATTATCATGAGTTTGTCATCCTGCATGACTTACAAAAACATATCAAAGCACAATGAACTAACCGAAGCAACTATTCGTGCTAAACTAATACCTGGAAAAAGGTATGAAATAAAATTAAACTATGGAAAGATCCTGAAGATTAAGGTGACCAGCGTTGACTCGACAAATGTTTATGGTATTGAAAACGTAATGAATAATGAAAGAAAAATGATTAAACAATCTTTTTCAGATTCCTTTTCAAATTTGCATAACAATGCCAACAGCATTTCAATAAAAAAGTTTAATCCCTGGTTGACTACAGCGGTTATTGTGATCCCAATGGGAGTACTCTATGGAATAGTCTTAAATGCATATTATGACTCACTACTTATGTATGGCCTATAGTTATGCCATCAACAAGAACAATGGGAATTTATATTTACCAATACTCAACTCCGTTGGTACGCTTCAAAACAAGGTTAAAAAATTAGCTCAGTCTTCAACCGGGTTTCCTTGGCAAGTCGGGGTCAATTTAAAATTGGAGATTTTTTGTTGGCGGAAACATCAAATTCGTAGTTTCAGATTAGTTCTGGCCTCCTTCCCCACGAGTGGGAAAATCGCTCTGTGAACAATTACATTTCACCCCTGGAGGTCACTAATTGAAAATAATCTTAAAGCCATATACATGAAGTTCGCCTTGTTTGAAGTCAAGGTCTTCTGATCTTTTGAATCCCAGGCTCTCGTACATGGTCCAGGCTGTTTGCATCGCTTTTGTTGTGTGGATGATCAGTTGATGCTTGCCTCCTTCTTTGGCTTTACGAATGCATTCCATAGTTAACATTTTTCCAATGCCGTGGCCTCTTGCCGATGTGTTAACTGCCAGCAGTCTAAACCCTGCTGAGTTTTGTTCCTGCGTGGCGGTGCCGCCTGACCCATAGTAAATAATATCGTTAAAGTAAACCACAGCACCCATGATTTCATTGTCGTGAGATGTTGCTACAAGAACTTCTGTTTGTGGCTTATGCGTAAGCTCCCCTACATGGGCCAGCATTTTATAATATCCGGGCAGCTCAGATTGTTTTGGAAAGCCATCTAGTTGAGAATATACTTCAACCAGTAGGTTTCCTATTCCACTAAATTCATGTGGCTCTGCGTTTCTGATTTTATATGGTGAAGCGGTCATGGATTCTTATTAACTGATGAATTTTTAGTTTTCAACCTCTCAGAGGTGGCATGTTGGTATTAAGTTAAGATCGACCAACTCGGTTTTGTGAACAGATGATATTAGACCGATCTTAAATCCTCATTACAATTTCAATTTTATCTGGGAGATCAGTTTTTCATTCATTAAAGTGTAATCAGTATTATTAGCTTTCCTGGACTCTATCATAGAAGACTCGGCTGATTTCAAAGCACTCTGATATGCCCCTATTTCAAATTCAATTTTTGCCTGAGTATAAATGATCCAATAGGTAGGACTTGAGGCTGCTGAAATCTTTACGTATTCAAGTGCTTTGTCTAAATTTTGCTTGGTGTTCAAATAATAGGTTGCTATGGTAAATAATTCACTTCCTGTTGGTGAGTTATTCACCACCTCGTTAATCATGCTATTAATTCTAGTATCATAATTTATCTTGATTGGTAACGAGTAATAATTTTTACCAACCCTGATTTCTAACATGGCCGTTTTATCATCCATCACTAGTTCATGAACATTGAATTGAATATCATTTGCTAACCAATTTTTCACGTATACTGATTGAACTGGTATCGGATTTGTCTTATCACCGAAATAAATAATGTTTTCCATGGGCGAATACCCAATCAAGTAGTTGCCAGAATTATACAGTCTATTTGCAATCGTACTTGGATCTTTTAATATTATCAATCCAATTGTCTTATCATTTTTTTCAAATTCAATGGCTTGATTGGTGTAATTAATGGAAAATTCCGATGCCCCTACTTTCTGATATAATGTACGACTTTCCGTTGATGAAATATCTTGAGCAGAAATACCAGTGAATGCTAATTCAACTACTGTTTTTTCAAACCCTAACCGAATAATTCCTTTCGTGGCGCTTTCTTTTAAGATTTGCACTGTCAATGTATTGATATAATCATTGGATGGCTTTGGCAGTACTTTTACTTTTACCGTTTCCAGATTTTGATTGTATGCCGATGTATTGCCTCCAATAGTTAAATCTTTGTACAACGCTATTTCCCAAGAGGAAGCACCCGGCCATGTAAAAATAGTATAGCCTCCTTTTTCAACTAATTTCTGATCGATAATCACATCTTTAGAAAAGTAAATGCGCGTTCCTTGATTAGCACCAGTTCTCCAGATTTTACCATAGGGCACGATATGGTTATTACCATCCCCAAAAATCTGTCTATCTCTTCTCAACATTCTACTATAATCAACGGACACTTCAGTAAACCCCAGGTCGCTATAAATTATTGCTCGTGGAGAAGGTCCAACTAACGAAAGACGAGAGACTTTTTCCGTTTCCATCATGTCGCGAAAAAAGTTATTATTCTCTTTCGTGAGAAAATCTTTCTCCCAATTTAACGTACTGGATTTTGATGGATCAGCTTTTACTAGTTCCGGTAAGGCAATGGTTTTTTTATCAGAAGCAATCTCTTTTTTTGGCTGTGTGAAATAGAAATCACCGGTATAATCCGATGCAATCCAAGGTCTTTGTGAATCATTTGATTGTGTTGCCACATCTGCTGCCACGCGTTTGAATACTTGTTCCAAGCTTAAGCCTTCTGTATTCATGTAATTTAAAAGCCGGGAGGTGAATAATCCATTTTTCCCCGTACCATCCGAAGCTACTGAACCTGGTTTGGTAGCATAAACAATATAAGATCCCTTTGGAGTATTGACCATGCTCAATCCTTTTTCTGTGGAACGGCTAAAGCTTCGAAAGGGATTGTTGCGGCATGCATCAAGGATGAAAATGTTTAGATCATTGCCCGCTTGCTCAATGGCTTGCATTACATAATCCATATTCAAGCACTGATCATCGAGGTCTGCTTTTATCTGAGGATCAGCCTGTGTAGGTATAAGATAATTAGAGCCATCTACTTGCATACCATGGCCTGAATAGTAAACGAGACCAGCTGCATTTTTTTGATTTTGCAGCAACATGAAATACTTTCTGATAGCGTCCTGCATCTCTCGTTTGGTTTTAGGGTCATAAAGTTCTATGACCTGAAATCCCTTCGATTTTAAAACAACGGACATATCATGGGCATCATTCAATGAATTTTGTAAAGGCTGCACATATTGATATGACTTAACACCAATAACAAGGGCAATTCTATTTGAGAGCGGGTCCTGCGCACTTGCTACACTACTTAGTAATAATAAAATTAAACTGAAACCAAATAACCTTATTATAAAGCGTAGCATGTATAAAATACGATGAATTGTGAAATTACTGATCTGCAATTTAATTTTTAAATCCGCAATTCAACTTCAATCTCGTCAATCCTTTACCTATTTGGAATACTTCACACACAAGGACAGGTTATTGCGACCCATGAACTTATTTTGACCCATATTGTGATTAATTTATCTTGAAATATTCATACTCTCTTGTTCGAAGTGTTTCTAACCTAATTTAGGCTACGAGGCACTTTGCTACTCATTGAGTAATCAGTAACTTTATTGAAACATTAATAGGATAATTTTATGCAGGAACTAATCGACAAAGTGATATCCAGCCCCATGTATCTCACCATCGGTGTGATTCTGATTGTAGTGCTCCTCTATGCAATTATGAAGCGCATCATCAAACTTCTCATCTTTTTGTTTATCGCGGTCATTCTTTTTCTGGTATATGTGCATTATAACGGCAACACGGTAAAGGATAAAATCGAGCGAATGATTAAGTGACTGATGAGTTCTGATGCTCTAAAAGCGACAGACTTCGCCCCGAATAAGAACCTATGCTATTTGAAAATGTTATAATCCTTTACCATTATTTTATACTCCGGCATGATCTTATCATAAAGGGCCTCGTCTACTTTCTTCAACGCATTCATTAACCCTCCAATACCAGAATCCTTAAGACTCACCCGTTGTTTTTTGATGTCTTCCATTTTCTTACGGATCGTTGCTTCCAATTTGATCAGTTCTCTTTCTGTCATGGTCTTAATTTTGGTCGTGCAAAGTAAGTTGATTATGATTCATTTATTGCTGAAGACACTTCTGTCCTTTTTCAGCGCGTTGCTTTTCTACTTGTAAAATATTGTTCTGTATGTCTTTCATAATCCATTTCGCCCACCAGCTCGCATAAAAATTAAATGTGGTGTTTAATATGAAGTGACTGTAGAGATGAAGGCGATGCGTAGTGTCATTTAGTTTTTCCAGTTCGTAAGTACCATTCAATACATCAAAATAATTTCCACCAATCACAACGTGTGCGTCCATCGTGGTGGAGGGAATTTCGTGAGGATAGGCTTTGATGGAGAATACCATTTTCCGCTGATCGATGTATTCAGAAACGGTTTCGTGAAAGACCAGGCCGTTGGTAAAGATTGCTTCGCGATAGGCGCCAACACCTTCATAGTTGAGCTCTGCTTTTACCGGGCGCGGAAAGCCCAGTGCTTGGGTGAGCCAGCCTTTGTCTTGTGCCTCATTGATTTCCGACACGCGTGTTACGTTACTCCAAATAACATCAGCCGAGGCATTGATGTCGATGAAGGTATAGGCTTCATAGGTGCCGGGTATGGAACCCACCATGGCTTCGATCGGTGAGATGAGCAAGGGCAATAAGGCCAACACGGAAATATAAACTTTCGTGGATTGCTTTTTCATTTTTAAATAACCACCGAGCAGTCCCCCAAGAGATGCGGCAATTAAAAACAGGGGCAACACCATTAACCAGCATGCCCAACCCTCTAAGGCTACCGCGAGTGTAATTACCAAGAAAATTAAAATGGGTATCCACGGCATAAACACGCGATACCAGAGTTTTCTTACTTGCTCCAGGTTTGAAAAGTAAATCGCCAGCGCGCCTACAACGGTTGGCAAACAAAACAGGAATGAAATGGACATCACCGAAAACAACTCCATCCAGTTACTCACTCCGAAAAAAAGACGCAGCATGATGGCATAGCCTGTGGGAATAGCAATGACTTTGAGGAGCGTGAGGAGTTTGGGGTTGATCATGAAGGTTGTTGTTTTTGTAATTATTCTAAAGATAATGAAAGTATCATTTCCATTTGTATGTTGCTTTTGTGGGGAAGGTTCAGTTCGTGATCCATACTGAAGCCTTCATGACGAAAACTTAGGGTCATATCATTATATCGTAAAAAAGTATTAAAAACTTACCAAGGTCTTGGCTTCACACTATTTGGCGCGGACAGTTAAAAAGCTATTAGAATGATCTCATTTTTGCGTTTAGATGTTTGTTGGTAAACCAGGGATATAACCACACGGTTTCACCGCAATGCATCAAAACTATACTTGGCATCTTCCCAGAAACGATCCAACGCCATGATTCTTGGCTTGAAGAAGGAAATCAACTCAGGCCATTGTTCTTTGTTGAAGACGGAAACACCGGTGAGCTCTTTATAGATGCTGCTGATGATTTTATCTTCTGAAACGCGGGCTTGCGATTGCCACACCCACTCTTCTTCCAATGTAGCATGCAACAGGGTTTTCAATTCCTCGAATTGTTGAAAGTACAACGCACGGATGCCGGGATCGTGGTGCTCTATCGTGATGGAGATGATAGCCGATTTTTGGTTCGCATCCATGCGAAAGTAAACATCCTTAAGGGTAGTTCGGTAGTTGATCCAATTGATCTTCATTCCTTCGGCTGATGGTACGGGGCTCATGTAGCGGCCGAAGGTAGTCCAGAACTCCTCCCGAAGATGTGATGCTTCCTGGCGTTTAAACATGGCAGCAAATTAATTGATAACGATCAGTGGTTAATGGTTAATTCCATGTTGGTTGCAGTTACAGCTTGGTGGTCTTTTCCTGTTTTATCCAACGACCTATTTTCTCTTCCAATAAAACCAAAGGCAGGCTTCCGGAATTCAACACCTGGGTATGAAATTCTTTTACATTAAACGTATCGCCCAGGGCCTCTTCGGCACGGGTGCGTAGTTCGCGGATTTTGATTTGTCCCATCTTGTAACATAGTGCAGCACCGGGTGTGGCCATGTAGCGTTCTACTTCTACAATGATTTTGTCTTCGGGCTCAGCTTCGTTATCCAAAGAATATTGAATGGCCTGCTCGCGTGTCCAGCCCATGGTGTGGATACCGGTTTCCAGCACCAGCCGTATAGCGCGGTGCATTTCCATACTGAGCATACCAAAGTATTGATAGGGGTCTTCGAACAAGCCCAGCTCTTTGCCCAGCGATTCGGCATACAGGGCCCAGCCTTCAACAAACACACTCATGCTTTCGGGATGCAGAAACTCGGGCAGTTCATTGTTCTCTTGTTGCAAGGAAAGCTGGTAGTAATGACCGGGAATGGCTTCGTGCAAAAACAAGGCTTCGTCTGCGTATTTGTTATACGTTTTTGCATCAGGAATGGGCACATAGAAAACGCCCGGGCGTGAGCCATCGATGCTGCCGGGTAAAAACTCTGCGCTGGCGGATGCTTCCCGAAAGGCTTCCGTGCGTTGCACCACAAAACCGCCCTTGGGTTTAATTTCAAAAATATTCGTGACGTTCTTTTCTACCTTTTCGCGAATGCCCTTGAAGCTGGCGATGACCTCTTCGGGTTTAGTGAAAGGCATCTGCTGTTTGCTCGAGCGCACATGATTGAAAAAGGCTTTGAGGTCGTCCTTAAAATTCAATTCGGTTTTTACTTTTTCCATTTCACTGCGTATGCGGGCCACTTCATTTTTTCCGAGGTCGTGGATTTGCCCGGCCGTCATGTTGGTGGTAGTGTGGTAGCGAATGAGGTAATCAAAGGTTTCGCGTCCAAGGGGTAATGCACTGATGCCGGCTGTTTCACGTCCGGCTGGCAGATAAGTTTGTACCAGGTAATCCTGCAGCATCTTATACTTGGGAATTATTTTGTCGCTGACCATACCCGTGTAGGCCAAGGTCAAACGTTTTTTTTCTGCATCTGGAAAATCGGCAGGCATGAGCGTGATGGGTGCAAAGAATAAATGCTGTTGCAGGGGAGTATTGACAAAGGCGTCAAGCTGGGGAATCATCTTTTTAATCAGGACTTTGGGCATCACGATATTTTTGGCAATGCCTTGATTCATCTTCACGATGCAGGTATCCAAAAAAGGCAGGTAGGCATCCATGCGCTTGAGCCACGTGTCATAATCCTGCACGGTTTTAAAAGGTTGCAAGCCCGTGCCGCTGGCCAATGTGGCAAAATATAAATGCAGCGATTGAATTTGCATGAGTGGAAACAATTCGAACGTGGGCATGTCATACATGGGTGAAGCCATGGTAGCAATGCCGTTGTTGAGTCCTTCGCGTTTGATGTTGCAATCCCATTTCATCACGCGCAGGCTCATCCATTGTGAAGGCGTGATTTGCGTTGAGTCGTACTTTTCAATTTCGTTCAGAAACTTAGTGTAAGACTCGTTTAAGTCTTTTACATAAGGGGCCGACACATAATTGGCTACCTGATCATTGTATTTATTGAACCCTGCCTTTGTTGCCTCCAGTGGATTGATTCTTTTTTTAAACTCCGTGTACTCGCGGAACAGGCTGTCGATGGGTTTGATTGCGGTTTGTTCGGTGATGGTGTTTTTTTCGCCACAGGATGTGAGTAAAAAACAGGATGCTGTGAAGAGGTAAAGCAGGGATTTCATGAATGAGATTATTATCCCGTTAAGGTATAGAAAACGAGTGATAATGATTTGACCATCCATCACAGATGACATGGTTTAAGGTTTTAAGTTTAGGGTTTAGGGTTTCAGGTTCATTCAAGATTGAACTTGAAACTTTAAACTTTAAATAACAAACCTGGCAATAACATCGTGGTTCATTATTTTATATCCGCTATGCATCTGAACCCTACCGTAGCATTTCGTTCAAAGCCTTGTGATACGCGCAACAAGAACTGACGATAGTGTAACTCGCGCGGGCCACCTTGCACATACCACCAGCTGGATGAAGGTTTGAAGTAGCTTCCTCCTTTCATCATGATATAGCGGTAGCTGCCGTTTTCATAAACATCATTGGTGAGCTGCCACACACAACCTACCAGGTCATACAATCCATAAGGGTTTACTCCTTTCTTATACTTGCCGACAGGATATAAGGTGCCATCGCCCAGGTTGCAATTTTTTGCATCGATGCCTTCAATGTTTTTTACAGTTAGTGTTTCTGTCACGAAGGTTTCTTTGCGAGTCACGGGCTTGAGTTGTTTCCACGGCCACTCGTTATGCGCAGAAGTTTGCGCTGCAAATTGCCACTCCAGTTCAGTCGGCAATCGCTTACCAGCCCAGGCGGCATAGGCTTTTGCATCTTCGTGCGACACATAGGTAACGGGAAAGTTTTCCTCTCCTTTCGGGATTTGCTTGTTGATCCAATGTTTTAAAAAGTTGGCTGTGTCGGAAGGTTGATAGCCACTGGCCGACACGAAGCGCTTATACTCAGCATTGGTAACCGGATAGCGATCCATCGCAAATGTATCCATGGATAGTTCTTCACTGCGGTGATCTTTAGGATAAGGAATAAATTCATCGCCCTGAGTATAGTGCACTTTGAATTTGCCAGAGGGAATCACCACCATATCGGCAGGTAATTTTTTCACGATGGTGGTTTTCGTTACTTCAGATACCAGTCGTGGGGTGCCGGGCTTCAACATTAAAATCTGTTCATCAATCAACTCGTTCTGATAAAAAGCCTGCACCACCAATTTGCCTTCATAACTTCCCAGTTGTTTTGAGAGTGATAGTGCGAATTGATTTTTGTCTGTTGGCTGAATAATGATAGGTTCTTTATCATACCCAGGATTTCCTTTCCACACTTTGATGTTGGAGCCCGGTTTGTATTGTCCAGTCAGCATATCACTGGCAAGCTGAACGTGTAGCGTTGGGGTAAACCTGGCTATGCCAGATACATTGCCTTCGTTGTTGGTACCTAAATCGCGCACGTCAAAACCATCGATGTTCGCCACCGCATAGGTTTTATCTTCTATTTTTTTAAACTGTACTTCTTCATGTTTCCACACATCAATCCATCGTGATGAGCTTGCATTTTCTACTTCGAATAACGCGCCATGAAATCCATCAGGCTTAAGACTGAATATCGTGTAGATGGTTTTCTCATTGCTGCTCCAGGCATTGACCCACACACTATCGCGCACCGTTGGAATGAGTGGGGTATAGTCAACGGTGAATAGAGAAGTATTCTCGCGGAGGATGCGCGTGGTCTTGCCGAGATATCGATACTGTTCTTCTTCCCACTCGGGATGGCCTGGGCCGAATTGATTTATTTCAGTGCCATAGCCATTAAAAAATGCTACCGCATATTCTCGTTGGATGGGTTCTTTGAAAACTTCGGCCACACGAAAGATTGCAAAGTCGGGGCGAATGAATTTATTTAAGTTGAGCATGGGCGGATAGTACAGTGCGTTATGCACTCTGCCGCTGATGATCCCCTGCATATCTTTGGGCACAGCCATACCTTCACTATACATCACCACACCTGCTCTTACTTTGTCGGCCGCCTCCTGCAACTCGCGACTCGATTCACCTTTGGTGTCGAGCACTACGCCATCGGCTGACGTTTCTTTAATGAGATAAGCCAAGCCTGTCAGATGACCTTCACTGCGTGTGCTTTCATCCCACGGGTTGTAGGCTACAAAAAACTTTGTTCCCTGTGCCCGGGCCGAATCAGCAATCGCGCGGATTTGTTTTAATCCTCCCGGAAGATCGCGATACATATCAAACTGATTGCGTTGATCGACACCGAGTGTGGGCCAGGTGGGCCAGATGCATACTACATCATCGCCACCAAAAAGTTTTTTGCCGCGTTTTATAAATTCATGGAGGCGAAACGCTTCTTCTTTGCCATCATAAAATTCTTTATCCCATCCCATCAACAAGTGCATGACATAGGCTTTATTGATCCACGCTAGATCCTTACGCTGGAATAAGGCGTTATCAAATTCATTTACATCATACAGATATCTTTTTTGAAAAGTTTCGCGCACACCCGATTGCCAATCGCCCGAATAGTAGTCGGCATAGAAATGATAAGACACCGATCCGCCCGGAGCGATCACCGTTACAAAGCGTTTGCGTGTCGCTTTCACCAAGGTGGTAAGATCGCGTCTTACCAACGCAAATAATTTTTGATTGCCATTGAGTTGCAAGCCGGCATAACCTAACTCCCACGCATTGTCGGGCACGATCACGTTTACCGGATTCTTGCCGGGCAAAAATAAATGGGTGCGTGAAAGGCTATGATTTCCAAGACCGGTGATATAAGCTTCATTACCTTCTCTGCCAAAAGGAACAACATTAGAAAGACTGACCGTGTCTTTCGATGTATTTCTAAATGAGAGCACACCTTTGATTCCTTTACCTGGTAATAGTTCTTGCTTAAAGGAAATTTGTAACGCGGTGGATTGATTCGATAAAAAAGGAACATTGTCAATCTCAAAGGATACTAATGGCCGATTGATGTTGTCGGCTTTGTCACCATCACCTTTTATTGAGGTGACACGCAGTTTTTCAACCGTTAACTCATGGATATGCTGCTGCGCCTGCGATCGTTGTGTGAATGTGAGGAGTATTAAAAAAAATGCAACTGCGAGTTGCCGGGTACAGGAATCAGTGCGAGGTTTTAGCATCAATGGTCAATCGTTTAATCATTTCTGTACTAAGGGATTCTGAGTAAGCTCCGTAGGCATCTACTAAGATTCCTTTTATACCAACGGGTGATTGGATGGCAAAAAGAATGGAGCTGTCATCGGGATTGTTCATTCCTTCAAACCGATGTATTTCATCCACATGAAAATCGGCAGGCTTAAGCTGCCTATCGAGCGACTGACATTCAATCCACTCTGACTGCAAATTGAAATCATGCTCATAACCGCGCTTTCTTAAATCGGCTATGGCTTCATTGAGTGTTTCAAAGTTTTTCATATGGATCATTGTGAAGTCAATTTACAGGCATGTATTTGAAATAAAAAGCTATTTTTAGAGTTCGATCTCAACATGAAACGCCTCCTTTTAGTCATCGTAAGTACTTTTTTTCTGTTTTCTTGCGCCTCATCGGGTGAGCGGGTAGTGAAACCACGCACTCATAAAATATGGGCAAAAGGAAATCGCTATGTGATTGATATACCGGTTGGCGCCAGACATATCAGGATGTTTGAGAGGAAGAGGACGAGGATGGTGAGAATGAGGTAGTAATAGTAAATAGTTAATGATAAATGGTGAGACACGTTGAATACCGACCTTTGAACTATTTACTAAGGACTCACGGCAAAAGACATATGTACTATCTACTGCAGTCCCTTCAATGTCATTTCGATATTTCTCTTGAAAAAGAATTTCAGTTGATCTAATTGCAGTAAGTGGGCGGTTAGGATTGAACCGTAGAACATGGACGTAAATAGGTTCGTGAGATCACGTGTGGAGGATGACTTGGTGATCTCCTTCTTGAAGATAGCTTCCAGAGAAAACTTTTCAAACATCTGATCCAGCGAAAGAATCTCTATCGATTGAACATCCTTAATATCAGAGAATAAAAGCTTTTTCTCTTCTGGCTTCATGGGGAAAGGCTTAGGTGGCCTTCTTAAATCAGCCATGTAAGCGAAGAGACTTAAAATAATACCTGGATACATTTCACCTTCTTCGCTGAGCTTATCAAAAAGATACGTAATTCCAGCCATTCCCTCTTTAGGCTTATCGCGCAACTCTACAGCACGCTTGAGACACCACACCCTAAAATAGTAAAGGAGAATGTCTTCCTTGGCGGGAAAATATTTGAACAGGGTTACTTTCGATATTTTTACCTTCTCACAAATCTCATCAACATATAAATCATCGAATGATTTCTTTCCGATAAGACGAATGGTGTGATCAAGAACGCTCAACTTAAGACGGGCAGCTTTTTCTTTACGTAGACTCATATTTTTGATGGGGAGAAAGTAATGTATTTAGGTCGATAGTATCAACCTCAACGATGTGAAGTGCTCTATATCTTCTTTTGCAGTTAATCATCAACTTTGCTTGTAATACCACCACCAAAGAAATCGTAACCATAGCTTAATACTTTAAGATTGTTTTATAAGCATTGATCAATAGAACAATAAATTGCCAAGCTTGTTCCTCGCAAGAGGAATATTGAACTCTCTTTAATTTTTCAAAATCCTGAACTCTACTCTTCGATTCAGTCTGCGTGCTTCCTCCGTGTTGCTGGTAGCGATCGGTCGTGAGCCACCAAAGCCCTTACCTTTGATCCTCCTGGCGCTTATTCCTTTTGACACAAGATAGGATTTTATTTTATCAACACGCTGCTGCGAAAGCTCCAGGTTTTTCTTCACATCGCCTCGGTTGTCGGTATGGCCCTCCAGTTCGATTTCCACTTTTGGATTGGTTTTTAAAAAATCGACCACCACGTTGAGCTCGCTATACGACTCATCCAGGAGTGTGGTTGAACCTATTTCAAACAATATGCTTTTTAAATTGACCACCGCCCCTACTTCAATAGGCTGCAGTTTAAAGTTCATCTCCAGGCTGTTCACAACGATGGATTTAATGTCCAACCGCTCAGAAAGGTTAACAAAACCGGCTGACTCAATCTCAATAGAATAGGTTTTTGAAGGTTTCAAGCCTATTGAATAAGTTCCTTCCTTACTTCCGCTGGCGGTGTAAACAGAATCTGAACGAAAAATCAACCGGGCAGGAATGCCATCACCTGTTTTTGAATTGGTGACACGTCCTGAAATCTTAATCAAGTTGTTTGCAATCACCACGGGTGCCACCTCAACGACCGGAGGTTTAATTTCTTCAATAGGATTGTTAAGCGTGTCTTTAATCATGTGCACATCCCCATAGCCATCGCTATTGCGCGTGGTGGTATATAATGAAAAGGCCAGCGAAGAAAATTCTCTGTAGTAAAGTTCTCTTCCATCGGAATTGATTTTCGATCCGAGGTTAACGGGCTCCGACCATGATGTCCAGGTGTCATCGAGTCTGTTGGAGACATAGATATCGAAACTGCCTAATCCATCTTTCCTTCCATTTGAAGCAAAGTAAAGTCTGGTGCCATCCGCGTTAAGCGAGGGGCTCATTTCCTGAAAGGGTGTATTGATTACATTACCTAAATTGATCAACTCGGACCATTTTCCTTCCCGGTTAAATGAAACGTATAAATCCTCCGCACCCTGGGTAGTGTATGATTGGGCCGAGAAAATAAATACAGATTGTCCTTCTTGCCAAAATCCATCCAGCGTGGCAGAACGATTAAGAAAATAAGGGATTGTAATATTTTGAGGGACTGACCATCCTAGCTTTGTCCTTTGTGAAACCGAGATTCCCTGTGTAGAGGGGGAGCTGCCATTTGCTTTATAGTGACTGAGCAGATAAAGTTCATTTCCGTCTTTGCTCGTTCCGGCAACGCCATTGAATGAGCTGTTATTTAATACACTGCCTCCATGAACAGGAACAGACCAGGTCTCTCCTTCCTTCACGGAAATCCAGATATCACCAGGATCTTTTTTACCACCTATGTTTTGCGGATGCTTGGCAATCGTTAAAAAAAGCATTTTCCCATCTGTGCTCACTACCGGATGCTGTTCGTCATAGGGAGAATTAATGTTTGCAAAAGGGTCGACAGGCTGCGAATAAGAAAAAGTACTTATGACTACGAGGATGCAAAGCAGATACTTCATGATGCTCAATTCAAAGGACAAGATTACAAATTAAAATCAGTTACTTACTCACCCACGGGTTATCCCTGATTGAAAATCGCCAGGGTAACAATGCATCATCACCAGCATAATCAATTCCAATGCGGGCAGACGAGATAATTTGGTGTGATGATACCTTCACTCCTTCTTCAATCCATAGTTCGATGCTGTTCAGCTCTTTACCATCAAAGGTTCTGTCAATCCCCAACGCCTTCGTCAGTTTGCCCGGGCCGGATGTTATTCGTTTTATGGATGTTGTTTTCATTCTGCTCAACATCCACTCCTCGCCCTCAACAGGTTCCAGAGCTCGAACCAAAACGGCATCGGCAACCCCTTGTTTATTTGTGACCACATTAAACAGGTTATGGATGCCGTAACACAGATAGACATAAGCCACGCCACCGGCTTCAAACATCACTTTGTTGCGATTGGTCATCTTATTAGCATAGGCATGACAGCCGCGTTCGCGAAATGAGTATGCCTCGGTTTCAACAATGATACCTCCTGATTTTTTTCCCAACACATTAGAAACAAGCTTTTTGCCCAGTAATTGCCTGGCTATCTGTGTAACATCTTTTCGGGTATAGAAGGAATCGGGCAAAACACTCATTAGTCTACTGATCGTGTGGGTTTTTAAACAAGCAAAATGATACTATTTTTACGGCCTAAATTTAAAAAGACAAACAATGAAGAACGCATTTTTGATTGTATTATTGGCTGTGGGTCTAGTGGCAAACGGTCAGATTCAGATGCCCCAGGCGAGTGCAACGGCTTCTACCGCTACCATAGTAGGTTTAACAGACGTTAAAATTGATTACTATCGTCCAAGCGCGAAAGGAAGAACCATTTTTGGTGATGCTGCCACTGTAGTTGTTCCTTATGGCAAAATCTGGAGAACGGGTGCCAATACTGGTACTAAGATTACATTTGGCGATGATGTTAAAGTAGAAGGTATTGCTGTGCCTAAAGGTGAATATTTGATCTTCACATGGCCCGGTGCTACTGAGTGGACCATTTCATTATACAATGATATCACTTTAGGTGGTAACACCGATGGTTATGACAAAACAAAAGAAGCTGCCAGCTTCAAAGTAAAGTCAGAGAAACTGGTGGAGAAAGTAGAAACATTAACCTTGAACATTGGCGATATCAGTGCTGACAGCAAATCGGCAAAAGCTCAGATCGCATGGGAAAACACTTCGGTGAAATTCACCATCACAGCAGATTATGATGCAAAAGTGATGAAGTCTATTGAGGCTAGCACAAAAGTAAACCCAAGTAACTACTACTCAGCGGCTGTTTACTACATGGACAATGGTAAAGATGCAAAACAAGCTTTGGCGTGGATGAATAAAGCGATGGAAGGAAATGCAAGTCCTGCATTCTGGCAGTTATATCAAAAGGCAAGAATTCAAAAAGCAAATGGCGACAAGGTTGGTGCTTTAGTTACTTCCAAAGCATCATGGGAAGCTGCTAAGGTTGCTGGTAACAGAGATTATCAATTGATGAACGAAGAACTTCAGAAGTCTTTGAAATAATTGAAATTGTTTTAAAAAGAAAGGCTGTGGATTACTCCACAGCCTTTTTCATTTTCGTGTTTCTTGCCTGTTCAATAAGCCCATTACTAAATGGGTGCCGAACTATGACTATGGCTTCTTACTTTTCTCTGTATCCATGTACTCTACTAATTGCCAAATCTCACTTCTTGTAGTGTTGGCTATAGCAGCTAACGCACTTGTTGTGTTGGTCAATAGTTTATTTTTTGTTTCCGCTAATCGGCCATCTGCCAGGCTGGCAATATCATTGGCAAAATAGACCACCATAAAATCAAAATCCGATTGCATGCTCAAAGGCATAGTCTTCCTATAAACTTTGTAGTTGCCAATTAACCCTGCCGATTTCAACTCTTTGCATGCAGGAAGCACAACCTCGGCTTGCAGCTTAAGAAACTCTTTTTCTTTGCCTTCCTTTACGTTGACAAAATCAACCCAGGCCACTTTGTAAGGTGCGCCTTCTGAGGCTAGACTTGCAGCAGGAACAATCACTTCTTTCCGCAATACCGTTCTACTACTTTCATATTGTTCAAAAATTCCAGCAATCGTCATCGAAGAAATGCCCGGCAGAATTCTTTCCATCGTCCCTTCCGGAGGTGCAAGCTCATCAAAGAGTAAATTAAATTCGGAAGTCACGGTGATCGAAACAAAATCATACTGATTGGCCGAACCCGATGGCATTCGTACTTCATACATGTACCAGCCCAATACTCCGCCTCCTTGTCGTATCCGCTCTCCTGTAATTTTAGGGCTATAGTTTTTTATCAAGTCAAGATACACCCCTGTTTTGCCAGGATTTGCTTTAACATAGGAGAAAGACATATAGACAGGAGACGCGCTTTGACTATTTACAGTCAGGGGTAACTCGCACAACAGAACTATCAATAGTCCGATGTAAATGATCTTTAGTGTTTTTATCATAGTGAATTCGAGGTATTTAATTTTGCAATTATTAGCAAACGGCACTCATTTAAATTAACGAACGATTTAGGTCGATGCCTTTTTTATTTCCTTGCCTTTATCAAACAGGTGGGCAATCCAGGCAACGATCACGACCAATACACAACCGATGATGTTGTAATACAGGAAGGCGATCTCATTATAGTAAAAGAAGTAGCAAGCCAAGACGGCCAACTCCCCGATTACGGCAGCAATAAATACAGATGTGCCGCGAATAGGTTTCATATAAAAGGCGACCAGGAAAATCCCAAGAATGGTTCCATAAAATAACGAACCCACGATGTTTACAAATTGAATCAGGTTCTCAGCCATATTGGCAAGCATAGCAAAAGCCATGGCGATTAATGCCCACATGATGGTGAAGAAACGCGATGCTCTTAAGTAATGAAGTGGTGATGCCTCCGGCTTAAATGATCTCTTATAAATATCTACAGTCGTGGTAGAAGCCAATGCATTTAGTTCAGAAGCCATCGATGACATTGCCGCTGAAAACATCACCGCCAGTAACAACCCTATAATGCCGTGAGGCAAATAGCTCAACACAAAATTGAGAAACATATAATCACGATCTTGTGTCTTCGCTCCGGGCACCGCAGAAGATATGGTCTTCTTCACTTCTGTGCGAATACTATCTTCCTGATTCTTCAATACATAATATTCTTTTTTGGATATCTCAATAGAAGATTCATCCTCGTGGCGGATGCCTTCCAATAAATGGGCGACCGTTTCCTGCTTTTGCTGATATACCGAAGTGTAACTGGTTTCTAACTCATTTAACGTTCCTGCATATTCTGTTTCGGCTACTTTATTTTTTAATGTCTGATTGTGGAACACCGGAGGCTGGTTGAACAAATAGAACACAAACACCAACACACCGATAAACAGAATGATAAACTGCATGGGGATTTTCAGAAGACCATTAAAGATCAATCCCATCCTACTTTCTGTTAATGATTTACCACCCAGGTAACGCGACACCTGTGATTGGTCTGTTCCAAAATAAGAAAGAAAGAGAAACGTAGAAGCGATTAACCCTGACCAGATGTTAAAGCGATCGCTAAAACTAAAATTGGTGGTCACGATATTCAATTTACCCAACTCACCGGCCAACTGAACAGTCTCACCGAACGACATATGTGTCGGTAATAAGCGATACGCCATGACACCCGCTAACACCATCCCTCCCATAATGATAGCCATCTGTGTGCGTTGCGTCAAACTCACTGCGCGCGTTCCACCGGATACCGTGTAGATGATTACAAAAAATCCAATCATCACGGTGGTCACAATAATATTCCAGCCGAGAATAGAAGAGAGAACGATGGATGGTGCGAAAAGCGTAATCCCTGCCGAGAGACCCCGCAATATCAAGAACAGGCCTGCCGCGAATGTTCTGGTTTTTAGATCGAACCGCGTTTCCAGATATTCATAGGCAGTATATACTTTAAGACGGTAATAAATGGGAACCATGGTGAATGAGATGATCACCATCGCTAATGGCAACCCAAAGTAAAACTGAAGGAAGCGCATGCCATCTTCCATGGCCTGCCCCGGAGTTGACAAAAAAGTTATAGCACTTGCCTGAGTGGCCATGATGGAAACACCAATCATCCACCATTTCATCGTGTTGTCGCCTTTGAGATAACTCTCAATGTTTTTTGCTCCACGTGTTTTCCAGGTGCCATAGAGAACTATCGACAGCAGGGTGCCGAATAAAATTGTCCAATCGAGTAGATTCATGAAAACCGCAGAGTTATCCAGGTGAATAAAAGTACTTGTGCTAGCATCACACCCAGTACGACCCAATACCAGCTACTCCAGTTTTTAAATAAGGGTGGCTTATGTTCATCAATCATTTTGCTTTTGATTTTACTTTGGTAGTCAGTGGTTTCTTTGGCTTACCTAGCGAGACAATATTAGTAAAAAGTTTATACGCTCCTGGTACTCCTTCCGGCAGTTCTCGGAAGAATGAAAGTCCCGTGTAAACATAATGACCTTCGCCATACTTAGCCACCAACAAACTTCCGTTGCGTGCTGGCTCACCTTTATCATTCATCGAAAGCACGGCATCAAATTGTTCACCCCATACCGAAGGATAGTAAAGTCCCCGCTCCTGCACCCAGCCTTCAAAGTCTTTGGAGTTAATCTTATTAGGGAAATTCAATACCGGATGCTCTGGTTTTAAAATGCGCACTTCACTGTTTTCTTCCGTTACACGATCGCGCGAGAGCGTAATTGGGTAAGGAGAAAATTTGTCTTTATCAATTTCAAGATCGTTGTTGGTATTATACTGCACGATCATGGTGCCACCTTCCTTCACATAGTTTAATAAATCGGGCATGAAGAAGCGGAGGCGCTCGTTTGTATTTAAGGCACGTACACCTAACACAATAGCATCTACTTTCTTTAAGTTGGCAGCCGTGACTTCTTCGTTCTTCATTTCCCACACTTCATATCCCAGGTTTCGAAGACTACCCGGAATATCATCACCTGCACCACGGATGTAACCAATGACGGCACCTTCTTTCTTTAAATTCATGCGTACTAATTTTGCCTGTGCCATCGGCAACAATGTTTGAATCGGAATATGATCGTACTGAATGGTGAGTAATGAGTTTGAAAATTTCTTTCCCTCCGATTCTACCACCGCATTCATGTTGCCATCCAGCTCTTGCTGTCCGGGGAAGACGGTGAAGTTGAAGGTCTGCTCCTCGCCCTGTTGTTTCAATTCGAAATCAAAGAAAGCGGGTTCCGTACGCCAGCCTGCGGGTAACTCCAATTTCAAATTTCCTTTTCTCGCTGCCGCTGATGCCGACTTGAGAAGTACACTGATCTTCTTTGGAGTTTGATCGGCAAACACATAAACAGCCTGCGGAAAATTAATAAACAAGGGAGGCACCACTTCAAAGGGACGCATTAATTCTCCTTTTACAGGATCCGTCCATTTATAAATTAAAGGAACGTTGAACGATATCGGTTCTCCTTGCACAGAAAAGTTCATAGTGATCGAAATCGCTGGATCATTTTCTGGTTTACCAATAAGATTTTTGTCTTTCACTGTAAACAGACCCTGACTGTGTTTTTCTTTTAACCAATAGGGTGATGAGTATTCTTTATCATTGACAATATTTTTTGCTGATTTAAATGTGATCAACGCGTTATTTTTAAGCGGTAACAAAAAAACAGAATCAAGGGTTAACGATTCGCTTTGAATTTTATCTAACGAAATCGAAACACCAGAACGATTAATGATTTCCAACTTGATCATGACCTTCTGTCCGGGTGAAGCCCAATAATGACTGGCAGTAGCTTCGGCAAAGAGACCGGCACAATCGCGTATTAGCTGCTCTGTCTCTTTTAGTTTGCGTGTGCGCCACAATGAACTTTCGAGCGCTGCAATTTCTTTGCGGATTTGTAAGATTAACGGTATAGAGGCAGAAGGATTTTCATCATTGAATTCGACTACCGCTTTATCGACTAATGCTTTTACTTTATCTCCGCCTTTTATTTTACTCCACGTGGTGTTGACTTTCGCGAATACATCGTGCTCTGCTTTCTCACCTTTTACAAATTCAAAAAACTCGGGGGCATCACCTCTAAGACCGGCTGAGCCAAATCCCTGACTCTTATGTTGAGTGCGACTTTCCGCTGCGATCTCTGAATACGATTTTCCAAGTAATGTATTATACGTGCCTACATTCATCGACAAAATGCCAGGTGTACTTTCATTGATGGTTTGATTCCACCAGCGGCCCGTGTTGGTATACAAGGCACTCACCTGCCAGGTACCAAACTTTGTCACCTGATCAGGATAAACCGTTGGGTTGTTTGTTAAGTCAAATGCCTCCTGGGCTAAAATTGCAGAAGCGGTATGATGGCCGTGCCCTGCACGTTCATCCGGTGGAAAGCGAGTAAGAATAACATCTGGTTTAAATTCCCGAATTACACGAACCACATCCGATAAAATCTCTTCTTTATTCCATATCTCAAAGGTCTCCTTATAATTTTTTGAAAATCCAAAGTCATTGGCACGGGTAAAAAACTGTTCGCCACCATCGATTCTTCTGGCTGCCAATAATTCTTGTGTGCGAATGAGACCAAGAAGATCCCTGATCTCCGGACCTATAAGATTCTGACCTCCATCGCCACGGGTCATGGATAGGTAGGCAGTTGCAGCCAATCGATCATTAGCCAAATACGCAATGGCCCTGGTATTCTCATCATCCGGATGAGCGGCCACATAGAGTACGGAGCCAAGGAAATTCAGCTTTCTGAGTTTCAATTTAATTTCTGAAGAACCCGGCTGGTGCTGAGCACTTCCGGCAATTGTAACAAAAAGACAAAGTATAGAAAAAACGAATCGCATAGGAGGACGCTGGTTTGATGGTAAGTAACGAAAAAAAGCAGTTATGGATTAAAAAGTATGAATGAGCGGTTTAACGGGATTGTTAAACGGACAACTAAAATTTGCCTTTCATTACCTCATTGACCATAAAGGTGCCATCCTCCATAATAACGAGATGTATCCGGCTGGTGCTCTTCTTTGCATCGGAATATAATACAGCCGTGAATTCATAGGGTGTTACACGGTCCTTAACATCGTCACTGAAGCCAATATCAAGTATTATTACGGTTCCTTCGGTGGCTTTGCGTTTATATATAGTATTACCACTAGAATTAACCACTTTCACTTTAACCTCAGCACTGCTAAGTTTTAAAAGTTTAAGTTGAAGTTTAAGATACGGTAATGGACCTGTTTTTCTCTTTTCATCAGCTGTAGCCTGATATTCTTTCGAATTGTCGAGCGGAGGGCGTTCCCGGAATTTATAATCAATAATCACTTCAAACTCAGTAGAAGGTTTATAAGGTATAACTTCCTGCCATGTTGTAAAGGCTGCAAAAAGCAAAATAGGCAAGGCTGTGGTCATTTCAGAGTTATTAGTATCGTCCAATCAATTTATGAATACATCGAATCATTCCCAAATTATGATTTCGCGATCACAAAAAAGGGAGATAACCAGTGCTGTCTCCCTTTTTTTTTGGATTACTCAAGTTTTATTAACGCTTAGGCTTTTTCTTATTTTGAGATTTCATCTTTCTCGCCTTGCGATCCTGCTTTTTAGCACGCTGCACTTTCTTTGAAACATCGGCATTGCGCCCGCCATTCTTATGCTTGGCATTGCTTTGAACCATGCGCTGCTCTTGGGTGAGCGGTTTCTCAACATTAGCATGCTGAGCAGAAGCATATGAGAACCCAAAAACCAAGAATAACAAAGTGATCACTAGTTTTTTCATATAAATCAATTGTCTTTTAGTATACCTAAAATTATACACGAATATACAGGATTTCTATAAAACCAGTAAGCCAGTTACCTTCAAGAGTTGTTGATTAAACGAATGAATATTGAATTAGACTTGCTGCTTTGTTCGCTTTAGCACGTGCTTCGTCAATGGATGAACCTTTGGAAAGACATACGCCCATTCTTCGTTCGCCATTCACCTCTGGCTTGCCAAATAAACGCAACTGAGTATCGGGTTCTTTGAGGGCTTCCTCCATGCCACTAAACTCAATGTTTTGAGATTTCCCTTTCACCAAAATCACGGAAGATGCTGAAGGACCAAATTGCCGAATCGTGGGAATGGGTAAACCTAAAATGGCGCGCACATGCAACGCAAACTCAGATAGATCCTGTGAGATCATCGTGACCATTCCGGTATCATGGGGCCTTGGTGATAATTCACTGAAGTACACCAGATCGCCTTTCACAAAAAACTCGACACCAAAAATACCACGACCTCCCAGCTCATTCACAACACTTCGGGCAATTTCCTGTGCATCGTGCAATGCCTTTTCGCTCATGGGGTGTGGCTGCCATGATTCCTGGTAATCGCCATGTTCTTGCCGGTGACCGATCGGTTCACAAAACGATACACCACTTTTATGTCGAATAGTAAGCAAGGTAATCTCATAATCAAAGTCGATGAACCCTTCCACAATCACTTTGCCTCCACCACTACGGCCTCCCTCCTGCGCATATTGCCATGAGTAATCTATTTCATCCGTATTTTTAATTACACTCTGCCCCTTGCCTGATGAACTCATTATGGGTTTTACAACGCAGGGTATTCCAATAGCATGAACTGCTTCAGTAAACTCCTCTTTTGTATTGGCAAACTTATAAGGTGAGGTTTTAATCTTCAGCTTCTGTGCCGCAAGTGTCCGTATGCCTTCCCGATTCATAGTTAGGCGGGCAGCGTTGGCCGTTGGAATTATACAAAATCCTTCGCCTTCTAATTCCACCAACGTTTCTGTAGCAATGGCTTCTACTTCGGGCACGATGTAGTCAGGTCTTTCTTTTTCAATCACACCTCGAAGCGCTGCACCATCCAACATAGATATCGTATATGAGCGGTGCGCCACTTGCATGGCTGGTGCATGTTCGTAACGATCTACTGCAATCACTTCCACTCCATAGCGTTGAAACTCGATGACCACCTCTTTGCCCAACTCGCCCGAACCCAACAACATGACCTTCACAGCAGAAGATGTAAGCGGTGTACCGATTTTTACTGATTGATTAGTCATACTCATTTACCTGGATTATAAGTTCGCGTGGCATTTTTCACCACATCCTTTTTATAAAATGAAACATCTTTAAATTCTCCTTTACTATATCGCTCAGCCTGATCTATAAAATGGGGTGATGATGGATTGTTATTCACACCTCCCGCTAATAACGATTTCGCTTTGATCTCTTTACCAAACTCAACCACGGCTACGAAACTGTTTCCCACATAACCATACATTTTTTTCGTGCCGGGATATTTGCGACTTCCAAAGGCTGCCAGAGATCCCCAGAACGAAGATGCAAAGGGAACAGCTAAGCTGGGCTTACTATCATCATACGTCTCTGTAATTTTTCCCGTGAGGCGCTGAAACCGGTTCACCTCACCCCATGGCATTTTCCAGGTGCCATAATCGCGTTCTAATTCATCCACTACATTTTCCAAAGCCTTCACTTTTTCGTCAGGAGAAGTATTGGTGGTCATGTAGTTTATAATGCTAAGTTGATCAGTACCTGGAGGAATATTCGGCAAGACGTGCGCCCGTAATTCTTGTCCCCAATACATGGCAAGTGTAGCCGCAACCGATGATACTCCATAATTCATATCCCAGTTTCTTATCAACGACATGGGCTCATCCAATTTAGAAATAATAGCATCATCCAACTTCGAAACTTTTTCATAGTCGGTCACCAATGCAGGAATAAGTTCTTCAAAGCCCGCCAGGTGTGGATCATAGGCAGCTCCAATCAACTTATCCAAGGTAAAAGAGTTCTCTCTTTTTAAAACCCGAACCGCATTGATACCGCGAGGATTTTCAGCATCCGGTGCCATGTAGTTTGGATAACGGCTTTTATCAGGACTATTTTCGCCCGACACGGTAAATGGTGTAGCGTTACAGTTCTGGATCCATCCGCTGGCAGGATTGTATATATGCACAATTTCTTCAAGTGAATGTAACCCATTCCACTCTGTTTTAGGATTATTGCCATCCACCGGTGCACCCCAATTAAATTGTGGATCACGCTTTGGCATAAAATCTCCATGCCAGTAGGCAATATTACCTTTCCCATCAGCAAACACTGTATTGTTTGAGGAATTAGCTTTCAACTCCATCGTCTTTTCAAAACTGGTAAGATCCCTGGCCTTGGTGCGCATGTATGATTGCGTTAGTGCCTTCAGTGGTTCGTGCATCAGCTTAACCGTGATCCATTGATCGCCTTGCCTGGCAACAACAGGACCATGATGGGTATAAAATAAAGTGAACTCACGATGGCTCAACCCGGCTCCGTTTTTATAAGCCAATATGATTTTTTTTGAGCGAACAGACTTCCATTCATTTCCATACTGATAATACAATGAATCATTTCGTTTGATGACCGTTTCTTTATACTCATCAATAACATCTGCTCCGCTGGTGGTGTGCATCCAACCACAATTCTCATTGAATCCCTGGTAAACAAAAAACTGGCCCCAAGTAACAGCCCCATACGCATTTAATCCCTGCTCGCTTACAACATGAACTTCCGGGCGAAAATAAAATGAGGTGTGAGGGTTTATGAGCAATAGCGCATTTCCACTCGCACTCTTTGAGGGCGCTATGGCAAAGCCATTTGAGCCGCGTGGTTCCGGTTCGGGATTGTGATCTTCTTGTTCGACCTTGTTAATCGTATTATTGGAACTATAAAATGCCGTTATTCTATTCACAGAAATAGTTGAAATATCTCCACCGATACTTCCTTCGGAAAACAGCATCGGCATCCAGGGTTGAAAGCGATGAAGTAATTTAGGCTTTGTCTGCGGATGCGTGTGTAAATAATAATTCACTCCATCAGCAAATGCATTGCATAACTTTTTAAGCCAGGCCGGGCTTTGGTTGTAAATCGATATGGCCTGTGCAGTATCATAGAAAAGTCGCATTCGTAAATCTTCATACAATTTAGATTCACCTTCCACTTCGGCAAGCCTGGCCATGGCAGTAATATAATTGAGTTCAACTCTTTCAAAATCATCTTCACATTGAGCGTAAAGAAATCCAAAAACCGCATCCGCATCTGTCTTTCCATAAACATGAGGAATACCCCACTGGTCGCGGATGATGGTAACCCTGGTGGCCTGCTTTTGCCAGCGGGCAATTTCATCTTTGGTAAATGGCTGGGCAGTCAGCGTGCCCGATATGAGAAGAAGAAAAATGATTTTTTTCATTAGGTAGTTGGATATCCAGACAGAAAAATATTCAAAATTCCATCCGATTCATATGTCTTTCTGATAATCGGCAGTCATTCTATTGATTCTTAGCAATAAGACATTCACTATGAAAACCGAAGATTGATAAATATCACCTCATGGAGTGATTGCAATCAGATTTTTGCTCAAGTAATGAGGTTAATATTAGTGCAGCAAGTAATTACAAAAGGCAATGAAAAATATTCTTATTCCTATCGATTTTTCGCAGCATTCACTCAGTGCTGCGCGCACAGGTTGTTTTATTTCTAAAAAGTGTGATGCCACTATTCACCTGGTTCACATTGTGAAAGCCCCTGAAGATTGGGAGACTTTATCAGAAGCCCAACAAAACCGAAACCCGGAGATTCAAAACAAAATTGCCGAAGCTGAATTAGAAGCGAAGAGTTTTGCCAAGCTTCCTATATTCGAATCCTTAACGGTTGTTCCTCGAATATTTGCTGGTGTTCCTTACAAAACGATTTTAGAATATGCAGAAGCCTATAAAATTGATCTGATCATTATGGGTGCACATGGCATAAGTGAATCACCTCAATTGTTCCTTGGTTCCACAGCTCAAAAAGTGATCAGAGATGCAGGCTGTCTTGTTTTATCCGTCAAGAAAAACTTTAAGCCACAATCATTAAATAAAATTCTTTATGCCTCTGATTTCGCTGCAGATAGCGTAAAGAAATCAGTTAAGGCAGTGTGTGGATTTGCAGAAGATATAAATGCAAAGCTGGACTTTGCCTACATTAATACCCCGGCAGAATTTACTGATAGCTTCACCATTGAAGAAAGAATTAAAAAGTTGCAGAGAATCATCAATCCCAGAAAGCACAAACTTTTTATTCACAACGACTATTATAAAGATCAAGGTATTCTCAATGTATCGAGGAAAATAAAAACAAAGATATTGGCGCTTACCACACACAATAGAAAAAACAAAAAATACTATCAGATAGGTATTGCTGAGACCATGCTTTTCAAAACAGATATGCCTGTGCTCAGTTTAATGATATAAAGGTGTAATCACATATTCAGCCAATAGGTCAACTTCACTACCAGTGCCCTGTTTTTAGGTGTGAAGTTTGAATACGTACGAACGTCATCAAACGTGTAATAGTAATTGTCGGTGTAGACAATAAACAAGTCCGACACCGGCTTGAAGCGCCATTGAAAACGTGAATTGATATTTACGTTTTTGTATTGGCTGTTATACTGAAAGTAGGTGGTAAAAAATACAGATCGTGTCAGTGTGAAATCAAATCTCGGACCTGCTAAATAAATGTTAGTGCTGGTATAGGGTTCTGGCAATTGAATTCGATTCACACTCAAATCCAGAGAAAAGACACCATAGGGCTGATAGCGATAGTTAAATGTGCCTGTTATCCCTTTTCGGGTACCATTATAATACTGCCCAAGCAGAGCAATGAATTCAAACGTATATGGCTTTCGAGGATCAGAAATATAAGACAGTGACACATCTGAATAATTATAATCCGTGCCGGCCGGCAGCTTCACTGCATGGTCCTCAGCGGGTGAGTTGGTAGGATCAAAATCTTTGAACAAGTATATGTATGTATTTTTCGCTTTCAGTTGCAGAATTGCCTGACTTTGGAAAGTGACTGCATAGCCACCAACTAATTCATGATCGGTATAGCCATATAGGTCATCCCATATAAAAGCTAAATCCCAAGTAGGCCCATGACTATTGATCACTTTTGATTTAGGATAAAAGTAGTAGGCACCAGAAGGAGATATTCGCTTATATCCACTGCGTGGTACGTAACCATCGGCAGGATTATACCCTTGCCCAATGATCTGATGATACCAGTTTAGATTTAGATTTCTTGTGCTGTAGATAAGGCTGTAGCCATGCGCAAATTCTTTGCCCTGCTTCTCTTCCGTAAATTGCTTATGAAAGAACACAGTGCCTGTCCACTTATTGTTTTTGAAATTATAATTGTAATCCAAACCAGCCACACGATTATATTGATAGCCACCCAGCTTGAAGTCCAGCGTATCGTTACTAAACAACTGACGATTTACGAATATGGCCCTGATGTTTGAGTTCGTGCCGATTCTTCGTTGCACGGTGCCCACCGTATGATTGAAGGAAGGAATGTTGGACTCTTTGATTTCAGCGGTTTGCATGTTCAACAAACCCAGGCGCCAGTATTTATTTAGGTTTCCGCTAAGACGTGCACCAAAAGAAATTTTATTCTGAATGTTCTGCCCTGTCGTTGGGTCACGGGTCACTCCTATTCTCCTCGAAAAAAAAGGACGGGCATAAATATGACCAAAGGATGAAAACAAATCCGCATTCTCCAGAAAGAATTGCCTGCGTTCGGGGAAAAATAATTCAAAGCGATCAAGGTTAGTCACTTGTTTGTCAACCTCTACCTGCGAGAAATCCGGGTTTACCGTCAGGTCAAGATTCATAGAAGGTGTAATGGCGATTTTTGCATCTCCCCCAAAGTCAGCACTCGCCTTACGGGGCGTTGAATTTTGAAAGTCTTGTGACACGCGTGCCGCTGCATAAGGGATAATGGAGATATTGGGGCCCGGCTTGGCGAGGTCTTCTTCCCACATCATCTCACCGGTATAATTAAGATTGCCTGGTTCGAAAAAACGGGGCGTCAATGGCCAAATCACCCGCTCATTTTCTTTGCTGTCTGACCTATACAGCTTTACATTCCAGCGTTTGCTACCTGCTTTGAAACGCAACGTTTTAAAGGGGATTGCAAATTCGGCCACCCAATATCCATCTTCAATTCTGGTTTCTGAATACCATTTGTTATCCCATGAAAGATCCATATCATCGCGTTTCAGGTAGCCATTGGCTATCAATCCCTCGCGTTGAACACCGGCAGGGCTCACGCCAAAAAAGAAACCATTGGTTACGTCTTGAAAAGGATCCAAAATCACGGATACACCATCCAAACCAGGGCCACGAAAATCTCTCCGTAAAGAGGAAATCACATACCCACCTTTCACATTATCTCGCGCAATGGCGCTGAAGTACACAAAGTCATCATCATATGTAGCACGAAATTCGGTGTGAGATTTTGCCCTTGACGTGTCGCTGGGAAATTGTTGCCATAACTCATCAACCATCTCCGCTTCACTCCAGGCGGTTTCATCGATCACTCCGTCTATTCTAATGGGACTGTTGGCCCTCTTAATATGAAAGACTGGTCTGACTGACTGGCCAAATGCCAAACCAGCCGTGAAGAGAATCAAAAAAAAGGCAGCTCCTGAGAATTTCATTAAAACAATAAGCCGCGTAAATACATAAAAATCCAGAACTACGAAATAACAATGGGATAGCAGGTAAATGTAGCTGGATATCTATTCCTCGTAATAATAGCCAAAAATAATTCCCATCTCATCCTCACTGGTCAATCCAAAATACACCGGTTTGGATTTTGTGTTGTTATACGTGATCTCAGACGAAAGCCCTTCGCCAGGATTAAGAATGATTGGGCTTAAAAAATTTACAATGGATGGATGATGCCAATCGGTGTTGGTGTATACAGTCTCTCCCTCACGTGTGCCTCCAGCTATTTTGATGATAAACTTTTCACCCAGTTGGTGGGTATGGGAAGTAAGCGCAAAGACATATGTTTTCACATTCACCGTGAATGTTTTATAAATAGTTGTCTTTTGATTGGGGGGCAAACTGAAATTCGTGTTTCCGAGGTTTAATGTTTCAGCCACTTTTTGAACAGAAGCGGCAGGCAAGGTGTGTAAATTCACATTCACCTCCCCTTGCAGGGGCACATCCTGTTTGTTTACGTAATGGGAATTAAAGTCGAGGGCTGCACCGGCTGGAAACTTCAATGCCACCCCTTCAGGAAACTGGTAATCCATATAGGGAGTTTGAGCGCCTGTCACATACACATGAAAAAGCATCGGAGTCATGTTCTTGTAATTCATGGACCCATCCGTATTTCGAATGTCACGCACAACATCTAAAGCTGGCATGGTAGGAATTTCATTATTGAAATCATACATCAAAAAGTGATGACTGTTTTGACGCATTTTTATTTCAACGCGGTTCACGTATATATCTTCGGCATTGTCCAATTTCTTGTAGACAAAAAATTCACGTTCAAAATTGGGGGCCACTTCAAACTTCTCAAGGTTAATTTGGATGCCGGAGGCTGGTGGTATCAATGGCTCAAAATCCTCGGGTTGGAGCGTGGTGTCATCCAGCAGGCTGATGTCATCTACCACCGTTCCTTCACGTGGAGCACCAGCTTCAATCCAGCGCCTGATAAATTCTACCTGCCCTTGCGAGAGCAGCTCAAGACCGAGTGGCATTGGCAAACCATAGTCACTGCTATGATGTGCATCTGAATTGGAATGAATCTTATGAAAAAGAAGGCTCAGGTCTGAGGCAAATGGCTTTACCAGCAACATCCCATCAGTTCTTGCATTTTGATTCCTTGGCACTACGTTTACCAGATTCTCATAGGCCACTGATTTTTCAAATACCAGGCCATGTTGCAAAAAAGTGGGATCGCTTTTTGAAAGATGGCATCCGTTTATGGCACACGATGTATCTACTATGTTGGATTGTATGAGGCCGAACGTGCCGTTATCCTTCTGTAGGCTCGCATCGTTGCAGGAATGCATTAGTACCACAAAAAACATGGCCAATATGATCATGACCATACGTGGAACTTTAATAATACCCATGAATAAGGAAGAGTGGCCCAAACATTTCAAGTTGGCAAAAGGAATCGGATAATGCAATTACTTGAAAGCATCTTTGCCATTTGGGCTAACTGGCAAAATATTTACCACTCTTAACCTTCAAACAAAACATCATCAACAATTGATAGCATTTGTCTCCATCTCTTGGTAAATTTGCTTAAACTACCTTCATAATTTAAAACCTTCCTTCTTATGCACACTAAACATAAACCTCGTAAACTCACCTTCCACCCAACAGAAAAATGGGTATCAGTAAAAGGCTACAAAGGTGCGGACGGCCAACGTTATGCCATTTCTAATTTCGGAAGAGCCATCGCCTACTGGGATGACTTTGACTTTGGTTATTTTCTGCGCTATAGTTACATAGGAAAATACCCTGGTGTCAACCTCCGTAAGAACGGAAAAGGCAAAGCATTTTTCATTCACAGGCTGGTTGCCGAACATTTTTGCAAGCGTCCTTCAAGCGCATACAAGTATGTCATTCACCTCGATTACAAAAAAGAAAACAATAAATACAAAAACCTGAAATGGGCCACTCGCGAAACATGGGGTGCTCATATGCTGGAGGATCCTAACTACAAGAAAACCCGTGCTGAATTCACTGGTAAGGGACATAAACTCACAACCGAAAAAGTAAAAGTGATTAAGCGCAAATTGAAGGATGGGAAACTGCGCATGAAAGTAATTGCCAAACAGTATGGCATTTCTGAAATGCAGTTATATCGCATTAAGGTGGGCATCAACTGGGCGCACGTGAAATAATTGCTTTCAATTTTAGCTCGTTATCATACTTCCTGACAAAAGTCATTCTTTGGGCATTTATAATGTCGTAGTCTTGATTATAATCCAAAGGATATGAAACGAATTTTGGTCACCATTAAGAAGCGAGTTGATCCCACTCACAAACTGATTGCCACAGAGTGGGTAACGGATGATGAGCTCAAAGCCATCCGAAAAAAATATGGTAATCAGTTCGATCCGGAAGAGCCAATCATTCAATATCTAAATGATCAGTTGGTGATGGTATCGTTTCTGGTGTGGATGAATGAGTAGTCTTAATACATTTGAAATTCATGAGCCTCAATTGCCTAGGATCATAAGCACGCAGATAATTTGAAACTTATCTGAACACATTTCGTTATCTTGTCAACTCACAGCTAGTGCTGTATGTCGCAAAGCAAATAATAATTTTTTAAACTGAAGCGGCACCAAGTTTTATTCTGTAAATCGTCTACAACGCGGAATTAATTTACAACAGCTGGGAGCTAGAAAAGAAAAACATATGAGTTGGAATACACTATATATTACTGGTAAAGCCGGATTTAAAGAAGACGTCTTAGAAAGTTTGGAAGATTCTGACTTTCCTTTCATGCCCGGAAGCACCGGTAATGAACAAGACGTGAGTCTATTCTGGATCGATGACAGTCTTCCCTTGCGTGATCTTAAGAAAGCAATCGGAGGCAAAATCGTATTCAAATATCGTTTACAGTTTTTTAGTAGCCTCGAGGAACTGCAACGCCAGCAAGAAAAAAATACTTCATTAACACCACGCGAGGAAGCGATGATTCGTGAAATGAATGAGTGGCAGACTACACAGAATTATCTTCACAGCGCGTAAGTTTTTTATTCTGCTGTAGGTATGTGATCCAAAGCAAAATTCAATTTAATTGTAGTTTGCATGAGCAACAATTAAAAAAGACACCTAATTTGCCATATGGATTATTGTAGGCAGTCCTTCGTTTTCGAATTAGCTCTTACTCGCGTGTCAGGGTCACAAACTTCCTTAACGTTATGAACGTTTGGATAAAACGATCATTGATCACCATTGCCATTCTGGTCGGGATTTTGTTTGCATTGGTTGGTCCTATCGACCGCACTCCCCTTTCGGATCAATCCTTCTATCGGGAAATGCATGCGCAACTGGACAGTTTACAATTTGAAAAATCACAAGTCAAAAGAACATTGTATGCAGGATGGAAAAAAGTTGCCATCACGCCTGATCATCCGATGCAAATGGCAGGATACCTCATTCGTGATAATTTCGAAATGGTACATGATAGTCTATATGCAAGAATCATTGTGCTCAGCAATGAAAACAAGCCTTGCTATCTGATCAGCGTTGACCTACTCTTGTTTCCTCCTGCATTAAAACAAAAACTTCTTGAGCGTTTTGGGGAAGGTAAAGAGCAACCATTCCTTTATCTCAGTGCCACACACACACACAACGGCATAGGCTGCTGGCATGATAGTACTGTTGGCAATGTGGTATTGGGTAGCTATAATGATAGTTGGGTAGAGGAAACCGCTAATAAAATTACTGCAGCGATCGAAGAAATTGAAAGTAAAATACAACCCGTCTCGCTTTCCTATTGGGAAGCTGACGCACATGAATATACAGAGAACCGCTTGAAGCCTGGCGCTCCACATGATGGTATGCTTCGCGGATTGAAATTTACAAGACAAGATAGTACAACAGCACACCTTATTTCATTCAGTGCTCATGCCACCAGCATCAGTAAAAAAAGCAAAATCCTATCGGGTGATTATCCAGCTGCTGTGATGGATTCTCTGAAGAAGTCAACGAATTCATTTGGCGTATTTATGGCAGGTATGGTGGGCAGTCATCGGCTGGCAGGCATAAGTGCAGGAGAGTTTGATCTGGTGGCAAAGGCAGGAGAAGTGTTGAGTGAAAAAATTATAGCGGCACCCTCATTACAAAAAAACGATTCGGTAACGTTGATTGCTGCACACATTGCCATACAATTTGGTCCTTCACAATTAAGAATCACCAAAGACTGGAAACTGCGCAACTGGATTTTCTCCTTGTTGGTGAATCCTTTGCAAGGAGAGCTCACATACCTTCAACTTAATGACATTATCCTTATTGGCACACCGTGTGATTTCTCAGGTGAAATTTTTGTAAACCATATTACTGAGGTCGCGGCTCAACAAAATAAAAAAGTAATCATCACCAGTTTCAATGGCGACTATGCCGGCTACATCACCGAAGATGAACATTACGAGACGCTGGAAAAAGAAGAGGTGATGACGTTGAACTGGGTGGGGCCTTATTATGGTAGTTACTTTACGGAGATGATTAACGCCTTGATAAAAAAATAATCACCCTTCAATAAACTAAGGATGATAGATTCAGTTGATAACAAAAATATATTTAAGAGCGCGGTCGTTGATCCGGGCGCCTCTTACCTTTAAACGCGCCATGTTTTCCTGAACTTCTCCCTTTACCTTTACCGCCTTCTCCGCTATTCGAATGTGTTCTTGCCTCAGGATTATATACCGGGCCTGCACCTAATTCTACAGGCATTGGCATCTTGGGAACTTCCTTTCCAATCAAACTTTCAATGCGGAAAAACTTGCGTTGTTCCATATCATTGATAAAAGTAATAGCCGTGCCCGTAGTGGCTGCTCGTGCTGTTCTTCCAATTCGATGAATGTAATCTTCCGGATCGGGCGGCACATCAAAGTTTATGACCAGATCAATTCCCTCTACATCAATACCGCGCGAGAGCACATCAGTACCAATCAAAATTGTAAGCTGTTTGTTCTTGAATTCTCTCAACACGTTTTCACGTTCATTCTGTTCAAGGTCGGAGTGAATGGCTTTTACTTTCAAGCCCAGTCGTTGCAGGTTGCGATCGAGTTTCTTTACATTTTCTTTGGTGGACGCAAAGATCAATACACTATTGAATTGTTTGTCTTTCAACAGGTAGTCAATCAGTTTTTCCTTTTGCTCATTGTGCACCATGTAGGCCTGCTGCAAAATTCCTTCGGCCGGTTTTGAGATTGCTATGTTGATCTCCACAGGATCTTTCAAAATGCGGTTCGCCAGTGCACGGATTTTCGGAGGCATGGTAGCCGAGAAAAATAGTGTTTGCCGGATTGCCGGAAGCTCTTTGATGATACGCAAAATATCCTCATAGAAACCCATGTCGAGCATGCGATCGGCTTCATCCAACACCAAGTGTTCTACGTGATCAAATTTTATGGTGCCCATGGCAATCTGCGCAAGAAGTCTTCCTGGCGTTGCAATGATGATATCCACTCCTCCTTCCATCGCGCGCTTCTGCTGATCCCATGTAGCGCCATCGCCACCACCGTAAATTGGAATGGAGCTCACTCCCAAAAAATAGGAGAAGCCTTCTATCTGCTGATCGATTTGCTGCGCTAGTTCGCGCGTTGGCGCAATGATAACAGTGTTAAGATGCCGTTTCTCTGAATCAACTATATTATTCAATATCGGAAGCACATAAGCAGCCGTTTTACCAGTGCCCGTTTGTGCGCAGGCAATGAGGTCTCTTTTATCCAGGATAACCGGTATGGCTTGTTCCTGTATTGGTGTGGGCTTCGAGAATCCCATGGAGTCCAGCCCGTCAAGTAAGCGCGGGTGGAATTTAAAATCGTGAAATGTCAAATTGTAAGTATTATAATAAGTCTAAAAAACAATGGCATTGGGCCATTTGATCTTGCAAGATACAATAAGTTAGGCAAAGTCATTTTAGCCTAAAAATGATCAATTTGGTGAATCGCCCTAAACACATCTGCATATCTACCTAATAATAGTTCGACCCCATCGGGTCGCATGTTTATAACATGTAAGATTTCTATAAACCTATGACCCCTTCGGGCAATGTCAATAAGTTAGGAGTGCCAATGGCGATTTTTTACCACTGAGGTCACCGAGAAATGCCACACAGAGAGACAAAGAGCTTGATTTCTGTGATTTCTGTATGGCGTTTCTCCGCGATTTCTCCGTGGTTAGTTTTTTTCGCATTGTATGATCTTTAACTTAATGACATTGCCTTTCGGGGTCAAACCTATTGCAAACTCATGCAGGCACATGATCAATTGATTGAAGTAAATCAGCTGAAACGTTTATATTGTATCATGCTATATCAATAAAAATGAACCCTCATCCCAACGAAAAAGACTTTTGCATTTCCATCAATGTTACCAAAAATGACATTGATGAATTAGGCCACGTAAATAATGTGGTTTATGTGCGATGGGTGCAGGAGGTAGCTGCTGCCCACTGGGATTCGCTGGCTTCATCCGAAATAAAACAAAAGTATGTGTGGGTTGTACTGCGACATGAGATTGATTATCTAAGTGCAGCATTGGAAGGTGACGTGTTGATTGCTGTTACCTGGGTAGGTGAATCCAATGGTGCCCGCTCCGAACGTTTTGTTCAAATTACCCATTCAACAACAGGAAAGCTTATCGCGAAAGCAAAAACAACCTGGTGCATGCTGGATGGTGATACTATGAAACCAAAGCGGGTAGATGAAGAAGTGGTGAGAATATTGAGGGGGCAGAGCTGATTTCTTTGCCATAGATTCACTGATTAAAATGTAAATAGTTAAATCTGTGAATCAGTGGCAAAAGGGAAATAAATATAAACTGACAAAAGTCACCTTTTTGATTAAGTTTAATCATACTCAATTTATGATTTAGGGTGTTCCTTTAACTCATCAAAGACGCAGAAATCATAAGCGTTTTCGACCCGAGATTATGGAACCCTACGCATTACTCACCTTCTTTCTTACCGCTGCCGTTTTAGTGGGAGGCGCTATTGCCTTCGCCTATTACGCTGCGCCCAGTGTGCCTGGATTGGTCAAATCAGAACCCTACGAATGTGGAATACCCACCGAAGGACCCACCTGGATTCAGTTTCATGTGGGCTATTATTTATACGCCATCATCTACCTCATCTTCGATGTAGAAACGGTTTTCATTTATCCGTGGGCAGTGGTGATGCGCGAGATTGGTCTTACCGCATTTATTGAAATACTCATCTTCTTCATCGTGCTGGGGTTAGGCTTACTCTATGCATGGAAGAAAAACGCACTTACGTGGGAGTAGTGTTAAATGCAAGTAGGCAGTAGGCAAAAAAGCAGTAGGCAATAATAAATGACCAAGATGAAACCAGATATAAAATCAATACCCTACGATGAGTTTAACGACAACGAAACATTGGAGGAACTTAAAAGATCCAGAAGTCCTGTGATCGTTTCAACGCTTGACAATATTATCAACTGGGGTCGATCCAATTCAGTTTGGCCGCTCACATTTGCAACGAGTTGTTGCGGCATTGAGATGATGGCGACTGGTGCACCACGACATGACTTTGCGCGCTTTGGTATTGAAGTGTATCGCGCCTCACCACGGCAAGCTGATGTGATTGTCGTTGCCGGAACCATTGTCAAAAAAATGGCACCAGTACTTAAAAGACTTTATGATCAGATGGCCGATCCGAAATATGTGATAGCCATGGGGGCGTGTGCTGTTTCGGGTGGGCCGTTTTATTATAACTCATACTCTGTTGTGCGCGGTGTTGATCAGATCATTCCTGTGGATGTTTACATACCTGGTTGCCCTCCCCGACCTGAGGCATTATTATATGGAGTGATGCAGTTGCAACGAAAGATCAAAATGCAAACTATCGCTAAAGAGGCGGGCGTTGAATTGATCAGTCATCATATTGATAGCACGACAGCCGATCAATCCAGGTATCGAGAGCCTACGGAAGCCGTTCAAGAACCATTAAATGAAGAAGGAGAATGCAAACCGAAGAGCTAACCACCTTAATAACTGTACTGGTTCCTGATCAAAAACCTGGAATCAGCAAGCAGTACCCTGAGTTCATCCTTCCGGCAGAAAAGCTTCATGAAGTAGCAAAGACATTAAAAGAAAATCCACAAACCAAAATGGATTATCTGTTCAGCCTAACCGCTACAGATCGTAAAGATGGATTGAACGTAATCTATCACCTTACCTCTACGGAATACCACCACACAGTTGTATTGAAAGTTATTCTTGCCAATAATGAAAATCCAATGGTAGCTACCTTGAGTGATTTATGGAGTGCCGCTGAATACCTTGAACGCGAAGTATTCGACTTGTTCGGAATCAAATTTGAAAATCATCCTGACCTGCGCAGATTATTTCTGGATGATGAGTGGGTAGGTTATCCGCTGCGCAAAGACTATAAAGATTCTTTCATTTTTGAACGTTGACCTATGAAAGACACACTACTTGATATCGAAATGAACTCCACTCCTCTCCTCCGTAGAGGGGACGGGGGTGAGGTTGAAGAGTACATCATTAACATGGGCCCTCAGCACCCATCAACGCATGGTGTGTTGCGTTTTGAAGTTTGTCTTCAGGGCGAACAAATAAAATACCTGAGACCTCATTGCGGCTACATTCATCGCGGCATTGAGAAAATGAGTGAAGCCCTCACCTATCCGCAACTTGTTCACTTAACAGATCGGATGGATTATCTCTCCGCACACATCAACAATGAAGCCGTAGCCCTTTGTGTTGAGAATGCGATGGGTGTGGAAGTAAGTGATCGTGTAAAATACATCCGGACTATTTTTGCTGAACTCACACGCATTGCCTCACATCAATTATGGTGGTGTGCTTTCGGTATGGACTTAGGTGCATTGACAACCTTCTTTTATGGTTTGCGCGATCGGGAACATATACTTGACATCTTCGAAGAAACTACCGGCAGTAGATTGACTCAAAGCTTTATCACACCCGGAGGATTGATGGCCGATGTACATCCCAACTTTCAGAAACGTATAAAAGAATTCATCACCTACTTCCGTAAGAAACTTCCTGAATACGATCAGTTGCTCACCGGCAACATCATCTTCCGCGAACGTACCAAAGGTATTGGTGTCATGAGTAAAGAGGATGCGATTGATTATGGAGTGACAGGCCCAAGCGGTCGTGGCTCAGGCTTCTCTTGCGACATCAGAAAGATTGCACCGTACAGCGCTTATCCCGTTGTGAAGTTCAATGAAATCACGTTGCCGGATGGCGATACGTATTCACGCTATGTGGTGCGCATCAAAGAAATGTGGGAGTCATTAAATATTCTGGAACAGCTGGTTGATAACATCCCGCAAGGACCAACCATGCTGGAGTTGAAAGCCGTGAAAGCACCAAAGGGAGAATACTATCAACGTGTAGAAACAGCGCGTGGTGAATTAGGTGTTTATATCGTGAGTGATGGCGGACCATCTCCTGCTCGTGTTCATTACAGGACTCCGAATTTTTCGAACCTGTTTGTTATCAATAAACTCGCCAAGGGTCATAAGATTGCCGACCTCGTTGCCATCAGTGGTTCGCTCGATTTAGTTATACCTGACATAGACCGTTAATTGTATGTACGACTTCACACCACTCAACGAATCCATCAACGGCTACCTCAATGAGAATCTTTCTCCCATTTGGGCAGGATTGATTTCCATGATATTGCTGGGTGTTGGTATTTTACTTTTCTATGCCGTGTTAGGACTATACCTGGTGTATGCAGAGCGAAAAATTTGCGCACGCATGCAAAACCGTATGGGTCCAAATCGTGTTGGCCCCGGAGGAATTTTCCAGACCATTGCCGATTTGATCAAACTTCTTTTGAAGGAGTTAATCTACATCCGCAATGCCGACAGTCTTTTATTCAATATCGCTCCGTTCATTGTTATCGTAGCTTCCATCATGGCAATTGGTGCGATTCCTTTTGCCAAAGGATTGCAAGCCGTTGATCTGAATATTGGTGTCCTTTATATCCTCGCCATCTCTTCCATGGGTGTGATTGGAATTCTCATTGCAGGATGGGCCAGTAACAGCAAATATTCTGTGATTGGTGCCATGCGTAGTGGTGCACAAGTAATCAGTTATGAATTGTCTGTTGGATTAGCATTGCTTGGTATCATTACGTTTGCAGGTTCTATGCAATTCTCTGAAATCATCGCTTCACAACAAGATGGCTGGTGGATTTTCAAAGGGCATATTCCGGCCATGATTGCGTTTGTCATTTTTCTGATTGCAGGAACTGCTGAAACAAACCGTGGACCTTTTGACTTAGCGGAAGCTGAATCAGAATTAACAGCTGGATTTCATACCGAATACTCCGGTATCAAATTCGCGTTCTTCTTCTTAGCAGAATACATGAACATGTTCATCATCGCTGCGGTTGCTACTACGCTATTCCTTGGCGGATGGCTTCCCTTCCATTTATTTCAGTGGGGAGCATTCAACACGGTAATGGATTTCATTCCTCCCGTGTTCTGGTTTTTCGGCAAAACCGCTTTTGTGATTTACCTGATGATGTGGTTCAAATGGACCTTCCCCCGCTTGCGCATTGATCAGCTATTGGCGCTGGAATGGAAATATCTCCTTCCAGTTAATCTTATGAACTTAATTCTTATCGCATTCTTAACCCTCATGAAATGGCACTTTTGAAAACGATAAAAGCTATAGGCAAATACTTTTATGACATCTATGACGGTGTCACCTCACTGGCACGCGGCATGAAAGTAACCGGATCGTATTTCATAAAACCAAGTACGGTTGTCACACAGAAATATCCAGAGAATAGGGCAACGTTGAAGATGTTCGATAACTTCAAAGGTGAGTTGCAGTTGATTCACGATGAAAATAATAAGCACTACTGCAATGTGTGCAATACCTGCGCACGCAGATGCCCTAATGGCTCCATTGAAATCATCTACAAAAAAGTAGAAGGCGCTGATGGCCGCACCAAAAAAGTATTAAACAAATATGTTTATCACCTGGAGACCTGTTCGTTCTGCGGACTGTGCGTCCCATCCTGCGATGAGTTCGCCTTAAGATTCGATCAGGACTTTGAACACGCTGTTTTCGACAGAAGCAAACTCACGAAAGTGCTGAACAAACCAGGCTCATCCTCTAAAGCAATGAAAGAATGACAGGCCCCAAAATCATATTCTTTATCCTCGCTGCTGCCATTGTAGTTTTCTCCATCCTTTCCATTTTCAGCAGAAGAATTTTGCGAGCTGCGATATACTTGCTCTTTGTACTCGTAGCCATGGCAGGTTTGTATTACATGATGAACTTCCAGTTTCTAGCTGCCGTGCAATTGATGTTGTATGCCGGAGGTATTGTCGTGTTGATCATCTTCTCCATTCTCTTAACGAGTCAGATTGATAGTAAACTGCAGGCACCAAAAGGAAGTCACCTGTTAGCCAGTGGCATTACTGCGACTGCAGGCATTGCACTATCCTCGATTACCATCCTACAATTTACATTCAAGCCATCAACAGAGACAAGGGTTGGTACAGACATGCGAACTATTGGTCTTCAATTAATGGATACCGGATCACATGGATATGCCTTACCCTTCGAGGTCATCAGTGTTCTGTTATTAGCGGCTTTGGTTGGCTCCATCTTTATCGCACAAAAAAAGAAAGTATGAACCAAACTTCTGGAGAAATAGTATCAACATCATGGTCAGTGTCTTTCGCAACATGGCATATGTCTTTCACACCATGGTCTGTGTCCTCACAGACCATGAGAGAGATTTCGGTCTGTGAGGACACAGACCGGGGGGCAGACATATCATTGATGTCCTCATTAGTTAATCTCATAGTTATCCTGGAAAAACCAAGAACATGAACCTGCAAGCAGAAATACCACTCGACTATATGATTGTACTCAGCACGATTGTATTCTTTGTCGGATTGATGGGCGTGCTCATCCGCAGAAATCTGATCACGATGCTTATGGGCATTGAACTCATGTTGAATGCCGTGAACATCAACTTCGTAGCCTTCAACCACTACCTGTTTCCTAACAGGCTGGAAGGACACTTCTTCGCATTGATTGTGATGGCCATTGCCGCTGCCGAAGCTGCCATCGCCATAGCGCTGATCATTAATATTTACCGAAAGTTTAACACCGTAAGTGTGGACGATGTTGATGAACTTAAATATTGAATTCAATGGATAATAAACAACGGATAATTAACAATCAGACTACTGTCAATTGTCAACTGTTCATTGTCAATTAAAATTTTGAACTATGAATTACTCATATACGATACTGATCCTACTTCTCCCAATCCTGATCTTTCTCATTATCGGATTGACAGGTGACAAAATGAAGCCACAACTTTCCGGATTGCTTGGCACTTCAGGATTGTTCGTCATGACGCTGCTATCGTACTTCACTGCCTTTAATTACTTTGGTCATCGTGTTGGCGAAAACTTTCAGGCGATTGAAGCATTTCAATTATTATGGTTACAATTCACTGACTCTCTCATCATTCACATTGGTATTTTACTGGATCCACTTTCCGTAATGATGTTGGTGGTGATTACTACGGTGTCACTGATGGTGCACATCTATAGCTTAGGCTACATGAAAGGTGAAAAGGGATTTGCCCGCTACTATGCATTCCTGTCACTCTTTACTTTTGCCATGTTGGGATTAGTGTTGGCCACCAATATTTTCCAGATGTACATCTTCTGGGAATTGGTAGGTGTATCTTCTTACTTACTCATTGGATTTTATTATGAACGTCCCTCAGCCGTTGCGGCTGCGAAGAAAGCATTCATTGTTACACGCTTTGCCGACTTAGGATTTCTATTAGGCATTCTGATTCTCTCATTCTATACCAACACCTTTGATTTCATAAAACTTACCGATTTAAACGGACCAGTGATCACACAACCTACTACGGCTGTGTTCATGGGATTATCTGTAACCCCCTGGGCGATGTTACTCATCTTCATGGGTGGTGCCGGTAAGTCGGCAATGTTCCCCTTGCACATCTGGTTACCCGATGCGATGGAAGGTCCAACTCCTGTTTCAGCGTTGATCCACGCTGCAACCATGGTGGTGGCAGGTGTTTATCTCGTTGCCCGATTATTTCCACTCTATAGTTACATCTCTCCGGATTCACTCGAAGTCATAGCGTATATCGGAAGTTTCACTTCGTTGTTTGCTGCAATCATTGCCTGCACGCAACTTGACATTAAACGAGTACTTGCATTTTCTACGCTTTCGCAGATTGGATACATGATGGTCGCGCTAGGTGTATCCGGTTATGGATCGGAAGGTTTAGGTTATATGGCTTCGTTGTTCCATTTGTTCACGCACGCTTTCTTCAAAGCATTACTTTTTCTTGGAGCGGGTTCCGTTATCCATGCTGTTCACAGTAATCTCATGACCGACATGGGTGGATTGAAAAAGTATATGCCCATTACACACATTACATTCTTAATTGCATGTTTAACCATTGCAGGAATACCTCCACTCTCTGGATTTTTCAGTAAGGATGAAATATTAGTGGCAGCCTTTGAACACAACAAAATCATCTTTGCAGTACAATGGTTGGTTGCGGGTATCACTGCTTTCTACATGTTCCGTTTATATTTCAGTATATTCTGGAATCACACTCAAGAATATCATCATGCACCTCACGAGTCTCCTGCCACGATGACGATTCCTTTGATCTTCCTTGCAGTCGCTTCTGTCTTCTCCGGATTCGTTCCATTCCATGATTTAGTAACCAGCGATGGAAATCCATTGCATATCGAATTTCACTGGATGATTGCTGCACCTTCTATTCTCATAGCTGTAATAGGCATCAGCGCAGCCTACGTGCTCTACTTCAAGAAAAATTCAAAACCGGAATCTATCGCCAACAGCTTGAAAGGTTTGTATACGATGACCTTCCACAAATTCTATATCGATGAAGTATATCTGTTTATCACGCACAAAGTGATTTTCAATTTCATCGCACGCCTTGTTGCCTGGTTCGACCGTTACATTGTGGATGGAACAATGAATCTTATTGGAAACACTACGGTGTATTTCTCAAGTGCCATTAAGAAAATGCAATCCGGCCATGTGCAATGGTACATCTGGTATTTTACTTCGGGTGTTTTGCTTTTGGTATTTCTTGTCATGTATTTAAACTAGCGACCGATCATGAACCCACTACTTATTTTATTGATCATTCCGCTGCTAACGATAGTTGGTATTGCTTTCGTAAAAGATGTAACCAACGTGCGTGTGGTTTCGGCTATCGGCATGAGCGCACAACTGATCTTTGTTTTTATTCTACTCTATCTCTTTTTTCAGCAGCGCAACGCAGGCAACACCGATGACATGTTGTTTGTATCCACCACGATGTGGTACGAATCGTTCAACATCCAACTGAAGTTTGGAATCGATGGCATTTCGATGGCGATGATCATGCTAACTGCGATTGTAACCTTTGCGGGAATATTCGCCTCCTGGCAAGTAGAATACTTACTCAAAGAATTTTTCATTTCTCTCATCATTCTGGCTGGCGGAGTATTCGGATTTTTTATATCGCTCGATCTGTTCACGATGTTTTTATTTTATGAAATGGCGGTGATCCCCATGTATTTGCTCATCGGTCTATGGGGTAGCGGACCAAAAGAATACTCAGCCATGAAGCTCACGCTGATGTTGATGAGTGGATCCGCTTTGTTGATTGTTGGATTGTTGGGAATCTATTTCAACTCTGCACCTGATGGCGGTAGACTCACGTATGATCTTACTGAAATCGCAAAAGTTAACATTCCACTCGCTGCGCAACTTTTTTTCTTCCCATTCACCTTCATTGGTTTTGGTGTACTCGGTGCCATGTTCCCATTCCATACCTGGTCACCAGATGGTCACGCCTCTGCTCCTACTGCTGTGTCGATGTTGCACGCAGGTGTATTGATGAAACTTGGAGGATACGGATGTTTTCGCGTTGCGATGTATTTACTTCCTGAAGCTGCCCATGAATTAGCCTGGATATTTATCATACTCACTTCCATTAGTGTGGTGTATGGAGCGTTTGGAGCGATCTGGCAAAAAGATTTAAAATATATCAATGCCTATTCTTCAGTGAGTCACTGCGGATTGGTGCTCTTCGCATTATTGATGATAAATGAAACGGCTACCACCGGGGCCATCTTACAAATGATCTCTCACGGATTAATGACTGCTCTCTTCTTTGCTTTAATTGGAATGATCTACGGTCGCACGCACACGCGTATGATTAATGAAATGGGAGGCTTGATGAAAGTGATTCCATTCTTATCGGTGATCTACGTGATTGCCAGTTTGGCTTCTCTCGGTTTACCCGGATTAAGTGGCTTCGTGGCTGAGATGACCATCTTTGTTGGATCATTCCAGCATACCGATATATTTCATCGTGTAGCAACCATCACGGCTATTTCTTCCATTGTTATAACCGCAGTATACATTTTAAGAGTGGTTGGAACTTTACTACTCGGTCCGATTACCAACAATCATTATCTCGAGTTAAAGGATGCACAATGGTTTGAAAAAATAAGCGGTGTTACCCTTGTGGTTGCTATCGCCATCATTGGTCTGACACCTTTCTGGCTATCAGACCTGATCCGTGAACCCCTTGCTCAGATGATTCAAACCCTAACGAACTGAAATCATGAACTGGTATACTCTATCCATCATGCGCCTCGAAGTCTTGCTGACCTTCATGGTCTTGTATCAACTCATTGCCGATTTATCCGAGAAAGAGAATAAACGAGCTGTCATCAACTTCACCATTATCTTTTTTGCCATCATCACCGTTATCGGATTTTTTCCTTCTGAAAATACAACTCTGTTTGGAAGTATGTACATCAACGATGCCTTGCGCATGCTTCTCAAGAACATTCTTAACGTATCTACATTAATTGTTTTGTTGCAATCTACCGGATGGTTGAATAAACCAGAAAATCAATCCAAGACCGGTGCATTCTACTTGTTGATTTTCTCTACTTTGATTGGCATGCATTTTATGATCTCAGCTGGGGATTTCCTGATGCTCTACCTCGGACTTGAACTCGCAACGCTCCCACTTACCATATTAGCAGCATTTGATAAAAAACTCAGACGTTCTGCAGAAGCAGGCATTAAACTACTGATGTCATCTGCTGTATCATCTGCTGTGTTGCTCTTCGGGCTATCCCTGATGTATGGTATGTACGGAACACTTCACTTTTCAGAAATGGCTTTACTGACGGATGCCAGTACATTGTCTGTCATGGCGCTGATCTTCTTCATTGCAGGATTAGGATTCAAACTTTCGTTGGTTCCTTTCCACCTATGGACAGGCGATGTGTATGAAGGTTCGCCCATGCCAGTCACTTCTTATTTCTCTGTGGTTTCGAAAGGCGCTGCCTTGTTTACGCTTGCGTTAGTCTTATATCGTGTGTTCGGTTCACAACCCAAAGTGTGGACGATGACCGCTTACTTCCTATCGATAACCACCATGGTTGTTGGTAATTTATTCGCACTACGTCAAAAGAATCTGAAACGATTCCTGGCATTTTCATCCATCACACAAGCCGGATTCATGATGCTGGGTTTTGTAAATAACGAAGCTCTCGGATTAAACACCATTGTGTACTTCATGTTGATCTATTCACTTTCAAATCTTGCCGTATTCGGTGTACTTTCCATTGTATCCAACAACACCGGCAAAGAAACCATGGAGGACTTCAACGGATTTTATGCTACAAATCCAAGATTGAGTTTGATCATGTTGTTAGCTTTGTTCTCCCTGGCAGGAATTCCTCCGGTAGCCGGATTCTTTGGTAAGTTCTTTTTATTTACAGCAGCCGCATCTAAAGGCATGTACATACTTGTTCTGATTGCGGTGTTGAATGCTACTGTATCACTCTATTACTATCTACTCGTGGTGAAGGCCATGTTCATTAATAAAAATGATACTCCTATTCCTAATTTAGCCTCTACCGGATATGAGAAGCTGGCACTCTCCATTTGCTTCGCTGGTATTGTGGCGATTGGATTTGTAAGTGCTATCTATGATTATGTGTTAGCGCTCGTTGGATAAGTTGTTGGGTAAATATCAAACTTGGTGATTCTTTACCACAGAGTTCACAGAGAAATTAAACACAGAGGGACACTGAGTTTAGCTCGGTGTCCCTCTGTGTCTTTCCATGTATTCAAACTCAATTATTCTTGTACGCTTTATCCAAAAACAAATAACGCGCATCGTCTTTTGCATCAACCGATTTTGATTGCGTGTCAATGATCATGACCGGAGGTGTAGTGTCATTCGCTTCGGCTGCCGGCCAATCAGGAAGTTTGTCTCCGTTTGGATTTCCCTTGATGATGAAATTAGCAAAGTAACTCAGCATCGTTTCTGAGACTGTGTAATCTTCTTTCGTCCATGCATAATCCTTCACCAGATCAAGATTACCCATGCAATATTCAATTTCACAAGCATGAGGAGCACCAATAGCTTCTGCCACTTTAGGTCCTCCTTGCACTGTTCCTCCGGCCAGACCGGATGATAAATTCTTATCCACAAGCACTGGTCTTAGTTTGCTATACAAATAGCGATAGACTGGTTTGCTGCTGTTCTTTCTGTGAAGATCAAACCATTTCCATGTACTGTAGGCAATAAAGCGATCGGAAGCTAAGTTCGTGGCTGCCCACTCAATTTCCTTTTCTGATGCATGTGGATAAAGTTTCAATACCTCTGCGTGGTCGTTAGGGTATGCCTCCTTTACTTTCTTAACAAAATTCTCTTCGGTGCCTGGCAATCCTTGCATGAATGCTCCGCCTGGAATTTCAGCCGAGTTCCAACCCAACAACAGCGGTACTTGTGCCTGCTCTTTCGCATTGAAAATTTCAGGAACGGTTTTAGGATAAAAATATCCATCCACGACAGTAGGAAATCCAAAGCGCTTCGATTCATGATAAATCTCGTAGAGGTCGCGCGTGCTCAAGGCTCTTAGTTGTGCCAGCGTGGTATAGCCAGCATTTTCCGCAAACTCTAGTCCGGTCTTCTCTGCTTCCGCCAAGGGCACAGGTGCCAATGTTGGATTGATAGCGGCACCACTTTCTCCGATAGCACCAGCAATTAGATTTTTAGATAAAGGTGATGCCATCTGTGCGCTCACGGAAATGGAACCGGCCGACTCTCCGGCTACCGTCACTTTCTTAGGATCACCACCAAACGCTGCGATGTTCTTTTGTACCCATTTTAATCCGGCATGCTGATCGAGCAATCCATAATTTCCGGAAGCTTTATAAGACGCTTCCTTGCTTAACTCAGGATGAGCAAAGAATCCAAAAATATTTAACCTGTAGTTTACTGTAACCACCACTATTCCCTTCTTCGCCATAGCGGCTCCATCATACCTTGGCTCAGATCCATCACCGGCAACAAAACCTCCTCCGAAAAAATAAACCAACACGGGAAGCCCGGTGGTGTTGCGTTTGGCCGGTGTCCATACATTTAAGTAAAGACAATCCTCACTCAAGCCGTTTGAACGGGAATTCATATCGCCAAATACGATGCCTTGAACTGGCCTGGGGCCGAAGTCTTTGGTCGATAAAACACCTTTCCAGGTATCAGGAGGTTGAGGTGCTTTCCAACGCAGGTCACCCACCGGTGGTTTTGCAAAGGGAATTCCAAAATAGAGTTGAAGACCAGTTTTGGTATCGTACAACCCTTCGACAACACCCTGTTCAACTTTGGTTTGAACAGCAAAGCTATTTCCTTTTTGTGCCGATAATTGAGAGGGTAACATCATCGTAATGACTAACAACAACACTGTATTTTTCATAATGAACTTAAGATTAGTGTCTTATTCCACAACAATAATACTTACCATTTAGGAAACTACCCACCGATAAACTGGCTATAACAGAAAATCGATGGAGGTGGCTTCACTAAGATCATCCTGATTTTACCATTCATATAAACCCACGGCTTCCACCTGTCATGAAAATATTAACTTAATACCAAATCAATATCAACCATGCAAAAAATAACCATCAAGACCTTAATGCTGCTTTTTCTGTCTTTTGTTTTCACTGCTTCTTTCTCTCAGCAGTTCAAGGCTTTGCTTTTCACAAAGACGGATGGCTTTCATCATGAATCCATTCATGAAGGAGTAGCCGCCATTCGTCAATTGGCAAACCGACATCACTTTACCGTAGACTGGCATGAGAACGCAACGATCTTTAATGACAAGGCACTGGAAGGTTATGCTGTTATTATTTTTCTGAACACCACGGGCAATATTTTGAATGATGAACAGCAGGCCGCCTTCGAAAAATTCATTCGGGCAGGTAAGGGTTTTGTCGGTATTCACAGCGCATCCGATACCGAGTATGAATGGCCCTGGTATACCAAGATGGTAGGTATGATGTTTAAAATTCATCCCCAGAATCAGACTGCTTATCTTAAGGTGGAGAATAGTAATTTCCCTGGCATGGAACGGTTTCCTTCAAAACTTTTGTGGACTGATGAGTGGTATGAGTTTAGCGCACGCAAAGCAGATGACTTGAAGTTCCTTTTATCTGTAGACGAGAAATCCTATAACCCTTATGCCAAATGGGGTGAAAATGAAGGAAAAGGTATGGGTAGTTTTCATCCAATTTCATGGTATCATCCGTATGATGGAGGACGTGCATTTTATACCGCACTAGGTCATATTCCATTAACCTTCTCCGATCAGATTTTTCAAAATCATATCTATGGTGGAATTTATTGGGCTGCAACCGGTAAAGGTTTGTAAAATAAAATAGACAAAAAACAAAAAGCCTTGAGTGATCGGGGCTTTTCGTTTTAGAATAGTATTGGCAAAACAAATGTCCTGTTAATCGACTTACCTTTCAATAAAAAGTATCAGCTATAACCCCAATAAAAGATTTAATGGACAAAAATGGTTGGTGAGTGTTGGTCTAACCATCTGATATATAAAGAGTCAGAGGCAGAAAATTGGAGGAAATTGAAAATGGTTTCAATTTCCTCTTTTCATTTTATGGATACTCACAAAAAAGTCGTGCTGGGGATGTGGTAGTTTCCAGGTAATTCGTTGGGGAAGGGTACTTGTATTTTAAGAACGCTTCGCGTTCTGAGTTTTCTTAAGTCCATAAAACTCTTGGAATTGATTGGTAATGAAGAAGGCCCTCTAAAATGAGAGCCTTCTGACCATTCCAGTCGGTAAATCTTATTGCTAACAAGTTGCTCTCCAGCAGAGCTTGCGTCCTCTTCAGATTTACGATGGGAATAAAAGAAAATTTAAATCAATTGTCACCAACCATTTTTGGCACCATTACCCAATAAAACAAAAGAGCCATCCTTGTGGGATGGCTCTTGTTTGAAAAATAGTTTTATTAATTAGCAACGCGAACGTTGACTGCATTTAAACCTTTTTTTCCTTCTTTCAATTCAAAAGTAATTGAATCGTTTTCGCGAATCTGATCTACAAGACCTGATACATGTACGAAATACTCTTGTCCTGAAGACGTTTCTTTTACAAAACCGAATCCTTTGGTTTCGTTAAAGAATTTTACTGTTCCTTCTTTC
>JAYVTC010000121.1:0-43109 GCA_043774745.1 Cyclobacteriaceae bacterium | reverse complement strand
ACTTCAGCAGCAGCAGGCGGAATTAAGGCCTGGTGGACTGGAGGAAATTCAAACGAGTATTTTTCGAATGAAAACTCTGTAGTAAACGGACCATGTTTTGATTTAACAGCTTTGAAGCGACCCATGGTTTCCTTAGAGTATTTTTCAGATTCGGAAACAAACCGCGATGGGGCTGCCCTTCAATATTCGACTGATGGGGGTATTACCTGGACGATCGTTGGTCCTCCAGCGGGGCAACTCACCCGTGATGAGGGTATTAATTGGTTTAATGGAACCGGTATTTTATCAAACCCGGGTTCTCAGCCAATTGGTAATTACGGTTGGACAGCCAAACAGGGAGATTGGAAAAACGCGAGATTTAATCTGGATATGATACCGGCTAATGAGCGCGATCAGGTTCGATTGAGAATCGCCTTCAGTAGTAATGATGGAAATGCTCCAGAAAATCCAGGAGATATCACTTCTTATGATGGTTTCGCTTTTGATAATGTTTTTGTAGGAGAGAAGAAGAGAAATGTGTTAGTAGAGCATTTTACCACTTCAACATTAAAGGCAAGTACTGATGCAGATGCCTACTTGAATAATTTATTATTCAATCAAATTACTCAAGATCGTCAAGTATCAGATTTCTATAACATTCAATATCATGTAAATTTCGCAGGCGTAGACTTCCTGAATAGAGAAAATCCTGCTGATCCTGCAGCACGCGCTTTGTATTATGGGGTTTCTCAACCTCCTTATTCTATTATGGATGGGCTTCTTAAACCTAATAAGTTTACCGGTGTGACCACCGAATTGAACAAGGTTGAAATTGACAGGAGAGCTTTAGTGGATCCCCAGTTTGAATTGACACTGGATACAATTTCTACCAATAACAGCAGAACCATCAGCATTCAGTTAACATTAAAGGCGATGAAGGATATTAAGGTTCCTTTAGTAGCTCATGTTGCTCTCCTGGAAGATGATGTGATCGTGGCCGGCTTCGCTAATCCTTTCAAAAATGTTTTGCGTAAGCAGTTATTTGGCAGTGATGGAGAGACTATTAACAATACTTTTGGACTGGGTGACATTAGAAAAATAATCAAGCTTGATGTTGATATTAATTCGACAATAACTGACCCTTCAAAATTGATATTAGTAGGCTTTGTTCAGGATAAAAACTCGAAAGAGATATATCAAAGCGTAGTGGTAAAGGCACCTGGAAAGAGTGGAACACCAATCGTTGGCGTTAAGGATAATGATCCGATCGTACTCGCTGTATTGAATAATATTCAAATTTTCCCTAATCCCGCAAACGAAGAATTTAACTTTGGAATATCCGGTGAGATTCATTCTGAAAGCAAATGGAGAATTATTGACCAACGTGGCATTTCAGTTCTGCAGGGTGATTTCTTAAAATCAACCAATGGTCTCTTACCAGTAGATGTTTCAGCATTATCCAATGCTATGTATTACGTAGTCATTAGCGGCCCAAGGGGCATAGAAGTAAGAAAGAAGCTAATGGTTATGAATAGGAACTGATCTGGATTTTAATAGACTTGAGAGTTTCCTTTAATTCAGAGCTGATTTCTTTGGAGAGCTTATTGATTAACCAAGGGTTTTTGTGACGCTTGGCTTCTTCTTCAAGTTTCACAATCTTATCTTTTAAATTGTGAACACCTAATAATGTAATACTTGGCTTAATTTTATGAGCTACCCTGGCTAGTTCAATCCAATTCTCATTATCAGAATATTTATTTAATTCCTGAATGCTGGTTGGAATGGATTTCAAAAAAGCCTCCGCTATTTCTTTAATAAAGCTTTTGTTATTGCCAGATACTTTTTCAAGATAGCTGAAGTCTACCTTATCTGCATGTTTCTGGCTTGAGATTTTGTTGTTTTCTTCTGATCCTACTACATGAAATTTACTACCCAGATATTTGTCTAGCACCTTAAGCAAATCTTCCTGGGTGAATGGTTTAGTTAAGCAATCATTCATGCCGAGCGAAATACACTTATCGATATCTCTCTGTGTTGCATTGGCAGTTAATGCGACAATTGGAATTTTACTCTTTTCATTACTCCACTGACGAATCACTTTAGTAGTTTCAAAGCCATCCATAACCGGCATTTGAATATCCATAAGAATCAGATCAAAATGAGAATTCTTATACTTTTCAATAGCCACCTCTCCGTTTTCAGCTGTATCGAATGGACAGCCCCACATTTTAAGAATACTTCCTGCATATAATCGATTAATGTCATTATCCTCAACTAATAAGATCGAGGCATTTTTTAACTGAAGGGTTTTGTTTAGTGTGGATCTTCCTTTGCTAACTTGTAAATCCTTTATTCCAATCCTATAGGGCATCACTACTGTAAAAGTAGACCCTTCATTTTCTTCGCTGGATACTTTGATGGTGCCATGCTGAAGTTGAACTAATTGACGCACGATGGTAAGTCCCAACCCAGTTCCGCCATACTTGCGCGTGACGCTGGCATCTGCTTGACTAAAACTTTCAAAGATGGTCCTAAGTTTTGATTTGGGAATTCCAATTCCAGTGTCCTTGATCTCAAACTTCAGATAGTAATCTTTATCTTTTATTTGTTCTATGTTAACCGAAATCTTTATAGAACCCTGATGTGTGAATTTCAGAGCATTGCTGATGAGATTAATCAAAATCTGGTTTAATCTAACGGGATCTCCGATGAATACGCCCGGGATCTTAGGATCCATCTTATATTCTAAAAGGATTCCCTTTTCTTGTGATTGTAGTCTGAATGTATCTACCAGAGATCGAATGGTTTCATCCAGATGGAAATTGATTTTTTCAAATTTAAGTTTTCCTGATTCTATAGACGCCAAATCCAGAATATCATTAATGATAACTTTAAGGTTTTCGGCTGCTGTTTTTATTGCCTTTAGATATAAGGTTTGGTCATCTGCCGATGGGTTTTGACTTAATAGGTCCGCCATGCCAGCGATACCATTAATTGGCGTTCTTATCTCATGACTGATATTCGCTAAAAACAATTCTTTTGTTTTTTGTGCGCGAAGTAATTCCAACGCATCTTTTTTGCGCTGCGAGATATCGCGGCAGTCTAAGATAAGACCTTCCAATTCGTCCTTTTGTTTTAGATTGATCGAATTGAATTCAAAAAATTTATATGATTTATCCTTACACTTAAACTGAAATTCAACAGATTCAGAAAATCGTCTTTTAGTACATTTTTTAAATTCGATTTTGAAGTTTGGCAGAATGGATGGTTCAATGAAATCAAAGAAGTTCTTCCCAATTAATCCAGAATCCTTATAGCCCAGATCCCGAACAGAATTATTACAATAAAGGATAAGTCCCTCGTAGTTAACTATAAAAATAACGTCTGAACCTTCTTCTACAACAGACTTATAGAATAGTCCTTTCTTAACATATCCGGAAAGAGATTTCATTTATATATTATCTTAGTTTTTTTATATTCCTGCAGTTTCCATCTCTTTCAAGTATCGATAGATGGAAGATTTGCCTATGGCTAATTTTTGAGCTACCTCCAGCACATTATTGTCATACTTGTTTAGGTAGCTACGAATGATTCGATACGTGTATATCTCCAAAGTCATTTCTTTCAATAAGAAATTCTCTTCATCTATAATACTATTAAAGGTAATTTCCTTAGCTTGAATTTCGCCACCATCGGCCATTACAGCGGCAAGATCCATCACAGACTTTAATTCCCTTACATTACCTGGGAAATGGTACTTTAAAAGTTTTTCCTGTGCCTCGCTGGTGATTTTGAATTTCTTTAAATCGTTCTCCTTGGCAAATTGATCGAGGAAATGTTTAGCTAATACAATGATGTCTTGACCCCGGTCGCGAAGGGGCGGGAGATGAATAGGGAGACCTAATAATCGATAGAACAAGTCCTCACGAAATCTTCCCGCTTTCACTTCTTCGTGCAGGTTGCGATGTGTGGCTACAATTACTCTTACATCGAGTTTTATTACCTGATTGCTTCCGATGCGCGATAGTTCTTTTTCCTGAAGAACCCGGAGTAATTTTGACTGGAGACTTAAATCCATTTCTCCAATCTCATCCAGAAAAACTGTACCCCCCTCAGCTTCTTCAAATTTTCCTATTCGTCTGGTGAGTGCTCCGGTGAAAGCTCCTTTTTCGTGTCCAAATAATTCGCTTTCAATCAGATCTTTGGGAATGGCCGCCACATTGACGGCAACAAAGGGTTTGTTTTTCTTTTTTGAATTGAAGTGTATTGCTTTGGCAACAAGTTCTTTTCCTGTTCCTGTTTCGCCTGTTATGGATACCGTAATTTGTGTCTTAACTGCCTTTTCAAGAAGTTCAAATACTTTTTTTATGGCTGGGCTTGATCCTATAATACTTTTCTCGAACTCATACTTAACATTGATCTCTTGCTTAAGTCTGTCTATTTCTTTGATTAAGGATGACTTGTTGCGGGCGTTTTTAATTGAGTTTAAGACCCTGTCTTTGGCGTCTTCGTCCTTGGAAATGTAATCAAAAGCGCCTCCTTTCAGAAGTTCAACAGCCGTACCAATTTTTTCCTGAGCAGAAACAATAATGACGCTTATATCGGGGTCAAACTCTCTGATTGATTGAAGTACTTTCTCGCCAGGCATATCGGGCAAAGAATAGTCGAGTGTGATTACAGTTGGTTTTTTATGTAATTGCGCAAGGCAATCTTTACCATTTGCAAAAAACTCAGTATCGAAATCAGGATTTAAGCTAAGTACGTATCTAAGGAATTTGGTATAGGCTGGGTCGTCCTCAACGACAAAAACCTTGATCTGATCATTTTCAGACATAATAATTTATAAATTCGCTTAAAAGCAGTTTGAAATATTTAGTTAAATTAATAAAAATTTAAATAAATCTTACTCGTTTCATGCATGATATAAATTTTTAAAACAATTTTCAATGATTCCAGAATTTAATTTACTCTCGTCAGGCGAAATAGAACTTATGCATAAAGCGCCCATATTGGTGTGCATTTTAATTGCGGGGGCGGATGGGCGCATCGATCGAAATGAGATCAGTAAGGCTATAGGATTAGCCACCAATAGGCAAAGAACTGGCAAATCCAGATTGCTGGACTTTTATAATGAAGTCGGTGAGGACTTTGAGGATAAACTGAAAATTGTAATTCAAGGATTTCCCGTCAAAGAGAAAGAAAGGGCGCCAAAAGTTATTAATGAGCTTACGCAGTTGAATGATATTGTGCCGAAACTTGATAAAGAATTCTCCATTGAATTTTATAACAGTCTAAAAGAAATAGCTATGGAGATAGCTAAGTCATCGGGAGGATTGCTTGGTTTAAAATCATCCGTAGGAGAAGAGGAAGCGCGATATCTTGCGCTGAGCATGATTAAAGATCCCTCCACGTTCTAATAGCTGATAATGCCAAAATCGAATATGGGTTTCTTCGGAAGTTCCATAATGCCGTTTCGTATCGTGTTTATCATGTGGCTGGTGTTTAGCATTCAGTTTTTTTATGGATTTGATTTTGGGGTATTTGGCATAAGACCGCGCACGGCCTCTGGCCTCATAGGCATTTTTGCAGCACCTCTTATCCATGGCAGCTATCTACATCTACTTTCCAATACTTTCCCTTTACTGTTTTTAGGTACAGTTCTTTATTTTTTTTACGAACGCATTGGAGGTACCGTATTTTTTCGATGTTACTTTTACACCAATATTCTCGTATGGCTTCTTAGCCCCCGCGATTCATATCATATTGGCGCAAGCGGTCTTGTGTATGGGATAACTTCGTTCCTTATTTTTTTCGGTTTGATACGGCAAGACTTTATTTCGTTGGTTGTGGCAGTCTTGGTATTATTCATTTATGGAGGTGCTTTACTTTATGGAGTCATGCCGGCTGATCCTCGAATATCCTGGGAGGCTCATTTGGCCGGGGCATTGGTTGGTGCCCTTACGGCATTTAACTTAGCACCAAAAAAAAACATACGATGATGGATGCAGCTGCCAGGAAAGTGTGGGCAAATATTAAAGCCAGAAAGTTTGAGCCGGTATACCTGTTACAAGGAGAGGAGACATACTACATTGATTTGATTTCAGATTATATAGAGTTGAATGCTCTCAATGACTCAGAGAAGGGTTTTAATCAGGTTGTTGTGTATGGCAAGGATGTTACCGTGGCTACTATTTTAACCCACGCCAAGCGATTTCCAATGATGTCTGAGAAGCAGGTGGTGATTGTAAAGGAGGCACAGGACATACAAGACCTTCAGAAAGAGACAGGCACAAAATTGATGCTCTCATACCTATCCAATCCTTTACCATCAACTATTCTAGTGCTATGCCACAAACATAAAACATTGGATAAAAGAAAGGAGCTTGGAAAAAAAGCGGATCAACTAGCGGTTTCACTCACATTCAAAAAGCCTTATGAGAATCTGCTAGGTGAATTTATTGCAGAATATGTAACCGAAAAAGGATATAGAATTGATGATGCCGCAATAAGGATATTAGCGGAGCATGTAGGTAATGATTTAAGCCGACTGGCCAACGAAATTGATAAAGTCTTGATTGATGCCGCCAAAGAAAGTACTATTAAAGCAGAGACTGTAATGAGCAGGGTAGGGATCAGCAAGGAATACAATATTTTTGAATTACAGAAAGCTTTCGTCACGAAAGACAGCTACCAGGCTGCTAAGATTGCCACTTACTTTGAACGAAATACAAAGAAGAATCCGGTCATACCCATGGTTGCAATTTTGTATTCATTTTTCAGTAAGCTTTTAGTGGCTAGTACACTATCCGATACATCTGAAAAGGGACTTGTTGCGGCATTAAAAATCAGCCCTTATGCCGTTCGGGATTATAGCGCTGCCTCCAGACGCTATTCGATTGCAAAAATCATTGAGAACATCTCCCTGCTCAAAGAAGCTGATCTTAAACTAAAAGGCGTGAATAGCGGAAGTAGTGAGGAAGGTGAGATATTAAAAGAATTGGTTTTTAGGCTCATGTAGAAACCAGAAATCCATAACGGGTATCTCTCCGTTCATCGATTTAAGGTCACTCTCTAATGATTTTCATGGGGGAGATATACTGATTATTCGAAATAGATTGAGTAATTTTGGAAATAGCAGGATATCCAAGGCTCATTTTTTAAACTTTAACCTGCAATATTTTTTAATATTTTCTGTTTTACGAAAAAACTTTGAATGAAGAGTTACAGTATTCTTTTCGTTTCAGTCTTCGTTGTATTTTCTTCTTATTCACAGAATCTGCTTTCACAACAGCAGACCGAAAGAAAATATAGTCAGGGACTGGAGTTATTGGATCACAAGCAATATGGAGCGGCCAGAGAATTATTTTCTGAGTTCATTGCAGCAACTCCCGCAGCCGATGCAAGGCGTGCCGATGCCGAATATTATGTGGCCTATTGTGCCCTCAATCTGTATCATGGTGATGCTGAAAAGCAGATTGAATCTTTCATTGAGAATTACCCTAAACATCCGAAGTCGATTTCAGCAAATTATGATTTGGCCAATTTTTATTACAATGAGAAGAATTATAAAAAGGCCTCCTCATTTTACACCAAGGTTGATTTTAGCGGGTTAGACGCTGAACAACAGAATATTGGAAGATTCAGATGGGGTTACAGTCTGTTCAATTTAAAATCATTGAAAGATGCTTTAACGCAGTTCAATAACATAAAAACAATTGGAGGCCTCTATGGTCCTGCAGCTAGTTATTATGCTGGTTTTATTGAATATAGTCAGGCTGATTATGCCTCGGCTCTTACTGATCTAAAGCGTGCTGAACAAAATGAGGCGTATGCAAAAGTGGTTCCTTATATGATCGCCAATGTGTATAACAAGCAGCAGGATTATGATGCATTGCTCACTTACGCCCGAGCTGTAGAAGGCAAGGAAGGTGTTACCAATAAAGAAGAGATTGCACTGCTTTCGGCCGAAGCCTATTTTAAGAAAGGAGATTTTAAAAATGCACTTACTGGCTATAATAAATATCTGACTGGTCGCGAAGAGAAAGCAGATAAGGGAGTATTGCTCCGAGCCGGATATGTGGCCTACACATTGGGGGATGACGCTGTAGCAATGAACTATCTTAAATCTTCATTTGCGGATAAGGACTCTGTGGGTTATTATTCTTCTTATTACCTGGGCGCCCTTTATTTAAAGCAGAATCAGAAGCCCATGGCGCTCACCGCTTTTGATATCGCCCGTAAGTTTAAGCCTGATCAAAAGTTAGTAGAGGAGAGTACGTATCAGTATGCTAAGATTGCCTACGACATGGGGAAACCCGATCAAGCAATTTCTGAATTTGAGAAAATGCTGGTTACGTTTCCTAAAAGCACCCACAGCGATGAGATAAAGGAGTTACTTTCTCAAGCCTATGTAAATGCATCGAACTATAATAAGGCGATTGAGTATATAGAAGCCTTGCCTCGAAAGAGCCCTGCAATAGAAAGGGCCTATCAAAAGGCAACCATGTTGAAAGGTATTGAGCTATTTAATAAGGAAGACTATCCGACATCAGTCGAGTTCTTCGAAAAATCATTGAAGTATCCCGTTGATCCAGCCTATGTAGCCGAAGCAAGTTTCTGGAATGGTGAAGCCTATTCTATTGGTAAGAAATATGAGCAGGCAGCAGAAAATTATTTGCGCATAATAGGGATTACAAGCTTAGCCAACCAAGATCTGTTATTAAAAGCCAGATATGGTTTGGGGTATGCCTACTACAATTTGCAGCAGTATGACCGCGCGCTTTTTAACTTCAAAGAGTTTGTAAATAAATCTCCTCGCACGCAGCCTAATCTCGCTGATGGGGTGGTAAGGCTTGCCGATTGTTATTATGTAAGTAAGTCATATCAGGATGCACTCACTAATTACAAAAAGGTTACTCAAATGAATTCTCCCGATGCCGACTATGCACATTTGCAATCCGGAATAATTCTTGGCATTACAAGTAAGTATGCAGAGGCAATTGTTGAACTGGATAAAGTAATTAAAGATTACCCTAAATCAGGAGTGTATGATGAAGCGTTGTTTCGCAGAGCTCAGGTTGATTTCGAACAAGGCAATTATAAACAAGCCGTTGAAAATTATTCAAAGCTTATCCAAGACAACCCATCTTCACGGTTTGCTCCTTATGCATATACCCGAAGAGCAGCATCTTATTATAATCTGAAGGTGTATGACAAGACCGCACAGGATTATATCACGGTCATAGAAAACTATCCCAATCATCCAGCGGGCAGTGATATTATATTGCAATTGCAGGAGGCACTAAATCTTACTGGTCGTTCTGCTGAGTTTGACACGTATTTTAACCAGGTGAAGAGTGCCAATCCGGATGCAAAAGGCATTGAATCGGTGGAGTTTGAATCTGCTAAAAATCTGTATGACAATCGTGATTACCAGAAGGCAATTCAACGGCTTGCATTGTATGCTGATTCATATCCTGAGTCTCCACGATTGAGTGAAGTGAGATACTATGAAGCTGAATCTTATTACCGCCTAAAGGAATTCAATAAGGCCCTGACTATTTATCAGGAAGTTGCTTCTGACAAGGCTTTTCTATTTGCGAACAAAGTAATTGGTCGTTTGGCGGAGTTGGAGTTTAAGTTAGCGCATTATGATAGGGCCATACCGTACTATCATCAGCTGGCAAGGTTGGCTACCAATAAAAAAGATCAATATTCAGCATGGTCAGGACTGATGGAGTCACACTATCTACTGGCTCAATATGATTCAACTACCCAATACGCACAGATTATTTTGGAGAAAGGAAATATAAATGCAGGCGCTCAAAATAAGGCAGCACTGTATCTCGGTAAAGCAGCTATGGCGAAGGGGGACTATGATCTTGCACAAGATGAATTTTTGAATACCCTTAATTCGGCTCAAGATGAATACGGTGCCGAGGCAAAATACCTGCTGGGAGAAATTCAATATCTAAACAAACAGAACAAGCAGTGCTATGAAACTCTCATCAGTTTGAATAGTGACTTTGCCGCATATCCGGATTGGGTAGGGAAGTCCTTCTTACTATTAGCAGACAACTATCTTGCTATGGGAGATTCATTTCAGGCAAAAGGCACACTCAACTCATTGATTGATAATTTCCCCCAGGAGAATATTAAAGTAATAGCAAAAGAAAAGTTAAAGAAGATTACGGACCAAGAGGTCAATAAACAAAAGCAATTGAAGGCTGATTCAGTCGATAATTAAACGAGCTTCTGAACAATGATTAAAGAAACAAAAAATAGTAAGCGCCTAACGCTATTAACAATCATATTGAGTGTTAGCTTGATTTCAGTTGCGCAGGAGAAGGAAAAAGAAAAGTGGGGTGAAGGAGAAATTGAGAAGGTAGAAATTGAGATTGTGAAGGAACGTCAAATAGTATTGCCAAAAGCAAATCGCAATTTTGAAAAAGTACCACCCAGGCCGGTTGAACCAATAAAGCCTGAGATCACGTATGATTTCAAGAACCTGAACTTTGCATCTGGAGACTATAGTCCTTCGATAAGACCGCTTCGTCTTCAGCAGGAACAGATTACCAAGTTGTATGGAAACTATGTAAGCGCAGGATTTGGGAATTACACTTCGCCATTGCTTGAAGCATACCTTACTAATAAACGAAGCAAGGATAAGTTTTATGGTTTGAAATTTTTTCATCAGAGTTTTGGTACAGGCCCTGTAGATAAAGAGAACTCTTCAAGCGGTAATACAGAGTTATCTTTATTTGGTAAAGCGTTTGGTAAATTTGGAACAACAGGAGGATTTTTGAAATTTGAAAACTTTAAAAATCGTTTCTATGGCTATTTGCCAGATCCGGTCATTGAGCAATCGCCAGAGAAGCAAGCGTATACCATCGTCAGCCTGGGTGGCTCCATTGAGAATCCTAAAAATTCAGACTTCAACTATAAATTGGGTGGTGGCTTTAGCTACCTCAGTGACAAGTTTGAGGCTTCCGAAAGTGAGGTAAGCCTTGCATTTCAAAGTAATTATGATCTTACTGACGATAGTAAACTAGTGATCAATTCAGAATATTTTTTGATAACCAGAAAAGACGCTTTGGTGGAGGCAAAACCCCGTCATATTTTTAAAGTGAAACCAGCATACCAATTTACACCGATTGAAAATCTGAAATTAACAGCCGGGCTCAATATAGCTTTGGAAAATGATACCATTGGAAAGAACAAATCCTTTCATGTTTATCCTAATGTAAAAGCTGAATATCAACTAGGTAAATCAGTGGAAGTTTATGCAGGACTAAGTGGTGACATCGACAAGGTTTCGTTGCATACGCTGGCGCATGAAAATCCCTGGCTTGATGCCAACATTGGTATATTCAACACCAATCGCTCGGTGGAATTTTCTGGTGGTTTAAAAGGAAAGTTGGGAAGTAAAATAGCTTTTGGCACTGGAGTTTCATTGGCTAATCTTAAGGATTTATATTTTTACGAGAATAACACCTTAGACAGAGCACGTTTTATAACGGTTTATGATGATGGCAATACCAAACGCACGAATTTATTTGGTGAGCTAAGTTTTTCGCAAACGGATAAGGCCCGCTTTTCATTACGTGGAGATTTGTTCGGGTATGTTACGGATAAAGTAGAAGCGGCCTGGCATAGGCCAACCTATAGAATGACGTTAAACTCTTCATTTAATATTGTTGATAAATTTTTGATCAATGCAGACTTAATGACTCAGGGAGGAGCGAAAGTCTTCAATGTAGACTCCAACACAGTTTTGACATTAGCCCCTGCTTTTGATTTGAATCTAAGACTGAATTATTTTGTGTCTTCACAGTTTTCTGTGTTTCTAAAAGGTAGTAATCTGTTGGCCAACGAGTATCAGTTGTATTTAAATTATCCTGTGAGAGGCTTGCAGGTTTTAGGCGGACTAACCTATGTATTTTAGGGATAGTTTAATTTAAGGAAATTACGTTATTTTTGTATAGTACTGAAAAACCAAAACCATGGCAAAGCATACAGATAATCCCGAGAATGAAGGTGAAAATCTAAATGAAGGAAACAACGGTGACGATAATTTCGGCTTACCGGATCTTGACTACAAACCACTCGATTCAACTGAAGAGTCCGCAGCGAAAACAACTTCGTCCTATTCGAGTGAGGAAAATGTTAACGATAACAGACAAAGCGAGGAAAGCGAAAAGAGTTATTCGTATACACCTGAGGAAGAGTCTAATTCAAATGCACCGGTTATTATTGCAGTTATAATAGGCTTGGTATTAGTGGTGGCTGGCTTTTTGATTTATCAATATGTGTATAAACCTAAAGCTGAAAAGGCCAAAAAGGAGCAACTTGCAAAGCAGGAAGCTGATAAAAAGCGTAAGGATGAAGAGGCACGTTTGGCAAAAGAAAAGGAAGAAGCAGAGCGTAGAAGTTTAGATGAGAGTAAAGCCGCTGCAGTCGTTGTCACACCAGCCCAAGGAACAATTGAAACACTAAGTGCGCGCACTGGTCGTTATTATGTAGTTATTTCGAGTGACATTGATGATGATCTGGTTATGGATTTTGCAAAGAAAATAAGTGCTGAAGGAACCAGTGTTAAGATCATTCCACCCTATGGGAAAAAGAAGTTTTATCGTTTAGCGCTTGGTGATTTCGACACGTTTAAAGATGCTCAAGCTAATGCCGATCAGGTAAAATCAAAGTATGGCGATGGTGTTTGGGTGATCAAGTATTAACTGTAGTTATTTTTTATAAATACCATTTTTTAAACGTATGATGTTAGCTCAGATTGTTACCGACACGCCAGTAGTTACTCCTCAACAAGCCATATCAATATGGGAGCTAACGTTGGCAGGTGGGCCCTTGATGATTCCTCTTGCAATTTGTTCGGTTATTGCTGTGTACATTTTTGTAGAGCGTGTTCTTACAATTAATAAAGCCAATGTTAGTTCTGATGTTTTTATGGGTAAAATAAAGGAACTCGTATTAAAGGGAGATATTAATGGCGCTAAGATTCTTTGCTCCCAACATGATACTCCCGTAGCACGCATGATTGAAAAAGGAGTGGCCCGGATAGGAAGTCCTTTAAAAAACATTGAGGCCTCCATCGAGAACGTAGCGAAGATTGAAGTATTTCGCTTGGAGAAGAACCTATCGGTAATGGCCACTATAGCTGGGGCTGCACCCATGATTGGATTTCTTGGAACTGTGGTGGGTATGGTTGGTGCCTTCATGGCGATTGCGCAGGAGGAGGGATCAGTTAGTCCTAAACTTTTGGCAGATGGAATTTATACCGCTATGGTGACAACGGTTGCCGGCTTGGTTGTTGGGATCATCGCCTACCTGGGTTATAACTTTCTGGTAACCCGTGTTTCGAAAGTAGTGCATAGAATGGAGTACTCTTCCATCGAATTTATAGACCTGTTACAAGAGCCGAGATAAGCAATGAATATCCAAACAAGAAATAAAGTAGATCCTGCCTTTAGTATGGCATCCATGACCGATCTGGTCTTTCTATTATTGATTTTTTTCATGCTCACATCTTCCTTTGTTACGCCCTCAGGATTACCGGTAAATCTTCCATCGAGTGTGGCCAGCACGATTGAGGTGCAAAAGGTATCCATCACGGTTACCAAAGACTTGAAGTTTTATGTAAATGAGAAGCAAGTCACAAAATCCACGTTAGAAGGTGAACTAAAAAGCAGGTTGGCCGGTAACAAAGGGGTGGTAGTATTGCATATCGATGAAAGTGTACCAACACGCGAAATGGTATATGTTGCAGGTGTCGCTACAAAACTGGAAGCGAAAGTTTCAATCGCGACAAAACCAAAATAGCAATGAGCGAGCAACAGGAAAAGAAAGACAGAACAATTGCCATAATTACTTCGATAGGTATTCATGGCCTTTTGTTGTTGGCATTCATGCTCATGATGGCGTGGCGGGCACCTAATCCGCCTCTTCCTGAATTCGGTATCGAATTGAATTTTGGAATGGATGATCAGGGTGGTGGAGAAATTCAACCCGAGACTTCACCCGGGGAGCAAGAGGCTGAAAATGATACCCAACAAGAGGACACCACAGAGCCTGTTCATGAAGAAGTTGTTGAAAAACCCATTGAGCAAGTTGTCTCAAAAGTAGAAAGCCCGGTAGTAGTAAAGGAGGAGGTAAAAGAGACTAAGAAGGAAGTCGTAAAGGAGAAACCGGTAGAAACTAAAGTAAAGGATACTCCAAAAGAAGAAGTAAAGAAACAAGATAAAGAAGTAAAAGTAGCTGAGGAAAAAGGTACCGATACAAAAAAGGGCGATAACACGACCAGTCAGGGAGATAATAAAGGAAAGATAGGAGATAAAGGTAGCACTGAAGGTAAGTTAGATGCAAAAGCACTCTATGGTCAACAGGGTGGCGGTGGAGATGGTTTTGGACTCTCCATGTCAGGTTGGGTTTGGGCGGATGATCCTGAAGTTCCTAATCTGCCGGATAATGAAGATGGTCGTATAGAGTTTGAGATCGAGTGCGATGAGAATGGAGATATCGTAGGCATTCAAACTATTCAGCGAGGACTAAGCCCTCGTGCAGAACAGATGCTCAAAGACGAGATCAGAAAAAATTCACTTGTAAGAACTTCTGCCGGTAAAGCTCCAGAGCGATCAAAAGGAAGAGTCGTCTTCATTCTGAAGACGAAATAGTCTACTCTACAATAATCAAGTAATAATTCTTCTTACCCTTCTGGGCTAAAAGATATTTGTTTTGAAGCAAATCAAATTCAGGTTTCTGAACAGGGTCGGTAAGTTTAATTTTATTAATACTCACTCCGCCACCTTGAATCATCTTACGAGCCTCACCTTTGGATGGAAATATTGTCGACTGCGTGGTTTCTGATAATAAGTCAGTAATACTGTTACAATTTTCAAGAGCAGATTTTGTGATTGTAACTTGTGGAACACCTTCAAACACGGCCAGCAAAGTATCTTCATCCAGGCTTTGTAAGTCTTCAGTCACAGAGTTACCAAACAAAATGGAAGAAGCTTTGATAGCGGCTTCATATTCATCTTGTGAATGGACTCGTAATGTGATGTCTTTGGCTAATTCACTCTGTAGTTTTCGTAAGTGAGGTGCCTGATGGTGCTCGACAGTAATGGCTTCAATTTCTTCTTTCGATCGCTGCGTGAATATTTTAATAAAGTTAGCAGCATCTTCGTCAGATATGTTTAGCCAGTACTGATAGAATTTGTATGGTGATGTTTTCTTTGGATCGAGCCATACGTTTCCACCTTCGGTTTTTCCAAACTTTGTGCCGTCTGCTTTTTTGATGAGTTGTGTGGTTAATGCAAAGGCATCGCCACTTTCCTTTCTGCGAATCAGTTCGGTACCTGTAACAATATTTCCCCACTGGTCAGAACCACCCATTTGGAGTTTGCAGTTTTTATTTTTGTAAAGCCAATAGAAGTCGTAACCCTGAACGAGTTGATACGTGAATTCTGTGAATGAAAGTCCGGACTCCAGGCGTTTTTGAACGGAATCCTTGGACATCATATAATTGACGGTGATGTGTTTACCAACATCCCGGATAAAATCAAGGAATGAAAAGTTTTTAAACCAGTCATAGTTATTAACCATTTCTGCAGAATTGGCCGCACCTGTTGAGAAATCGAGGAATTTCTCAAGCTGATTCTTCACGCACGATTCATTATGCCTGAGCACTTCTTCTGAAAGGAGATTCCGTTCTGCTGATTTTCCAGATGGATCACCCACCATACCGGTGGCTCCGCCCACAAGGGCAAAGGGCTTGTGCCCGCATTGTTGAAATTGCAGCAAGGTCATAATTTGCACGAGGTGGCCGATATGCAGTGAATCAGCACTGGGGTCAAATCCAATATAACCGGATGTCATCTCCTTGCTTAACTGTTCTTCTGTGCCAGGCATGATATCGTGTATCATCCCGCGCCATCTTAGTTCTTCAACAAAGTTCTTCTTCATTACTGGATTTAAAACGCCAAATATAAGGCTACTTGACCGAATGGAATAATTCAAAGTGGATTAAAGTATCTGTCCTGCAAGCCTGGTCAAGCCATTTCCAATCTTCCTTTATTACAAAAGAAAAATGTATCATTGAGAAAATTTCAAACGACTATTTATGCAACAGCCTGACGCATTAAACCTTGTAGCAGAATTTCACAGAACCTTTAAACATCCGATTTTGACTAAGCCGGCAATCCCGGATGAAAATCGGTGCAAGCTTAGAGTTGCTTTGATTGCCGAGGAGTTGAAGGAAATGGAAGTGGCCATTTTGCAAAATGATCTTGTAGGTGTTGCCGATGCGCTGTGTGATATCCAATATGTATTGTCAGGCGCCATTCTTGAATTTGGCCTGGCGGATAAATTCAAGGAATTATTTGAGGAGGTACAGCGCTCAAATATGAGCAAGGCTTGTGTGTCAGAAGAAGAAGCACAAAAGACTGTAAGCCATTATAAAGCTAAGGATGGCACAGAATGCTATTACAAGCAGGAAGGTGGCAAGTGGCTCGTCTATCGCAAGGCAGATAACAAAACAATAAAGTCAATTAATTATTCACCAGTCGATCTGGAAGCTATTTTAAACAAATAAGTTATACATAAAATTCTAATTGGAAAACAATGTCCTGATCTTTTAGAGGAATTGGCGTGATTGCCAGAATGGGTAGTTCATTATATGCTCTTATAAACTCAGACCTACTAATCCGTAATTTACTAACCCCAGGTTTAATCTTATGATATTGCATCCTGCCCGATTTATTTGAAGTGGCAGTAAACAAAAAATGAAAGTGAATGGGTATAGGAGAGGGAATGTATTTCATGACTAAATCCTATGAATATGTCTTTTGAAAATCTTGAAGTAAGAGGCTGTTTTGATGGACATAAGCCCACTCTGGCACATAATGGAATTTTGTTTCGTATGCTTCATTTTCAGACACAACTCGCTAACATAAATCTTAATTGATCAAGATTTTTGCATACACTATGCTTTTCAAAATTTCGCGTAGTAAATTCCATTAAGGCCACATCCTGCCTGGTCTTTTCATAGTCCATCACAGGTTTGTGTATTATTGCACAATAATAGTATGAATAATGATATATATGCAATATTAATTGTGTAAAAATGTACGAACTTTTGCATCAAAATAGGAGATCCTCTTGATTTATAATGAGACAAACTTGAAAGAATAGCTCTTGCTATACGTTATCTTACTTTTAAACAGATCGGTCAGATTTACGTCTTTTACTTTTAACTATATTCCGAAGTCTGCCAAAACGAGCGCAGATTTAGTTAATATAATTACCTTTAAGCATAAATTAAATTTTTTATTCATATGGATATTTCCTCGCAAAAAGCATTTTTGGATTTATGGCATGACATCATGCTGATGGGTTCTATTTTGATGATTGCTTTGTCATTAATTACCTTTTTGATCTATCAACTTAAGGTTTCTTCAATTTCAGATTTAAAAAGTAAGCATGATTTTATAAATGCATCAGAAATCAAGTGGCTTAAATGGGTATTCCATTTTCTTGGCGCAGCTGCAGCGTTAGCTATAAACTTGTATGGAAGAGATGAGATGACCTCAACAAGCGTTGCTTTCTTTGTTCGACTGTTTTTCTCTATTTCAGGGGCCACATTAATAGCTTATATAGCAGCATTAATTTTGGATTATTACTATCCAACAAGACTTAATCGTAAACTCCGTAAACTCCGTTATACGCCACGCATTTCAAGTACTGGCAATAAAATGAAATTGCTTACAGAAGAGGAAGAAGACGTCCATTTAGATGAGGGCATGAAGGCCGAAGAAAATATCTTTTCAATCGATTATGATGTTTGGATTGATGAAAAGACAAAGGAAATTAAGATTGAAAAATATCAGGGGCATTTAATCGCATTACAATGCCATAATTGTGGATTCTATACCATGCGTGTACAACGCGAAGAAATTGTAGAAAGAAATGAAGATGGTTCGCCTAAAGAATTGATTAAGCACTATCAGTGTACGTATTGTCATAATATAAGGGCTACTCAGTTTTCAATTTCCCGAAGAGAAACAAATGATTATAAACATGTAAAGCCCCGAACTGCACGGAGTACCAAAAACATTGATCTTATTAAGATTGACATTCACTCTAGTCTTGGCGCTAAGAAAACCTTTGAGTTCCATAGCGTGGAAGAAGCAAAGAAATTCCTGAATGAATTTGATTTTGAGAAGGTTGCCTGAAAATCAGGCATCTCATTTACGCGTATCTCGTTAAAGTAACAAAATCAATACTATGATTAAAAGGGCATCCTTTATTTTCGTCTTCTCTATTTATCTAACTACTGGTTTAGCTTCAGTGATAGACTCACTGGCATTAAAACCTAAGCCTGTCTATGGGAAGGAGGCTCGAGTAGTTTCGTATATTCTCGACAATAATCACTATCGTAAGATTCGCCTTAATGATTCACTATCGGCTGTAATACTGAATCAATACATAAAAGAACTAGACAATAGCAAAACATATTTCCTTGCTTCTGATATCAAATCTTTTGATCGATACAAATTCTCTTTAGACGACCTTATCAGGAATGAGAATGTAAGTCCTGCTTATGAAATTTATACTGTCTTTGTGAAAAGATATCGGGAGCGAATGGATTATGTAATGAATGATCTGATTAAACAAGAGTTTGATTATACAGTAGATGAATATTATGAAATGGATCGTGATAAAGAACAGTGGTCTACGACACAAGAAGAATTGAATGATGTCTGGAGGAAAATAATTAAAAGTCAGGCGCTAAGTTTAAGACTTGCGGGTAAGAAACAGTCTGAAATAACGGAAACCCTCAAAACCAGGTATGAGAGATTTACAAAGTTTTTCACTCAGTTTAATGCCGAGGATGTATTTAGCATTTACATGAATTCCATTACCGGAGCGTATGATCCGCACACCAATTACTTGTCTCCAAAGCAATCCGATTTATTTAAACAGCAGATGAGCCTTTCACTTGAGGGTATTGGAGCCCAGCTGCAATCAGAAAACGATTACGTTAAAGTGGTGAAGATTTTACCAGGTGGAGATGCTGAGAAGTCTGGAAAAGTAAATGTGAACGATCTGATCATTGCCGTGGCACAAGGCAAGGACGGTGAAATGGTGGATGTTGTAGGTTGGAGACTTGATGATGTAGTCAAGCTGATTAAAGGACCCAAGGGCACTACAGTTCGACTGACTATTTTACCTGCTAAAACAGGAGTTAATGGTCCCTCAAAAGAAGTTACTCTGGTACGAGATAAAATTAAACTGGAGGACCAGGCTGCAAAAAAGGAGATCATCAATTATCAGTCTAACGGAAAAAATATGAAACTCGGTGTTATATCTCTTCCAAGTTTCTATATGGACTATGAGGCTTATCAAAAAGGTGACCCTGATTTCAGAAGCACCACCCGCGATGTTAAAAAATTGATAGGAGAATTAAAGACTGAAGGTGTTGATGGCATTATAATGGATTTAAGAAATAATGGTGGGGGTTCGTTACCTGAGGCTGTTGACCTTACTGGCCTTTTTATCAAAGAAGGTCCCGTTGTTCAGGTTCGGAATTCAACGGGAAAGGTTGATGTACTTCCTGACGATGATACGGAAGTATTTTATGGTGGACCTTTGGTTGTACTAACAAACAGGTTTAGCGCCTCTGCTTCTGAAATTTTTGCTGGTGCTATTCAGGATTACCAAAGAGGTGTGATCGTGGGCGAGTCTACGTATGGAAAGGGCACTGTTCAGACTGTGCTTGATTTGAATCGCTTCATAAACGAAAAAGAGAAGGTAGGTGAGTTGAAAATTACATACCAGAAATTCTACCGAGTTACTGGCAGCAGTACACAGCATAGGGGAGTAAGTCCGGATATTAACCTGCCATCTGCCTATGATGCAGAACATTATGGTGAGAGCGCAAGCCCTAATGCCCTTCCCTGGGATGAGATTAACCCAGCCAATTACCAAAAATCATTACAGGTCAATAAATCAGTGATGGATGCTCTCAGTGCTTCTTATTTGGACAGAACGAAATTTGATAAAAGCCTAAAGAAGTATATTACTGAAACGGACCAACTGAAAAAGAATCTCTCTCAGACACAGGTATCATTAAATGAAACAAAGCGTAAAGCTGAGATGAAGGAAGCTGAAAAGGAGAAATCTGATGAAAAACTTGATACCAAAGTCACTTCCAAGGAAGGGCTGCCCCTAGATGAACTTCTGCAATTAAATGACGAGTACCTGCGCGAAGGATTATTAATTCTGGGTGATTTGATCAAGAGAAGAATCGGCTAAGCGGTTTCATTTTCAGTAGGTTGTACTTATATCGCACTTCGGCCAATCTTAATGCCTCAATTTTTTTAAGAAGGAAGTTAAAATTTCTTTAATTTACCTGATATTGGTTTAATTTTTAAACCATGCTTTAAAGAAACATGAGTGAAGAACTATTAAAAGCGATTGTTCAACTTTTTGCAATTGTAGCCAAAGAGCGGATTACGGAAGATGAACGAGCTAACATAAAAGAGTTCTTATCGATTCATCTTAATCAGGAATCTACACGTTACTACCTCTCCCTGTTTGATGATTTTTGTAAACAGAATAAGCGATATACAGAATCGAATCTCAATGTTGATGAAGCAACGCTGGAGTTTGTTGATGATTGGTCTCAGATCATCCAAATAGCAAAAAAAGTAAATCAGGCGCTCACCACTCAACAGAAAGCTGTACTTACCCTTAAGATTATTGAGTTATGTTATGCCGATGGCGAACTTTCAGAGCGTCAAAGCAATCTCATTTATTACATCGGTGAAGCATTGAAAATTCCTCAGAAGGACTTAAAGGTGATGCGCACTTTTGTTATGGGGCAGGACATTGAAGAGTTAGCATCTAAAAATATTTTAATCATCGATGAAGGCTCCGATGACTTCGAATATCCAGGCCCACGCATTGTTGCAAAAGATTTAACCGGGTTGATTGCGATTCTTCGCCTTCAGGATATCGAAACATACTTTATTAAATATCTCGGCATCACTCCCCTGTATTTGAATACAGTATTGTTGAAGAGCAGAAAAATAGATGTGTTCCCTACCGGTAGCGCAATACGAGGATCTAAAATTGAAACGATCTATTATTCTGATATAGTAAGCAAATTTCTATTTGAAGAAAGCGATACCGACATCAGCTTTATGGCTGAACATGTGTTTTATCATTTCAAGAGTGGAAAAGCAGGATTACAAAACGTAAATATTGCGGAGAGTGGAGGTAAGTTAATTGGTTTAATGGGAGCCAGCGGTTCCGGTAAATCAACTTTGCTTAGTGTTTTAAATGGTTCTGAAAAACCTTCCAGCGGCCGTGTTATAATTAATGGCATTGATATCCATAAGGAACCTGATAAATTGAAAGGGGCCATCGGGTTTATTCCACAAGATGATTTGTTGATTGAGGATCTTACTGTCTTTGAAAATTTATATTACTCAGCCCGATTGTGTTTTGGACACTACACCAAGGAAAAGATCTCAGAACTTGTAGAACGGGTTTTACAAAGCCTGGGCCTGCAAGAAATTCGCAATCTTAAAGTGGGCTCGCCCCTTCAAAAGACAATCAGTGGTGGTCAGCGCAAAAGACTAAACATAGGCTTGGAACTATTAAGAGAGCCGACTATTTTATTTGTTGATGAACCTACATCAGGACTTTCGTCACGTGATTCTGAAAATATCATGGATCTGCTGAAAGAATTGTCTTTGCGGGGAAAAATGATCTTTGTTGTTATCCACCAGCCCTCATCCGACATTTTTAAAATGTTTGATACGTTGATCATTTTGGATGTTGGAGGATTTCAAATTTACTATGGAAACCCAGCGGAGTCGGTAAATTATTTTCAGGAAATTGTTAACGCGGCAAACAAAACCCCTGGGGCGTGTCCTGAATGCGGTAATATAAATCCTGAACAAATATTTAATATTATTGAAACGAGAGTAGTTAATGAATATGGAAGATTTACTCAGTCTCGTAAGGTTTCACCAGGGCAATGGTATCAATACTTTAAACAGAAGCAAAAAGTACCAAAGATCGCTGAGATTAAAGATGCATTACCAGTAGTTCAGAAGATACCCAACTGGTTTAAGCAGCTATGGATTTTTATTATTCGTGACGTACTATCTAAAGTCGCCAATAAGCAATACGTAGTAATCAATCTCTTATTGGCTCCATTGTTAGGAACTTTCATTGCCTATTTTGTTAAATATTACGAGGAGGCTGGTACTGAAAGTACCGTATACACATTTTTTAATAACTCTAATATTCCGGTCTATTTTTTCATGAGCGTGGTGGTTGCACTTTTCATTGGATTAATTATTAGTGCCGAAGAGATCTTCAGGGATCGTAAAATATTAAAACGAGAGAGATATCTTAATCTAAGTAGTAGTAGCTATCTGGTTTCGAAGCTCGTAATTCTGTTTTCTATTTCTGCATTTCAAACATTCACCTTTCTTTTGATAGGTAATTGGATTTTAGAGATACCAATCACCGAGATGCGTTACTGGTTGATATTATTTTCCACCGCGTGCTTTGCCAATGTGTTGGGATTAAATATATCCTCTGCATTCGACTCAGCAGTTACGATTTATATTCTTATCCCTATTCTTATCATACCTCAATTGCTGTTAAGTGGTGTCGTTGTGACCTTTGATAAATTCAACCCAAAAGTGGGTACACCCGATGGTATACCGGCATTGGGAGAGATGATGGTTTCGCGTTGGGCGTTTGAAGCATTCATGGTCACTCAGTTTAAGGATAATCCGTTTGAGTCTCAGTTGTATAAGCTAAATCAGAGAATTTCAAATGCTGAATACAAAAAAACATATTATATCGCAGAACTGGAGACAGCACTATCTAATATCAGGAATAATCCAGGAAGATGGAATGATAAAAGTGTAAATAATCCCATCAAAGAATCGCTGGATTTATTACGCGCTGAGATAACCCATGAGTTAACAAAAATTGGCGAAGATAATTTCCCTCATGCAGAATTACTTTACATCGGGAAATTTGATTCCAGGATTATCGATAGCACGGAATATTTTTTGAAAGCGTTGAAAAAACTTTACACCATTCGCTCTACCAAGGCTACCATCGAGCGTGATGCTTTGGTAACATCACTGACAGACACACCAGAGAAATTTGCTGCGTATAATCTGGCTAGAATGAGATATAAAAATGAAGAGGTCACTCGATTTGTTGAGAATAGAAATAGCCTTTTAAAAATAATAAAGTGGGACGGTCGGTTAGTTCAAAAGGTAGATCCAATCTATTTCGATGATCATCGGCCACATAATCCGGTCGACTTCACGGCTAATTTTTATAATCCTACCAAACACTTTCTGGCCAATAAGTACGATACGCTATATTTTAATATCGCAGCAATCTGGGTTTTTTCAATTTTGCTTTATATAGCTCTTTACTTTCAGGTACTTAAACGAATTGTTAACAGCTTCGAAGTGCGAAGAAAATATTTTTGGAAGAATAGGGAGTAGTCGATTCAACATTTAAATAGTTTGAGATGAAAACTCTGATCATATTATTATTGATGGCAGTAATGAGTTTTTTTACATGTAGTCAGAAGCAAAGCACGGACAGAGCTTTAGGTCAGAATGATCCAATTGAATGGGCTGAGATGGATTCATTTCACATGATCCAAACGGAGGGATACTATCCCTATAAGGATTCTGCAAACCTCGAACCGATAAAGCGTTTGGCTGATGCCATGGCTCAGGAAGCTTCCGCATGGGCATCTGCTTCACTGCCGCAGAAAGTAAACAATGATGCGATGAAGGCCCAATTGAACCAACTTAAGGCAGATACGCATGCTCTTGCCGAAATGATTAAAGGTGGAGCTTCCGATGAAGAGATCGGTACGTCATTACAAGCTTTGCACGATAGCTTTCACGTTATTATGGAAGCCTGGAATGAAGAAGGTCAAGGTCAAAATCATGAACATTAATAGGAATAATGAGTAGATGAAACGGAGGATTAATTCCTCCTTTTTTATTTATGCTAAAGATAGCCTGGACAGAATCCTATGTTTTACCGCTGCCACCCAATCATCGGTTTCCGATGAGTAAGTATGAGATTTTGCCTCAGCAGTTGCTTCATGAAGGAACTATTAAGAATGAAAATTTTTTTCAACCATCGCCTCTGGATGAGCAATGGATCTTGAACACGCACGAGGCGGAATACTGGAATAGGTTATCGACACTTTCACTTACGCCTCAGGAGATCAGACGAACCGGCTTCCCATTAACTAATGAGTTGGTTCAACGTGAAATTGTCATTGCCAATGGCACGGTTCAATGTGCCTTATATGCTTTAAAGTTTGGAATTGCAATGAACATAGCCGGAGGCACTCATCATGCTTTTACCAATAGGGGAGAAGGTTTTTGTTTATTAAATGATATGGCCATTGCTGCCAGATACTTATTGCAGCAAGAACTCGTCAAGCGCATTCTTATTGTCGATCTTGATGTTCACCAGGGAAATGGCACGGCTCAAATTTTTCAGGATGATAGTCGGGTGTTTACTTTTAGTATGCATGGTGCACATAACTATCCCCTAGTCAAGGAAAGATCAGATCTGGATATTGGACTTCCCGACCGCGTAGAAGATAATTTCTATCTCTCGGTGCTGGATGTCAATCTTAAGAATCTACTTGACCAGGTACAACCTGATTTTATTTTTTATCAGGCTGGTGTAGACATTCTGGAAACCGACAAGTTGGGAAGATTAAATGTGAGCAGGGAAGGTTGCAAGCAACGTGATCGGTTGGTGCTTACGGCAGCTCAGCAAAATGGAATTCCCTTAGTAGCGAGTATGGGAGGAGGCTACTCACTTGACTTCCGTGATATTATTGAAGCTCATGCCAATACTTTTCGACTTGCTCAGGAGATTTTCTTTTGAGCGGTAGCAGTAAGAAATTCAATTTCTTTTAACTTTCATTTTAAAGTTTATTAAAGAATAGCAAATGGTTTCCTCAGTCATCACAAAAGAAGAAAAGAAAACACTGTGGTCGGTGATAACGGCCTCCTCGGTAGGTACTCTTATCGAATGGTATGACTTCTATATCTTCGGTAGTCTCGCCACCATCTTATCGCAACAGTTTTTTCCGCAGACTAATCCAACTGCCGCTTTCCTTTCAACACTGGCCACCTTTGCTGCAGGTTTTGTGGTGCGCCCTTTTGGTGCGATCGTGTTTGGAAGACTCGGTGATCTGGTTGGGAGAAAATATACTTTTCTTGTAACCCTGATTTTGATGGGTGGATCCACGTTTGCCATTGGGCTGGTGCCCAACTATGAATCGATAGGAGTATTTGCGCCATTACTTGTTTTGACATTACGATTGTTGCAAGGCCTTGCATTAGGTGGAGAATATGGCGGTGCCGCTACCTATGTGGCGGAGCATGCCCCGGCTGCCCGTAGAGGATATTACACTAGCTTTATTCAAACAACGGCTACACTGGGTCTGTTTGTTTCGATCGGAGTTATTCTCGCAGTGCGACATATTATTGGTGTTGAACAGTTTAGTATCTGGGGCTGGCGTATTCCATTCATTCTTTCCGCTGTGCTTGTTGGTGTCTCCGTCTTCATTCGTCTTCGCATGAAGGAGTCTCCGATGTTTGTTAAGCTTAAAGCGGAGGGAAAAATTTCAAAAAATCCGATCAAGGAAAGCTTTGGAAAGAAAGAGAACCTCATCATGGTATTGATTGCATTGTTTGGCGCTACCGCAGGGCAAGGAGTAGTGTGGTACACAGGTCAGTTTTATGCCATGACGTTTCTCGAAAAGACATGTCAGGTTGATTTTGTGCAGACACGAGACATCATCGCTATTGGCTTATTGATTGGTACTCCATTTTTTATTGTTTTCGGTGCCTGGTCTGATCGCGTGGGCAGGAAATATATTATGATGACGGGAATGATTCTGGCCGTCTTTTTATATCGACCGATTTATCGTGAGATGATGAACTTAACAGACTTATCTCAAAAAGTGGAATTGGTAGATCGGCAGACTGAAGAGCGCATGCCTGATGACACAAAGGGAACCTCAACAAAAATTCAAAAGAAGGTATACGCAGATGAAACGCAGGCAACCATTACCATCGTTGACGACAAGGAGACTAAAAAAGAAATCTTACTGGAAGGAATAAACTATTGGGTAATGATTGCCTTGGTGACCATACAAGTATTGTTGGTAACTATGGTATATGGCCCCATCGCTGCATTTCTGGTGGAGTTATTCCCTACGCGCATTCGATATACATCGATGTCATTGCCGTACCACATTGGCAATGGAATTTTTGGTGGACTTACACCTTTCATTGCCACTTACTTATCAGGAGCATTCAATGATCCGTTGGCTGGCCTCTGGTATCCCATAGGAGTGGCCGGAATTTGTTTTGTGCTTGGCATGTTTCTTTTAAGCAATAAGAAAAGAGCGGAAGTGATGGACTAGCATATGCCGTTTACTCCAGCACATGCTTCCATTGTTCTGCCGCTGTTGAGACTGAAGCCGCAACGCGTGTCGGCCACGGCATTGGTTATGGGAAGTGTGGCGCCCGACTTTGAATACTTTTTAAAGATGTCAGTGAGCAGTCAGTATAGTCACACGATGCTCGGTATTTTCTATTTTGATATACCATTTACTATTGTACTTGCTTTGTTATTCCATGAAGTAGTAAAGAAAAATCTGATATCAAATCTCCCGGCATTTTTTCAATATCGTTTTCAGAATTTACTTAATCTGAATTTTAAAGACTATTTCAAAACGCATTATTGGATCGTAATGGTCTCCGCATTTATTGGATCATGTTCACATATATTCTGGGATGCATTTACCCATAACGATGGCTTCTTTGCTCAACGCATATCATTATACAAACAGGTAATCGTTCCCTATGATGGTGTTCGCTATCCTCTTTTTTATGCGTTGCAAAACATCAGCACAGCCGTAGGTTTGGTGATCATCATCGCCTACATCTTGTTTTTGAAACCACAGAAATATATTGATATAAGCAGACCTTCTATTGCATATTGGTTACTTATTTTCTTAATTTCTGGTTGTGTTATTTTTCTTCGATTTGTTTTTGATATAGAAAACTATAATCTTGGCAACCTTGTGGTGTCTTCCGTTTCTGCTATTTTAGTTGCAACACTTGTGGGTGGATTAATAAATTTTAAGAGAGCTTATTCACTTTGACGAAAGCCAGATGGCCAAAAAATCACAATGGGCTCAGGTAGGTAAGAGAAAGGTTGAATTGTCCAACCTCGAAAAAGTAATTTTTCCGGAAGACGGTATCACCAAAGCTGAAGTGATAGAGTATTATCTGAAGATTGCACCGACATTATTGCAACATGTAAAAGGCCGTGCACTCACCCTGATTCGATTCCCGGATGGAATACATGGTGAAAGTTTCTATCAGAAGAATCGTCCTGATTGGGCTCCTGATTGGATTGAGTTTGTTAAGTTGGGTAAGGAGGAGAAGAAAGATTATATCATTGCCACTGAGCCGGCTTCCTTAGTGTGGCTGGCAAACCTGGCTTCGCTGGAGTTACATCAGCTTCATAGTCGCAAGCCAGACTTTGATCATCCCGATTATATGGTGTTTGATCTCGATCCACCGGAAGGGTATAACTTCAGTAAGGTGGTTTCATTGGCGTTGGAATTAAAAGAACACATTGAGAATTTTGGCTACACCGCTTTCGCAAAAACTACCGGGGGAAAAGGTATTCACATCTGCTGCCCGATTGAGCCGCGCTGGGATTTTCATACGGTTTTTGAAGCAGCACAACTTATCGCTCAACCTTTTGTAGAGCGAACATCAAAAGACACAACACTTCACATAAAAAAAGATGCACGTAAAGGTCGTGTGCTCATCGATATTTTCAGAATACGTTCAGGCCAAAGTATTGTATCTCCCTATAGCTTGCGCGGAAGAATAGGAGCACCTGTGTCGATGCCACTTACGTGGGATGTGATTGCCAAATTAAAAAGTCCGTTAGACTATAATATTGGTAATGTAGTGGACAAGGTCGTGAGTGATGGAGATGCATGGGAAGGCATGGATGCGTATGCAGTAGAACTTCATACGGACAGAAAGACACAAATTTCAAAGGCAAAAAAACTTCCGAAATCTGACAAGCGAAAAACGCCTGAACAATTAGAGGACTATTCAAAGAAACGTGATTTCAAAAAAACGCCCGAGCCACACGCAAGAATACTTGAAGGCAGTGGCACCAGCTTCGTCATTCATCGGCATCATGCTACAAACTTGCATTATGATCTCAGGCTTGAGCAGGATGGAGTTCTTAAGTCATGGGCTGTGCCTCGTGGCATGCCACCGCATCTGGGCGTGAAACGATTGGCCGTGCAAACGGAAGATCACCCTATGCAATATCTCACATTTGATGGAGTGATTCCGAAAGGTCAATACGGAGCAGGGGAGATGTGGATTTATGCGATAGGAAAATATCAGATCACGAAAGAGAAGAAAGATGGATTCTACTTTCGGTTGAGCAGCAAAGAGATTACGGGCGAGTATCGCATGCATAAAATCAAACCCAAAGAATGGCTCCTCGAACGAGTAGACACGCCTCAGGTGAATTATTTACAAGATGCTATCGAACCCATGTTATCCGGATCAGCAGATAAAACTCCGGTGGGCGATCAGTATGTATACGAAATGAAGTGGGATGGCATACGGGCCTTGATTTCATTCGAGGATGGTCAGGTAAGAATTCGATCACGAAATCAGAATGATATCACTTCAAAGTTTCCTGAGCTCCTGCAGGCCGACAAAGCCTTTCGCGCTACGTGCGGATTGTTTGATGGAGAAATAGTATGTCTTGATAAAACGGGAAAACCGGATTTCAAAAAAGTAATTCACCGATTGGTGAGTTCGGGTGAGACTACGATTCAAAAGCTATCGAAGTCAAGTCCTGTCTATTGCTACATTTTTGATTGCTTGTATCTGGACGGAAGGAGTTTGATCAATGAACCGTTAATCAAGCGGAAGGAATGGTTGAAGGATGCCATTAAATCGGATACGCCTTATCGTGTCAGTGAAATAGTAGATGACGGTGTTGCTTTATTTGAAGCAGCTAAGCTTCATGAAGTGGAAGGAATTATGTCGAAGGTGAAGGATGGCAAATATCTTCCAGGCAAACGATCTGATCTTTGGCTGAAAGTAAAAGTGCGCAATACCGCTGATTGTGTGATCATCGGCTACAACCAGGGCAATGGCGATCGCAAGAATACCTTCGGTGGCCTGCACATTGCTGAGCGGAAGGGCAATGATTTGCGCTACCGGGGCAAAGTAGGAACGGGTTTTGACGATGCCACCATCAATGAGATATTCAAACAAATGAAGACCTTTAAGGAAACGAAAAAGCCTATTGCAAACAAGCTGATGGATGAAAAAACCAGCATATGGATAGAACCTAAGTTGGCGTTAGAAATCAGTTACGCCAAAATCACAGCCGATAAAATGTTTCGTGAGCCCGTGTTTGTGCGATTACGACCGGATATGAATTACTGAATTGATTTTATCAGGTTACAGTTGACGGGGTTTTCATATCTTTCAACCTTGAATCAGGAATATTAATTTTGTTTTTATGGCTGCTAACGCATCGCTCTTTTTAAGGAATCTCTGGTATCTCGCATTTCATAGCTCTTCATTGAAACCAGGCAAACTCATTGGCAAAGAAATGTTGGGTGAAAAGATTGTGTTTGGTCGTGATGAGCAGGGCAAGCCTTTCGCATTGCGTGATAATTGTCCACACCGGGGCGTGCCGCTTTCAGGAGGTTGGTATAAGGACAACACCATTCAATGCTGCTATCACGGATGGCAATTCGATACGAAAGGAACCTGCAAAGGAATACCGGCCTTGCCTCCCGATAACACCATTGATATTTCGAAGATCAAAGTATTTCAATATCCCTGCGAAGAGGTGAGTGGTACCATTTGGGTTTATATTCCGGTTAAGAAACTTCCCAACACGGTGCCGAATGAGCCACCCCCAAATTTGTTGCTTGCCCGCGATAAGAAATTTCTGCATGTAGAAACCGTAACGATGCCGGCCGACATTGATCACTCCGTTATTGGGTTGATCGACCCATCGCATGTTACGTTTGTGCATCAATCCTGGTATTGGCGCTCAGCAAAAAAATTAAAGATCAAGGAAAAGAAATTTGAACCCACCGGGAAAGGATTCAAGATGGTGCGTCATGCGCCTTCATCCAACTCAAAAGGATATAGTGTGTTGAAGGGTGGAACTTCTACGGAGATAACCTTTGAAATACCGGGTATCCGCACCGAGCATATTCAGGTAGGTGAGAAGCATGAGGTGATTTCCATTACCGTGCTCACGCCCATCAATGAAAATCAGACCGAGCTTACGCATATCTTCTACAGTTCACTGCCACTCACCAAATGGCTATGGTGGCCACTGAAGCGACTGGGTAAACAATTTATTGGTCAGGATTTAGGTGTATTCCATAAACTCAGTGAAGGATTGAAATCAAAACCAACGCTCATGCTTTTAGGTGAACCCGATATGCAAGCACGTTGGTATTATGAGATCAAGCGCGTGTATGCACTATCACAACAAAACAATGTGCCTTTCGAAAATCCGGTGAAATCACAGACGTTGCATTGGGTGACTTGATCATTCAAGTCAAGGTTTCTGATTTTATCATTTTCTTTTAAAGAAGTCAGCGGAGTATAATTTATCACCGTGCTAACCCAGCACACTTCGGGACCTATTGTTTTGATCGTTGCGAATGTCCGTTGATGAGCATGTCCAACGAAACCAAACGATGAACGAAGATAAATATTTATAGCTTACACCTCACGGCACCATTGCAGAAATATTTTGTTGCCGGCTGGCCACCTTACTCAATTTGTCAATGCTTTGCAACTACTTTACTTTCGTCAATAGTCTTTGGTTTTTTCTTTTTCGAAATTTCGGTAGTAGAAACTTCTGCCATGCCATAGAATGTAAAGCAAAGGAGGCAAACTATACCCAACAGCAACGTCACACATTACGTGGGCAGGAAGCTTCTCCTGTTTTAAAAGCACTGGAACAATGGATGATAAAGGAATATCCATCAGTATTACCAAAAAGTGCTATTGGTATGGCCATACAATATAGTTTACAACGCTGGGAAAAGCTTAGTCTTTACACAACCGGTGGAAAGTTAGAAATTGATAATAACCTGGTAGAAAATGCTATCCGCCCTGTAGCCTTATGCAGAAAGAATTATTTATTTGCTGGCTCACACAGAGCGGCACAAAATGCAGCCATGCTATATTCGTTCCTGGGAACATGCAAGATCAACAATGTCAACCCGTATGAGTGGATGACCGATGTACTCAACCGCATTCCTGCACATCCTGTAAATAAACTCGAAGAACTTCTTCCTTATAGATGGAAACATGGCACCACACCTCACACACAAAAATCTTAACGTAAGCAATACCATTCAAGACGTGGTTGATTGTTTGCTTACATTGCACTGCAAAGTGAAGGTCAGCCTATTGACTTTCGTAAGGTGGAATTAAGGATTCTGAAATAAGGAATAAAATAATATCAATACCCCATACCACCGAGCAGATGAAAAACTTGACCACCGTTCTCTGTTTAGTACTGATCCATTTCCTTTTTTATTCTTGTTCAAAACCTGATCAGCATTCAAAGCAAGGAGAAGTTGCGATATCATCTGTTACAGCTAACACCGGAGTCTTTACGGAAGAACAAGTTGATTTGGGGTCCGTGCTATATACCAATAATTGCATCGCCTGTCATGGAAGGGATTTACGTGGAACGGAAGGAGGCAACGCGCTGCTGGGTGAGCGCTTTGTTACTAAATGGAAAGAGAAATCGTTGGGTGAATTGTTTGAGTTGACAAAGACAACTATGCCCAAAAACAATCCACATTCGTTGGATGATGCATCATACTCTTCTCTCCTGGCTTTCATCCTCAATGCCAATGAGTTTCCTTCCGGAGATATTGAATTATCATCGAACAAAGAGACGTTACAAACAATTGTTATGGACACGCCTCCGCCTCCATCACGCGTAAGCTTGCGATTTAATCCGAATGACTATAACCCTGCGCCACCTACGATTGAAGGCGAATGGCTGCAGCATCGTGGCGACTATGCAAGCACAAACTATTCGTCTTTAGATCAGATTAATAAAGAGAACGCCAAAGATTTAAAAATTGCATGGCGATGGAAGACCGATAATTTCGGACCTGCTCCGGAGTTTTATTTTAAATCTACACCATTGATGGCGAAAGGCGTTCTATTTACTACGGCAGGTTCGAGCAGAAGCGTAGCCGCGATCGATGCCGTGACGGGTGAAACATTATGGACTTTCCGTTTCAATGCAAAAGAACGAAAGACCTCCGTACCACGACAAAATTCTGGGAGAGGTGTTGCCTATTGGTCGTCTCCTGTAAAGGGAAATGATCGGGTAATTTATATCACGCCAGGTTTTCAATTGATTGCTTTAGATGCTAAATCAGGACAGTTGATTCCTGACTTTGGTGATCATGGTGTGGTGGATTTAAAAAAAGGATTAGGTCCACAGGTTGATCTACTTACGGCTACGATCGGCTCTACTTCTCCACCGATTATCGTAAACAATGTCATCATCATGGGAGCAAGTTTTCCGGTTGGGTTGGCACCTGTTTCCAAAAATCAAGTAAGGGGTGACATCATGGGTTATGATGTGAAAACAGGTAAGCAGTTGTGGATCTTTCACACGATACCTCAGCAGGGAGAAGAAGGAAATGAAACCTGGGAAAAAGAGAGTTGGAAGTATACCGGAAATGCCGGAGCATGGGCGCCACTTACCGCTGATCCTGAATTGGGCTATGTGTATCTCCCATTAGAGGCTGCTACCGGAGATTTCTATGGTGGCCATCGACCCGGGAACAATTTATTCTCGCAGAGTTTGGTTTGTTTAAATGTAAAGACCGGCAAAAAGGTCTGGCATTATCAATTAATTCACCACGATATCTGGGATTATGATATTCCAGCTCCTCCAATACTGGCAGACATCACAGTAGATGGAAAAGCGATAAAGGCAGTTGTTCAAGTTACAAAGCAAGCCTTTGCATTTGTGTTTGATAGAATTACCGGAAAACCGGTTTGGCCCATTGAAGAACGTTCAGTACCGCAAAGTGATGTGAAGGGAGAGTGGACATCTCCAACACAACCATTTCCAACCAAGCCATCAGCCTATGATCGGCAAGGTTATTCGGATGATATTTTAGTGGACTTTACTCCTGAAATAAAAAAGGAGGCGTTAAGGATTGTGGGTCAATATAAAAAAGGACCGCTCTATACTCCGGTTAGTGTATACAGTCCGCCCAATACATTAGGCACGTTAATGATCCCCGATGCTGTGGGTGGTGCCAACTGGCAGGGCGGTGTGCTCGATCCGGAAACTGGAATTCTGTATGTTTCTTCCAGCACTGTGCTAAGGCCAATGAGTTTAGAGGCAGCTCCTCATTTGTCGGATATGGATTATGTAGCGTATATGGGCAGTTCGCGAATTGGTCCGTATGGGTTGCCCCTGGTAAAACCTCCTTACGGACGAATCACCGCCATTGATTTGAATACGGGCGATCATCTATGGATGATGCCCAATGCTGATACTCCCGACTGGGTAAAGGATATTCCGGTATTAAAAGGTATTGACATTCCCCGAACAGGATTGCCTGATCGGGTAGGCATGCTGGTGACTAAAACACTTTTGTTTGCCGGTGAAGGATCAGGTTTATATGCAGCTGATGGCGGTGGCGGTAATAAGTTGAGATCATACGATAAAGCAACTGGTAAAATCATTTCAATCATTGAATTGCCAGCCAATCAATGCGGTTTACCGATGACCTATTCGATTAATGGTAAGCAATACATTGTGATAGCCATAGGAGCGGTGGGGCACCCCGGGGAATTGGTGGCATTATCTCTTTAAACTGTAGGTATGCAGCTACTGAAGAAATAAGTGATTTGAGATTAGGGCAAAGTATTTATCTTTTAGATGCAATTAAAGTTTGTACGAAACCAGTATTTTTTACAAGCCACTAATATTGTCACGTTTACATTGCAATACCACAATCTTTATTGGCGAAATTTAAAATGGAATATAAGAGGAGGTAAGTAAGTTTGGTACTATTGGATCTTAAGGAGAAATAAACGCAATAGCTATCGGATTAGAAAATAAATTGTTTCATCAGTGCATGGAGGCCGAACTATCCCGATAGCTTTTATGACTCCAACGACTTTTTTAGGATACTACCATGGAAATATTCAAACAGAAAGTAATTTCAATTCAGACAAATTGTTCATACCAATCAAACTGATTTTGAACAATATTTGATTTTTCTTTTTTTATGTGATCCAGGAAGGAGGCCGCAACAGGAGAGTGCTTTTTTCCTTTTAGCCAAATCAAACGCCAAACTGTTTTTATCGGCAGGCCATTCACCGGAACTATTTGTAGCTCTTCATCACGCAATTCATTTTTTATGCCTATTAGCGGCATGATAGAATACCCAAGACCTGCTATCACCGCTTGCTTAACGGCTTCATTTGTTGTAAGCTCCATTTTCTTTAGTACTGGAATCTTGTTGCGCTCAATAAAGTGTTCCATGGTTTGTCGTGTTCCTGAGCCTTTCTCTCTATAAATAAGCGGTAAATCTTTAAATATCTCTTTTGTATAAGGTGATTTTTTAAATTTTTGCTCTGTATTGCCCACCAGATATAATTTATTCTGAAGCAGATCCAATTTCTCAATATTAAGATTGCCGGGAAGTATGGAGACTAAGGAAAAATCAACCTCATTATTTTCTAAACTTTCTATTACGTGGCTTTTGTTTGTAACATCCATTAATAGTTCTACGCCTGAATGCTGTTTGATAAATGCGGATAAGAAATACGGTATTACATATTTTCCGGTCGACACTACCGATAGTTTTAATCGGCCTGCTAATTGTCCTTTATATTCCAGTGTTTTATGATTAATGGTATGAACTTGATTGATAATACTCTCCACGGATTCTGCAATCTCCATTCCGAAATCAGTAATGTAAATTTTTCTTCCAACTACTTCGGTCAACGGGATATCAAACTGATCTTGAAAATTTCTTAACTGGATTGAAACGGCCGGCTGCGAAAGGTGAAGTTCTTCGGCTGCCTTTGTCACACTTTTGGTTTGCGTGATTTTCAGAAAGACCTGAAGCTGATTCAATGTGAAGTTCATAAAAAATATTTATGTATTTGATTATAAATATAAATAAAAAAGTATGAATCAAATAAATCATTTTTGCACCGTTAAATTTTAAAAACATGACCCGACAAAGATTAATGCTAAAATCGATACTCTTTCTCCTGCTGGTTATTTTGGTCTACCTCAAAGTCACAACACCTGATCCGAATGGGCTATTTGAAATTGCCACAGACCTGGGTATAGCCCTGATCGTGTTAGGCGTTGGAGAAATTATCCTGCGGCTGGTTTACCTCTCGCTCTCTTCCTTTTTTGTACGTACTGAAAACATTAAAACTAAAAATTATGAATGACATGACCAGACAATTATTCGTTGGGTTTCTCCTTTTAGGGACCGGCCTCATCTCTCCCTCCAATGGTATCGATGAAAAAGCAGATCGTGATCCTCTACACATGTTGATGGTAACCGCAATAATCATGATTACATCTGTTGTCATATACGTGATTACCCAAAAATTATTTCAAATAAAAAAGACTAACCAAAACTGAAATAAAAAATGATCAAAAGGACGCTACTAATTTATTTTATCGTATTGCATAGCATAAGCTCATTCGCGCAAAGCAAAATTAACCCTGATCAGGCACTCGCTTTATTAAAAGAAGGCAACCAGCGTTTTGTGAAAGGCTTATCCACTAAGCCACGCCAGGATTTAAACCGGATAAAGGAAATTGCCTCAGCCCAAAATCCGTTTGCTACGATTGTTGGCTGCTCTGACTCAAGAGTACCAAACGAAATTATTTTTGATCAGGGTCTGGGCGATCTGTTTATCGTTCGAACAGCAGGTCAGGTTTCTACCTATGCATCGTGGGGCAGTATTGAATTTGCCGAGGAAATCTTAGGCACGAAACTGATCGTGGTGCTAGGTCATACCAATTGCGGTGCGGTAAATGCGGCTGTTAATTTACCAGAGGTGCCTGGTCATATCATTACCTTGATTAATGCCATCAAACCAGCCGTTGAAAAAGCAAAGAAAAAAGAGCATGCTATCTTACTTGATGCTGCCATCCGTGAAAATATTATGATGCAAGTGGAGCAACTTAAAGGTTTGGAGCCAGTGCTTGCCAAACGCGTGCGTGAAGGGTCAATCAAAATACTTGGCGCGCTTTACGATCTCAGTTCGGGACAAGTTGAATTTTTTGAATAACCAAAAACCCACATGTTAACCAGTATCTTATCTCCTATGGTGCTTGCCTTCCTGCTCGGAATCATTGCATCGCGTGTCAAGAGTGATTTAAAATTTCCAGATTCATTATATCAATCGATGACCATCTATCTCCTGATTGCCATTGGCATCAAGGGTGGTCATAAATTGTCGATGGCTACTTTTTCAGAAGTCTGGCAGCCTTCACTGGCAGCCATTGGATTATGTTGTGCCATTCCGTTGTGGACCTACTGGCTTATGCGCAGAGCAGGAAAATTTGATGTGCCTAATGCGGCAGCCTTAGCAGCTCACTACGGATCTGTTTCTGCCGTCACCTTCAGCGCGGCATTGGCTTTTCATGATACGTTGAATATCTCTTACGAGGGATTCATGCCGAGTATTCTTGCGATGATGGAAATACCTGCCATTCTCATCGGCATTTCACTAGCCAGAATTAATGCACCATCTATTAATGGCACGAGTCAAGTGCCATTGAAAGAAGTGGCACGCGAACTTCTTGCAGGAAAAAGCAGTCTGTTGCTAATTGGTTTTCTGATCATCGGATTTTTAGTTGGGGACACAGGTTGGGATCAGGTGGCTCCATTATTTGATACTCCCTTCAAAGGTGTATTGACGCTTTTCCTTCTGGAAGCTGGGTTAGTAGCCGGGCGAAAATTATCAGATCTCAAAAAAGGAGGAACTTTCCTTATAGGCTTTGGAATTTTATTTCCAATACTCCACGCGACTTTAGGAATTTATCTGGGGCATCTAGCTGGTTTAAGCATTGGCGGTGCAACGATCCTGGGGGTGTTAGCTTCCAGCGCATCTTATATAGCGGCACCGGCAGCTTGCCGTGTTGCTTTGCCGGAAGCAAATCCTTCCTATTATCTTACTTCTGCATTGGCAATAACATTTCCGTTCAATATTATGCTGGGGTTGCCGCTGTACCATGAAATCGCAACATTGATTTATCAACTTAACTGATCTTCACTATGAACAACCTCAATTTATTAACGATCATCGCGGAGGAAGCACTTGCACCATCTATTGAAAAAGAAATTATAGAGATGGGAGCCAAAGGGTATACAGCTTCGGCAGTTTCCGGAAAAGGACTGCATGAACTAAGAGACAATCAGTGGGAAGGTGAAAATGTAAAGATTGAAACCATTGTATCAGAGGATAGTTGCAAGAAGATACTGGAACACCTGCAACAAAAATACTTTGACCGATACGCTATGATTGCCTTTTACCATCCTGTGAATGTTGTTCGAACAAATTATTTTTTATGATTTGATTCTGTAAGTGAAAAGAGCTCTTGCGTGACTGGAAACGATCACCTCACCAAGTGAACCCATCCCTGCAGTTGTCTCTTTTTGCTTTCAGGTCGCATTACATTAAATGTTACCTCGGCTATGTAGAAATAAACTCCGCTACTTAGTTCATGCCCATGGTTGTCGTAACCGTTCCAATCAATGCTGATCGCATGTTCATCATCGGAGGCATAGGTATACACTTGCTTACCCCATCGGTTGAAAACCTTGAAGTCAATGCTCTCCACAAATCGTGGGCAACGAATGCTTACCCCCGATGTGATAGTTCCATCTTGTAAATCCTTGACATCGAAGTTGGAGCTGAAGACGTCATTATATCCATCATCATTGGGAGTAAACACGTTGGGCAGATCATAATACGGGCAGTTATCATTACACACGGAGTCACTCAATGGCCCCTCTTGTCCTTTACCATCAATAGCGGAGATGCGATAACAACGTGCAAAAGAGGGGAGACCACCTTCAACAAAAAACGTGTCTTTGGCTATCTGCTTAATCAATGAATAATCTCCATCGGTGGTGGAGGCAGCGTAAACCTTATAGGAAACAATATCTCTCCGGCATCCGGATACGTCTTTCAGGTTCCAGAAAATACTGTTGCTGTATTCGTTTTGATAGCAGTTGTTGGCATTCAAAAACTCATCACAGTTTACCATCTTTATTTCTACTGCCGGCTGGCAGGGAAGGAGTTTACTTTCAGGATAGGTAGTAATCACCTGCGAGTAATTTTTCTGAAGCGCAATTTTTGGATTACCATAGGTGCCGCGAGTCAATATGCGGTATGAATATCGTTTGTCATCCTGTATCGCTTGATTCTTATATTGACCAATATCCACGTACGTGAAACCATTTTCACTCACCTCAACACTATCAATCAGAATCATGTCTTTTTCAAGAGGACTTTCAACCGATCGGTAAATAAGATGGTAGGGTCGGCCTTGCACCACATTTGACCACGGCACACTATCGCGCCACGTGAGTTCAATTTTCTTAACTCCGGCTATAAATGAAAGTCGCTCGGAAGAAGCTACAGAAGATGTATCTACCGGAATCATCTGATCTGAGTTAAGCGGTTTTGCATACAGCACAATACGGTAGTTAAAGACTTTTGCATCAGTATCTAAGTTTGTATCCACATACGTAGTGTCACTTACACGGCCGGATTTTATGATGTTATTGTCTCCAATAAAATTGGATGCACGATAAACTTCATATTCGTATGGCTTAGGATATTGAGTGCTGTTAATGTTAAAAGGACTGCGCCAACTCACGCGTATTTTTCCTTGAACAGAATCTGTTTTTTCAACACTGACATGGGTAATCACAGGAGCATCGGCTTCAATCGGGCCAATACATTGCTCGGTAGAGACCATGCTGGGTGTGCTGGCCGGTGAATTAAAATAGGCAATGATGCGATAGCAATATTTAGCACCTACCAGCAATCCCAATCCGTTGTTCGTGTCGGTGTAAGCAGTTTGAGTGATGGGCACTTCAGCAATAAGATTGTAGCCTAAGAATTTGGGTATACCAGGATTGCAAAATCCGGGAGTATACGGATAGGAATCCACCTTGCGATAGATTTGTATTTTATCTGCATTCGTACACGAATAACTTTCCCAGGCTAATTCGCCATGGCGCTTTACTAAATTCAATTCTGTTTTTTTCCACTTGGGTGCTGGTGCTACTACTTTGATATTCCAGATTTTAAAGTTCACGAGCTTGGGCCCGCGGACTGGATTGTCTGTAATTTTAAATACAACCTGATAAGGTTGCTGCCGCACATGAATGCAATCGGTTTGCCATCTGAAATTTGATTGAGCAAAGGGTACCGATGAAATGAATTCAGGTTTGGGCGAATAGGTGGCAGGAATTTTATCAGTAGAAAAATCAATGATTTCAGAATATACTTCAATCTTCACATTCTGATTATCACCGTCTGTTCCTTTTATTAATCCTTCGATCAGTGTTCCCGCTTCCACACAAAGATCAGTTGGAACGGTTAACTCAGGGCGAATGTTGATGCATTCTTCGACAACAATCTGCATGTCGCGCGTGGTAGTGCTTAGTTTATTATAAATGCTAGTAACAGAATCTTTGCGCCACTCAATAATCTTGAATGCAATGTTGTATTCTCCAATAGCGCCAGGGGCATCCCAGGTAAGAAGTCCGCTAACAGGGTCAATAAAAAAAGCAGGGGTACCATTTCCGGCTTCGTTGCCTTGATTATAATTTGTGTAGTATCCTGAACTGTTGGGCGCAGTATAATTGGCAAACGTGTTGGGGCTGCTGGCCGGTACAGAAAGTTCATACGAAAGACTATCGCCATCAATGTCATAGGCGCCTGATGTGTGAAAGAAGGCTGATTTATAACACGCTCTGTCCAACGGAGGCACAGCGAGAATGGGCACCGTGTTGCATCCATTTTTTGAATCAAGAGTAAACTCAACAAAAGTTACATAGGGAACATCGTCTGAGTTGGCAATATTGAGGATGCCTGTGCTGCGGTCGCGTTCTACATAGGCAATACTGTATGTTCCATCTTGCGAATAAGTGTGAGTAGTAGAAAAAGTAGCGATGGCGATGTTGGTGCCAAGATCATTTCTAATGGAGGCAATGGTGATTGGAATTCGCGCAAAAGTGCCATCTCCAAAATAAACAGTGCTATTCGTTCCAAAGCGCGTGTTGGATAATGTGTTCAGATAAGCAACGATGGTAATCGTGAAGGTGCGGGGGCGACTACAATCAGGTACCACTTTGATATCGGCAGCTCTTACGTGTGTTGCCATGACCGTTCTGTTTGAAAGTAAGGCTCCAAGCATGAATGTTAGATAAATAAGTAGGGAAGCACTTTTTCTCATGGTTTGGTTTTGCCAATACTAACTGCTTAATATACCTCGTTCTTATCTTCGATTCTATGAATTGCAATAGATCGGGAATATTTATAGACAGAAATCATTAACCAATCATAAATTTAATACTTCTGCTTCGTTTAATACAGGAAATGTTTACCCTTAAGCCGTAATTAAAATTAAAGAGCATCGAGAAGGATCGTGATCGATATAGCGTCTAACCACCAAAAGATTTAAATTTAAACGATGAGAAAATTAATCATTCTATTTCTTTACGGGGTATTGATTGGTTGCAGCAACGAGGCAGAAGAGGAACTTGATCAATCAACGAATTCTACCAAAACCCTTTCTGTTGTTGATTGGACGGATGCTTCTCATGGCAATAAAGCAGATCCTGATTATGAAATCGTTTTTCCGCAAGACAAGGTAAATACGCTGGAACTCACCATGTCCAGTGCAGACTGGACCAGCATTCAAACCAACATGACATCTCTTTACGGATCTTCCTTTGGTGCAGGCGGACAACAACAAGGTGGAGGTGCGTTTCCGGATACAGAGCCAGACTATGTGAGTGTATCGATGAAATTTAATGGAAAGGAATGGTATAAAGTTGGCTTTCGCCTGAAAGGAAATTCAACGCTGCGAAACAGTTGGCGAAGTGGCATTTATAAGCTTCCATTTCGGTTGAACATGGATCATTACGAAGATCAATATCCTCAAATTGACAATCAGCGTTTTTATGGATTTAAGGAATTATCGATGTCACCCGGGGCGAATGATAATTCACTGATACGCGAAAAAGTAGGGTCAGATATTTTCCGCGCAGCGGGCATCCCATGTGCGCAGGCAGCATTCTATAAAGTGTATATCGACTTTGGTGGCGGTTTAAAATATTGTGGCGTTTATACCATGGTTGAGGTGGTTGATGACACCATGATTGATAAACAATTTGGTGACCACAGTGGAAATATCTACAAACCTGAATCAACGTTTCAGACGTTTGTGCAAAGTCAGTTTGAAAAGAAAAACAATGAAACTGAAAGTAATTATACGGATGTGCAGGCAACGATTACGGAATTAAACAGTGGATTGCGAACAAGCGATCCGACTCAGTGGCGAATCAATCTTGAAAAGAACTTTAATGCTGATCAGTATATGAAGTGGTTGGCAATCAACACCACCATGTTGAATTGGGATACCTATGGTCGTATGGCTCATAATTACTACTTGTACAATGCACCGGGCAAAGGACTGATTTGGATACCGTGGGACAACAATGAAGCTATGATGAACCGCGCGATGAATAACACAGCAACGTATACCATTTCATTATCCACCACCGCGGCCAGCTGGCCTCTGATTCGATACATGATGGATGATCCGGTTTATAATGCCAAATATAAAATGTACATGAAGGAGTTTACCGAGCTGGTATTTACTTCATCCAAAATGAATGAGCTGTTCACAAAATATCACACCCTCATTTCTCCTTATGTGATCGGGCCGGATGCTGTTGAACAAGGGAAATACACGCACCTGACTAATGCGGCTGCCTTTACCACAGAATTAGAAACACTGAAGCAACATGTGATTACACAAAATGCAGCGGCTACCGATTATTTGAAGTAGGAATCACAAGGGTTAATTTCATCAGGGGCTTTCTAAATCAAATCCCTCTCTTTAAATTTCAAGATTAATAATTTATACCGAAAGGTGACCTGAAACATGTTTGAACTTTTTTCTGATGGTCCTGTCTACGAGTATCCGCAACTGATCAATGTTACCTACTCATTTCTATGGGCTTTTGTGCTGGCTTCCATCATCGCTATTACCCATAAACTCACGTTCACCGGTGATTATTATCCTAAGAATTTTTTCCAGGCCTTGATATTGGGTGCGGTTGTCACAGCTATGGTGATGATGGCTATAGGTGATAGTCTGGCAAGAGGATTGGGCGTGTTTGGCGCTATGGCCATCATTCGGTTTCGTACGCGCATCGATGATCCGCGCGATGTACTCTTCTTATTTGGTGCGCTGAGCACAGGTTTGGCAATTGGTGTTTTTGGCTATACAGTTTCTTTTGCAGGCACGGTCCTTTTTTGTGCGGTAGCTTTTCTTCTGCATCATTCACCTTTTAAATCACATATTCATCAACAGCATCTTTTTTTTACGTTAATCAATAAGAATAATTTTAATCAGGCTCTTCAAATTATAAAAGAAAACTGCCAGGACCACCGACAAGTAAATGTGCAGATCACTAAAGAAAGTACAACACGTTATCATTTTAGTATTTGTTTGGATAAAGACGTTACGGCCAATAATCTGGTTGATGCGTTGAGTAAAATTGATGGGATACAACAACTGCGTGTAGGCGTTCATGAGGTGATCAATCTTTAATGATTATGAAATTCAACTGGTTTTTTGTTTTCATCGTTCTC
>JAYVTC010000120.1:0-85359 GCA_043774745.1 Cyclobacteriaceae bacterium | reverse complement strand
ATTGCCCCGATAACTAAAATCGCGATCACAGCATGCTTGCGAAAGCTCTTCAACAGCGCAGGTGTAACAATTCCTACCTTTGTCAGGAAGAAAATGACGATAGGCAACTGAAATAAAAGTCCGCAGCTCACAACCAAAATCGTTATCGTGGATACATACGAGGTGATGTCAAACTCATTCGATATATCGGGGCTGATCTGATAGTTGGCGAGGAAAGCGATCGTCATCGGGCATAAAATAAAGTAGCCAAAGGAAACGCCTAACAAGAAGAGGCCTGAAATGGAAAACACGGCACCTCTTGATCCTTGTTTTTCTTTTGAATAAAGACCCGGTTTAACAAAACTCCACAACTCCCAAACTACATAAGGGAAGGCTACCACCAATCCGATCACGAAGGAAGCTTGTAATTGCATGGTAAATTGCCCCATCAGGAAACGGCTTTGAATCTTCATCGGGATGTCGGTAACGCATAGCCCAGCTGCTCCCGTCAAATCTCCCAATTGGCACAGCCAGCGAAAGGTTATAAAATCAACATGGCCCGGAGCAAAAACGATGTACTTAAAAATCTCCTCGGTGTAGATGAAGGCCAAAATCATCATGATAAAAATCGAGGCCACCGCTCGCACCACATGCCATCTCAGTTCTTCCAGATGATCCAGAAATGACATTTCTTTTTCTTCGCTCATAATTTCAAATCCAATATAAAAACTCCGCCATGGTGCGGAGTCAATGGTTTAACTTCTTACAAATACAATGGGAACTTCTTCATGAAGGTGTTCACCTTGCGCTTCACTGCCTTCAAATGTTTTGCATCGTCTGGCTTGGTTAACGCCTCATCAATCAAATCAACTACTCTAACTACATCTTTCTCCATCAAGCCACGTGTGGTGATAGCGGGTGTGCCGATGCGCATACCCGAAGTAATCATCGGTGATTGCGTATCGAAAGGAACCATGTTTTTGTTGATGGTGATGTCGGCCTGAATCAATGCTTCTTCGGCAATCTTACCGGTAAGTTTTTTGGAACGGAGGTCGATCAACATCAAATGATTGTCTGTGCCACCGGAAATAATTTTATATCCTCTTTCAACAAAGGCATTGGCCATAGCTTTTGCATTCTTCGCAACTTGCACGATGTATTCGAGGTATTCATCGCTTAACGCTTCGCCAAAAGCAATCGCTTTAGCAGCGATCACGTGCTCCAGTGGTCCGCCTTGTGTGCCTGGGAATACGCCTGAATCCAACACGGATGACATCTTGCGCAATTCTCCTTTCGGGGTTTTCAATCCGAATGGATTGTCGAAATTCTTACCGATCATGATCAAGCCACCACGAGGGCCACGAAGAGTTTTATGTGTAGTGGTGGTTACGATATGACAATGCTCCAAAGGGTCATTCAACAAACCGCGGGCAATCAGTCCGGATGGGTGAGAGATATCGGCTAGCAATAAGGCGCCAACACTATCAGCGGCATCGCGCAATTTTTCATAGTCCCAATCGCGGCTGTAAGCAGAAGCTCCACAGATGATCATTTTTGGTTTCTCGCGCTGGGCTGTTTCTACTACTTTATCAAAATCAATTTCACCGGTTTCTTGCTCAACACCATAAAATGAAGGCTGATACAGTTTACCTGAAAAGTTAACCGATGAACCATGTGTGAGGTGACCGCCATGCGAAAGGTCGAACCCAAGAATTTTATCTCCCGGCTTAAGGCAAGCAAGCATTACTGCCGCATTAGCTTGTGCGCCAGAGTGAGGCTGCACATTGGCCCACTCGGCACCAAACAATTCCTTTACGCGATCAATAGCAAGCTGCTCTACTTCATCCACTACCTCGCAACCACCATAATAGCGTTTTCCGGGTAATCCTTCAGCGTATTTGTTGGTGAGCACAGATCCCTGAGCCTTCATCACTTGTTGAGATACAAAATTTTCGGAGGCAATGAGTTCGATGCCGTGCTCCTGTCTTTGTTTTTCCTTGTCGATCAAATCAAAAACTACATTGTCGCGTTTCATAGTTGGGAGGTGAAAGTGGTTTCTCTTAGGAATTATAAATGGCCAGACCTTCTTACGATTCTGGCTTTTAAATCAGGTGGCAAAAATAGATATTCTGACCAACAAGGTCAGTAATTAATCGAGAAAAATGACTGTCATTTTGACCATTGAAGTAAAATACCGGCTTGGCTTAGCGGGCTCCGGGTTTGCTGTAATTTTTAGATGCATCGTCAATCACTAATATCCAATCCTGACCATAACCGCTGGTGGGGCAAATAAATTCCTGTTGATTCTTTTTGGTAAACCTTCCGATTTCTGTTGATTCTCCCTTACGGGGATTATACCAATACGCATTAACTTCTCGTCCTGAAATTTTAGAAGTGTTTACAGTTATATTTTTCCCCTGCGAACTGTAAACAAAAATATAATCGTTGCCACGCGTAGCTTGTATGCGATCATTGGCACCCAATGAATTAGTAATCAAAGATTGATCCGGCACCCGGTCAAACATTGGTCGCGACTCAATTAATTGGCGAAGGAATTTCATTTGGCTGGCACCGGGCAAATCAATTGCAACATACCAGGGATAATGAGGCCCGTTGATAGGAGTGCGATGAGGCGCATACATCTGCCACACATCATGACACCCGTAAGTATGCCCGAAGGCTCCGGCAAACACATCGAAGTAAGCAGATTTCCTAACATCATATGGACTGGATGTTCCAAGATCATTAGCATTGAAACAAACGGGGTGATCTTCATAAATAGGTTCTCCATCCAATACAGGTTTTATTGGTTTCTTCGAGTACACCAGCGCTATTCTATCCCATAAATTATTTTCCCGGCAATGCCCGGTTTGAAACATATTGAAGTCGAGCCATGCATCGTTATGAAACCATTTGGAAGATCCACCATCTTCAAGATTATTGGGCTGCGGATGAAATGTAATTAACGCCTTATCCGGTCCACCTGTGCCCGCCTCAATACCGGCAGCCATGGCGCGCCAAATAGCAACATCATTTTCATTGCGCGGGCTGCGATCACCACCCAGAATCCAGATAATATTTTTTTGATTTTTATATCGATCACCAATCCATTGGCCATACACTTTTGCATTTGCAGTGGTAAATATTTCTGGCCCAACACCCCAACCTTCCTTCGAAATCTTGTCGCCCCAGGTGGGAAGCAGTCCGATATACATGCCTAGAGACTCGGCCTTTTTAATAATAAAATCCACATGTTGAAAATAAGCCTCCCGTGGTTTTGTGGGGTCATCGTTCTCCAATGGAATTTCACCATAAGGATTGGGATCATGCAAGCCATCCAGTTCGGCTAATGCCACCGCTTGAATAACAGTAAATCCTTTATCGGCACGGTTCTTTAAATAGAGTGTCGCTTCTTCACGGTTAAGCCGATGAAACAATTCCCAGGCGGTATCACCCAACCAAAAAAATGGTTTACCATCAACTGTTTCTAAGAAGCGTTGATTCTTGTTCACTCTTAGCTGAGCATGAAGAGAAAAGCAAAGTAAAAGAAGCAGGCCTGTTAGTGTTAATGAACGCATGGATTCAAATTTTGGAAGGTGAAGAATGTTTTTTGGAGGCGTCATCTAGTATCAACACCCAGTCCTGCCCGTAGCCGGTGGTAGGCGGTATAAATTCCTGTTGTTCTTTTTTAGGAAATGTTCCGATCTCTTTTGTCTCGCCTTTGCGGGGATCATACCAACATGCTTTTATCTCCTTTCCGGAAATCTTCGAAGTGTTGACAGTAAACTTTTTTCCCTGAGCACTGTATACAAAGATGTAATCTGATCCTCGCGTTGCTTGAATATGATCGTTGGCATTTAGTGCGTCTGTTATCAAACCTTGATCGGGTATGCGATCAAGCATAGGCCTTGACTCCATCAGGGTTCGCACATGTTTCATCTGACTGGCTCCGGGTAGATCCATGGCTGCGTACCAGGGAATTCGTGCGTTAATCTGTGGCTTGCGATGAGGTGCATACATTTGCCAGATTTCGTTGCATCCATAGGTATGCCCAAAGCCGCCTGCAAAAATATCGAAGTAGGCATGCTTTCGCACATCGTATGCGCTCGCTACCGCTAAATTATTTAAATCAAAACAGACTGGTATGTTTTCGTAAAGCGTTTCACCATCGAGTACAGGTTTAATAGGCTCGCGGTTGTATACAACGTGCAGCCGATCCCAAACATTATTTTCACGACAATGACCGGTTTGAAACATGTTTACATCTAGCCATTCATCTGCGTGAAACCATTTTGATGAACCACCATCTTCCATTTCATTTGGCTGCGGATGAAAAGTCATCAGCGCTTTGTTATTTACGCCAACGCCTTCGGCAATTCCTTCGGCCATCGATCTCCATATGGCTACATCGGTTTCATTTCTGGGATTGCGATCGCCACCAATGATCCAGATGATATTCTTCTGATTTTTGTAACGATTGCCAATCCAGCGACCATAGATTTTTGCATTGGAAGTATTAAAAATTTCGGGCCCAATGCCCCAGTTATCTTTGAACACTTTGTCTCCCCACGTAGGGAGTAACCCGATGTATAAACCTAGTTGCTCTGCTTTGCGAATGATATAATCAACATGTTGAAAATACGCTTCACGAGCTTTGGTTGGATCATCATTTTCCAAGGGAGTTTCACCATAATAGTTTGGATCATGAAGTCCATCCATTTCGGCTAACACAACAGCTTGAATAACGGTGAATCCTTTATCAGCGCGATTCTTCAAATACAGATCTGCCTCTTCGCGACTGAGACGATGGAAAAGTTCCCACGCTGTGTCACCCAGCCAAAAGAAAGGTTTGCCATCGGCTGTTTCAAGGTAGCGTTGATTTTTGCTTACGCGGAGTTGAGCGTGAGTAGTGCTAAATAGAAGTAGGGATAAAAAAAGAAGGATAGCAGATTTTTTGATCATAGGATCCGAAGATAACCTATCCCAAATACAAGTTCAACAACAAATCTCCGTTGCTAGGACTTAACTTTTCTGTCTTTCACAGGAATGACCAATTTCAAGCCAGACCACACGTCATCGACAGCACAAACTTTTATGTCGACCAATCCGTTGGTTAATGCAAGATGTCGGATAACAGCTTCAGTTACATCAGTTATCATTTTAGAAGATTTTTTTGGCCACGAAATCCAGATCATTCCATTGGGCACGATTTCATTTTTCAATGAAACAATATCCTTGTCTAGTTCACGTGCTTGCTTCGTGAAGTAGTGAATAAAATCTTTCTTGGTTTTCTTTTCGTCCCTGATATCAATGTTCTCAGGAAAGTCTTCGAAGAGATCGAAGTAATGATCAGGCTGATTTACGATTCGTATGTTGAAGCCTTCTTTGATGCCTAATTTTTTTGCCAGTGGAGTTCCTGAATAACCTTTAGTCTTCATCAAAAAATGTATTAGTTCTCACTCGCATTTATACAAAATCTAATGCTGCGCGAGGAGATTGCTTACCAGCTTCCGCTGCTGCCACCGCCACCAAAACTTCCACCGCCACCGGAAAAACCTCCTCCACTGCTGCCACTACCCCAGCTACTGCCACCGGAACTCCAACTGCTCCAGCCTCCAGCACCCGAAGTGCCACCCCCAATATTCTTTCCAATTTTTTTACCCCAACCTGTGCGTGCAATCCAAAGTTTGAGTGCCGGAAGTCCAAGCATATAAATGGTGCCGGGCATGTACCAATACTTTTGATCAACCAGTGCTGCGGGAAATAGGGTATAAAAAGGAATTAAGAAAGCGTACAATCCCCAACCTGTGCAGCCAGGCATTACCAATGCAAAAAATGCGAAGATGCCAAGAAACACAAATAGTCCAAGGCCAATCAGAATGCGTTGTGTGACAGTAAGATCTTCAATATCATTCGAATCTTCTGCTGTGTATTCGCCTCCAATTGCTTTTATAATTCCATCAATTGCTGCGATAACACCACTGTCATAATCACCTCTGCGGAAATTGGGAGCCATTTCATTTCGGATGATGCGACTGCTTATCGCATCGGTGAGCACACCTTCAAGGCCTTCACCTACTTCAATGCGCATTTTGTGATCGTCTACGGCAATTAATAGCAACACGCCATTGTCTTTATCTTTTTTGCCCAGCGCCCATTTTTCAGCAACCTTGATGGAATAATCTTCGATGGATTCGCTCTCTAATGAATTGATGATGAGAACGGCAATTTGATTGGAAGTGCTGTCTTCATACTGAGCCAATTGTTTTTCCAATTGATCGATGGTCTCCTGCTTGAGCACATGAGCATCGTCATGTACACGCATGTTCCATAACTCGGGCACGGCTTTCTGACCAAATGCAGAAAAGGAGAGCATGAATGCGTAAATCAAAAATTTCAACCGCATATTTTATAGGAGATCGTTCTTCAAAAAATTAAACATTACGAATATCTACCATGAGTCGCTGGAGCCTCCACCACCGAAGCCACCTCCACCACCAAAGTCACTTCCTCCAGAACCCCATGATCCTGAACTTCTGCCATAGCCGCCACCCAGCATTGATCCCATCATAGCCGCAGACCAATAACCACCTGAGCCGCCTCCACCACCGCGATTCTTGCGCGACATAGCAATGATGAGAATGACAATAAAAATGATTGTGCCAATAGGTGAGCGCCCTTTGCGTTTCCTTACAATAGGCTCATCATTTATATAGGTTCCCTGAACGGCTTTAATGATCGCGATCACACCCGCTTGTATGCCCGCCTCGTAATTTCCTTGTCTGAAGTTGGGGGCTACTTCATTGCGATTGATGCGGCTGCTCATCGCATCGGTGAGCACACCTTCTAGACCATAGCCCACTTCAATGCGCATTTGTTTCTCTTCCATGGCAACGAGAAACAATACTCCATTGTCTTTCTTTTCTTGTCCGAGTTTCCATGTTTCAGACACCCGCAGTGCATATGAATCGATGTCGTCTCCTTCCAGTGAAGGAACTAACAGGACTGCAATTTGTGTAGATGTAGAATCGCGATGCGCTTTTAAAATGGCTTCAAGTTGCGCTTTTACTTGTGGTGAGAGAACATTTGCTTCATCATGCACCCATTCTCCTCCATGTGCAGGCACGTTGTGCTGTGCAGAGACAGAGATTAGGAGCAGTGTAAAAAAAAGTGTGGCGAAAACTGATTTCATTTTTCTAAAAATAGAAACGGATTGATAAATGGATTAACACGTTATTCAAATCTCAGCTCATCACCTAATTCATTCACATCATCCGGTGTGATGACGAATCCTTTTTCCAGTAAAATATCACCGCAGCGACTAATGGCTGAAACAATGCCATCGGTAATTTTTCCTTTTTTGATGTGCTCGATGATGATGCGGACAAGTGTATCCCATTCTTTCTGGTCAACTACTTTGCTGATCCCTTTATCGGCCATCACAATTACTTCGTGTTCAAAAAAGGAAATGAAAATCAATATTCCAGTACGCTGGCGTGTATTAAAAACTTCTTCTTCAAGGAAAGCGGTTTCGGCACGCTTGCGGGTTGCCTGGTCCAAATGACCCTGGCTTAGCATGAATCGCTTTACCGGATTTAAAAAATGAGATTTCAGGGCACCAATAAATCCACCGAGCATGACAAAGGAGAAAATAAGCACGGGGTCATATACCGCCAATGATGGAACATATCGATCAAAGATGATGATAAGCAGAAACACGGAGGCTGCTCCAATCAGGGCTGCACGGTAATTAGCAATGCTATAAAATCCACTTTTCTCAACAAACACAGGAACAATCTCACCGGAGATTTTGCTTTCTGCATCGCGCACCGCCTTTTTTATGCGCTCGAGGTCTTCGGGACTAAATCTTTCTTGAATAGTCATATCTTTTAATCTTATTGGGTCGAAATCTGAAGGTCAAAGATACGAGGATTCGGCTCGATTTATAATAACGACTCGACCAGAAGGTAGTATCCTTTTGTGAAAGAGTTTTTAGGAACTTAAAAGATTACTGCCATGCCTGTGCTTTCTTCTTATACCAATCAGAATAGCTAGGTTCCAGATCAGCCAGGCGAGTATAAACATCAACGAGACTACTATCTTGCTGCAGTGCTTCTTTATAAAAACGGATTGCTTCACCTTTTTGATTTTGCTGATCGTAGATGTAGGCCATTACATTTAATAGACTCGCAGTCCTCGCCCCTTTGTCGTAGGCTTGCTTATACCAATCAAGCGCCTGGATGAATTGTTCCTGGGAATAGTAGTTGTCGCCCAACACCATAATAGCATCCGTGTTGTCCGGATAAAGTGAAATGCATTGTCTTAAAATGTCCATCGACTTTTGATATTCCTTTTTCTGATAGAGTACTAATCCTTTATTGTAAAGTCCGCTGCTGTTTTTTGAATCGATTTTTAAAACACGTTCGTAGTAGACCATGGCCGAATCATATTGTCCGTTGGCATAGAAGCTATTTCCAAGGGTGGTGATTGCATCAAGATTAGTTGGATCTTGAGATAGTAACTCACGACTTTCGTTGATGATATTTTCTTCGCTGATCGGTGCAGAATTATCATCGCCAGTAGCAAAGCCGATGATCATTAATATCAGCAGGAAACCGAAAAAAGCAAGAACAGAGATAACAACAATGAGTTTAACATTTTTTGGTGAGACGTTTATAGGAGTTGCATGTTTTGTTACCTGCCATGCAGGTTGAGTAAACTCAAATTTTTCCTCTTCGCGCTCAACTCTTGGGCGAAAGTAAAATGCAAGAAATGCAAAGTAAGCGGTGACCCCGGCAAATATCCAAAAGAAGAAGCTGCCCAATGACCAAAATAGTGCGAGCAAAAACGCGGAGACGACTGCCAATCGTGTATATCGGGTTACCAGTTTTGTTTTATGTTCGTCTTCGGAATCCATTCTTTAGCAATTCGGTATTTCGAAATTAGCAATCATTGCCATTCAATACTAATTTGACAATCGGCTATGATTCATAAATTTATGATGTTTAGCAACTGAATTTTCTCATTATTGCTAAATAAATTAATGTAAAATTATTCGCAATGGAAGGCAAGGATTTAGTTATCATCGGTGCGGGCCCCATCGGTTTGGCGTGTGGCATCGAGGCTCAGAAGGCAGGGTTAAGTTATGTTATTTTAGAAAAGGGATGCCTGGTGAATTCACTTTATCACTATCCGTTAAACATGACTTTTTTTTCTACTTCGGAGCGACTTGAAATTGGAAACGTGCCGTTTATTTCGAGTAGTCCGAAGCCGACACGATCAGAAGCATTAGAATATTATCGCAGGGTATGCACCTCCTGGAAGCTGAATGTGAAATTATATGAGAAGGTAGAGGAAATAAAAAAGGACGGGATGACTTTTCATATTAAAACACCTAAGGGTAATTATGCTTCCAAGGCTATTATACTTGCCTTAGGATTTTATGACCTCCCTTATTTGTTGAATGTGGAAGGAGAGGAGTTACCAAAAGTGAAACATTACTATGATGAACCACATCCTTATTTTGGTCAGAAAATAGCGGTGATTGGTGCAGCTAATTCTGCTGTAGATGTTGCACTCGAAACCTGGCGCAAAGGGGCAAAGGTAACAATGATCATTCGTGAGTCAGCAATCCGTGAAAGCGTAAAATATTGGGTGAAACCGGATATTGAAAATCGTATCAAGGAAGGTTCCATTAAAGTATTTTTTAGTTCGGAGGTAATACGCATCACACCCACAGCAATTGAGATAAGCACTCCCTTTGGGAATGAAATTTTAGAAAATGATTTTGTGTTGGCGATGACCGGCTATCAGCCACCTTTTGATTTTATGAAATCAATGGGGATTACTTTTCATGAAGATGAGTATAACACTCCGGTGTACAGTGAAGAAACGATGGAGAGCAATGTCACTAATTTATACCTGGCGGGCGTGGTGTGTGGAGGCCTTAAAACGAATAAATGGTTTATTGAAAACTCCAGAGTGCATGCGGAGAGTATCATTCATGATTTGCAAATGAAGATTGCAGCAAAATAAAAGCGCCTCTGAACGAAGGTGCTTCTTAAATTATGTTTTCGAAATAATTACAGTGCGTTAGCGGTGATCGTTAAGTAAAAGTTAAACTTAACTGTAAAGGCAACCGGTGTTTTAGAGAGGGTGCCATTCGGTAATATCATCGCCTGCTATTATCGAGTAGTTTTGCAGTTAATTCGTTAAACCCTGCGGTATTTGCTGTAAGTTCAGTTTCTGCAGAATTTGTGAGGCTCATAGAACTGGCTGTGGCAAGTGTTGTTCCTGCTGAGGAAACCTTGAGGGCTCCATTTGTAAAGGTTACTGTGTTAGGTTTTATGCCAGAAACGGTATAGGTGATTTTATTCACTTTGAATTCTTTGGTCTTACAGGTTGATAAAACTACTTCAGAGGTCAACTCTAATAATTCAATTTAAAAAACTACGAAAACAATAACTTTAATCACATTTGAACTCCCGATAACGGTTACTAAATGCTTGTCAATTTCTCGCGGAGAAATCAATCCCTAATTTTAAACCGAAATAGAAATTTCGCCCGAAGGCAGCGTTGTAATACCGGCCACCGGCTGCGTTCAAATCATTGCCAAGGCTATAGGTTTCATCGAGAAGATTGTCGGCACCTGCAAATAATTCAAATGGGACCTTTTTATTCAATTGATTTTTATAGCCCGCCTTGGCACTCAACAAAGTATAAGATTTCGCAAATACAGAGTTGACATCATTCAATGGAATTTCCGAGGTATAGTTCACAGTCAGGTTAAGGAAAAACCTTTTAGCGAAAGTAAGATCAGCACCACCTGTTAGCACTTCTTTTGGTGTTCCTGTCAGTTGATTGCCCGAATAGGAAATATTATCTTTCATATAATCTTTAAATTCATATTTATTCAGTGTTATACCGCTCCACAATTTGAACGATGATAAAATTGAATTTGAAATAGTGGGTTGCCAGTTGAGTAACAACTCTAAACCGTTTTGATCTGTAGCACCAGCGTTTACAAAGTAATCGGCACCATCTTCGTCTCTGCGCACAACGATGGTTTCATCGAGGGCAAAATGGTATAAAGCCACATCTACAAAGAACTTGCGCCTGGCAAAATATCCTTTACCGCCTATTTCAATTTGCGTTCCCTTTTCCGGTTGAAGTGTTGTATTGAAAACACCATTGGAAGGCCGAACTTCAGCTAATGTAGGAGGAGAAAATCCCCAACTCATATTTCCATAAACAGAAAACGCCTCATTGATTTTTCTTAGCAACGCAACGCGGGGTGTAATAATCGGATCATAATTTACTTCTTGCTCTATTGCAGGTGAGCGATTCAGTTGCAACAAATAATAGCTGACCCAATTTGCGCTTAATCCCCCGGTAAGTATCCAATTATCTTTGCTTAATTCACCTTGTCCGAAAAAACTATACTGCAAGGTTCTGATTTCTTCATCACTTTGAAGAAGGCCGGGGTATCCGCCCCGGTTCTGATAATTTTTTACAGGTGAATAACCATGTTGAAATTCGCCTCCGCCTTGCACATTCGCTTTCCATCCCTTTATCAAAAAGGAAAGATCCGTTACACTTCGTGCTCCAAAATTTTGCTCAAGTCTGCGCTCATAATTACGAATTGCCGGATTGTTGAATTGAACAAAATTGCCGTACACACCCGTGCGATTATGAATGTGTTTAGTGAAGTGATACTGATGTGAAATGCCTGTGTAAAAAGACCGAAGAGAAACTCCTGCTTGTTGAGCTACAGCTCCGGGTTGCGTACCTGCTGCAGGCCGTGCCTGTCTTGGGTTGGCCAGATACTCAGCTTCATTAAGACCACCGGGAGTTTGATAGTATAAGTCAGTATAGAAAATAGCGGTCTCTAATTCTTCTTTGTCGGAGAATGAAAACCGGAATGTACTATTCAGTTGATCACGCACCATGCGTGTTTGCTCGCGATAGCCATCAGATTGCTGATGCTGGTAGCCAACATAATGACTCGTGTTTTTATTGCCTTGGGATAATGAGAGCTGATAATTATTCAGTCCATAGCTTCCTCCCATCCATGAAGCTGAAATCAAATTCTCATTTTCAGGACGGGGAGATTTTAATAACAATACACCACCGGTTCCTGCACCATAGAGACTTGATCCCGGGCCCTTAATAATTTCAATCTGGTTTATTGAGTTCGCATCCAACTGATTGAGGTAGGTGTTTCCTCCCGGATCTGTAAGAGGAAGTTCGTTCCAATATGCTTTCACATTGCGCACACCAAAGGGTGATCTCAGCGAACTGCCGCGGATAGAAAAACGATAACTGCCAGGAGAGCGTTCTTCCATGCGAATGCCCGGAATATTATTGATAGCAGAAACCAAAGATGTATTACTAAATCGCTGCAAGTCTGCACTCATCACCAACCCAACGGAAGCCGGAACTTGTAGTAACGGACGGTTGGCTTCGTAGGAGCGAATGGTCACCTCCTGAAGTATTTTTACTGAATCGGATTCCTGAGCAAAGAGCCATTGGCCCTGCAAACAAATCATTAACGTTATAAGCACTTTCATCACCGAAAAGTACAAGTAAGAAAGGAAAGAATAAAATAATTAGATGAGCGCCCCTGTAGATTAATAAGCGGCAAGAATATCTTCTACTGATCTTGAATTTTCAAAAAATCCTAACATTTTCAAAAGCACACGATCCACTAACGTATCAGGACAAGACGCTCCACTGGTAAGCACGATCCGTAAAGGTCTTTTGTCGGGGATAAATTCGTGGGTGATTACGTTTTGTTTATGATGGTAATTGAAGTGATGAATTTCGGAGAGGGATTTTATTTCTTTTTCTGAATTGATGAAATACGTTGGAAATTTCCGCTCGCAAAGGTCAACAATGTGTGACGTGTTAGAGCTGTTATAACCGCCCACAACAATGGCTAAATCTGCGCTACTTTCTAAAAGCTGATACGTAGAATCCTGATTGTCATTGGTAGCATAGCAAAGTGTATCGCGCGTGTCTGCGAAATGTTCTTTCAGATTTTCTTCACCATATTTTGAAATCATCAATTGGCGAAAGAAATCTGATATTCCTTGAGTTTCGCTCGCTAACATGGTGGTCTGATTAACTACGCCAACCCGCTGCAAGTGTACATGAGGATCGAAACCCGGAGAAAATTTGCCTGCAAATTCTTCATAAAATTCTGAACGGGTCTTGCTGGCCAGCATATAGTTTGCCAGTTGCTGCGCATCATTCATATCCCTGACAATCACCGATGGACCATTATGGTTGCTGTGCGAAAAAGTTGCTTTTGTTTCTTCATGTTTTGGCTTGCCATGAATAATGATGGTGTAGTTTTCTTTTCCGAGTTTCTCAGCACGGTTCCATACTTTTTCTACAAACGGGCAAGTGGTGTTATACTTCTGTACTTCTACGCCTTTATCAAGAAGTAGCTGCTCAATCTCCACGGTGGTACCAAAAGCTGGAATAATTACCACGTCATCTTTACTGATATTCTGCCATGCAATAAACGGAGATCCATCAGTATCCATGATGAATTTTATTCCACGGCTTTCCAGATCGTTGTTCACTTCCTGGTTGTGTATCATCTGGCTCAGCAGGAATACTCTTTTATCAGGATTTTCTTCCAGCGCCCGATAGCTTATTTCAATGGCATTCTCAACTCCATAACAAAAACCAAAGTGGCGCGCTAGCACAAATTGAACAGGACCAAAGTCTAAAAGCGTAGGAGAAAAATCCTGCTTGCGTAAATCTTTTATCCTGCGCGATTCTTTAATTCTTCCTGTAATGGAAGATCTGTAATATGCTGGTATTTGAAATTTTTTGATGACTAAGGTTTTATGTTTCTAACCACAAAGGTAATCGGATTGTTTTGTACTTATGAATATGGTCTTAAAAAAACAAAGCCCCGATTTTGTCGGGGCTTAGCGTTATGCTGCTTTTGATAATTTATCTTCTTTGACTTTATTCGTTCGAACTTCCTTGGCTTGAAGATCAAACCATTTTACTTCTACTAAATTTGACTTCAAGTACTTCAGTACTTCCATCACTTTACCATCTACTTTGCTGCGAACGCGTTCGCCCTTCTTAAATAGTTTTCTCATTCAGTTTGGAATTAAGTGTTACATGCGCAATGCGAATATATACTCACGGGGATAATCTTCATATACCCCGGCAATAGTTATTAAGCCTCCAGCCTTCTTTTTCTTTAAAATTTCATTCACCTCTTTTACGGATTTTACGGCTACATCATCGATATGGGTGATAACAAAACCCTCTCTCATATCGGTGTATCGCTTAATCTTGCCATCAGTAAGCGCAGAAACCATAACTCCACTGGTAATTTCCATTCTTTTCAGTGTTTTGGCATCCACTTCTTCTAGCGCCCATCCCAAAGAAGCTAATTCTGGCTTATCATCCCTTTTTACAGCAGTTATTTTGCCTTCACGGCTCTTTAAAGTAACAGGCATAACCACCATTTTTCCCTGACGATTTACGGTAACCTCAATTTTATCACCTGGTCTTTTGCGACCTACATATTCAATAAGGGCTGAACTGGACTTGATTTCGGTTCCATCCAATTTCACTACCACGTCCCCTTCTTTAATTCCTGCTGCTTTAGCTGCACTTTTATCAACCGCATCTCCAAATCCCGCAACGAAGGCTCCTTCATTCACGCCAAGGTCATTTTCTTTCACAAGGTCGCTGGTCACGTTTCTGATTTCGATACCTAGCCAGCCTCGCTGCACAGTTCCGAAGCTGATCAGGTCTTCTGTAATTTTACTAACGATGTTTGAAGGTACCGCAAAACCATAGCCCGAATAAGAACCAGTAGGACTTGCAATGGCCGTGTTGATGCCGAGTAAGCCACCATTAATATCTACCAATGCTCCACCGCTATTTCCTGGGTTGATCGCTGCATCGGTTTGAATAAATGATTCAATGGCAGTATTTGATGCGGGCTGTCCGTTTGCACCGGAGTTGCCAGAATTAATAATGTTAATATTTCTTCCTTTAGCACTAATTATTCCGGCAGTAACTGTTGAGTTTAAGTTGAATGGATTACCAACGGCCAATACCCACTGGCCAACTTTCGAATCATCGGAATTAACGAATGACAGATAAGGAAGATCTTTTTCATTAATCTTGATCACAGCAAGGTCCGTGTCGGGATCTGTACCAATCACTTCTGCATTTACTTCACGATTGTCATAAAGAGTCACCCGCACCATATCGGCATTATCAACAACGTGATTATTGGTTACGATATATCCGTCTTTATTAATGATCACTCCTGATCCGGTGCTTTGGCTGGGCCCCTGGCTTTCAGGTCCTTCAAAGAAGGGACGGAATGCCTCAGGAATTTGAGAATTACTGCGAGTTGATTTCTCTTGTATCGATCTGATGTGCACCACCGCCTTAGTAACTTTTTCTGCAGTGCCTGTAAAATCCAATGGCACAACTTGCCCAAGATCATTTACAGTATACGCTACCTGCGAGGCAGGTGCTCCTGTCATGTGTTCAATTTTAACTCCTGACTGCTGATCTTTCACCAGCCATTGAGTGGCTACAATAGTTATCACACTACCCAACATTGCAGCCAACAAAAGTGATCCAAATCGTTTCATAATTTTCTGTATAGTTAATTTGATATTAAAAAAAGGTTAGCAGAAACAAGATGAGTTTCTGAAAAGATTAGTTGAATTGTAAAATCAGATTTTTTTTGCCCTCTCATTACGTCCCGCAAAATCAAAAGAAATGCCAGTGGCTATAAAACGATGGCTGACATGATTTAGGTTCATTTTACTGACAAAATTTCATATCTCTTGTATAAATAGCTGTCATCAAACGCTCAACTGCATAGCCTGAATATATTGAGTACCTTTGTTTTTTGACAAAATTTCTTAACGCTGTATTACGTGAACATTAAGGGAACAATTATTTTAAAACAAGGCCGTGATCATTCGGTAAAACGACTCCACCCATGGGTTTTTTCCGGGGCTATTCAACAAACAACTGATGGGCTAAAAGATGGTGATTGGGTGGAGGTACAAGATGCATCAAAAAAAACATTGGGCTTTGGTCATTATCAAAAAGGAACCATCACCGTGCGCATCGTTTGGTTTGGAGCAGTTCCTCCCGGAAATTCAGTTTATCACTTCAAAATAAAAATGGCCTTTACGCAAAGACTGGGTACTCAGGTTGTTTCTGAATTCACGAATGCATTTCGACTTGTTCATGGAGAAGGAGATGGATTGCCCGGTTTGATTGTAGACATCTATCATGATGTTGCCATTGTGCAGGCACATTCGGCAGGAATGCATCTGGACAAGAATCTTATTTCCGATGCCATCAAGATGGCGATGGAAGAAAAGGGATTTGTCATATCTGCTGTGTACTATAAATCATTATCAGAAAAATCACAGAGTGAATATTTGCTGGGGATGGCCGGTGTGCCGCATATTGTGCTTGAGCATGGAAATAAATTTTATGTGGATTGGGAAGAGGGACAGAAAACCGGTTTTTTTCTTGATCAGCGCGAGAACAGAAAATTGTTGGGTGAGATGAGCAAATACAAAGCGGTCTTAAATACATTTTGCTACACAGGTGGATTTTCAGTTTATGCTTTGCAGAACCAGGCAGCGTTGGTTCATTCGGTAGATGCTTCGGAAAAAGCAGTTGCCATGACTCGAAAAAATCTATCACTCAATGGATTTGATCCGCAAATTCATGAATGTGTGGCCAGCGATACATTTGATTTTATCCAAGACAAGAAAGATGTATATGATGTGATCATCCTTGATCCTCCTGCTTTCGCGAAACATAAAGAAGCTCGCCATCAGGCTGTAAAGGGTTATCAACGATTGAATACAGAGGCAATGAAAATGATTAAACCCGGTGGAATTATCTTTACGTTCTCTTGCTCACAAGTAGTAGATCGACAATTGTTTTATGACACCGTAGTATCAGCAGGCATTCAATCGGGTAGACAAATAAAAGTATTACATCACCTTTCTCAACCGGCCGATCACCCGGTTTCGCTCTACCATTCAGAAGGTCAGTATTTGAAAGGACTTGTACTTTATGTAGAGTAAAACAAAGCTACAGATTCACAGAATAAAATAGTCTGTGAATCTGTGGCTAAAATTATTTTACTACGGCTGCCGGGGTCTCCGGGTGTTTTGTATAGCGTTCAAAGAATTCAATCACGCGTAACATATGATCCATCATTCTTCCAGGATTTCCACTGCGCGTGAGTTCATGACCTTCGCGCGGATATCGGATATACTCCACTGGTTTATTCATGATCTTCAAACTCTTGTACAACATCTCGGATTGAATCACACCGGTGCGCAAGTCCTGATCGCCATGGATAATTAACAATGGCGTATTGATCTTTTCCACGTAAGTAAGAGGCGACTCTGAATCCAATAATGTTTTGGTTTCTTTCTGCCATGGATAGCCACCGAAATGATCGGGCACCAATCTCCAGGCATTGCCCTCACCCATAAAGGTAGTGAGATCATAAACACCACGCTGTGCATTGGCGGCTTTGAAACGATTATCATGACCTACAATCCAGGCAACCATGTAACCTGCATAGCTTCCGCCTTCGACAAACAGTTGATCTTTATCAATCCAGTTGTGTTGTTTCATGGCTTCATCCAGTGAGGCAAGGATGTCGTTCGCGGGGCCATTACCCCAATCTTTAAAATTTCCTTTTTTGAATTTATCGCCATAGCCACCGCTACCACGAGGATTGCAATACACTAATCCATAGCCCCAACTATTTTCAAGTTGATATTCATGCCACATGGAAAAAATGCCAGGTCCCCACATGGCAGAAGGACCTCCATGTATATTTAAAATAGTTGGATACTTAACGCCATCTTTTTTGCCAATAGGTTCCTGCACCCAATATTGGATTTTTGTTCCGTCAGTACGAGTGAGCCAGTACTCTTTGGGAGAGCTGACCACACGATCCTTGATCCAACCTTCATTAAGTTGAGTGAGTTGACGATTGGTTTTATCTTTCAGGTTATAAAGAAAAACTTCCCATGGATTTTTTGTTTCTGTAAGAGCATACACTATTTTATCACCACGCACATCAAAATCATTCACACCATTGTCATTACCAAGAATTTTTGTAATGGCACCGCCTTTTGCGGGCACACTAAATAAAGGAATATCTCCTTCAGTTTGAGATGAGAAATAAATGGTCTTGCTATCAGCCGACCACACGTAGCCCCCGATGTCGCGATCTAATGAAGCAGTTAGTAATACTGGTTTCCCTCCGCGGGCAGAAACTACTGCTAACTGATTTTGTGCAGCATGACGATTTTCAACATTGGTTGCGTAAAAAGAAATTTGCGAGCCATCCGGAGAGAATGATGCATTTGAAACACTATACCCCGGCCAGGTTAAAAACTCTTTAGCGGTTTTAGCAGTAAGGTCAATGGTCCAAAGGTCGTTATCTTGTTCTCGATCAGGATGAATTTTATATACACGTGAATGACAGATGATCGTTTCTCCATCAGGTGACCATTCTGCATATTGAAAATTCTGAAAGCCTTGTGTGAGTTGAATGTCCTTTTCATCAGTTCCAATGGTGCTCACAAAAAGATGGGTGAAGCTTTCTTCAGGTTGAAGGTTTAGCTCGCCCTGTAAATCCTGTCTTACTAAAACGCGTGGATTATTATCTAATGTATTTTTTGCGAGCCATGCACGTACTTCATCTAAAGTACCATCGGGGCTGGTTACTATCTTTTTTCTTTCCTCTGGTTTTAATGCTTTGAAGTTGGGTTCATCATCTTTGGTTCTGCCCGGGCGCTCAAAGCTCCAGGGTGTGTTGCCTTCTATTTTAGAAAAAGGAATACTGGAAGAATATAAAATCTTTTTTCCATCAGGTGACCAGCGGGGATTTCCTGCTCCATATTCAGATTTAGTAATCACATGAGCTTCGCCTCCGCTTATTGGAAGTATCCACAGTTGAGATTTATCTCCATCAGTGCGAACAAAGGCAATCTGCTTTCCATCGGGTGACCATTGTGGTTGATTGTCATTCTTATCACCAAAGGTCAGTTGTGTAGGCTCACTTTTTCCAAGCAGATCAAGCAAATACAAATGGCGTGTGTAGTAATAATCATTTTCATTTTTTGCGGTCTTACGCACAACGGTAGTCACCGCTTTAGTGGCATCCGGAGAAATTTGAACCTGACTAGTGGTAGCAATTTTCATCAGGTCTGATGCTACAATCGGTTTCTTAATCTGACCAAAGATCAGTACGGGTAGTAGTAATGCAATAAAAAGAACATAGATTCTCTTTTCCATAGACAATGTGTTTTCAATTTTAGAATAAGAAATGCTCCGAAAAGTTATTACGAGGAAGCTACCATCGCAAGGATGTCTTCTACAAACTCGCGGGAATTACTTAAGCGGGGAACTTTGTTTTGGCCACCCAGTTTTCCTCTCTTTTTCATCCAGTTATAAAAGGTGTGCTCTGCTACGATGTGGATGGTCGGTGATACCAGTGCAATGTCTTTGCATCGTTTGGCATCATAGTCGGAGTTTATCTTTCTGAGCGTGTCGTCAAGTACATGAGTGAATTCGGTAAGGTCGTTGGGTTGTTTTACAAACTCAATGATCCATTCATGGCCGCCACGTTTTCCTCTATCAAAAAATATAGGTGCTGCTGTGAAATTGTCGATAACGGCACCGGTTTGTTCACAAGCTTTGGTAATTGCCGTCTCCGCATTTTCTATAATCACTTCTTCGCCAAAGGCGTTCATAAAATGTTTTGTGCGGCCTGATATTTTTATTCTGTAGGGAGACGTGCACGTGAATTTAACCGTGTCGCCTATGTTGTATCGCCACAGTCCTGCATTGGTGGTGATTACCATAGCGTAATTTTTCCCCACCTCTACTTCGTAAAGTGGAATGGCATCAGGATATTCTTTATCGATTTCTTCCATCGGAATGAATTCGTAGAACACGCCATAATCAAGCATGAGCAAAAGGTCATCAGAATCTATTTGATCTTGAATTCCAAAAAATCCTTCGCTTGCATTGAATGTTTCCCAATACACCATTTTCTCACTGGGGATGAGCGCTTCAAATAATTTGCGATAAGGTTTGAATGACACCGCTCCATGAAAAAACAGTTCCAGGTTGGGCCATACTTCAAGGATAGAACTCTTTTTCTCTAACTCTGTGATGTATTGAATCAGGAGAACGGTCCATGTAGGAACTCCCGCAATGTGAGTCACATTTACTTTGGCTGTTTCGCGGGCAAGTTTTTCAATTTTTTCTTCCCAGTTATCCATGAGGGCCACCTCAATGCTTGGGGTGCGGATGAACTCAGCCCACGGTGGCAGGTTTTGCATAATTACAGCCGATACATCACCGTAGTGTGATGATGAGGTAGGATCAAATTCATTGATGCGATAACTTCCACCTACACCTAATCCCTTTCCTGAGAAAATTTTTGTGTCTGGATAGTTGTTGATGAACATGGAGTAAAGATCTTTTCCTCCCTTATAATGACAATCTTCAAGAGCCTCAGGGCTTACTGGTATAAACTTGCTTCGCGCATTGGTGGTGCCACTTGATTTGGCAAACCATTTTGTCTCTGTAGGCCACAGGACATTTTGCTCGCCATGCATGAGCCTGTCTATGTAGGGGAAGATTTGCTCGTAGGTATGAACAGGCACTCTTCTTTTGAAGTCCTCGTAACTGATCAGATCATCAAAGGCATACTTTTGACCAAAGTCAGTATAGCGCGCAAACCCGATCAGCTTTTTAAGAACTTCGTCCTGTACATCATGAGGGTATTTTTTGAAAAGCTCAATCTGATGAATTCGCTTTTTGATTACCCAGGTAAGTATGGAATTAATGATTTGCATGCAGAGTGACCTCAAAAATAGAACGCATGCCTGCTATAACCAAACTTTTGTGTTTATTGATTTGAAGGAGTAGCGGAAGCAGATCTTTTCAAACGGAAGTTTTGACCTAAATATACTTTTCGTACTAATGGATCATTGGCTAATTCTTCGGCTGTACCTGTTTTAAAGTGCTTTCCTTCTACCATAAGGTAGGCCCGGTCAGTGATGGAAAGTGTTTCGTTTACGTTGTGATCGGTAATGAGTATTCCGATGTTTTTCTTTTTAAGTCGAGCGACAATGCCTTGTATTTCCTCAACGGCAATTGGGTCTACTCCGGCAAAGGGTTCGTCAAGCAATACAAACTTTGGGTCGACTGCGAGCGCACGCGCGATTTCTGTTCTGCGTCTTTCACCACCAGAAAGTACCATGCCCAGGTTTTTGCGAACGTGAGTCAGGCTAAACTCCTCCAATAACTTTTCTACTTTTTCCTTCCGTTCTTTTTTTGGAATGTCGCGCATCTCAAGCGGGGCCATAAGATTTTCTTCTACAGTAAGACTACGAAAAACAGATGCCTCTTGTGCCAGATAGCCGATACCTCGCTTTGCCCTTTGATACATAGGTAAGCTGGTGATCTCTTCCTGATCCAAAAAGATTTTTCCCTCATTCGGTTTTATAAGGCCTACGATCATATAAAAGCTAGTGGTTTTGCCGGCACCATTGGGCCCTAGTAATCCAACAATTTCTCCTTGCTCTACATACACTGAAACGTTGTTTACTACCGTGCGTTTTTTATATCTCTTAATCAGATTCTCTGCTCTCAGTATCATGCGTTGTCAAATTTTATGTCTCTAATTCTTAATTGGAGCGATGTATTACCGTTGAATGTATTTTCTTCAAGCGTGAAGACGATGCTAAAAGAATCTGCTTTTGTTAGACTGTCATAATGTTCGATCAAATCGAAACCTACTGCATTGAACATCGTTTCGTTTCCGGCCTGACCGGCCAAGAACCGAATATGCTTGTCTTTAAAATTGCTCAGTGCATTGATCACAGATACACCCTTTGCTTCAAATACAGGCTTTGGATTTTCAGGACCAAATGGAGCCATTTGTTTGAGTACACTATAGAATTTAGAAGTAAGTGCATCAAACTGAACAGACAAGTCAATCTCGATGATGGGGGTAAGCATTTCTTCTGTGATGGAAGAAGAAACAATTTGCTCAAACCGTTCCTGAAACGCTACCAGGTTGCTTTTGTCCAGTGTAAGTCCGGCTGCATATTTATGACCACCGTATTTTTCCAATAGATCGCTGCAACCGCTGATCGCTTTGTATAAATCAAAGTCTCTCACGCTGCGTGCCGAGCCGGTAATCTTATCATTTGATTCAGTCAATATCACAGTGGGGCGATAATATTTTTCCACACACCGAGCAGCAACTATGCCAATTACTCCTTTGTGCCACGTTTCTTTAAAAAGCACGGTTGATTTTGCGGTAAGAAGAGCCTCGTTGCCTTCAATCATGGCGATGGCCTCTTCGGTAATGTTCAAATCAAACTCTCTTCGCAGATCATTTTTGATGTTTATTTTTCCGGCCAACGTATTGGCATCTGTTTCGGTGGAGGCCATTAATAATTCAACAGCGCCACGTGCGTGGGCTACTCTTCCAGCAGCATTAATGCGAGGCCCCAGTGTAAACACAATGCCCGATATATCTAATTCATTTTTGATGGCAGCAATTTCTTTGAGAGCCTTAAGACCGGGCCGTGGATTCTGATTTAACTTTTGCAATCCATAATGAGCGAGAATTCTGTTTTCGCCTGTGATAGGAACAATGTCTGAAGCGATACTGACTACTACCAAATCGAGATAATCAAAAATTTCTTCTTCATTTCTGTATCTGCGCGAAAACGCCTGAATCAATTTAAAGCCCAGCCCACATCCGCTCAACTCTTTGTAAGGATATTCACAATCTTCCCTTTTTGGATCGAGCACGGCCACAGCATTAGGAATATCTCCACCAGGCAAATGATGATCACAAATGATAAAATCAATTCCTTTATGAGTAGCGAGGGTGACCATGTCTGATGCCTTGATGCCTAAGTCAAGTGCAATGATGAGCGTGAAATTGTTTTCTTCTGCCCAAATAATTCCAGCTTCTGAAACTCCATATCCCTCAGCATATCGGTCGGGGATATAGAAATCACAGTTAGGATAAAAACTCTTTAAATAGCTATACATCAACGCAACCGATGTGGTGCCGTCCACATCATAATCGCCATAGATCAGAATTTTTTCATTTTTATCGATGGCTGATTTGAGACGAACCACTGCATGTTCCATATCCCTAAGAAGAAAAGGATCATGTAAGTGATCTAATGAAGGCCGGAAAAAAGATTTGGCGCTTTCAAAATCGGTTATACCCCGTTGCAATAAGATCGTTGATAGGGATGGATTAATATTAATAGCCTTGCTAAGCGCCTCAATACTTTCACCGGCAGGTGTGCTCTTAGACATCCATCGTTTTTGCATGTAGCTAGTTACTCAAAAATTTTATAGCCCCATTTTTTCCTTCCAATCCGTCTTTTCCATTCAGGCCCCTTTTACCATTTGTTCCATCACTCTTTGGGCCTAAACCAGCCAAGCCACCGATACCGCTATTTCCACCTAATCCGGCATAACCGCCATAATTCTTAACGGTGATGTATTTATTCATCAGTCCACGAACGGTGGGGCAATTTTTACATTGAATAGAAAGAGTTCCCCCTTCGCCCCCATCACCACCATTAGCGCCATGGCCACCATCACCACCATTTCCTCCTGTACACACTTTGGTTCCAGGGCCACCACCACCACCACGGCCACCATCTCCACCATCGGCACCCTCACCACCGTTTAAATTAATGGTTAATGATCCATTAATAATAAGGTCGATTAAATGAAGAGTCAGATTATTTCCTTGAAGGCCCTTGGGTCCATGTGTTCCATGGCCTCCGACTTTACCCGTTAAGCATGGGCCATCCTGGTCTATACCAGGAATACCATCTTTGCCTTTTTTTGATGAGGCACCAACTCCAGAAATTTTACATCCTTTTCCAATGATAGTCACCCTTGAGTTGATGATGTTATCTTTCTTCCGAGGATTTAAAACAATTTCTGAAGAGTCGCCCATCATTAAGGTATCAGTAACCAAGATGAGAGAGCCTTCTATGAAATATTTTTCGTTTTTACCCAATTCAAGTTTCCTAAAAGTGATTTGGGCAACGCTAAGTAAACCTTGAGCCAGGATAAAAAGGATGAGCACTATTCGCAGCATGGGCCAAAAGTACGTATAGAATCTTTGATAAATAAAAAGGCAGCGTGTTTGCGCTGCCTCTTAAATTTTGATTTAGAAATTCTACTTAGAAGGATCTTTATCAAGTACTACTCCTTCTAACACATCCTTAATTTCTACGCGAACACCATCTTTATAGGGTACAATCCAGGCATCTTTAACGCCCATTTCGCGCATGTATTTCTTAAACTTATCGGCATCCCAATAATCTCTGAAAATACCGATGGTAAATTTCTGTTCACCTTTTTCCACGGCTTCACCACCGAAGTTTGGATTGTTATTAAAGTACTTGGAAAGATCTTTATTCTTGAATGCTCCAATCTGAACTTTAAAAATAACACCTCTTGAAAAATCCATTGGGGCAGGACTTTCTTTAAGCTGCGCTAACTCTGCTTTTGCAGAAGTTAATTCACCACGCATGCGAGAAAGTTGATCTTCCAATTCGGCAATGCGCGTGTTTTTGTCACTCACCTGCTTGTTCAGGGTGCTTACCTGAGTCTTGAGTGCAGAGTTGTCAGTTTCTGCTGTTTCTTTTGCTTCCGTGAATTCCTTCAGGTTAGCGGGGTTCTTGGCGTATGTTTTGGCTTTCTTTTTCCATTCCTTTTTCTCTTGCTTAGAGAGCTGGGCGAAAACTTGTATGCCGGAAAAAATCAGCGCCAGGCAAAGGATAACTACTTTAGTTTTCATTTATGTTAGGGTTTATTTCAGTGATAAAAGTAAGAAAATTATTCTGAATATGGGCTTTTCTCTTCTTTAAGGATGTATTTTAAGTTTATTCGCAAGCGTCACGCGATGTAATTTCTCTAAGATTAGTCCAGGCTTCCCACCATTTTTTCGGGGCGAACCCACTGATCAAACTGCTCATGGGTAACCAGGCCTAACTCAACGGCCGCTTCGCGCAAGGTTTTATTTTCCTTGTGTGCCTTCTTGGCAATTTTGGCAGCGTTCTCATATCCTATATGTGTATTGAGTGATGTAACCAACATCAATGAGTTTTCCATGTGCTGTTTGATAATGGCGTGATTAGGTTCTATACCCACGGCACATTTATCATTGAAAGAAGCACAGGCATCTCCAATCAAACGGGCAGACTGAAGAACATTAGATGCGATCACCGGCTTGAAAACATTTAATTCAAAATGTCCATTGGCACCGCCAAACGAAACGGCAACATCATTTCCAATGACCTGTGCACATACCATGGTTAAGGCCTCTGGTTGTGTAGGATTTACTTTGCCGGGCATGATGGATGATCCTGGTTCATTGTCAGGGATGATGAGTTCGCCTATACCTGAACGTGGTCCTGAGCTGAGCATGCGAATGTCGTTACCAATCTTCATCAATGATACTGCGGCACGCTTCAAGGCGCCAGATAGTTCTACCATTGCATCATGCGCTGCGAGTGACTCAAACTTATTGGGTGCAGTAATGAAAGGAAGGCCAGTTAATTCAGCAATCCTTTTTGCTACCAAAACATCATATCCTTTAGGTGTGTTTAGTCCGGTTCCCACGGCAGTTCCCCCAAGGGCCAATTCACGCACAGCCTCTAAAGCGTTGTTGATGGCACGAATACTATTATCAATTTGCTGCACATAACCGCTAAACTCCTGACCTAATGTGAGGGGGGTAGCATCCATAAAATGAGTGCGACCCGTTTTCACAATATTTTTATACTCAGCTGATTTTTTCGCAAGCGTATCACGAAGTCTTTTCATCCCTGGAATAGTAATTTCTACCACTTGCTTGTAGCTCGCAATGTGCATAGCGGTGGGGAAAGTATCATTGGATGACTGAGACTTATTTACGTCATCATTGGGATGTAGCACTTTCTTTTCATCGGTAAGCTTTCCCCCTCTCAGAACATGGGCACGGTAGGCAATCACTTCATTCGCGTTCATGTTGCTTTGTGTACCTGATCCGGTTTGCCAGATTACCAATGGAAACTGATCATCCAACTTGCCAGCTATGATTTCGTCACACACCGCGCCAATCATATCTTTTTTGTCAGCAGTCAAAACACCTAACTCAAAGTTGGTCATGGCAGCCGCTTTCTTCAGGTAGCCGAAAGCATAAATAATCTCTTTCGGCATGCTGGCCTCTGGCCCGATCTTGAAGTTATTGCGAGAACGTTCAGTTTGTGCGCCCCAATATTTGTCGGCAGGCACTTGTACTTCACCCATGGTGTCTTTTTCGATGCGGAAACTCATAACATATTTTTTTGTTGAACAAATTTAGTCCTCAAAAACCCATTTGAAAATTTATTATATGAAAGTTACACTTCTATAAGTGTCGTAATTCTGCGTGCTGATCCAATATCCATCCGGTAAGACTTAAGCGTGGTCGTGTAGCGGGAAGCACTTCGTGTTCTAATTGATCGCTGCGAAAGCAAACGAGTCGGCCCGCAACAGGGAGAATATCAATATTTTTTTCAGGTAAGTATATTCGCAATTGCCCACCCTCTTCTTCCTGCCAGTTTTCATTCAGGTAGCAGATCACGGAAAGTCTACGATGGTCGTCTTTTTTAAACTGGTCGAGATGACGCTTATAGTAACTGCCCGGAGGGTAAATCGTCAGGTGCACTTCATAATCCTTCAGGCTTAGGAAGAGATTTCCGTTTACGAAAGAGATCAACTCATTGAGTTTGGTCAGGTAGGCTTGTATTGATGGTTGGGCCGATGCCCTGTCTACCCATTGAATGTAGTCTCCACGGATTGCCTCATTTATCTGCTTGTCCTGCAATTTTCCGATGCCAGCTTTTTTAAACTGTAACAGTCCATTTTTGAATTCGTTCAGTTGAAGGATCGATTGTACTTCTTGTGGAGATAGAAAGTCATCAATAATGGCAAAGCCATCCTCGGCTAATCCATCGGCTACCAAATTAAGTTTATCTATAAGAGCGCTGTTCATGGTGCGAATTTAACTGCAGGAATTAACTTTGGCGATATGATTACTTATTTAAAGAAGTTTGTTTCTCCTTTTACGGTTGCTGCTTTCTTGCTGATCGCAACTTTTTCATGTGTGCCTAAAGAGGAGGTTGTATTCAAAGGGGTTAAAAACATTTCCATAGAGACGGACCAACAGAACGAGCCGATATTACAAGCGGAGGCATTGTTTTATAATCCGAATAACGTGAAGATGAAGTTGAAAGAAATATATGTGGATGTGCTGGTTAATGGAAAGCCATCTGCGCAAGTGAGGCAAAACCTTAAGTTATCTATTCCCGCACAGGCAGAATTTTCTGTCCCAGTGTCTGCGCAACTTTCATTAAAAGAATTAGGACTTTTGGATACCATTGTGAACTTATTGGGTGGCAAAAAATACAATATTCAATATGCCGGCTATGTTAGAATCGCTGTCCATGGAGTGACCATAAAGGTGCCGTTTACCTATCAGGAGGAGCTCAGATTGAGGTTCTGATGAACAGATTAAACAGATAATAGAGCGTGCCAACCTTAACCTTTGATCATATTTTGCTGAAACTATGTTGATTACCGTTTTAATTCCATTTTCTATTACGATAATTATATTGATGCTTTGGATAAGCATTCGCAGCCATGCCTCAAAAAAAATAATAGACACACAAAACAAGAGATTAGAGGAACTCACTCAAATACAAAAAGACAACGAGATTCTGATTAATGAATTGCAACTTGAAAAGGGGCAGTTGCTAGGTGTGGTATCACATGACTTGAAAGGACCCTTCAATAGAGTGTTTGCTTTGACACAACTACTTCAAAATTCATCTGACAATCTTCAACATGAACAGAAAGATTATCTGGGAAAAATGCATCGCGTTATAGCGGATGGGCTGGGAATGATTCGCAACCTCATGGATTATCAAAAGTTGGAAGGAAAAGGAATCGACTTAAATCCCGAGATGCTTAATTTCTCTTCTGTTGTTGGAGTGCTGGCAAGAAATTATAAGGTCTTAGCTGAAAAAAAGAATATTGAGTTACATCTGGAGATGCCCCCTGTTATGGTGTTGCATGCCGATAAATATTCTGTTCATCGCATTTTGGATAATTTGTTATCTAACGCTTTAAAGTTCTCAAGCGAAAACAAGTGTATTTTCATAAAGACCCACGATGATGGACTCTGGATAAACGTTGATGTACGTGATGAGGGGCCAGGTATTAGTGAGGAGGATCAGGCGAAACTGTTCACTAAGTTTCAACCCTTGTCAGCTATTCCCACAGGCGGAGAAACAGCTACCGGCCTCGGCCTTGCAGTGGCAAAGGGATTGGCAGATAAAATGAAAGCTGAACTTTCGTGTATTAGCAAGTTAGGTCAGGGGTCAATTTTCAACCTGAAGATCAGAAAGGCCAAATTGTAATTTTTTTAATCAATTAAAGAGATAATAGTCATCTTCCTTACCCGAAAGGATTGACATCAGCGAGTCAATGACATTTTCATCTTTGATCACATAATCGCGTATGCCACGCTGAATAAAACTCAGCACCATATTACCATCATCGAGCGAACTCAGTAATATCACTTTGTTTTTTTCAGTGAGTCGCGGTTTAATTTTCTCATACAAATCAATGCCGCTCATGCCGGGTAATTTATAATCAATAATCATCACGTCCGGTAAAGAATTGGAAAGGGATTTCAGGCAATCCTCTCCAGTGCCAAATATCTTAAGTTCATTCGCTGTATCGTTTTTAAGAGCCTTGGCTATAAACTCAGCGTAGATGGGGTCGTCTTCAATCAAGTAAATCTTCATAACAATGCAATATAGCAATCATCTTTATTTCCGGCACACGAAAAGCAGTTAATCAGACACAATTTGCCGTCCAAAAAACTGTCTTTGGTTTATTTATGAATCAAAGTATTTTTACTTGAATAAATCTAACAAGCATGGTAAAGGTATCCAGGTCTTTTGTTTTTTTACTTTTGCTGGCAACAGCGGGATGTACATCACAACGTGACAAAGCCACGGTTTTTAAAATTTCCTTCACAAAGGAATTGAGTGAACAGGCACAGGATGGGCGGTTGCTTCTCATGTTGGCCAATAACGATAAATCAGAGCCGCGATTTCAGATCAATGATGGGCTAACAGCTCAATTGGTCTTTGGTGTAGATGTGGAGGGTATGAATCCAGGACAGGAGATTACTATCAACGCTGAAAATGCATTTGGCTTTCCAATTCAATCCGTTAAAAACGTTCCTGCTGGTGAATATTATGTTCAGGCACTGATCAACCGTTACGAGACATTTAAACTCAAGACAGGGCACACAGTAAAATTGGCACCCGATCAGGGTGAAGGTCAACAATGGCATAGCAAACCAGGCAATTTCTATAGCAAGCCCGTGAAGGTTTCCATTAATAATAACGGTGAAACAATCGAAGTAGCGATGGATCAAAAAATACCCTCGATTGAAGAACCAAAAGACACGAAATATATCAAACACATTAAGATTCAAAGTAAGATGCTTACTGAGTTTTGGGGTAAGCCGATGTTCTTAGGGGCAAACGTGCTGTTACCCGAAGGGTTTGATGAACATACGGAAGCTAAGTATCCTTTAATGATTTATCACGGACATTTTCCGAGCGACTTTGGCGGATTTAATACCGAGCCACCACCGGCCGATATGGATACAAGCGATTATGCTGCTCGCTTTGGAATTTATGGGTACAACAAATTTCAAAAGCAGGAAGCCTATAACTTCTATAAACAGTGGACAAGCAAAGACTTTCCTCGCTTTATTATCATAGAAATTCAACATGCCAATCCATACTATGATGATTCCTATGCGGTGAACTCTGCCAACCTTGGTCCTTACGGGGATGCGATTATGAAGGAGTTACTTCCTGAAATTGAAGGTAAGTTCAGAGGTATTGGCGAAGGGTGGGCGCGTTTTACTTATGGAGGATCAACGGGTGGATGGGAGGCGTTGGCGGTACAAATGTTTTACCCTGATGATTTCAATGGATGCTTTGCGGCATGTCCTGATCCTGTCGACTTCCGCGCCTATTGTCTTGTTGATATTTATAAGGATAAAAATGCTTATTGGTATGATAGCGATTTCAAAAAGCTTCCACGCCCGGCACATCGCAATTACCTGGGGCAGATTCAAAACACTATGCAAGAGTCCAATCATTATGAGTTAGCGCTCGGCACTAAATCACGCAGCGGGCAGCAGTGGGATATTTGGGAGGCTGTATATTCTCCGCAAGGAGAAGATGGATATCCAAAAAGAATTTTTAATAAGGAAACCGGTGATATTGATCCCGCTGTGGCGGAATATTGGAAACAGAATTATGACCTGCGCTATATTCTTGAGCGGGACTGGAAAACATTAGGACCCAAACTCGAAGGCAAGATTCATATCTACTGCGGTGATATGGATAACTATTACCTCAACAATGCTGTATATCTGATGGAAGATTTTTTGAAGAAAACAGAAAGTCCATTTTACAAAGGCGAAGTAGACTATGGCGATCGTGCCGAGCATTGCTGGAATGGCGATCACGAAAATCCGAATTACGTTTCACGATTACGTTACAATACGATGTACTTACCAAGAATTTTAAAACGAATTCAGGAGAGCGCCCCAAAGGGTGCAGATTTGAAAAGCTGGAGGTATTAAAAGAAGAATAACAGCGACTTAAATTCATAGCATATTTTACATTTCGCACATGCTTCTTGCCGTAGATATTGGAAACAGCGACATCACACTTGGTCTTTGGAAAGACCAGGAGTGGAAGTTTGTTTGGAGGGTTTCAACTAAGCCTGATCTTCCAGAACTGTACTATGGAATAAAAATCCGTGATTATTTTTTTGAATCGGGCACAGAAGCCACTCATGTTCGCACCATTGTATTAAGTAGCGTGGTGCCAGGTCTTACAGAAAAAATAAGAAATGTGGTGCGCACCCTATTTGAAAAAGAGCCCATCTTGCTTGGTCCAAAGATGTACGATCAACTTCCATTAGGTATATTGAATCCTTATGAGATAGGGTCCGACCTGGTAGCCAATGCTTCGGCTGCATATTTCGAATTTAAGAAGACCTGCATTGTTGTTGATTTTGGAACTGCGCTGACATTCACAACCGTGTCGGGTGAAGGCGTAATACTCGGTGTTTCAATAGCTCCCGGACTGAAGACTGCAATACGATCTCTTTCTCAGAATACGGCTAAGTTATTTGACGTTCCTTTAGAAATGCCAGCATCATCATTGGGGAAAAATACGGTTACAGCCATTCAATCTGGAATTATGTTTGGGTATGAAGGTCTCGTGCGCAATGTGGTAGCAAAAATAAAAGAGGAATTGAATATGGATTGTTTGGTGATTGCTACCGGAGGCTTGTCGTCACAAATAACTTCACTGAAAGATTTATTTTATTCCATTGAGCCCCACCTTACGATAGATGGATTGCGCAGGATTGGTGAGTGGATGAATGAAAACGGAAAATAATCTTATGAGACACTTCGTTGCAAACGACCCTACTTACAGAATTTCCAATGAATATAAAGCCATTTAAGCTCGAAAGATTTTATACCATTCACGAGTTTACCGCAAAATATCTTTTGTGTAGTTCTGACTGTGAAGCCATGACACTCGGTGAGTTGCTACAATTAGAAGAGAATGCTTTCACTCACTTCAATAATGTGTGGTTAGGTTATACCGAAACAACCGGAAGTTCTTCTCTAAGACACAACATTTCATCGATCTATTCATCCATCAAAGCCGATGATATTTTGGTTTGTTCAGGGGCCCAAGAGCCAATTTTTTTGTTTTCGCAAGCACTTTTGAAAAACGATGATGAAGTAATTATTCAATTCCCCTGCTATCAGTCGGTTCAGTCAGTCCCCCAAAGTTTAGGGTGCAAAGTGGTGAAGTGGACGGTTAACTATGAAGGCAATAAACCCGTATTTGATATTGATGAGCTTTCAAATCTTATAAATAATAAGACGAAAGTAATTTATCTCAATAGTCCTCACAATCCAACCGGTTATCATTTTTCAAAGGAAGACCAGATGGCTATTATAGAATTGGCCCGAAAATATAATTGTATAATTTTTTGCGATGAAGTGTACAGAGAATTAGAGCATAGTCCTGTTTATCGGATTCCTGCTATTGCTGATGTGTATGAACATGGTGTTTCATTAGGAGTTATGTCTAAAGCATACGGTTTGCCTGGTCTCCGGATTGGCTGGATAGCAACAAAACAAAAAGAAATTTTAGAGAAAGTGGCAGTATTGAAAGAATATACTACGATTTGTAATGCTGCCCCGAGCGAATTTTTAGCAAGCGTGGCTTTGAGGAACAGAGAAAAGATACTGAAACGAAACCTTGAAATAGTCCAAAAAAACATCTCACTTCTGAATACATTTTTCAATTCCTTTTCTGAATTATTTTCCTGGCATCCACCCACCGCTGGACCGATTGGTTTTGCGCGAATGAATTTTGACTATGACGATATGGAATTTGCCAATAAGGTTGTGAAAGAAAAGAGCGTATTGTTACTGCCAGGTGAGGTCTATGATTACAAAGGATATTTCAGAGTCGGCTTTGGAAGAAAAAATATGCTATTAGCACTTGAGAAATTTGAGGAGTTCGTCATGGAAAATTTAATAAAGAGGTAACGCGTGCGCTAAAAAAACTGACCTTAAATCAATTTTATTAAGGTTACTTCTTTGCAGCGAAAGATTCACTTCTCCAGCGCCTGCTTTAAGTCAGCAATCAAATAATCAGGATCTTCCAGTCCGATATACAACCTTACTAATCGGTGATTTGAATTCGTTGTATCAAACTCTTCGGGTTTAAAGCCTACGGCAGAAGGAATCGCCAATGACTCATGCCCGCCCCATGAAACAGCCAGCAGAAAATGCTGGAGTGAATTGCAAAACGTTTCAACCTCTTCAAGTGTGCTTACTTTTAACACAATGCTGAATAAACCACCTGCATCTTTCATTTGCTTCTTGGCCAGTTCATATTGCGGGAAGCTTGGATGAAACGGGAAAATCACTTTTTCTATTTTAGGATGACCTTCAAGATAAGCAACAACTTTCTTTGTGCTGTCACACACGCGCTGCATACGGAGGTGTAATGTGCGTAAACCGCGAATCATCAGCCAGGCATTCATGGGCGAAATGTTGCCTCCGATGTTTAAGAACTCAGCATCAAATATTTTTTTGATCATGGCTTTCGATCCGGTTACAACCCCGGCAACAACATCGCTATGACCACCAATGAATTTTGTAGCTGACTGCGCCACCAGGTCGATACCCATTACATAAGGTTGCTGATTGAGCGGACTGCAATAACTATTGTCAATCATGGTGATGATGCCCTTGCTTTTGGCCAATGAAACAACTGCCGGTAAATCCTGTAACTCGTAGGTGAATGTATTTGGTGATTCGAGGTAGATTAACCGGGTGTTTGGCTGAATGGCCTTTTCAAAATTCCTGATGTCTGTTCCATCCACAAACGTGGTGGTAATACCAAATTTTGGGAGAAGCCGTTCAAATAATTTAATCGTCCAGCTGTAGGGCTTGGCAACACTCACCACATGATCTCCTTGATTTAACAAAGAGAGAATAGGAGTAGCGATCGAGGCAATGCCACTGCCAAACACCAATGCGTCTTCCGCTCCGTCCAGTGCAGCTAATTTTTTTCTCAGAATATCGACAGTAGGATTATTGCCTCTTGAATATAAAGTAGCACAGTATTCATCGGCCAATGCTTTTCTAAAATCAGCTACATTTTTAAAGGTGAAGTTGCTGCTTTGAATAATGGGAGGAGCAACTGCGTTGAAATAATTTTCACGCTCTTCGCCAAGCTCATTGAGGATATATGATAAGTCCATAGTTATTGAATAATTTTTCGAAGCCCCAGATAGATTGGAAATCCAGAAAGAAATAATACAAAGCCGATCAGTGATGCTTGCGGATTTGAGATCAGCACACTTATGTTTACCAGTGAATACACGATAATGAATAATGCCGGCATCCATGGATAACCCTTCATTTTAAAAATACCTTCAGGGTCGCCTGTTTTCTTTGCCCGGTAACGAAGAACAAAAATTGCGGCAGATGCCGTAATTAAACTGATGCTATCAAAAAACATCACATAGCTCAGTACTTGAATGAATGAGGAGGAAAAGAAAAGGGTAAGCACGATGAAGGCTACAAAAATACTCACGCCAAACTCCTGCACCTGCGTGCGACTGTTCACTTTCTTAAAAATAGCAGGTAACACCTTGTCTTCCGCCATCGCATAATACACGCGCGGATTCGACATGATAGAGGCATTCACATATGCCATCACCGATAAAAACATGATGATCGCTACTACTTTGAAAGCAGCGTCTCCCAATAAAGCCCGAGCGACATCCGCGGCAAGCGTGTTTGAATTCTTTAAGCCTTCAAAACCTAATACTCGGAAGTAAGAAAAATTTACCAGCAGGTATAGCGTAAGGATGATCGCGATTCCGTAAAAGATGGCACGAGGCATTGTGCGTGTGGCATTGGGAATATCTCCGCCAAAATTCATTGTTTGCTGATATCCGCCATACGTAAAAAATACCGGAACGAAACACAACCAGAATGCTTTGATCCAATCGGTGGATGACAACGAAGTTGTTGTTACTGAAACAGATTCTGCTTGAGAGGGAGAGGCAAATACCGCTGCAATCAGCAAAGCGATCAATGCAATTTTAATGATCATGAGCACATTCAAGATGCGGGCGCTCATTTTAATTCCCATCATATTGATGCCATACAAAATCACCATCGATGAAAGCGTGATTATTTTAATAGCAAAATCAGGAGCCATATTCGGAAGTAAAATTGGCTGAACATATTCAGCACCGATGATGGCCACACTGGCGGTAGAAGCTGCATTAGAAATAACGGTCATCCAATTAACCATGAAGGCAAATCCAGGATGATAACAATGTGAAAATATTCTATAAAATCCACCGGCCACCGGATAGCGTGAACCAATTTCCGCAAAGGTGAGAGCGCCAAATAAACTGATGATGGCACCAAGAATCCAGGCAACGAAGAAAATTTCTGGAATGATAGCCTTTTGTGCCACCTCAACCGGTGTACGAAAAATACCCATGCCAATAACCAGACTCACCACGATCATCGTGAGATCAAACTGTCCGAGTTTAGGTTTTATTGACACGTTTAGTAATGGAAGTGGTGTTTCAACTATGAGTGTTGATGATTGGTCAAATTAGGTAAAAAAGAATTCAATCAGAGACATATTGGTTCGCTTAGAATTATTTTTTATCTGAACGGCTACAACCCTTTAGTTCCCAAACCTGATCTTTAATTATTCGTGCATATTATCTAATTTCAAATTCCGTAGGGCAAAATAAATCATCACGATGGCACAAAGTAAATCGAGCAAATTTTTTCTGATCAGTATTTTCTCCATTGCTGTGTTTGTATTGCTGGTTCTTTTCTTTCTCAATGATAGACCATCGCAATCGCCCAAATTCAAATTAATTTCTACTGAAAAGTTTCTCTTCAACTCATTTGTGGATTGCAACATGGCGGAGGTGTGGATCGCTGATACATTTAGAATCTTTCCTGGCAAATATGGTGAGGATACCCTGTGGGGATATTCAGACAATCTCCGCTTTGGCAATGGTGCCCATGCTGATGAAGCTTTTGTCAGAAAATATGAAGAGCTGATCATGCCCGATATGCCAAAAAATGTAAAGCCTGGTGAGAACGGCTTGCATGGTGCCGTATGGTTTGAAACAGTATACCAAGATGTGAATGATCCTTCGGGCAAAACGCTCTATGCAGTTTATCACAATGAAAACTATCCAGCCAACTATCCTTATGATGAAAAAACAGGCCATGGCTATATTGATAAGTACTGGCCACAAGGATTGACAGGGGTCACTTCTCCTGCAGCGGTGTGTCGTATTGGTATTATGAAATCAACCAATGGTGGTTACGGTTGGGACAACAAAGGAATTTTTATTGAAGACCTTCAACCGCGTATGATTTTAAAACCACATAATTCTTCCAACACATTTGCTGGAGGTGTAGGCGATCCATCGGCAGTGGCCATCGGAGAATATCTGTATTTGTTTTATGGTGAATATGGTTATCCAGGAGCCTACGATTCAGCAGCGTATGATCCCGCAAAGGAATGGAGTGGTCAGTGCATTAGTGTGGCAAGAATTAAACTTTCAGATTTAGATAACCCGGTAGGTAAAGCCAGGCGATGGGATGGTAAAGAATTCAATGTGTTACCGGATGGAATTGGCGCCCCGGTATCGTCATTGCAAATACCCATGAATGAAGGAGGTGGGCCTGCTTCCTCTCCTAATAAACAATTTCATTGGGGGCCTTCGGTAAGCTGGAATACATACTTGAATTGCTGGGTCATGATGATGGGCAAAGTGGAAGGTTCTTCCTGGAAAGGCAGCAGTATTTATATCTCTTATAACTTTAATAAAGATTTAGGGGAAGGCAATAATTCACAACAATGGACTAAACCTCAACAGATATTGGATAGACCTGGTCACATACTCTGGTATCCATCACTGCAACCCATGAACACGGAAGAAGACATTGAGAATAAACATACGTGTTTGAAGCTTGGGAAAAGGGCTCGTTTGTTTTTCAAAGATATGGAAGGACCAAAGAGTGAATACCTCTCGGAGTATATCATCGAGTTTGAACGATAGTTTGAAAATTTATAGACGACTCAAAGAGTATATATGAAGCCATCGGAAGTTGATCAACTTATTCGTCACCGCAGGTCAGTCTTTCCAAAAGATTATACGGGTGAAATCGTAAGCGATGAGATAATAAATCAAATGCTGGAGAATGCTAACTGGGCGCCCACTCATAAGTTTACAGAGCCGTGGCGCTTTGTTGTGTTTTCAGGTGAAGGATTGACACAGCTGGCCGCATTTCAAAGCGAATGTTACAAAGCTGTAACCCTGGCTGAAAACACGTATCGCGAAGATCGATATCAATCGTTGCAAACCAAACCGATAGAGTCGTCACACATCATTGCTGTTGGTATGAAGCGCGATGAAGAGAAGAGGCTTCCCGAGTGGGAGGAATTAGGCGCGGTATTTTGTGCCGTGCAAAATATGTACCTGACAGCCTCGGCTTATGGCATAGGCTGCTATCTCAGCACAGGGGGTATTACTAATTTTGAAGAAGCAAAATCATTTTTTGGATTGGGACCCAATGATAAACTTTGCGGCTTCCTGCACGTTGGAATCCCAAAAGGAAATGTGCCTGACGGAAGAAGAAAACCTGTGAGTGAAAAAGTTAAATGGGTTCGATAACGTTAAAGGTCATATTCAAGATTGAGATCGTTTAGAATTTTGTTATTTAAACCTACCTTGAAGCCTCATACATTTGAAGTTTTATTCTTGATTATTGAATTGATATGATTCCAGATAAACACACCATCCTTGAAGCTCATGAACGCATCAAGTCTTACATCAGTCACACGCCAGTAATGACGAGCCACAGTGTAAATGAACGCGCAGGATGCAGTGTTTTTTTTAAATGTGAAAATTTTCAAAAAGTAGGAGCATTCAAAGCCAGAGGAGCGATGAATGCGGCATTGTCATTATCTCCGGAGCAACGCGCAAAAGGAATCGCAACACATTCATCAGGAAATCATGCCCAGGCCATTGCACGTGCTGCAAAGATTTTAGGAATAAAGTCTTACATCGTGATGCCTCGCACAGCGCCAGAAATCAAAAAGCGTGGAGTGCTAGGATATGGCGGGGAAATTTTTGAATGTGAACCAACGCTACAGGCTCGCGAGGCCACCTTGGCAGAAGTGATCAAAAAAACAGGCGCTACCGAAATACATCCGTTTAATAATTATAATGTAATAGCGGGACAAGCCACTGCCGCAAAAGAGTTTTTTGAGGAAGTTGGCCCTCTGGATATTATTATGGCTCCTGTAGGGGGAGGCGGATTGCTGAGTGGTACTGCATTGGCTGCTAAATATTTTTCTCCGAATACTATTGTAATTGCGGGTGAACCTACTGGTTCGGATGATGCCTATCGTTCGCTCAAGAGTGGTAAAATAGAACAGGCTCAATCCAATACGATTGCAGATGGACTTCTCACTTCACTAGGCGATAAGACTTTTCCGATCATTCAGGAAAACGTGAAAGAGATTATTACCGTTACTGACGATGAGATTATTGATGCGCTGCGCCTGGTATGGGAGCGCATGAAAATTATTATAGAACCTTCATGTGCAGTACCTCTGGCAGCATTGCTTAAAGAGAAGGAAAGATTTACAGGTAAGCGAGTAGGAATTATTTTGTCAGGTGGCAATGTGGACCTTGAGCGTGTGCTGATGTTATTGGTTGGAAAATAATTATATGACGTGCGTGTACTGATATTTTTTAGCTTTCTCATCTTGTTCTCTTGTATAGAGAGAGAGAGGGAGAATGACTCTTTATTTGAATCACAACGCAGTGTTGGCATCGTTAGTAAAAAACTAAGTGAAGCTTCAGGCCTGGTTGCCAGCATTTCAAATCCCGGATATTTCTGGACCCATAATGATGGGAGAAATCCGCCAGAGATTTATCTAATCAATGAAAAGGCAGAGGTAGTCATGACGTGCAAACTTAAGAATGTAGTCAATCGGGATTGGGAAGATATAACGATAGGCCCGGGACCAGAGGAGGGTGTCAACTATTTGTATGTTGCCGACATTGGAGATAATGATGCAGCATATCCTTATAAAATAGTATATCGTATTAAAGAGCCGGAACGTTCAGAGAAAAAAATTGAAATCGAAGAGATTGATAAGCTGGTATTTAAATTACCTGATGGTACCAGGGACTCTGAGACAATTATGGTTGATCCAATCACCAACTATTTTTATATCATTTCAAAGAGAGAGAAGTCGGTGAGGCTTTATGAAATCAAATTTCCAGTAGCGAGCGATACGCTGCAAGCAGTAGCACTTGGCAAGTTACCTTTAAGTGATATTGTAGCGGCTAATATTTCATCTGATGGCAGCGAGGTTTTGCTGAAAAACTATGGCTATATCTACTACTGGAAACGCGCTGGAGATGAATCAATCCTAACCCTGTTGCAAAGAGATCCTGTTAAACTAAAATATGAACCCGAAACACAAGGTGAAGCTATTGCCTGGAGACGAGATGGCACGGGATTTTACACACTCAGCGAATCAGGTTTAATCACGCAAGCCGATCTTTTCTTTTATAAGAGAAAATAAAAGAATTTAAACTTGTCTGTCGATCAGATCTCTCGTGAACGCGATCAATTGAGCTTTTGCCGGTGAGTCTTGAATTTTCTCCAACTTCTCAAATCCTTTATCGAAGTAGAATTGAATTTTCTTTTCGGTTAGTTGAGCAACGCCAAGTCTGTCATACAACGCAGTAATCGCTTTTACTTTTTTCTGCCTGTTAAACTTTTTAGCCTTCAGCCATTGGTCTAATTCACTTTTATCTTTTCCTCGTGCTTTTTCCTTTGCTTTGATAAGCAAGAATGTTTTTTTATTGGCAAGGATGTCACCACCGACTTGTTTACCGAATTTTTTCTGGTCGGCATACACATCCAGCAGGTCATCTTTTAATTGAAATCCAATGCCGATGTAGGTGCCAAATTCACGAAGACTATTTCTGTCTTCTTCGGATGCATTAGCCAGCAGGGCACCCATTTCCAAACTGAATCCGAGGAGCACTGCCGTCTTAAGGCGGATCATTTCGATGTATTGAGATTCTGTTACTTTGTCTTTAGTTTCAAACTCCATGTCCCACTGCTGACCTTCACAAACTTCGGCTGCACATTTATTAAAGATGCGGAGTGTTTCCTTCAAGGTTTCTCCATCTAATCCGAGGAATAAATCATAGACTTTTACCAGCATTACATCTCCCGAAAGGATGGCTGTGTTTACATTCCATTTTTCATGCACCGTTGGTTTACCTCTTCGTAAAGGGGCATTATCCATAATATCGTCATGCAACAAAGTGAAATTGTGGAATGCCTCAACAGCTGAAGCATATCGCACTATATTGTGAGGATCCGATTTGTATAGTGAATATGAAAGCAAAACCAACAAGGGACGAAGTCGCTTTCCGCCCAACGCCATGATGTAGCGGATTGGTTCATAAAGCGATTTTGGTTGTGCGCCAAAGGGTTGGCTTTTTATTTCCTTTTCAATTTGAAGAAGCAGAGAAGAAATCGATTGAGGCATCACTAATTTGATTCAAATGTCAAATCTATCAATCTCCTGTCAATATCCGTTTTCTTAATGCGAACTTTTACTTCATCGCCTAAGCGGTAGATCTTTTTTCTTCTACGCCCGATCACTCTATAATTCTTTTCATCGAATTCATAAAAGTCATCTTTCATATCAGCCAATCGTACCATACCCTCGCACTTGGTTTCTACGATTTCAACAAAGATTCCAAAGTCAGTAACACCCGTGATGATTCCACTATACTCTTTGTTTTCCGCCATGCTCATAAACTCCACCTGCTTGTATTTGATGGAGGCGCGCTCGGCATCTGCGGCTCTTTTTTCTCGTTCGGAGGTATGAAGGCATTTTTCTTCATACTCCTTTTTGGCCACCGATTTACCTTTATCAAGGTAATGTTGCAAAAGCCGGTGCACCATCATATCCGGGTATCTGCGAATAGGTGAAGTGAAGTGTGTGTAATGATCAAACGCTAACCCAAAGTGACCTTTTGCATCGGTGGTGTATTTGGCTTTGGCCATGGCACGCACTGCCAGTGACTGTAACACGTTCTGCTCTGGCTTACCTTCAATTTCACTCATCAGATTATTCAGAGAGCGTGAAATTGATGCAGTTTCAATTTGAAGTTGATGACCGAACTGTTTTGCGAAACGCGCAAAGTCCTCTACTTTTTCCTGATCCGGTAAATCGTGGGTGCGATAGACAAACGTATTCTTGTCTTCCCCTTTTTTCATTTTATATACATACGTAGCCACCGATCTATTGGCAAGCAGCATAAACTCTTCAATCAGCTTATGCGCGTCCTTGCGCACCTTGGGTACCACCGCAAGTGGCTTACCCTTTTCATCGAGTTTGAATTTTACTTCGGTAGTCTCAAAATTCACCGCACCTTTTTTGAATCGCTCCTCGCGGAGTATGTGATGAAGGTCATTCAGAATTTTTATTTCTTCGGCAAACGTTCCATGTCCTGTTTCAATTACTTCCTGTGCTTGCTCATAAGAGAAACGATGGTCAGAGTGTATAATCGTTCTGCCAAACCATTCTTTTAATACTTTGCCTTTGGTATCCATTTCAAAGACTGCAGCAAAAGTAAGTTTGTCTTCATGGGGCCTTAAAGAACAAAGCGCATTAGAGAGTCGCTCAGGAAGCATGGGCACGGTGCGATCAACCAGGTACACAGAAGTGGCTCTGTCAAAAGCATCATCATCCAAGGCAGTGCCTGGAACAACATAATGAGTAACATCGGCAATGTGAACACCGATTTCATAATTTCCATTTTCAAGTTTGCAGAAGGAGATGGCATCATCAAAATCTTTAGCATCTTCCGGGTCGATGGTAAAGGTGAGCACATCGCGAAAGTCCCAGCGCTTTTTAATTTCTTCTTTGGTAATGCCTTCACTGATCACTTCTGATTCTTTCAACACATTTTCCGGAAAACGGAATGGCAGATCAAACTCAGCCATGATGGAGTGAATCTCTGCTTCATTCTCACCGGTCTTGCCTAAGATCTCTATTACTTTTGCTTCCGGGCTTTTATCGCGATCGGCCCACTTGGTTACTTCAAAGAGTACTTTGTCATTGGCTGTAGCTCCGTTCAGATTTTCGGGGTAAATGAAGAAATCCTGATAGATCTTTTTATAATCTGGAACGACAAACCCGAAATTGCGAGAGAGTTCTATTCTTCCTACAAACTTTGATCTTCCTCTTTTTATGATTGAAGTAACCCTGCCTTCAGGATTTTCGCCCGTTTTTCTGTTTGAGACTTCTACCTCTACGGTGTCGCCATGAATAGCAGAGCCGAGATCGGGAGAACGAACGTAGATATCTTTTTGACCTTCTTCACCCGTAACAATGTAAGCAAATCTTGGATTCACATGATCGACTAACCCAGTAACTGCTTTTTTCTTGCGTGTACTTTTGTAATGACCAGAGGTGAGTTGCTCCACTTTCCCTTCCTCCTCCAGGGCATCCAGCAATTTGAACAGATCCTCGATGAGGGATTTCTTTTTGAGTCCCAATTTTTTTATTAGTTGTTGCGGACTATATGCTTTGCCCGACATTTCTTCGAGAAGCGAGAGGAGGGAAGAATACATTCCGCCTTGCTCTTTTTTGTTTTTCTTCTCTTTTTCTTTTTTGAATTTCTTTTTGCTCATAATTTTTTACCACGTAGGGCACAGTGACTTCACAGAGAACACAGAATTAATATCCATTAACGACCCGTTTGATTCCATCTTTTAACTTCAATTCGTTAAAGTTAATCAACAGCCCAAAGCGGCTATTATTCAACTTAAGATAGGTAAGCACCTGGGCGAGATGAATGTCAGTGAGGGCATCCATGGATTTTACTTCAGCAACGATTCTCTTTTCTATAACTAGATCCATTCGGTAACCGCAATCTAACTTTACTTCTTCATAAACTAATGGAAGGGGCTTCTCTTTTTCAACAGATAACCCTGATTTCATAATATAAACAAGATTGATAGGCCGATTCCAAAAGCCCCGGACCTAAGGCCTTATGTACCTTAATAGCACAATCGATAATTTTCTCAGTGATCTCATTATCCTCCATCTCTATGCTTTTCTCCGTGTCTCTGTGGTTTAATTTTACGCAGAAATAATATTCTCAGATTTAATGATCCCTTGCCCCTTCATCTTTAAATACAATTGTGCAATGGCCACCACATCGCCCACACAGTATTCAGCGATTTTTTTAAGGTCTCCTTCCTGGTAATATACTTTGCTTACCATTGACCCATCCATGACCCCTTTACTACTGGGTATATTGAAAATGGCCAGCAATAAATCCAATGAAGTGTAGTGTTTATAGTCGCCAAACTTCCACATTTCCATGGTGTCTAGATGGCCAACTTCCCAAGGTTTTTTACCCGTTATGTTTAAAACCGTAGGCAAGTTGAGATCGTTCACCAGCATCCTGCGGCACATGTATGGGAAATCAAATTCCTTTCCATTATGCGCGCATAATCGTGTGGCAGGCCCCATTTTTTCAAGTGTGGTTCGGAAGTCGCTCAGTAATTTTTTCTCATCATGATCGGCAAAGTATTTTGTTCTCAGAATAAGTTCGCCTTTTTCATTGTCGGCATAGATGCCAACAGCGATGACTACGATTTTTCCAAACTCGGCATAGATCCCCGCTCGTTCTTGAAATAGATTTTCATCGCTTTGTCCTTCTTCGCGCTTGAAAAAGTTGGCTTTTCTTGCCCATTGCGTTTTAAGACGTTCACTGAGTTTGCTGTATTGGTCAGCACAACCCACTGTTTCAATGTCAAGAAAAAGGATGTCTTTCAGATCGGTATTCATATAGCAGCAGTTAGTCTATATAAAAATACAGATAAGAAAGCGGAAGACAAACCAGAAGGTTTTATGATTATGAGTGCAGTACCCCTTCCATATCCAACTCTTTTATGAAAGTCAGATTTTCTTCACAGATGCTATCAGGTACAAACACAAACCTGCGATCGTAAATTTGTGTGTCCACGTAATAGCTTACCCAGTATTCATTGCTCAAATGAAACAGGCTGGGATCAATAGGTTCAACCATAGCAAAACCTTCAGCGGGAACGGTCTCTAAAAAATGACGCAGTGTTGAAGTTCGTTGTTGTTCACCTTCCTTTTCTCCGTATCCCTGACTAGCTACTAATGTGTTTTCTATGGGATAGGTATTATTGTTGATGATAAACACTTTCCACTCGTCTTGATTTAAGATATTTTTTTCGCGGACTACGGCCAGTGTTACATTTTTTACTTCGGGAATTTCAATGTCTTTCTTCATCTTACTTTTTAAAATTTTCTGCGAGCACTTTTTCTGCAGGTTTGCCTTGTGGTGTGAAATCGAAGGTTGCCATTTTGCGCGGTCCGTGGGGATACCATTTCCAGAAATAAACTCCGGCCAACCAGCTTTTATTCCAGGCTGCTTTAAAAAATGCCTGATAGCAATTGGACTGTGCTTCATTGGAAATCTGAATGCCGGATGACTCTTGTGGCCATCGCCAAGGTTCGATTGCGGCATCTACATCACTGCGATAACCGATTTCGGTAAATACAACTGGCTTATTGTATCTTTTGTGAACACGTTCGATAGCGGCAAGCGGCTCGTTCCAATTCTTTATTAATTCATTTAAGGGAGCTTGTCGATTTTTGGCAAGAGGAAAATAGGCCTGAACTCCAATGTAATCGAGAGCATCCCAAAATCGAATGTGTTCATACTCTTCATGGAAATTGGCAGCGTAAATTAATTTGCCTCTATATACAGATCTTACTTTTGTAATGATAGTACGCCATTCCTTTTCGCGTTTCGTTGTTTGTTGCAATTCAGTGCCAACACAAAAGATTTCAATTTTATTCTTTTGAGCAAGGCGTGCGTAGTAAAGAATGAATTTTTCATAGTTCTTAAACCAATTCTGCCACGCGGTATCACTTTTCATAACGATGTCGCCAGGCCAACCATCGCGTACCCAGATATGCGGCTTCAGAATAGTTTTGATCCCGAGTTTCGTGGCAAGTTCTGTTGTTTTGGAAATTCCGTCATCCGACTCTCCCCACCATAGGTGATCGGAAGTTGTATTCATTCCGATGGAGGATGAACCTGAATCGCGCTGCCAGGCAAATGGGGTTTGAGAAATCCAGTTGATGTTATTATTTACTAATGTGGTGAGTTCTTTTTCGGTAACTATTTCGCGCCCGCCTACCCAACAAACTCCTTTTTGTTTTTGAATGGATGGAGTTTGTGATAACACTTGTGTAAGGGATATCCAGGCACAAAAGAAAAAAGCGAATGGGTAGCGGGTAATCATGTCCAACTGAATCTTCAGCATTGCAGGATTAATTTAAGATTTCCATTCCAAAGAGGGTAGCTATTTTTTCTTTCAGGATCGATTTCACATATTGGAAATCTTGTTGGGCTTTCATTTCTTTTTCCAGCGAGGTAACGGCTTTGTCATCTATTCCACAGGGAACGATATAATTGAAGTACTCTAGCAGCGTATTCACATTGAAGGCTAATCCATGCATGGTTACCCAGCGACTTGTTTTCACCCCAAGCGCACAAATCTTTCGTGTAGTCTTTTCATTTTCAAAATCAATCCACACTCCAGTAAGTCCTTTGATCCTTCCTGATTTAATGTTGAATTCGCCCAGCGTTTGTATTACGGCCTCTTCCAGCAGACGCATGTATTGATGAATATCCGTAAAGAAATTTTCGAGATCGATAATCGGATAGACAACAATTTGGCCGGGACCGTGATAAGTGATATCGCCACCTCGGTTAATGTGATAATAAGCAGCTTCGATAGTGTGAAGATCTTCTTTCTTTACCAGCAGATTTTTTTCTTCACCACTTTTACCAAGTGTGAATACGTGCGGATGCTCACAGAAGAGAAGATAGTTGTTGGTTGGTAGTTGTTCGTTAATCGGAAGAGAACGATTCTCGACTTTTACATCCAGGATGGACTGAAACAAATTGGTTTGATAGTCCCAGGCCTGCTGATAATCCATCAGGCCCAGGTCAATGTATTTTGTTTTTTTGTTTGGGATCGTGTTCACCTGAGTTTGGATAACTCTTCTTTCAGTTGATCAATGGCCTCTACAGGCGCAGACTCTACGCCATTTTCTCTAGCGAGGTAATAAGAGATCCAATCGGTAAGATGGATCAGGTAATAATATTGTTCAAGCAGGGATGCTCCTTCAGCAACGATATCGATGATTGGATTGGAACGTTTTTCGAATATCGGTCGACAGATTTCCATTCGTTTTTCAACACGTTCGTGATCGTGGTCAGAATACAAATAAATAACTTGCGCATGTTGAAGAATTACTTCCGGGAATTGCCATCCGGCAATCTCATTGTGATTCATTTCTGGAAACGTATTGATGTGTGCCAGCTGTTTAGCGTTTTCATTGATCTGATTCTGAAAACGAGTTGCCATTGCTTTTAAACGCTCATCACAATAGATGATAGGAAATTTTCCTTTTAGTTTTTTTGCGATCAACTCAGCTTCGGCCTGGATAGCCTTCTCGCCACGATCAAGATATTCAATTGCATTTTCGGTTTCTTTGATGAAGGCCGCACCAATCAGGTTGGTGTGATAAAGGGCAGAAAGCAAAGAGATCATCATATAACCAACATGACCGCGTGAAGTTGTTGAGCCACCGGGGATTTGAATCCAAAGGAGATTATACTCTTTCGCCAGCTCTAACATCCGGCCACCGGAAGTGATGCAAATAATATGAGCACGCTTCAACATGGCTTTGTGTATGGTTGCAAGTGTTTCTTCGGTGTTGCCGCTATAGGAGCAAGCGATGAAGAGCGTATGAGGACTTACAAATTGCGGAATGTTGTATCCCTTACTTACCGTGATGGGAATGGGAACGCGACCAAAGGTTAATGATTGCACCAGGTTTGCACCAATGCCAGAGCCGCCCATACCTGTAATTAATACATTGCGTATGTCGCTGCCCGGTCGCACGAGATCTACCGATTGCCCGATTTTCAACGCGCTGGCAAGTTGTAACGTAAAGCCCTCGATTAGTTTCTTCATTCTTTAAATGATAAATTCAAGGTATAAAGGTAGAACATTCCTATGACCGATAAAATGAAAAAAGGCAAGGATGCCGAGGACATGGCTGCGGAGTTTTTAAAATCCCTCGGTTATGAAATTGTGCAACGCAACTATCGCTACAGAACATCAGAGATAGATTTGATTGTGAGAAAAGAGAAATGGCTTGTTTTTGTGGAGGTGAAAATGCGCTCTTCTGATGCTTATGGTTATCCGGAGGAATTTGTGGACTATAAGAAAGCAAAGAACATTGTATATGGTGCTGAGCAATACACCTATGAAAATGACTACAATGGAAATGTTCGATATGATGTAGTGGCCATAAGCATGCGCAATGGTGTGCCGGATCTCAGGCACTTTGAAGACGCGTTTTATTGATTAAACTCAGAAAATTTTAAGCCACAGATTCACTGATAAAATGACTTCCTAAAAATCTGTGAATCAGTGAGGGTAATTGAAGAAGTTATTTCAGTACTACTTCGAATAAACTTCTTTCCCCTTCTCATCCCATTCTTTACGCAGATAGGGTCGTGCTTCTTTATCGAATGGCTCTTTGGGATAGGTAATGATTTTTTTACGTTTTCCGTTGGTATAGTTCTCCACCCAATCATTGACACGCTCGCCCCAATGGTATTCACCTTGCACACCAATTTGCCCGTTTTCGTGGAAGTAGTAATAGAAGCCTTCTTTTTCGCCATACTCAATGGGTGTGATCTCTTTTAGTTTTTTGCGCTCATTGGGATCGTAATACGTCACTAATGATTCTTTTGGCCAGCCTTTGTAATACTTCTCTTTGTCTTCTACCAGGTTCTGACGATCGTAACGCATCCATCGGCCATGCTTGGTGCCTTTAAAGAAAATACCTTCTTCAATCAGCACGTCTCCAGACATTTTTTTATACGGACCATGTGCGAGCACACCTTTTTTTGGATCGAATGCTGCGTTGCTTGTTCTGCGTAATTCTTTGCGGGTGAAATCATACCAGTAAACATCACGTGCAAAGCCAGTAGGTACATCGGGTTTCTTTAACACATAGAAAAGTTCGATCACCATCTTATCGCCAAAGCCTTTGCGGGTAAATGCTTTTTTGGTTTTGATGCCGTAGTATACTTTTCGTTTTGGTTTTTTCTTTTTGGTGGGAATGGGCTCTTCCTTCTGGTCAAGTTCGAGGAGCGTGAAGGGTTTATCGGTATCAAACGTGAACTGACCTTCCTGCACATTGGGTTTTTGTTGTGCCCAAGCACCTAAAGAAATGATGAGGAGGGAAAGAAGAAGACTTCGTTTGATCATGATATTTTGATAAACGAAGATAGGGATAAAATATTTTAGTTGTGAAGGATTGCACGCAAAGGCGCAAAGCCCGCTAAGGTAAAACCATATATTCCTTTTGCGTTCTTAGCGTGCAAATAAATAATTACCCTACAAGTTCAACACTTCGCTTAATGAAGTTCGTGAGATCAGCTCCGGTAAGCATATTCTGTGAAAGTAATGCCAGATCATAGACTTGCTTGGCCAGTTTGGTTTTATGCTCCTCGGTTTCGGCTTTTAAAATCTTTTGAACTAAGGCATGATTACCATTGATGGCCACATTATAGCTATCAGGCATGTTGCCCATAAAGCCATACATACCGCCACCGCCACCGGTGCGACTCATGTCTTTCATTCTGCGCATCCACTCACTCATGGTGATGGTTACAGGAAGATCGTCAGGAGAAAGTGACTCAACCGCTACAGTCATGCTCTTATTGTCAATGGCGGTTTCAAAAATCATTTTCACGGATTCTTCTTCTTCTTTGCTTAGCACACTGGCTACCGTGTTGTCCTTAGCAATCAGCTTATCGATGGTATCACTATCAACACGTCTTAATTGAGTTTTCTCTAACTTCTGCTCAAGATGGTTGATGAAGTGGCTGTCGAGTACACCATCCATCACCAAAACATCATAAGCTCGGTTGTTGGCGATTTCAATAAATGAATGTTGCTTCTTTACATCAGAAGTGTAGAGGTAAACTACATTCTTTTCTTTATCGGTTTGGTTAGGCTTCACCTTGTCTTCATATTCTTTCATGGTGAAGTATTTGACATCGGTATTTTTCAAGAGCGTAAACTCTTTTGCTTTTTCAGCGAACTTCTCATCGCTGATGATGCCATATTTTACAAACACGCTGATATCGTCCCACTTCTTTTCAAACTCGCCACGGTCTTTGATGAACATGTCCACCAGTTTATCGGCTACTTTTTTGGTGATATGTGAACTGATCTTCTTCACACTGGCATCACTTTGCAAATAACTACGCGATACGTTCAAAGGAATGTCTGGTGAATCCAATACACCGTGAAGCAGCATCAGGAAATCGGGCACTACATCTTTCACCTCATCGGTGATGAACACCTGGCGGGAATACAATTGAATCTTGTTGCGTTGAATTTCAAAATCATTTTTGATTTTAGGGAAATACAACACTCCTGTAAGGTTGAACGGATAATCTACATTCAAATGAATCCAGAAGAGCGGATCTTCGGTGAAGGGATAGAGTTCTTTATAGAACGCTAAATAATCTTCGTCTTTTAATTCCAGCGGAGCCTTTGCCCAGATAGGAGAAGTGTTGTTGATGATGCGATCGGTAGTTACGGTCTTGTACTTTGGCTTGTCATCTTTGTCAACACCGTCTTCAACGCTTTCGTCTTTCGTGCCGAATTTAATTTCTACCGGTAGAAACTTGCAATACTTTTCAAGAATTCCCTTGAGGCGAAACTCATCTAAAAATTCTTCAGAGTCGGCATTCACATGAAGGATTACATCGGTACCGCGTGTTTCTTTTTCAGCTCCTGATAATTCAAATTCGGTGGAGCCATCGCATTCCCAGCGGGCAGCTTCGGTTCCTTCTTTGTAGGATTTGGAAACTACTTCTACCTGATCGGCCACCATGAAGGAAGAATAAAATCCGAGACCGAATTTTCCGATAATATCTTTTGCGTCTGCTTTGTCTTTAAACTTCTCTACAAACTCAGCAGCGCCTGAGAAGGCGATCTGGTTGATGTATTTTTTAATCTCTTCGCCTGTCATACCAAGACCTTTGTCACTAACCGTGATGGTCTTTTTATTTTTATCAAATCTTACTTCGATTTTCAAGTCGCCCAGCTCACCATTGAACTCACCCATGGATGCCAGTTTCTTCAGCTTCTGAGTGGCATCAACTGCATTACTCACCAATTCCCGCAGGAAGATCTCGTGATCGGAGTAGAGGAATTTTTTAATGATGGGGAAGATGTTCTCGGTATGAATGGAAATGGATCCTTTTTCAGTTACGGTTGCCATAATTTTGTCAGAGTTTAATAATGAATATGATGCACACGGTGTGCTTCAAAGGGTGTTCCAATCCTGAATAAGTGACAGGATGACAGAGCTAAAAAATCAACGAAAGAAAAACTTACTCAGCAACCTCCACATCCGCCAAAGCCGATGTGCTTTGTTGAAAAATCTCAATCTCTTCACCATCTCGGTTCAAAAACTTGAACTCGGTGATGGCCATGGAAGAATCTTTCACGAGTGTAACCCAGCGCTTGTACTTGAAGAACCAACGCACGCGTGGTGAAATAAATCCTGCTGTGAAATAAGCATGCAAGTATGGATGAAGGGCCATCACCAACCCCTTTTCATTTTGCTTTACCAGCAAATGCTCCAGGTGTATTTCAATCTGGTCAGACACTAAAATAGAAGCTGTGATTTTTCCTGTGCCGTTACATGTAGGACAAACTTCTTTGGTGGCGATGTTCATCTGTGGGCGCACGCGCTCACGGGTGATTTGCATCAACCCAAACTTGGAGAGTGGAAGTACGGTGTGCTTGGCACGATCGCGTTCCATTTCTTCCTTCATGATATTGAAGACTACGCGCTTGTTTTCGGCACTGCGCATGTCAATGAAGTCGACCACAATGATGCCGCCCATGTCGCGCAGACGCAACTGACGGGCAACTTCTTTGGCAGCTTCAATATTTACTGACATCGCGGTAGTCTCCTGATTTTCTTCGCGATTGGATTTATTGCCACTGTTTACGTCAATGACGTGAAGCGCCTCGGTATGCTCGATGATCAGATAACCACCACCTCTCAAACTTACGGTTTGCCCAAAAGCCGATTTAATCTGCTTCTCAATACCGTAGTGTTCAAAGATTTTTGCTTTACCGGTGTAGAGTTTAACGATTTTATCCTTGTCTGGTGCGATGTTGTGGATATAGGCCTTTACTTCCTCAAAGATCTTTTTATCATCCACATGCACATTATCGAATGATTCGTTAAGCACATCTCTTAGAACAGAAGACGTTTTGCTCAACTCGCCAATGATTTTGTCGCGGGGATTTCCTTCCACCATGCGGGCAACACCTTCTTCCCAGGTTTTCACCAGGTTGCGCAGGTCTTTGTCCAGCTCGGCAACTTCTTTTCCTTCCGCCACCGTGCGGATGATGACACCAAAGTTTTCGGGCTTGATGGATTGGATAAGGCGCTGAAGACGCTTCCGCTCTTCGCTGCTGGAAATACGCTTCGAAACATTTACCCCAGATGAAAAGGGTACTAATACCAGGTATCTACCTGCTATGGATAACTCACACGAAAGTCGCGGACCTTTGGTGGAAATAGGTTCCTTCACCACCTGCACCGGTAATAGTTGGTTTCGGGAAAGTTGCTGGCCTATTTTGCCATGCTTATCTATTTCTTTCTCAAGCTGAAATTTATCCAGCTTCCCTCCGGTGATCTTCTTGGTGCGAACAAGCTTGGTGAACTTCTGTAACGAACTGAATTTTGCTCCCAGATCCAGATAGTGAAGGAAAGCATCCTTTTCGTATCCAATATCAATGAAACCGGCATTCAATCCCTGAACCACCTTTTTAACGGTGCCCAGATAAATATCACCCACTACAAACTTGCTTCCTTCCTGATCTTCGTGGAATTCTACAAGCTGCTTGTCCTTAAGAAGGGCTATGCGACATCCGTCCTGAGTTGCACTAATAATTAGTTCATTACTCAAAACTCAAAAAATTTAAACACCAAAGCCTTCTTCTTGCGAGGAGGGTTGGTGAGGTTTAATTATTTCTTCTTATGTCTGTTCTTTCTCAAGCGCTTCTTACGCTTGTGAGTAGCCATTTTGTGTTTTTTTCTCTTCTTACCACTTGGCATAATACGTTTGGTTTTGCCCGCCAAAAGACGGAACGGTTAAAAAAAAGTTTATTTTAAATCTTTCAGATATGAATCCACTGTGGCTTGCACGGCCGGATCTTTATCTAGTTGTTTCACTTTTTCAAATTGCTGACGTGCCTGTTCCTTGTTGCCTTTATTCATATAGGCAACACCCAACAAGAGCTGACCTTGAACGTGATTGGGATTTACTGCCACCAATCGGTCCATATACTCAACAGCTTTATCATATTGCCCAGATTGAATGGAAAGCATGCCCATATTAAAGAGTGCAAATTCATTCTTTGGATCTTCTGCAAGCACTTCACGCATCAAGGATATTCCCTGCATGGGAGCCTTTGAGCTCATATAAGTCATGGCCATCTTAGCTTTTGTTTCCAGGTTTTTAGGATCTGCAGCTAAAACTTTCTCCAGCCATGTGCGTGCCTTTTGCGCCATCAGTTCCTGCTTTTCAGGGCCCATGGCAAAAGTGTAGGCTTCATAGTAACTGTTACCAGCTTTTAAAAAACTTTCGGTTGTGTTAAAGAACGTTGCTGCTTGCTCGGCATACCATGCAGCGCTGTCAAATTGACCCGCTTGCGTGTATAGATTTCGCAAAGAGTCGGCAAAGATAGCATTTTTTTCATTTTTGCCCCCCTGACTGTATTGCGATCGAATGTTCTTGATGGACTCAGATAAGTTGACCGGGATCTCGCTATGCCCTGCCGTGGATGTGGTTTCGGCCGGAGCATCCTCCTTTAATTGACTTTCATTCTCCACCACTGATTTGGGCAATAGGAAGATGAGCCATACTAAAGCGGCTGCAACTACGACTAAAATGATCCGGGTCTTTAACATGATAGAATGGTTGTTGGTTGTTCGTTAAGAGTTGTTCGTAAAAGCATCGAACAGCCATCAACTGGCAACTACCAACTAAATTATTTTTCAGCCAACTGCTTTACCTTATCGCTGTTCTTGATCTTATTGATAAAAATCTTGGCAGGTTTAAAGCTTGGGATGTAGTGCTCTTCAATAACAATGGCCGTGTTGCGTGAGATATTGCGGGCGATTTTTTTCTTTCTCTTCTTATTAATAAAGCTTCCGAATCCGCGAACGTAGATGTTATGGCCACCAGCCATGTTTGACTTTACGATGTTGAAGAATGCTTCAACAGAAGCAGAAACATCTGCCTTATCGATTCCTGTTTTTTCTGCGATTTGATTGATTACGTCTGCTTTGGTCACGGTTGTATCGTTTATATATGCGTGTGTATTGTTCTAAAAATTCGGGAGGGCAAATTTAAACGCAGTTTGCTCAAACGCAAAATGAATTTGTTGATTATCACCCACATGGATTATTATTATTAGACTAAACCAACAGAACGTGGGGTGAATTGTTGTGTTTTTCAGACATTCGCACCCTTTGCGGGCCAAAACTGTGAACAAAACATTTTTTTCAAAAAAAATTATTTCCTGGTATGAAGAGAACAAGCGCGACTTGCCGTGGCGCCACACCCGCGACCCATATAAAGTCTGGCTGAGCGAAATAATACTACAACAGACCCGCGTTGCACAAGGATTGCCATATTATGAAAGGTTTGTTGAGAATTTTCCGGATATCATCTCATTGGCCAACGCAAAAGAAGATCGCGTGTTGAGATTGTGGCAGGGATTGGGTTATTACTCACGAGCCAGAAACCTTCACGCCTGCGCTAAAAAAGTGAGAGATGAACAGGGTGGAATATTTCCTAAGACTTTTGAAGAACTTAAGAAACTTCCGGGCATTGGAGCCTACACCGCTGCAGCCATTGCCTCCATTGCCTTTCGCGAAACGGTGGCGGTCGTTGATGGAAATGTGTATCGCGTTCTTGCGAGGGTGTTTGGAATTGACCTTGACATCATGAGCAATGAAGGCAAGGCTTATTTTTTTAAGAAGGCCAATGAGTTGATTGATAAACAACAACCGGATTTATTTAATCAGGCGATGATGGAGTTTGGGGCGCTGCATTGCACACCTAGAAATCCAAGGTGCGATTCATGCATATTTATGAAGACGTGCATTGCTTATCATAAAGATCAACAGAGTTTATTGCCAGTAAAGGCCAAGAAGCAGGCAGTACGGAAACGCTATTTCACCTACATAATAATAGAGTATTGCGGCCGGTTATTGATGCGCAAGCGACAGCATGGTGATATATGGAATGGTCTTTATGATTTCTTTCTGATTGAAAAGCCACGGTTGTTGAATCCAGCAAAACTTTTGCTGGAGTATAAGGAATTAGAAGCACGTACCCCTTCATCAGTGAGTGAAGTCTACAAGCACGTGCTATCGCATCAGCATTTGATGACCCGTTTTGTGTGGATAAAATGTTCAGATGATCAACCGTTGAAAAAATTCATGAAAGAGAATGACGTAGCATTCTATTCTAAAAAACAAGTAGCCAATCTCCCTAAACCGATATTGGTAACGCGTTTCCTGCATGAAAGCAACTATTTAGACTAACCAGCAGAATTTTAATAATTTTGTCGGCACCCAAAGCGGGTATGATCACGAAATCAAATAATTAAATATATGTCAGGCGTAAACAAAGTAATCTTAGTGGGAAATCTGGGCAAGGACCCGGAAGTAAGAAATCTTGAAAACGGAGCGACTGTAGTCAACTTTACGATTGCAACTACTGAATCATACAAAGACAAAACTACAGGTGAGAAAAAGGATATCACCGAATGGCATAACATCGTGTTGTGGCGTGGACTGGCCGATATAGCTGCTAAGTATCTTCACAAAGGAGATATGATTTATATTGAAGGAAAGTTGCGCACACGCAGTTGGGAAAAGGAAGGAGTGACCCGTTACACCACAGAAATTGTTGGTGATAATATGACCATGCTAAGCACCCGAAAGTCTTCGAATGCGGGAGGAAGTAATACGGGAACTATAACTTCAACTCCATCTTATACGGGCAATCCCGAAGTGCCTGCCAACTCTACAGACGATCTTCCCTTCTGATGATTTGTAAAACCATTCAAAACCTGTGCTTCTCATCGGCACTCAGAACCGGGAGCGCAGTTTTTTTTCTGATCTCTTTTTTCTTTGCATCGTGCACGCGCGACTATCAGCCGAAGCCCAAAGGATATAATCGATTGACTTTACCTCCGTTGGAATATTTACAATCACCGGATTCGCTTCCTTATGAATTTGAGTACTCTACGCACGCACGCTTGCTGCGTGATTCTTCCTGGTTTAGTGAAAAGCATTGGGTCGAAATTTATTATCCAGAGTTAAAAGCGAACATTCACATCACGTACAAGAAATTGAATAACCGCGATGAATTTTTAAAAGAGTTGCTGGATGATTCATATAACCTTACTTCCAAGCAGCAGATAAAGGCTTCGGGCATTGATGAATTGGTTGTTGTTACTCCAAGCGGTAAAACTGCCGTGATTGCAGAGATTGCCGGAGAGGTGCCAAGTCAGTTTCAGTTTACGATGACCGACTCGTCACGAAATTTTTTAAGAGGGGCACTTTACTTTAATACCCGCGTGCAAAATGATTCGCTTGCACCAGCCATCAACTTCATGAAGAAAGAGACACTTCATTTTATCAATACATTGCAGTGGAAGAATAAGTAATTTGCAATTAAGGTGAATGGCAAGCTTCTTCGACACCTCTCTGGAATTTCTTAAAGGCGTGGGCCCGCAACGGGCAGCATTGCTTCAAAAGGAGTTGAGGTTGTTTACGTTTGGCGATCTCATACAATATTATCCGTTCCGCCATGAAGACCGCACGCAATTTTATAAGATAAGCGAAGTCAATGACCTGATGCCCCATGTGCAGGTGAAAGGAAAGATCACCGATTTTGAATTTATAGGAGAAGGATTCAAAAAAAGATTGGTAGGTCATTTTACGGATGGCACAGGAGAACTTGAGTTGGTATGGTTTCAGGGAATTTCCTTTGTCACAAAAAAGATCCAACCCAATGTCGAGTATGTTGTATTTGGAAAACCAAATCGATATGGAAAAATACTTTCCATTGCACATCCGGAAATAGAGCCACTCACTGTCAAAAATGATAAGGGAGGATTTCTGCAACCGGTATATCCGGTAACCGAGAAGTTGAAGGCTCGCTATATCGATAGTAAATTCATCGCGAAACTTCAGCAGGAAATTTTACAAGTTGCGCAAAATCATATTCGCGAAACACTACCAGCGGCATTGTTGCAGAAACAGAAACTGATTAATAAAAAGGAAGCATTAGTTGCTATTCATATTCCGCAAAGTCACGAACAGCTTGCGGCTGCGCGCCACCGCTTAAAGTTTGAAGAACTTTTTTACATTCAGCTTCGCCTCATCAAAATGAAGTTGGTAAGGCAAGAAAAATTCAGAGGCATTGTATTTGGGGACACGGCAATTCTTACAAAATTTTATAAAGATCATTTGCCTTTTGCGCTGACGGAAGCACAAAAGCGGGTGATACGCGAGATTTATACCGACATGAAAAGCGGCAAGCAGATGAATCGCTTGTTGCAAGGTGATGTGGGCAGTGGAAAAACCATTGTTGGATTTATCTGCATGTTATTGGTTGTAGGCAGTGGCGCTCAAGCAGCATTGATGGCGCCAACAGAAATTCTCGCACAGCAACATTTCAAAAACTTAAAAAGATTTGCTGACCTGATGGGCATAACCATCGCGTTGCTAACGGGATCCGTAAAGAAAAGTCAGCGAAAGCCCATCCATGAAGGACTGGAAAATGGCACATTAAAAATTTTAGTAGGCACTCACGCACTGCTCGAAGAAGGAGTAAAGTTTAACAGACTTGGATTGGCCATCATTGATGAACAACATCGTTTTGGTGTTGCACAACGATCCAGGCTCTGGCAAAAAAATGTAGACTTCTATCCACATGTGTTAGTGATGACAGCCACGCCCATCCCGCGCACGCTGGCCATGACACTCTATGGCGATCTCGAAATTTCTGTGATCGATGAATTGCCCAAAGGACGCAAGCCCATTAAAACCACACACCGCTACGATTCACACCGCTTGCAGGTAAATGGTTTTTTAAAAACCCAAATCGATGCCGGCCGGCAAGTATATCAGGTTTATCCGCTCATTGAAGAATCGGAAAAACTTGATCTCAAACATTTGATGGATGGCTATGAAAGCATCAGTCGGGCGTTTCCAGATGTTGCCATCAGCATCTTGCACGGACAAATGAAACCCGAAGCAAAAGATTATGAGATGGCGCGCTTTGCCAGGGGCGAAACAAAAATAATGGTGGCCACTACAGTAATTGAAGTAGGTGTGGATGTGCCTAATGCTTCGGTGATGGTGATTGAAAGTGCCGAGCGTTTTGGGTTATCACAATTGCATCAGCTGAGAGGAAGAGTAGGCCGTGGTGCAGAACAATCGTATTGTATTTTGATGACGGGCAACAAACTAAGTGCTGATTCTAAAATCCGAATTGAGACGATGGTGAAGACCAACAATGGTTTTGAAATTTCTGAAACAGACTTGAAACTTCGTGGCCCTGGCGATCTGATGGGCACACAGCAAAGCGGTGCTCTCGATTTATTAATCGCTGATCTTGGTAAAGATGGAGATCTATTGAAAACAGCGCGCGAAGAAGCGCTAATCATCTTAGAAGGGGATCCTACTCTTGAAAAACCGGAAAACAAAACCATCCGCCAGCAGGTAGAGTCTATGAAAAAATCTACCGTTAACTGGAGTCGCATCAGCTAATGGGTCACGAAATTGCGCCCCTTCCTTCATAATCCTTTTAAAACATGGTGGTTACCCTATGCGAAAGACTTTCTATTAATGATTAAGAGTTAATTATTTATACCTTTAAACTCTAAAACCTTCATTATGAGAGGACTTGTACTGCTGTTGATTGTGTTTTCATTTTTGGTGAGTCAGGCTCAAACAGTCACCATCAAAAAGGTAGAACTGGCCGGAGATAAGATAATTGTGCATTATGACCTGGAAGACAGCAATCCAAATAATGAATACAAGCTTGATTTGTATACCAGCAAAGACAACTTCATTGCACCACTTACCAAGGTGAAAGGAAAAATTGGCCCGGAAATTAAGCCGGGTATTGATCATAAAATTGAGTGGAATATTATCGAAGAGTATGGCCCCTATAAAGGGAAACTATCACTGGAGATAAAAGGTAAGGTATACATTCCTTTTGTTAAGCTCCAGAATTTTGATTTAGGCAAATCATATAAGAGAGGAACTAGCCATAACTTGGCGTGGAAGCCAGGAAATAGTAACCCGATTACTATTGAACTTTTTAAAGGAGGCCAACGGGTTGGTGGTGATGCAAACATACCCAATAATGGCAGCCATTCTTTATATGTGCCTTCCAATGCGAAGCCAGGCAAAGATTATCGTCTTAAAATAACAGATTCCAGAAACAGTGATGATGTTATCTATACAGATTACTTCCAGGTAAAACCTAAGGTGCCATTGTTGGTGAAGTTGTTACCTGTGCTTGTAGTAGGAGGAGCTGCTGCTGCATTAGGAGGTGGTGGAGGTGGAGGGACCACCGATCCGGTAGATACCTCTTTGCCATTGCCTGCATTTCCTACTAATAACTGATTTTCCTGACCTGATATTTTTTAACATATGAAGCATTTTGTACAAATAGTTCTTCTTCTTAGTGCTTTTCAATTAAATGCGCAAAGCAGTTTTTGGACTGCTAAAAACGGAATTTATGGAGGCACGGAATATGAGATTATTAGTCATACAGCCACGGGAGCACTGGTAACGATTAGTAATGGAGGAATTTTCAGGTCAACCGATAATGGAACAACGTGGACGCGGGTGACCAGCGGAATTATAAGCACCGACATAAGCATGCGGGCCTTGACCCAAGATGCATCCGGAAAATTATTTGTTAACTCAACGCAAAGGGTTTACTCTTCTACTGATGGAGGGCTTTCGTGGACACAGACCACTACGATTGCGAATTCTTTTGGATCCGTAATTAAAGTTTCGCCTGCTAATGGAAACATATTTATTTCCAATTCAAGCAATAACCAGATACTACGCTCCACAGATGGAGGTCAGACATTTAATGCTACTACATTTAGCGCCAGCAATATTACTGATATGGAAGTTAATTCATCAGGCCATGTAATTGTTGCCGTATTTGGTCAATCAGCGCTTTATATAACAACTAATAATGGCACAGGCTGGTCTCCGATGAGTAGCGGTTCATACACAGCCTTCCCGACATTAAATGTGAGTCACTCGTATCGAATAGCCATTGATAATTCAAACAACCTTTATGCTCTTACCGATACGGGTCCCTATAAATTAGCGAGTGGTGCCACCGCCTGGTCAAGCATAAAAGGAACATTAACAGAGACCTTTTTCTATGGGAATATTTTTGCAAGCGGTGCAAATGTATACCTGACTAATAACAGTGCAAGCAAGCTTTTTACCTTTGATGGTTTAGCCTGGAATACGGGAGTTCTATATCCATTTACAGGTCTTGATATTACATCGTTTTTACCTAAGAGTAGTACAGAGTTTTACATTGGGGTAACTAGCCTCGGAGTTTTTAAATCTACAAATAGTGGTGTATCATGGGGGACATCTGGAAATGGCATAAAAGGCTTTAACTATTCTGATTTATACCTGACTCCAACAGGCGGAAGGTTGTTTGCTGCCTGGAGCAACGTGGGCTACATGTTGTCACTAGATGATGGTCAAACCTGGGACTTAAACCAGGCGGGAAATGCTAACCGGTATTTAACTGGATTTGTAACCCTATCCGACAATTCAATTTTGGGATATGGAGCGGGAGCTATTCGCTCTACTGATAATGGCAATAATTGGACAATCCAAAATGCAAGTCAATCATTGCAACAAGTGGTTTTAAATGGAACAAACCTGTTTTCATATTCAGGATCTAATCTTTTAGCATCGATCAACCAAGGAGTAACCTGGACGAGTACAGCGATATCCGGATTGCCGGCACCAAGTAAGATTCAGGTCGATGACAGTAACAACACCTATTTTCTTTCTTCCGGGTCTATTTACAAGGTCAGCACTGGAGCGACATCAGCCACCCTGCTTGCCGTTACTGGCGTTAGAGATTTTGTGCTAATCAGTAATACACTATTTGCTGTAACCAGCAATGGTACGGTGATATCGAAATCAATTGATGGGGGAACTAATTGGACTACCCAGGTGCTAACCTCTACCTTTTATGCATTTAGAATTTGGGCTTACAATACGAAAGTATTAATGACTCAAGGTAACACTTCAGGAAGTTCTTATCTCTCAACAGATGGTGGAGCCACTTGGACCAGCAACCCATTGGTGGATAGTTTTGGTACACTCAATGATGTATTATTTAGATTGGTTGGTTCGGATATCTATGCTTATGCAGCAGTGAACAATTCGGTGATTCATAAAAGCAGTAATGAGATTGTACCCCCCGCAGCCCCAACCAATTTGTCTATTATCACTACGGGTTACAATGCCATTGAGTTTGTGTGGACTGATAATGCCGATAATGAAGATAATTACGTAATTGAAACTTCTCTCGGGAATAATGCCTCTTATTCAACGTATGGAAATGCTGGCACTTTTGGTCCTGAACAATTTTATACTACTAATATGGGATATGGGGCAGTAAGTGCAAGCCCTAATACAACTTATTTTATTCGGGTGTACGCAAAAAATGGTGCCGGCAGTTCTTCCTACACTAACGAAATTTCTGTAACCACAATTAATCAATGTGCGACAACCATTCCCGACAACCGAAGCTGGACAGCAACTACTGTAGCGGATCCTGGATATACACCCTTTGGCACAGGTCCTTATATCAACACTGCAGTATCCATTAAACAAACCGCCAATAACTCAAATGTCTTTACAGTATCACGTTATGTTCTTGGAATTTTGGATCCGGGTATTCATCCAGAGTCAACTGTAACCATAATTGAATCATGTAATCAGGCTTATGTGTATCAATCTAATTGGGATATTAATAACACTAACGGAAGTTGGAATAGCGGCACAAAAACCTTAATAATTAAGTGGAGAACTCTTCCCGATTACAATGACTTCAGAGCGACCACAACACTAGTTATGAATTCGACTGATCCGATTCCTGCCACGCCCTCATTAGCGCTTTACACATTTTCAAGTACGGAGGTACTATTGAATTGGAGCCAACCCGGTTTTGAAACCAGTTATGTGATTCAACGAGCTACAGTAACAGGAGGACCGTACACTGATATTCCTGTCACTTATCCTAAAACTTCCAATATCGACAAAAGCCTGACAACGGGAACTCAATATTTCTATCGAATAAAGGCCCTGAATGCTACAGGATCATCGGCCTATTCGGCTGAGCAAACGATAACATTAACCGCAAGTCATTTATTTAAGCCAGTTGAAAATAGTCTGAATCTTAATTTTGAAAATCAACAAGGCGCTTCATGGGGAGATCTGGATGGAGATGGAGATGAAGATATTGCTTCGCCCTCTTTTGTCAATAACGCAGGACTTAATGTTCCTCCAGTATTTTATGAAAATATTGGAGCAGGTCAATTTACCCGTAGGTCACTTTCCGTTCTGGATAATGACACCGATGCGATCAGTAGAGGTATCAATATTGTTGATTTTAATAATGATGGGAAATTGGATATGTACATCACCCGCAGTGGAGCTAATGTTGCTGATTTATTGCTGATCAATAATGGAAATTGGGATTTTTCAAGAACGGCATTAACTGCAGTAGCACAATACATTAACGGGTTTAGAAGTTCAGCCGCTGCGGATTATGATAAAGATGGTTTAGTCGATGTTTACATTGGAAACGATTTAGGTTCAACCTCGGCCACAAATCCTGGCTTCTTGCTAAAAAATGCAGACGGAAGTTCATTCACAACAATCACAAGCGGCCCCCTGGCCACTGATATCATGAATGCCCGATTAAGCTCCTGGGCTGACTACGACAATGATGGAGATCAAGATTTATTTATTTTTAATAATACAGTAACTGCCAGCGTACATCGCTTATACAAAAACAATGGAGACGGAAGCTTCACCAGAGTTACAGGTACCATATTCGACACCGATACATATAACAACGCAAGAACAATGAGTTGGGGGGACATCGATAATGATGGAGATCTGGATCTTTATGTAGGTATATCTTCTGCCAGTACCAATATTATTTTTAACGATCGATTGTATAGAAATGACGGTAATGGGGTATTCACCAGCCAGACAACCAGCCCGGTTGCTGAAAATGGAACTCCCACATTTGGAAGTGCCTTTGGAGATATTGATAATGATGGAGATCTCGACCTGCTTGCAATAAATACAACGGCAAACTCAGTCTTCATTAACAATGGATCAGGGACATTTACAAAATCGGCTACTCAGGAATTATTCACCAATCCAACCACATTTGAAATTGGGGGTGCCATGGCCGATTTCGATGCCGATGGTTTTCTGGATATTTATCCGGCAAAAGGAAACACAACCGCCATCGACTTACCCAACTTTCTTTATAAGAATAACAGCACTGCCTCTTCTTTAAAAAACTGGATTGAAATAAAACTGGAGGGAACGACTTCAAATAAATCTGCAATTGGCGCCAGGATAAAAGTAATAACCACTACACCAGCACGCACCCAGATCAGGGAAATATCAAGTCGCACGGGATATGGCAGTCAAAGTAGCTTGATTCAGCATATTGGATTAGGAACAGCCACAACGATTTCACAAATCGAAATTAAATGGCCATCCGGAGCGATTCAAACGCTTACTAATATTACTCAGATAAATAAAGTAATGGCCATTAAAGAGGATTTAACACCTCCCTCCTTTACATTTAATCCAGCGCATAATTCTACAAACGTGACCGCAGGAAACAAACTGGAGATAACGTTGTCAGAAACGGCAACGCCTGTGACAGGTAAAAATCTGGTGATCAGGAAGGGATCTTCTACGGCTGCTGCTTTACAAACAATCGCAATTACTGCCGGAGTGATTGATGCAAATAACAAAGCAACATTTACATTGGCAGTAAATCTGGAATACCAGACGCAGTATTTCGTAAGTATTGATGCGGGGGCTTTTACAGATGTCTACCAGAATGCTTCTTTTGCCGTAGCGGCTACGGATTGGGTATTCACCACAGAAGAACAACCAGATTTAACACCGCCAACCATTGTGTTTGATCCAGCGCCTTCACTACCCAAGAGTTCTCTTTCAAGTGCAAAATTCGAATTAACCGCAGCTGACAATAAAGGTGTTGTATCAGTAAGTATGTGGCATCGAAAGGTGACAGAACTTAATTTCAAAGAATTACCAGGAACCTTCAATGCAACTTCATTAAAGTATGATTTTCCATTATCAAATTCATTTTTCGATGATATGGGTATGGAGTACTATTTCGAAGCTAAGGATGCAAAGCCAAACACAAAAAGGGATCCTAATAGTGGCTATTATTTGACTCGCTTGTCAATTACAGAAGATTTACTTGCTCTATCCATTGCTCCAGCAACATCTGCAGCAGGCTACCGCATTATTTCAATTCCCCTCGAAATGAGTACAACCCAGGTAGGTCTTATTTTCGATGAGCTTGGGGCTCCCGATCCCAAAAAATGGAGATTGCTAAAATATACAGATAATCCTCAATCATGGAATGAAGGGTTTCAAAACGTAGCGCGTGGTGAGGGCTATTTCATAATATCTAAAACGGCTGCCAATATTGGCTTTGGAACGGCAACATCACCCAACTATACCCAAAGCAGTCCTTTCTCCCTGGTTCTAAAAAAAGGATTCAATTTGATTGGTAATCCGTACACCATGCCAATTAATTGGACCGATGTAAAGTCAGGTTTTGCAGGGGTTGGGGAGTTGAAGATTTATCAGAGTGGTTCTTATTCAAATCTTGCGGCAAACGCGGAACTTGGTGTCTTTGAAGGAGGGTTTGTGTTTTCGGATGCCGATGTAACTGTTCCAGTTAAATTTAAAACCACTGCAGGCGGTAGAATATCAGGTAAAGCGATTGGTTCTGATTTAGGTGACCAGGAATGGATTGTTCCCATTCAGCTTAATCAAGGGGATGTAACCTTTAATTTTGGAGGAATAGGCATGAGCGAGAAAGCATCCAACTCTTATGATGGCCTCGATGATTTTGCGCCACCAACCTTGTTTGAAAGACAAGAAATAAAGTTTGCTCACCCTGAGCACTTCATGAAAAATTTTGCACGTGATGTAGTGCCAACTCAAAATGAATATGAGTGGGTGTTTAATGTTGATACTGAGATTGATGAGATTGCCGAATTGAAATGGGACAATGTCTCATTTGGTAATAATTCAAATGAATTGTACATGCTAGATGTTTCAAGGCAAGTCGTTATCGATATGCGTGCAGAAAGTCAATACAGTTTCGATGCAGGCACATCGTCAACATTTAAAGTTTATTTTGGTAAGGACTTGAAATCAAAAGTAAAGCCGGAAGGAGTCTTTCTGGGCAATGCATTCCCTAATCCTTCAAATAAATTAGTGAATATCCCCTTTACTGTTTCCGGATCAGAGAATTATCAAGTGCGTCTGGAAGTTTACGATATGATGGGAAGAAAAGTGACTACCCTTGTGGATAAGGAACTTAAGTCTGGTTACTATTCAACCGTTTGGGATGTGGAGCAAAACGGTTCGGTTAACGGCTTATATACCTATCGTCTTTTGGTGAGTGCTAATGGCAAGAGTGAAATATATACGAAGAAGGTAATTTTAAATAAATAATCATGAAAAAGAAAATTAGCTCGTTGTTTAGCGGTTGCTTTGTTTTCATTGTGTTTGCCTCTCAAGCTCAAACGGTAACCACGCGCACTAATGATTTTGTGGTTGACTTCAGTGATCCCAAGAAGTTGGTTAACACAACTATTCCGGTTATCAATTGGATTACGCCTATTGCTGAAATCACTTATGCGCAGGAGAATAAATATAAAATCAAAGTTGAGGTAGATGGCGCTACTCCATTAAAGAACATTGTGATTTCACTCAAGGAAACGACAGAGTCTGCAACAAGAGGCTCACAGGCAATTAAACCAGAAGGCGCAGAACAGTTACATTCTGTAATTGAAAAATCGCTAAACCTTATGGATGGTGAAAACATCATTGAAATAGTGGCTGAGAACATGGATGGAGTGAAAACCATTAGTTACAAGAAAATCACGGTAGGCAGCACATCACTGGCCGATGCAACAAAACTGAACCGTACTGATTATGCCCTCGTGTTTGCAACGGATAAATATGATAACTGGTCTGGTCTTGTAAATCCAATATTCGACTCACGGGCTATTGTAGACGAGCTAAGAAAAACTTATGGCTTCAAAGTAGAGGTCATCGAGAATGCAACGCAATCAGAGATTCTCAAAAAAATCAGAGAGTATGGTGAGAAGAAGTATCAGCCATTAGATCAGCTTTTCATTTTCTTTGCTGGCCATGGAACGTATGACCAAACTTTTGGTGAAGGCTTTGTGGTAACTCGTGAATCATTACTGAACGATGAAGCTAAAACAACGTACCTCTCGCATAACCGTCTGCGCTCGATTGCCAATAACATTCCTTGCGAGCACATCTTCCTCGCTATGGACGTATGTTTTGGAGGAACATTCGATCAAGCACTTGCTTCTTCGCGGGGTGCCGAAGAGGAAGTATATAAAGAACAAAATCAAAGTGAATTCATCACGCGCAAACTCACCTATAAAACCCGCAAGTTTTTAACCTCAGGGGGCAAGCAGTATGTGTCAGATGGTATTCCAGGTAAGCACTCTCCATTTGCAAAGAGTTTTATCGATGCATTGCGTTCACGCGGTGGCCGCGATGGCATCCTCACGCTTCCTGAAATTTTCACCTATGTAGAGAAGTTGAAAATACAACCTCGCTTTGGTGAGTTTGGCGACAACGCACCAGGTAGTGACTTCATTTTCGTTGCGCGCTAGCTAGCCATCTAAGTAATCTTTAAAAGGGTGGGGTCTTCCCACCTTTTTTATTCTTGCTTATTCATCTAAATTTGATTTTAGTAATGGGTAGCAGATTTTTTCTTCTTAGTCTGTTGGTAATAATCTGGTCCGACCTAAAAGCACAAACAGGAAATTATTTTCTTTCGCACTATTCGCCCCATGATGAGCGTATTGACTTTCGAAGCCATGATATGGTTCAGGATGGCCACGGTGAAATTTATTTTGCCAACAAGGCAGGCGTACTTGAATTTGACGGACTTAATTGGAATTTAGTTTCTGTGCCAGGGGCCGTTTACACATTGGTTGTAAACGACAGCGAAGTACTTATTGGTGGACTTACCGGTGCCGGAAAATTGAATGAAAAAATTCAAAGCCCCCGGTCATATGAAATGTTCTCACCTGCTCCCGGTATTTTCTCCAGCGCCTACTTCGACAACAAGGCCTATTTTTGCAGTGATAATCAGTTGATCATTTATTCACTCACTTCACAGCAAATTGATTCAACGATTACGGCTAATGCATCGTACGGAAATTTCAAAGGTGTATTTAATCTGGGCGAAGATGTTGTTGTGCGCACAGAGAACCTTGGCTTACTTAAAGTAAAAAACAGCTCCTTATCTCCCTTTGATTTTGCTTTTGGCAACCCGATTTTTTCTGTCCCATCACCTTCAAAAAATGAATTCTTAATTGGCACTCAGGATAATCGGATTTTTATTTTGAAGGGAGGTGAGTTGAAGGAAATTATTCTTCTACAATCCAATTTTCTTTCACATAACATTCTTGCAGATGGAGTATGGTTAAATGAAAATGTGGTGGCGCTAGGCACGCTTCGCGGAGGTGTGGTGTTTATTAATATTCTTACTGGCGCCACTGAAGCTCTGGTGGATTATGCCAATGGCTTGCCCGATAATGAAGTGTTTAGTTTGATGAAAGATCAGGATGATGGTGTGTGGGTGGCACATGAATATGGATTCACCCGAATTGCAACCAACTTACCATTTCGTTCATTCCACCATTACGCTGGCTTACAAGGAAACCTTCTTTGCGTACAAACCTTTAAGGATAATATTTATGTTGGCACCACACTCGGATTGTTTATGCTGATACAAAAAGAGATTGTGTCAAATATCAGGGAAACGAAGCTAAAGCGATCTGATAAGCAGATAGCAACGGATGACGCTTTACAATCAACGAATGAGGCCTTAAAGCAATTTGAATATCAAAGGGTAAATCCAATTGAAGGTAAGGTGACGCAATTATTGGAGATCAATGGATCTTTGATTGCCTATGGAGCCAGCGGAGTTTTTGAGGTGAATGGATTAAAAGCAAAGTCAATAGTAGAAGAACAGGTGAGCAACGTGCATTTGTCTTCTGTTTTGAATCAGGTTTTGGTGAGCACAATGAACGGCCACCTAAGAACATTTATTCCCTCAAGTGACGGTTGGCAGGAAACTCACTTGCTTGATACGCTCAGGAATCATGTCGGCTATGTCTTTGAAGATAAGATGGAAAACATATGGTTATGCGGCAGCACGATCATTTACAAAGTTGAAACGGTAGACAACCAAATCATAGGAACGATTAAATATTCAATCCAGAATCCTACTCAAGATGAGACGCTCGGCCTGTCACTTGGAAGTGAGGTATATGTAGTTTCCTCCGGGCAGTTTAAGCATTTTAATGGATCGGGTTTTATAAAATATGATTCACTTTCAGGTGGTCATAGATACTTCACATCAGCAGGCAATTTTTGGTTTAACGATGGAACGAAGTGGCGCACGGTAGACAGGAAGCTCCAGTCCATGAAACTGGAATGGCTGGGAATTTTTCCAACTCTTCGATTTTTATCACCAGAGCGTAAGAGCAACAGCTTGTGGGCAATTACGGACAAAAATGAATTGTATAAATTCAATAACGACCAGGCAGTTTCTAACGAAAATCGTTATCCTCTCTTTCTTAGAGAAGTGCGAGGCAATGAAGTGAAATTTGCCAAGCAGGTTGAAATTGATCAATCGGAGGGCGCCCTTACATTCAAGTTCATTCGACCAGATTATATTGGAGCTCATGCTACCCAATATCGGTACCTGGTAAAAGGACTTAGTAGGGAGTGGTCATCATGGTCAATTTCGAACAACGTTATAAATTTTTCATACTTACCTGCCGGGGATTATCAATTGGCGGTGCAATCTAAGAGTGTGTTAGGTGCGGAGTCAACAGTGGAGCAAGTTGCCTTTCACGTGTTGCCCCCTTATTGGAAGCGATGGTGGTTTTATGCACTTGAGTTTGTCGTGTTTAGTTTTTTGGTGTCAATATCCATACAGCTCGCCAGGAGCAATTCCCGGTATCGATATCTAAGTCAGATATTGACCATCTTGACGGTGATCATGCTCATTCAGTTTATTCAATCAACAATTAATTCTTTGATTAGTATTAAAAGTTCACCCGTAATTGACTTCTTTATACAAGTAAGTATTGCATTGGTGGTCTTCCCGGTTGAAATAGTAGCACGGAATGCCATGCAAAAAATTGCTCAAAGTAAAAACTCAATTCAGCGTTTGTTCAACAACCCTGAGGATTAAAAAGTGTGGAGTTGGTGGTCGTATTAAGAAAATCATTAATTTCACAAACCTCAAAATCAATTTATGAAAACAATATCGGCAGCATTTCTACTTACCTTTTTCATTTGGGCTTGCACCACAAAGCCAGAAACAAAATCGTTGGCGGAGCAAAATCCAGCCATGGAGGGTTTTGATCTTACCGGCTCTGATCCCTCGGCTATCCAATTGGCGGATAGCATCATGCATGCCATGGGTGGTCGGGAAAACTGGGATAAAACCCGTTTCATTTCCTGGACATTTTTTGGTCGCAGGGATTTGGTTTGGGATAAATATACAGGTCGTGTGCGCATTGAAAGTAAATCAGATAGCACCACCTACCTCGTAAATGTAAACACAGGTGAAGGCCGCGTTAAAATAAAAGGTACCGAAATCACTGAGCCTGATAGTTTGAAAAAACTGGTTGACAAAGCAAAAAGCATTTGGATCAATGATTCGTATTGGCTGGTGATGCCTTTTAAATTGAAAGACAGTGGCGTCACTCTTAAATACATGGGAGAGGATACCTTGAAAGGAAATAATTTTAACACTTTGGTTCTTACCTTCAAAGAAGTGGGAGTAACTCCTCAAAATAAGTATAAGTTGTATGTGGATATTAAAGACAAGCTTGTACGCAATTGGGCATATTATTCCAACGCTGAACAAGACACAGCCGACTTCATAAGGCCTTGGGACAATTATCAGAAATATGGAAGCATACTTCTTTCGGCAGATCGATCTGATAAAGGCGGCCCATCTAATGTGAAGGTAGATGAATCATTACCCGATACGTTGTTCACTGAATTTTAATCTGTTTGTGCTATGATATTAAACCTAGAAACTGTACCGCCATTTTATAAAAACTATGTAAAGCAAATTGAAGAAACCGATTTGCTTCAAGCCCTGCGCATTTCAGGTCATCGTTGCCTGGAGTTGGTTCATGCTATACCTGAAGAGAAAGCAGACTACAGATATGCAGATGGAAAGTGGAGCATTCGCGAATTGCTTTGCCATATGATCGATGGCGAGCGAATTTTCATGTATCGCGCATTGCGCTTTGCGCGGAACGATAAAACTCCTTTGGCTGGATTTGAAGAAAAAGACTATGCTCCGCAGGCCAATGCCTCAGGACGCAGCCTTCAAAAGATTGCTGCGGAGATGGCCCACCTTCGTTCATCCACCATCGATTTGTTTGAAAGTTTTACTCCTGATATGTTCACCCGAAAAGGTATGGCCAATAACAATGAGATGTCAGTAATCGTTTTGGGCTTCATCATTGCCGGCCACGAAACACACCACTGCAATGTTCTGAAAGAGCGGTATCTTTCGGCCAAATGAGGATTGTAGTTTATTGTTGTATTCTTTTCTTAACAGGAGTCGGGTGTTCTTCCAAACGATACATTACTAAAGAGGTTATCCGCCTTGAAGAGGAATTAAAAGAGCATACTGGATTTTTGGTATATGACCTTGTTTCGAAAAAAAACCTTGTTGAACATCAGTCCGACCGGTATTTTACCCCGGCATCCAACACCAAGATTTTTACTTTTTATTCATCACTGAAATTACTGGGAGATTCGGCAATAGCTATTAAGTACATACAAAAAGAGGATTCGTTAATTTTTTGGGGTGTAGGCGATGCATCATTTTTATACGCTAATGTTTTTGACAACGGAAGGCTTTTTGATTTTTTATCGAACACCTCAGAAAAATTATTTTTTTCGGGATCTAATTTTCAAACCGAAACGAAGGGCCCCGGTTGGGCATGGGATGATTATCCCTATTACTATTCTGCAGAACGATCTCCTTTGCCGATCTATGGCAATCTGATCAATATCAAAAAAGACTCCGATCGATTTTATTTCAAGCCAACCTACTTTCAGTTACACTTTGCTGCATCTTCGGAAGCGCGCGGTGATGAAACAATTTTACGGGATGTGGATTCAAATCAAATCACCTATTATCCGGGCAAGAAAAACCGGAATTCATGGGCTATCCCATTTCGATACAGCGATGATTTATTGGTGGAGTTGTTAAGCGATACACTCAAACGAAAGGTTGAACTCATTGATAAACCATTGCCCGCAGAAGCAAAGGTATTGCGATCGATGCCGATCGATAGTTTACTGCGCGTGATGATGCACGACAGTGATAATTTTATTGCAGAACAATTACTGTTGCAATGCGCTGCCATGGTGAGTGATACACTAAGACCAGAGATTGCCATCGCGTATGCAAAGAAAAATTTCCTTTCTGATTTGCCCGATGAACCACAATGGGTAGATGGTTCAGGTTTGTCGCGCTATAATTTATTTACACCGCGCACAATTGTTAAACTGTGGGAAAAAATTTATCAGGAAGTTCCGCGGCAGCGATTGTTTCCTCTACTGGCAACGGGCGGAAAGAGTGGCACGATCAAAAATCAATACAAAGCAGATGAGCCCTATGTATATGGTAAGACAGGCACACTCAGTAATAACCATACGCTAAGTGGTTATATACTCACCCGAAAGGGCCGGGTGTTGATTTTCAGCATGATGAATAATAATTATCTTGTGCCCACAAGTGAAGTGCGCAAGCGCATGGAAAAAATTCTTTATTCCATTCACGAACGGTTTTAATTTCAATGGTAATACAATGAGAAGAGTAGGATTGATTGGTGTTTTGTTTTTTATTTCCATGCATGGGTTTAGTCAGAAAGTTGATTCGCTGGATTTTAAAATCGGGCAGATGATATTGATTGGTATGCCCAAGTCGGAGCTTGATACGTTGGTGTTGGAGGAGGTAAGGAAAGGAAAGGTAGGGGCCATTATTTTCTTTGAGAAAAATATTCCCAACCGGCCAAATGCTTTTGCCAGCGTAAAAAAGATGACATGGACTTATCAGCACGCAGCGCCTATGCCATTGTTTATTTGCATTGATCAGGAAGGAGGAAAAGTAAATCGCCTGAAAGAGAAGTATGGATTCACCCGTTCTATCACGGCAGCATCGATTGGTAAATATGGTTCATTGGATTCGGTGCGATTTTATGCGGAAGCAACCGCTGCCACATTGGCTGGATTAGGCTTCAATGTAAATTTTGCGCCTACCGTGGATTTAGCAGTCAATAAAGAAAACACGGTGATCGTGAAACCGGAGCGGGCTTATTCCAACAATGTAGATACCGTGGTCATGATGGCAAAAGAAGTAATTGAGCAACACAGAAAGTTTGGCGTGATCACCTCATTGAAGCATTTTCCCGGCCATGGTAGTTCAAAAGATGATACACACTTAGGCGTGGCAGATGTAACAAACACCTGGAGCAATCGCGAACTGGAACCATTTAAAAGACTAATTGATGGAGGCTATGCCGATGGTGTCATGACTTCTCATATCGTAAATAAAAACCTAGACAAGAATGGCCTGCCGGGGACCCTTTCAAAAGATATTCTGGATGGCATTCTGCGCAAGCGGTTAGGATATAAAGGGGTTGTGTTTTCAGATGATATGCAGATGCAGGCAATTTCGAAAAACTTTGGGTTAGAGGAGACCATCCGGTTGGCTATTAACGCGGGTGTAGACATCATGTGTTTCTCCAATAATATACAGGGAGCTGATGCGCGCACCGTTGATAAAGTTCATGCGATTATTAAACAGATGGTTGTCGATGAACAAATTTCTCAGCAGCGTATTAATGAATCATTTCTGCGTATCAAAAAACTAAAGAGTTCTCTCAACAGCCTTGAAGCCACTGCCAACAAAGCAGAAATTGCACGATTGCAGGATGAATTGGCGAAAACCAACTCAGCACTGAAAACAGCCAATGAGAAAATGGCAAGCGCCACAGAAACCAAAAAGAGCAAACGCAAAAAGAGATCTAAATCTTAACACGAAATGAAAAATATAATCATAGGCATTTTATCAATTGTTTCGGTTGGCGCTATGGTATATGGGTACATGCAGAAGAGTATGCTTGACAGCGCTCAGATAACGTGTACTTCTGAAAGGAAGGAATTAGAAACGCAAGCCAGAGAATTTCAGAAAATGGCCGAGGTGGCTCAGCAGGAGGCGATCGTTCAGCGCACTATTTGCGAGGAGCAATTGAAGGCCTTTAAAAAATAATATATGGCTACCAGAGAAGTTCAAAGGATAAGCATTATTGCAATGGTATTTAGTTCTCTGGCACTAACAACTCTCATTGAATTTGTATTTGCTTTTATTCAAAATGCAGAAGCCACGAAGCAATCCAAAATAACCTCACAATTTCTTAAAGAATTAGAGATTTGTAGAGCTAGTAATGTTGTAAATCAGCAACACGGAAAGAATTAAAATCCATAACTTCCGGTTGAGAAATAAGAAAAGAGATAAATCGCAGAACCCATAATTATGGTGTACAAGATTTGGGAAGCAATTGAACCAAAAGTTCCAATTATATTAAGTGTACCACATCGTGGGAGTGTCTTTCCGGATGAGGTAAAGGAGCAATACAAACGATCGATGATCAAATCACCGGATGACACCGATTGGTTTGTAGATAAGCTTTATGATTTTGCACCGGCTATGGGTATCACCATGATATCGGCTAATTATAGCCGCTGGGTGATCGATTTAAATCGTGACCCAAACAGCAAACCTCTTTATACGGATGGAAGGATTATTACCGGACTTTGTCCTGCCACTAATTTTCTAGGAGAATCAATTTATAAAGATGAAAGAGCTGAAGTAGAACTTCCGGAAGTAAGACGAAGAGTGGAGTTGTATTACAAGCCCTATCATCAGCAGATAGAAAAGTTATTAAACGAAATGAAGGAGAAATTTGGCAAAGTGTTGTTGTGGGATTGCCACTCCATTCGCCAATCAGTGCCAACTATTTATAAAAGTAAATTTCCTGATTTAATCTTGGGAGATGCTGATGGCACATCCGCTTCGCCCGGCTTGATCGAAACAACGCTCAGTACACTCGATCACGAATCGTATTCGGTAAGCCATAATCATCCTTTCAAAGGAGGTTACATCACCAGGCATTATGGAAATCCTTCGACTAATCAACATGCATTGCAACTGGAAATGAGCAAGGTCAATTACATGAATGATGATGAAAAGAAATATGATAAGACACGCTCTGATAAAATGAGAGAATTGCTGAAACGTGTTTTTGGAAAGTTGATTGAACAACTTGCCTGATTCTGTTTATGAATCTCAATCTGAAATATTACCTCTTCTCCTCACTCTTACAAAAAGAAGGTTGGCTTTCGCCTGCTTACTTAGGAGTAGATGAAAAAGGAATTATCCAATATCTAAGCAATACCGCACCACAGGATGCCATAGCCGTTGAAGCGGTACAAGGCTTTGCATTACCTGGTTTTCAAAATGCACATTCACACGCGTTTCAATATGCGATGGCAGGCCTTGCAGAAAATCATGCACCCGGAACAGATGATGATTTCTGGACGTGGCGCGAAGCGATGTATCAATGCGCACTATCGCTAGACCCCGATCAGGCTCAAGCTATTGCGACTATTTTGTACGCAGAGATGGCGAGAGTTGGTTATACGCACGTTGCCGAGTTTCATTATCTCCATCACGACAAAGACGGAAAGCCCTATGGCAATCTTGCGGAAATGGCTGAGCGAATGGTGGCCGCTGCAAAAACTGCAGGAATAAAAATCACACTAGTCCCGGTCTTTTATCAGAAAGGTGGCTTTGGTGTTGATCCTCAGCCAAGACAACGAAGATTTATTTCTAAAACCGTTGATGATTATTTCAAACTCTTTGAAGCATCAAAATCAGTTGTTAAAAATTGCAACAATGCTTCTTTAGGTTTTAGTGTGCATTCCTTGCGTGCTGTTGATTTGGAAGATGTGAAGACAACATTCCAACAAGGCCCAAAAGAATTACCGTTTCACCTTCATGTATCAGAGCAGAAGAAAGAAATATCGGATTGTCTGGCCTATACGGGTAAGCGGCCAATGCAATGGCTCTTCGATAATTTGCCCGTGGATGATCGCTTTCATTTAGTTCACTCAACGCATCTTGATGATTCAGAACTTAAACTCCTTGCTAATTCCGGAGCAAACGTAGTATTGTGTCCTTCAACAGAAGGAAATTTAGGGGATGGAATTTTTCGCATGCAAGAATATGTAAAATCAGGTGGTAGGTGGTGCATTGGAACAGACAGTCATATCGGACTATATCCTCTCGAAGAGTTTCGCATGATTGATTATCGGCAGCGATTAGTTTCTAATCAGCGCAATACATTTGAAGGTGATGCTGCATCGTATATGATTAATGAAGAAGTGGAATCGGGCAGAAGAGCCATGGGTATTAATCAAGCAAATCATTTTGAAGTGGGGAGACCCTTTGATGCCATCGTGTATAATTCACAATCCCATCTTCTGGCAGAAACTTCGGAGAAAAATCGATTGGCAACTCTATTATATACTTCAGATTCCAGTCGGATTGTTGGCACGATCGTGAATGGAAAATGGGTTGTTAAGAACCAACATCATAACAACGGTCATTCCATTAAAACGGCTTTCACAAAAGCGATGAGGGAGTTAAAAAATCGCTAGAACCCCTTAAGTAATTGTCATAGTTTATTTTACAAGTTTTAAGTAAATAGGATCAGAAACTTAATCTTTCTCTATGAATAAAATATACTATTTTCTGCTGGCTGCGTGCATCATTGCAACTACGCAAGTCAGCGCACAGAAATCAAAAGCAAAAGCAGAGCCTCAGGTCAAGCCTTCTTTTGATGCCTCCGTCTACAAAGGCGTCAAGTGGCGTAACATTGGTCCTTTCCGTGGCGGTCGCGCCAACTCTATCGCAGGGGATCCCACCAATTCAAGTGTTTATTATGTAGGCTATACCGGTGGCGGCATTGGCAAGACCGATGATGGCGGTATCACCTGGAAAAATATTTCAGATGGATTTTTTAAAGTAGGCTCTATCGGGGAGATCGCAATTTGTGATTCTGATCCAAACGTGATTTATGTTGGAAGTGGTGAGCATGCTGTGCGCGGTGTGATGACTTCCTATGGCGATGGAGTTTACAAATCAACCGATGCAGGTAAAACCTGGAAGAACATTGGTCTTGAAAAGACAAGACACATTTCTGATATCGCTATTCATCCCAGCAATTCAGATGTTGTCTATGTAGCCGCCCAGGGTGCGTTACACGGTCCGAGTGCTGATCGTGGTGTTTATAAATCTATTGATGGTGGCGTTACCTGGAAGAAGACTTTATATGTGGATGAGAGCACCGGTGTGTCTTCATTGAGTATGGATGTTACGAACCCACGTATTTTATATGCTGCTACCTGGCAACACAGACGTTATCCATGGAAAGTAGAGAGTGGTGGCCCCGGTTGTGCCATCTGGAAATCAATCGACTCAGGTGAGACGTGGAATAAAATCATCGAAGGGCTTCCTAAAGAAATGGGAAAAATTGGGGTGAGCGTTTCGCGCGCTAATCCAAATCGTGTGTATGCAATCATCGAAGCAGAAAAAACAAAAGCAGGTTTATATCGCTCGGATGATGGTGGAAAGAAATGGAATCTGATGACCAACGATCATACGATCACGTCACGCTCATGGTATTACATGGAAGTGTTCGCTGATCCGGTAAATGCAGATGTAGTATATGTATTGAATGCACCGATGACACGTTCCATTGATGGTGGAAAAACATTTACAACGATTCGCGTAGGTCATGGGGATACACATGATCTGTGGATCAATCCAAAAAATAATTCGAACCTTGCATTAGCCGATGATGGTGGTGGTGAGATCACGAACAACACAGGTCGCTCATGGTCGCCTTTGAATAATCAGGCTACCTCACAATTTTATCGCGTCAATGTCGACAATCGTTTTCCTTATTGGGTATATGGTGGTCAGCAGGACAACTCTTCTGTGGCAATTCCAAGTAGAAATGGAAGTTTTGGTATTACGGATAAGGATTGGTTTGACGGACCTGGCTGCGAAAGTGCATGGGTTGCGTTCAATGATCCTAGCAATCCGGAATTATTATATGGTGGATGCTATCAAGGTATTATTGATGTAAAAGATACCCGCACGGGCGAGACCAAAGATCTTCAGGAATATCCTGCTACCAATCTTGGATTCAAACCGAGAGAGATGAAGTACCGCTTCAATTGGAATGCGCCACTGATCAACTCACCTCATGATGCTAAAGTAATGTATCATGCCGGAAATGTATTGTTCAAAACAACGAACGGTGGCTTAAGCTGGGATGTGATCAGTCCTGATCTTACACGCAATGATACCACCAAACAAAACACCAGTGGAGGACCGCTTACCAACGAAGGTGCCGGTGGAGAAAACTACAATACAATTTATTATGTGATCGAATCGCCACACGAAGTCGGAATAATTTATACCGGCAGTGACTGTGGCCTTGTTCATCTCACCAAAGACGGAGGCAAGAGCTGGCAAAACATAACACCGGCAGGAATGCCTGAGGGAATGGTTCACTCAATCGAAGTTTCTCAGCATGATAAGGGCACTGTATACATTTCAATGTCGCGCTATAAGTTCAATGATTTTGCAAACTACACTTACAAGTCATTGGATTATGGCAAGACATGGAATAAGATTGGAGCTGGAATTGAAGCCGATGATTTCATCAAGGTAATCCGCGAGGACAAAAAAGTAAAAGATCTTTTGTACATCGGTGCGGAGAGAGGTTTCTACATTTCATTTAATGGTGGAGCGACCATAAGCAGAATGCAATTGAATTTGCCGATCGTGCCCGTTACGGATTTGATTATTAAAGACAATGATCTTGTTGCCGCTACAGCAGGTCGTGCGTTTTGGATTTTAGATGATCTGGGAGCAATACAACAATCAAAGGGAAGCTTTGATGACGCTTTGAAAATTTATACTCCGAAGCCAACGCATCGCTTATCATCCGTAACCATACCGGCTTACTTTGGTGATATTCCAGGCTTGGGTCGCAATCCCATGAATGGTGTGTCGCTCGATTATTATTTGAAAGAAAAAGCAGATACCGCAACGGTGAAGCTTGACATCTTAGATGGCGGTGGTAAAGTGATTCGGTCATACACCAATAAGAAAGATGAAAATTTCAAACCTTGGCCGGGTGGACCTGCACCTAAGGAAACTATTCCGGCAGAAGCTGGAGTCAATCGCTTTGCGTGGGATTTCCGCACGGAAAGTTTAGTGGGAGTGCCCGGTGTTTTTGTGATGGGTGATTATAGTGGCCATCGTGTAGCTCCTGGAAAATATAAGGCACGCATTACATTTAAAGGACAATCGTCTGAAACTGATCTTGAAATCATATCCGATCCAAAAGTAACTGCCTCCGCAGCTGAGTGGAATGCCCAGCAGGAATTTTTGAAGAAAGCTGGTGAAGGGTTTGATGAACTTCAAAAATCAGTGAACAAAATGCGTCAGGTGAAGAAGCAGATTGAAACACTAAATGAATCTCTGAAAGAGCAACCGGAATCAAAAGAATTGATCAACACCGGAAAGGACCTTATTAAGAAGATCGACCAGTGGGAGAAGAATCTGATCGAACCGCGTTCAGCTAACTTTCAGGACGTAATCAACTTCCCAAATAAATTAAATTCTGAGTTTCTTCAATTACGTGGTGTGGCCGACACACATGACCCTCGCTTGACTAAGGGTGCACAAGATCGCGCCCGCGATGTGGAAGCCGATTGGACAAAGTACAAGCAGCAAATGAATGAGTTGATTCAGAAGGATATCAATAATTATAACCGCATGTTTAAAGAAAAGAATTTGCCGGCTGTGATTACGGATACGAAAGAAGTTATTCTTAATAATTAGGAGACTACCTACCTATAGAACATACATACAAAAGGCATCGGCAACGATGCCTTTTCTTTTACTATTCAATCACTCGGCATTTTTGCAGAATAGAATAGTTGAATTTTTTGTCATCCTTGAGTGTACTGAAAAATTCTTCAATATATTTTTTCATGACGGAATATTCATCTTCACTAAAATAAGATTGATGATTACTTAATACGTTCAGGATTTCAGGCTCAAGCCGAATGTATTTAGCCCGAACATATTCCATAATGGATTCATCACGACAATAGCCGCGATATAACCTTTCCTTGACACTTTTTATATCCAGCGATTCATTAATGGTGGCATAGGGAGCATTGACTAATCCGGCCATATCAAAATCATAGGAGAGAGGCACTTTCTTTTGGGGAGGTATTTGAATCACTTTCGTATTATGTTGCACTGTGGTAGACCAATCGGTATTAGCAATCAGGTATTCAAAAAAATCATGAACAACAGCGGCCGTGTCATTCAATTGCCTTGGAAGAATTATTTGATCTAAAACCCTTCCATTAAACCGGTGGGCAATCAAATCATCATCTTCGATAAGAAACCCAGTGATCGAATGTGATTTTGCTTGCTTACCATTTTGATCAGTAAGGGTGATGTTGGCTAAGCGGGTATGAAAAAAATAAGGAGTAATGGGCTCAAGTAATTTATAACATAAGTATTCTCTCAAGATCAGATTGTTGGCAGACTTTACATTTTGACAAGGCAACACGAGTTTGAAACTTTTATTTCCTTCAAAAGGAGTTCCAGCAACATGACTCTTTTTCATTTTCAACCGTATTGGAGGAAAGTAGCAATGCTTTCTTCTGAAATTTCCGCGAGCACGAATACCGACTTCAAGAGAATCCCACTTGTCTTGATCAGTTTTATAACTGAGGTAGGAAGGGAAGAAGATTGAATCATTCACACTTCGTTTAACTTCTTTCATCGGGAAACTCAATCGTAAAGAAAGAGGTTGTGCGTCTTGAAAGATGACGGGAATTTCTTTTTGTTGTGATTTACTGATGCTTGCAAAAGCACAACATAATAGCGTTGTTAAGATATATCGGGCTAAGAATTTCAATAGTAGATTTTTTAAAATCACTTTTTGCCTATCAAAATCAATTCCATTAAGTAAAGATTCAAGTTTATATTGTTCCCTTAAACTTGAATAGAGCGAGTGTCAATAATTGTATGATCGATCGCCTCAAGGGTCTGTATCAAAATTTACGCATATAATTACTCTAAGCCAAAAGCTAAATTCACTTTAGTTTTATTGGATAAGCCGCCTGCATAAAAATATATCGCGGAGGTGGAAGTTTTTTGTAATTCTGTAGGATAGATTTAATTCATATATGAGAAATTCAATACTCCTTCTGATGCTTGCTTTGTTGGTTTTTACGGGCAACGCACAAAAGAAAAACACAGCAACCCCAACGGCTAATACCGTTTCATTTGATCAATCACTTTACTCCGGCATACGCTGGCGTGAGGTGGGTCCTTTTCGGGGAGGCAGATCGAGCACCGCAACCGGTGTGCGTGGAAATCCTAATCTGTATTACTTCGGCACAGTAGGAGGAGGAGTTTGGAAAACGGAAGATGCTGGCCAAACCTGGGAAGGGTTGACCGATAATTATTTTGGAGGTACGGTGGGCGCTATTGCTGTTGCTGAGAGTGATCCCAATGTGATTTATGCAGGAGAAGGTGAGCAGACATTACGCAACAATGTTTCTTCAGGTTGGGGAGTTTGGAAATCAACCGATGCCGGCAAGAGTTGGAAGCACATTGGCTTGCGCGACACAAAGCATATTTCACGCATTCGCATTCATCCTAAAAATCCTGATGTAGTATATGTTGCAGCTATTGGAAATTTGTGGAAGCCCAACGAAATGCGTGGCGTATTTCGCAGCACCGATGGCGGACAAACCTGGAAGAAGATTTTATATATCAATGAAACCGCAGGAGCAGGAGACTTAACATTGGATCCAAACAACCCTCGCATTATCTATGCAGCCACCTGGAACATGAAGCGAAACGGTTATCGCATGGATAGCGGTGGCCCCGATTCAAAACTTTGGAAAAGTACGGATGGCGGTGACACATGGGAAAATCTTTCGGATAAAACCGGTATGCCACAGGGAATGAATGGAATTATTGGAGTAACTGTATCGCCAGTCAATTCAAGTCGCATATGGGCTATCATTGAAAACTCAGAAGCGCCTGGCGTGTATCGCTCCGATGATGCAGGAAAAACCTGGGCGAGAGTAAATCAGGACCGCGCTTTATTGCAACGCGCCTGGTACTACTGCCGCATTTATGCCGATACACAAAATGAAGACAAAGTGTGGGTGATGAATGTAAGTTATGGAGTATCAAAAGACGGAGGTAAAACCTTTGAACTGAAAGATGCTCCGCATGGTGATCATCATGACTTATGGATTGACCCGGATAATAATCAACGGATGGTTATCGCTGATGATGGCGGAGCTCAGGTTTCTAATGATGGTGGCGAAAACTGGACTACCTATCATAATCAACCCACCGCGCAGTTTTACAGAATAACCACCGACAATTCCTTTCCTTATCATATTCTCGGGGCACAACAAGACAACACTAGTGTACGCATTCCGCATCGCACTAACGGTAATAGCATAACAGAAAAAGATTGGACTGCTTTGTCCATTGGTGAAAGCGCACATCTTGCTCCTGATCCAACCAATCCAAATATCATTTATGGAAGTGATTTCAAAGGATACATGAGCATGCAAAATCTTGACAACGGTCAGGAGAGAAGTACCAATGTGTGGCCCGATCTTCCGGCAGGTTCTGGTGTTGAAGTTATGAAGTATCGGTTCAATTGGAATTATCCATTGGTGTTCAGTCATCATGATCCAAAAAAACTTTATGCAGGATCAAACTATTTGCATGTTACCTATAATGGAGGGCAAAGTTGGGAAGCAATTAGTCCAGATTTAACGCGTGATGAACCGGAAACTATAAAATCATCAGGAGGACCAATTACACAGGATAATACAGGTGCTGAATATTATGCGAATATTTTTGTCATAGCTGAATCAACTTTTACCAAGGATGAAATCTGGACTGGCTCTGATGATGGTTTAATTCATGTAACTACCGATGGAGGTAAGAACTGGAAAAACGTTACGCCTTCCATGTCTCCCAAGTATAACATGTGGAATAGCATTGATGTAAATCCGTTTGTGAAAGGAGGAGCATATGCCGTAGCTACCTCTTACAAGTTTGGAGATAACACGCCTTACGTTTACAAAACAGTTGACTATGGAAAAACATGGACAGTGATTACCAAAGGAATTCCGAATGAAGAGTTTGTTAGAGTAGTGCGTGCCGATCCTAAAAGACAAGGCTTACTATATGCCGGCACAGAAAAAGGAATGTGGATTTCATTCGATGATGGCGCTAGCTGGACGAAGATGCAATTGAACTTACCTCCTGTTCCTATTGCCGATCTTGCCGTGAAAAATGATAACCTCATTGCAGCTACCCATGGAAGAAGTTTCTGGATGATTGATGATCTCACACCTTTTCATCAGTTAAACACGGAGATGACTTCGCGTGAAGTTGTATTGTTTAAACCAATGCCCAGCTATCGCATGCCAGGCAGTGGATCACGCGGAAACAGAAAACTGGAAGGTGAAAATCATCCAGGTGGTGTAATGATCCATTATTTTGTAAAGTCAATAGATGAAAAGGCGGATGTGAAGATGGAAATTCTAGAAACAGGAGGAACCATTATTAAATCCTATACTAACAAAGCAACAGGCACAAGTCAACTTACGGTAAAAGCAGGAGGCAATCGTTTTGTTTGGGACATGCGCTATCCGGGATATAAAACATTTCCTGGCATGGTGTATTATGGATCACCCAACAATGGTCCGAAAGCAGTACCGGGAAAATATAAAGTGCGCCTCACTGTAAATGGAAACACAACAGAACAAGAGTTTGAAATTCTTAAAGATCCAAGAATCAACACTACACAGGAGGAATTGCAATCGCAGTTTGAATTTCTCACCAAAGTGCGCGACAAGGTGAGTGATGCTAATCAGGGTGTAATTGATATCCGTAAAATAAAAGAGGATCTCGCCTTCCTGAAAACTAAAATTGGAAGTGACGCGCAATACAAAGAATTATCCGATGCGGTGAAGAAGTTTGAAGAGGAACTTTCAGCGCATGAGAATAATATTCATCAGACAAAAAATCGCAGTTACCAGGATCCTCTCAACTATGGCATCAAGATGAACAATCGTCTTGCGCACTTAATGGTAGAGCAGGCACAAGGAGACTTTGCTCCTACCAAACAAGGTGAAGAGGTACGTCAGACGCTTACCAAAATGGTGGACGATGAATTATCGAAATTGAATAACACCATTGATAAGAATGCAGAACGCATTAACAGCATGGCGAAGGAGAAAGGTATTGAAGTGGTGATGGTGAAGAAGCAGCCGATCGTAAATTAAAAGGCATTGCACGCAAAGACGCTTAAGAACGCAAAAAAATAGATTTGCCTTTCCTTAGCGTTCTTTATGCCTTTGCGTGCAACATTATGTTTCTTGGTGGTTAATTACCTTTATTTTGTTGGAGGCGCTTTCGCTTCAATAGTATCTGTGGCCAATAACGGAACCTGTAGATTTCCGATTTCGATATTCGCATTAGGAAACAATTTTTTCGCGCTCGCTACTTCTTCAGCCTTAATGTTCGTTCCGTATAGATAGAACGATTGAAGCTGTATTAGTGAAGCGAGATTTGTAATTCCAGCAACTGTAATTTTTGTGTTGTTGAGATTTAAGTAAATCAATGAAGTCAGAGATTTCAAATTCCCTAATCCCGCATCAGTAATTTGAGAGCGGTCAAGATTTAGCCTGGTGAGTTTAGTTAATGTGCCAATCTTTATTAGATGGTTGTCCGTAACGGGCTGATCACCTGCCTTAAGCCAAACCAATTGTTCTTTCACGCTACTTAATAAGTCGACCGCTGAATCCAATGATGTGGCATTAATCAGATTCGCAGAAAGATAATTGCTGTTTGCCGCCACGGGTAAAATCACGACACCAAGTTTTTGAAGCTGGGTAAGTGCAATTTGATCTGCAGGTTGTATTTCATCAGTTGGAATATCCGAAAAGCTTACTGATTTTTCTGATGAGATTATTTTTTCAAGAGCAGCAAGCTGGCCCGCATCTTTCACCGACTTTTTAAAATCAGCCCCCGAAGCAATCCACGTTTTTAAAATTTCAATTTCTTTTTCAGTCAATTGCTTTTTCTCTTTTGGAGGCATATGATCTTCACCATCCAGCGGCAAGAGCATCCGATCGATCATTTCACTCTCATCTGTTTTGCCTGCAACAATCACTACTCCATCTTTGCCCCCTTTTAGAATATGTTGAGGTTCATCTAACCGAAGCTTTCCTTTTTGCTTGGATGTTCCATGGCAGCCATAGCATTTATCTTCTAAAATAGGCTTTACCAGGTCATCATAAAAAACGGCTTCCTGCAAATTCACTTTCGAAATGTCGTAGCTTGAACCGGAAGCTAATCCTGCAGTAAGATAATCTTCACCATGCGTTAATGATCCGCCCAGGTGTCCTGTGATCATCAGCAAAATCAATAAAACAATACTAAATGCTTTGTGAAGTGATTTGAATCCTTTTTCAGTTCGCATCCAGGCATAGCCCAATGAATAAACCGTTAACGATATTCCCATCCATTGATGCCATCCCACCATATCCGATTCATATTCTCCGCTTTGTGAAAGCATGTATCCCGTAAGGCACGAAAAGATGGCGGTCCCAGAACCAACCAGAAGAATGGGGTGAATCGATCTTTTGAGGTATCTGTATTTTTTTTTCGTTGGAAGCCACTCAAACAGAATAGCCAATAACAAAATGCCGATGGGCAAGTGAACTAATAACGGGTGAAGGCGACCAATCAAATCAAACATAATTACTCAGCATATCTTTTTCGCAACACGTCCATCATGTGAACATTAATGTCCCACTGACTGGCAACGGCTTGTCGTGTATAAGGTAACGTAGGCATGTAATCGGCAGGGCCAAATTCAGTTAAGAATGTCATGCGCTTCCCTTCTTTCCGTTTTGTTTCAACAACTTTGTCCCACCAACTGAAATGAGCTTTCACAGCATCACTCCATTCGGGAGCACGCGGATCACTAACTTGTGGTCCTTCCGGATGACCGATGCGTGCATGGATATGATCCGTACGATTAAGCGCCATGGCAACCGTTTCTTCCTGATCACTCAAATAGGATTCGTGCACATTGCACCAGTGTGAGATGTCGAGTGTTAATCGCAAGCCGGGCACCTTCTCTATAAATTGACGCGCAATGGTGGCTGCAAATAAAATTCTTCCACGGTGAGTTTCATGATAGATAGGAACACCCGTTTCCTTATTTATTTTCTCGGTGTAATCCATGAATGGTTTACTCTGCTCGAACGAGAAAAAATCTTTGCCTGAATGACAATTGATATAAACTGGTTTTGTTTTCGCGGCTGCTGATAAGTTTTGTTGAAACTGGGCCAGATGCTTTTGATAATCTTTTTCACCACTGCCTACAAGAAAACCAACCTGAAGTTTGTATTTGTTAAGTGCTTCGAATAGTTCGATTCTGTTTTTTTCATCCGTAGGCCACCATAGTTCAGCGCCATCATAGCCGGCTTGTTTTATTTTCGATGTGAACTCATCCCACGAACCGGTGAAGCCCCAGTTGGTAGCAAAGATCAGCAATGAATATCC
>JAYVTC010000119.1:0-120546 GCA_043774745.1 Cyclobacteriaceae bacterium | reverse complement strand
ATTTCAACGTTTAATAAAACATTTATTTATTGGGAAGCCCCGCAAGATGACCATACGGTGAGCGCATCACTTACCTATGATGTTTGGTTAGGAACGAGTCAATCAACAATGATCACACCCGCTTTTGATATTAACTCCAAACGAAGAATGACCGTTTCGCACGGAAATGCGGGAACAAATATCTCCAAGATTATTGATGGCTTGACTGGTAGCAGATACTATTACATGATTCAATCGGTGGACAATGCCTATAATGGTGGTTACGGAATTTGTACCGGAGGAGTACTACCTTGTTTTGACCTCGTCCATAAAGATGTTCAGTCTTGTGAGAACGAGGAGGTAACATTAATCTCCGCATCGCAGGCCTATTGGTTCTCCGTCACAAAAGGTTTTTTAGGAAGATTCGAGCAATTGAAATTTACTGCGGTAGCGAATGATACTATATTCTCTTTCGTACCTCAAGGTTTGGATTGCTCAAAGAATAATGTGTGGGTAATCCATGTGAACGATGGATCGAAAGCTGAGAAGGAAATCATTTATGCTTGTCAAGGTAAGTCCGTTCGTCTGGGAATTTCTCCAGGTTGGAAAAACGTTGAGTGGAAGACAGAGCCGGTTATCACGGGTGTGGACTCGATCAGCTTTATATTCAATAACGCTGAAACGATTTTGGTTACTGCCAAAAGCCAAAATAATTGTACGTATCAAAAAGAATTTATTCTTCGTGTAAGTCAACCTCAACTGAAGTTAAATGGAGAAGCATTTCAGATTTTGAAGGGCAATTCAGTGCAATTTGAAGCGGTGAGTTCGGCCACCTATTTTAAATGGATGCCACCTTCCGGATTAAGCAATGATGCGATACCAAACCCTGTAGCAACGCCTTTACAAACCACGGATTATACACTGGTTGCCACCGATTCAGTGAGATGTACCATAGAAGGACGTGTGCAGATACAAGTGCAGGAAACTGCTTTTGTTCCCAATCTATTTACTCCCAATGGAGATGGAAAAAATGATATGCTTTTAGTGTATGGCTTAACGCAAGCGTCTGCCTTCTCTTTCCAGATTTACAATCGCGAAGGAAATGTGATGTATGAAACCAGTGATATTCAACAGGCAATTAGCAACGGGTGGAATGGAACGGTGCGCGGCACACTTCAACCCAATGGCATATATTATTGGAAAGTAGATGGGAAAACAATGAACGGTGAGCAACTTCTTCTAAACGGAAAAAAAACGGGATCCATTCTGCTAGTTCATTAAACTGATGATTATCCTTAAGCGAATTTTCGTTCTGGTATCTTTCCTATCCATAGGGAATGTTTTGCATGCGCAGTATTTTCAATATTCCCAATATAACTTTACTCAGCAGCGTATCAATCCGGCCATGATTGGCCTCAGTCGATATGCTTCTGTGAGTTTGGATTATCGCCATCAAAAAACCGGTGGTGATTCTCCGATCAATAGCAATTTCATTTCGTTCGATTATCCGTTACTTAATTCCAGCACCGGAAAGCCCTGGTCTGGCTTGGGAGTAACGCTTCACAATGATAAGGCAACAGGAGTTTTCAAAACACAAGAGGCGGCAGTCAGTTATGCTGTTCACATTCGGTTAAGCAGATGGCAAACGCTGTCGTTAGGTGCGAAAGCGTTGCTTCAAACTCGCTCCATTAGTTTAGATGGTTTTTATACCGGTTCACAATATGTGCCTGATCGTGGATTTGATCCTTCGTATTCAAGTGGAGAAAGCTTTGCTGAACTTCGAACAACCTTTCAAACATTTAGTACCGGGGTGTACTGGCAGGAGACAGATAGAAAAGGTCGCCTGCTTCATCATTTCGGTTTATCTTTTTTTGATCTGAACAGACCGCAGGATTCTTTCTTTGGAGATCCAACACAGTTGTCATCAACGTTTGTTTTCAATGGTGGCTTTCAGGCTTATTCCACCAAGGGCTTTCATGTTTTCCCGGAAGCACTGCTGACTTACTCGGCTTCCAACGTAACCCTCAATGCAGGTGTTCGCCTGCAGAAAGAGCTAAATCCAAAGTCCAAGGAGTTGTCGGATCGCGTTGAAGTGATCGCTAAATATGTGGTGGGGCGATCAGCAATAGTAGGAGTGCAACTCCATAGCGAGACAATTTCGTTGGGACTCTCTTACGATTTTCCTTTTTTGATTAACAATGTAGGAAATACGGGTGCCCTGGAAGTAGGCCTTGCATGGAGGAAGCCGGTTCAAACAAGGTCGCAGAAGTTAACAGCTAAACGGAAAAAGGAAGCAATCGAAAAACAAAATTCCGTGGCAAAGAAGCCGCAACAGATTAAAACAACACCACAAGAAGTTGTTTCTGTTATAGCAGAAGCGAAACAGGACTCCATCGCTACTAAGATACCGGTAGTTGAAAAACAAATTGAGATAAGCGAAATATTACCCACCACACTGGCAAAAGCAGGCGATCTGAAACAAGAACCGTTGATTATTGAAAAAGTAACGCTTCACTTTCCGTTTGAATTTAATTCAGCGGAGCTGGACGACCCAACAGAAAATTTTCTGGAGGAACTTACAACCACATTAAAAGAAAACGAAACCCTGAAGCTGAAAATTGAAGGACATACCGATAATGTTGGCTCGGACAAATTCAATTTAAGATTGTCACAGAAGAGAGCCGATGCAGTAAGACATCATCTGATTAAATCGGGCATCAGGCCTGAACGATTGCAGAGTGAAGGAAAAGGAATGCACCAACCATTGAATAATAACCTCACGGATGAAGAGCGGGCGAAGAACCGGAGGGTGGAGTTGACGGTGTATTATTAAGTGCGACATTACCATGTGTCAATCCTGAAATCCCAAAAAGATATTCAACATCACTGTATCTTTTTAACAGGTTTTCGTTTTGTGATAAACAAACACACTATGATAAAAAATCACACACCAAAGAATCTATTTCTGATAGCACTCTTATTGATTCAATCCTGTAATTCAGATTCAGTTGATCCTTCAGATCAGACAACACTATCGGGTAACATTGAAACAATTGCCGGCCTTGGCCCCACACAATTTGGCTTTGATGGTGATGGTGAACCTGCTAAATCTTCCAAACTAGGATTCATAACAGCAATTGCCACTGATAAAATGAATAATGTTTACGTAACGGATGGAGCGGCTAATGTTGTTAGGAAGGTTAATAGTGACGATGGCAAAATTTCTACCATTGCCGGTACATTTTTGGGATTTAATGTAGTTGATCCTACGCCTTATGCAGGCGATGGTGGCTCTGCAAAAAATGCGCACCTCAATTTTCCGCTGGGGATCACCGTGGATCAAATTGGCAATGTTATACTTGTTGATGCAGGCAATGGAGTTATTCGGAGGATTGATGCGTCCACCGGAATTATTTCTACCGTTGCAGGAACAGGCGCTCAAGGGTTTACTGGCGATAATGGTCCTGCTACTTCCGCTACTTTTTTTAATCCCTATGATGTTGCCGTTGACGGGCAGAATAACATTTATATTGCCGATGCTGGAAACAATGCAATACGGAAGATTACGATTGCAACGGGGATCATCACCACCCTAGCCGGACTTGGGCCAGACCAGGCCGGATATACCGGGGACAATGGCCCTGCAACAACAGCCAAACTGAATTATCCGACTGGTGTTTCCGTTGATCAGATTGGCAATATTTATATCGCAGATGCTAACCATGTTATTCGTAAAATTCATGACGGCATCATTACTACCGTGGCAGGAAATGGTGTAGCCGGTTATACCGGAGATGGCGGGGCAGCAACCAGTGCGTCTTTGCAGTATATTACAAGAGTAGCAGTTGATGAGGACAGAAATATTTACATCGCAGATGCTGGGAATACTGTAATTCGAAAAGTTACAGCTGCAACCGGAATAATTACTACCTATGCGGGCAACGGAGTTTATGGATATGCGGGAGATGGGGGTGCTGCAGTTTCGGCAAATCTTGCTGCCCCCTGGGACGTGGTGCTGGACAACAAGGGCAATCTTTATATTGCAGATACTAATAACAGCGCAGTGCGTGTGGTTGCCAAATAATCATTATCTGGTATAAGCACTTACTATACTTGTTTAACATTTGCTGGAAAGGCTTCTTATTTTAGAAGCCTTTTTTTGTTGGAATAAGCATCGAATCATAAAATTTAGAAATTCTGTAACCATTTTCAGTACCTTCAGTTTCCCTGTTTGATTAAACTTTGAATTTGGAAGCGCTTTCCGATAATGTCTTGATGATGAAGGTCAGAGAAGGTGACCTGGACAAGATGAGCCTGCTTTTTGAACGCTATAAAAGACCGTTGTATGGGTTCTTTTATGGACTAAATAGAAAGCAGGAACTCAGCGAGGATCTCGTGCAGAACACTTTCCTCCGCATTTTGAAATACCGCCACCTCTTCCGGGGAGAGGGCGACTTCAGGGCGTGGATGTTTCACATTGCACGAAATGTGAATAATGATCATCATCGGAGAAATAAAATCAAGGCAACGGAAGAGATTGAAAACTGGCAGGACCGCATCGGGCACAACGACAATCGCGCAGCAGAAATGCAACAGATGGAAGAACATCAATTGCTATCCATGGCCATGGAGCGATTGCCCGATGATAAACGCGAGGTGCTATTACTCAGTAAGTTTCAGGAAAAGAAGTACAGTGAAATTGGTGAAGTGCTGGGCTGCACCGAAGGCGCTGTGAAAGTGAAAGTGTTTCGCGCCTTGCAGGAATTGAAAGTGATTTATAAACAATTGGAGAGGATAAACTAGTTATGAACTTGATTATGGAAAAGAAGCAGAGGGAAGAATTGATCGCCAAGTATAACGAAGGGTTGGCAGATCCAGCCGAAATCAAATTGATTGAACAACTTATTGAATCCGGTGAGTTAGATCTCATTCAACTGCGAGAGCTTGCAGGATTGGATGAGCAAATTCAAAAGATTGAAGTACCCACTCCCTCCATCAATCTTGATGATCAGTTCTATGCAGCGCTTGGCAAAGAGAAGAGGGTGCTGAAATCGAAGATGTCTTTTTCTATGCCTGACTGGAATTTTCTTTTCCCTCGATTGGTGTTTGCAATGCTTCTTATATTGATTGGATTTTCCGCAGGATATTTTATTCAATCACCTTCTGAAAATAAAGAGGTAAGTCAACTGACCGAGGAGGTTAGTGAATTGAAGGAGATGATGATGCTCTCGATGCTTGAAAAAGAATCCGCGACACAGCGCCTGAAAGCGGTAAGCCTCACATCGGAAATGGAACAGGTAAGTGAAAAAGTGACCAATGCATTATTCACCACACTCAACAACGATGAGAACGTGAACGTACGTCTGGCTGCGCTTGAAGCGCTAACATCCTATTCAAAAGACAGCGCAGTGCGTGCAAAATTGATTGGGTCCATTGCCACACAAGATTCTCCGCTGGTGCAGATTGCTTTGGCTGAGTTGATGGTTGCTATTCAGGAAAAAAAATCAGTGAACGCACTGAAGCAACTCTTGCAAAGTGAAAAAACACCGAAGGAAGTAAAAACAAAAATTTCTGAAAGTATAGAAGTATTAATCTGACAACTCAGCTCACGACTTCGCTCACGGATAGGGTAGATGCGAGCTAAAAAATGCAACAACATGAAAACGATAATTTTAATAATAGCCACATTTCTTCAAAGCACTACCTTTGCACAATCCTTCACAGAGAAGATAACAAAGGAGTTATCATTCGAAAAGAAAGGAGTGGACAATGCGTTGATGATTGCCAACATTAACGGAAGCATTAAGGTGACCGGTTATGATGGCGACAAAGTACTTATAGAAATAACCCGTACAATAAAAGCAAAAACACCGGAACGCCTTGAGAAAGGCAAAGCACAAATCAAATTAGGAATCATAGATCGTGCTGACACCCTTATACTTTACACCGAAGGTTTGTGCAGTCGTTTTGGAAAAACCTCAAAAAAGAATGGTGACTGGGGACACCGAAATGGTTGGGGGTATGAGTGGAATGATCGGGGAGAAGATTGCAAAGAGTTATGCGATTACTCCTTTGACTATGTGATTAAAGTTCCGATGTCAGTCAATCTGCTGATAAGCACTGTAAATGATGGTGATCTTGAAGTAGAAAATCTGAAGGGTGGCATTGTAGCTAACAATGTGAATGGAGGTATTAAACTTTCCAATATCTCACGCGAAGCATCGGCCAGCACGATCAATGGAAACGTGGATATTACGTATACAAAAAATCCCGATAGAGCATGCCGCTTCTATACATTGAATGGTGATATCAATGCATGGTTTCAAAAGGGCTTGGCTGCCAACATGAGTTTTGAAAGTTTTAATGGTGAATTATTTACTAATGTGCCCCGGCTGGAGTCATTACCAGTGGCAGTTGAAAAAAAAGAAACAGAGAAAGGAACAAAGTTTAAAGTCAATGGAAACCGATTTAAGGTTGGCGATGGAGGAGTTATACTTGACTTCGAAACGTTCAACGGAGATGTTTATGTAAAAGAAAAAATTTAATTGATAAGAAAAATGAAAAAGCAGATATTGATAGCACTGATACTATGTTTCACCACGATGGCTTATGCACAAAGTTCAGGAGATTTTCCAGTGCCATTGAGCGATCCTTCCAAGCGTGGTAAGTTAAAGGCACATCTGAATTATGGTTCCATAACGGTGAAGGGCACAGCCCGAAAGGATGTACTGGTAAAATATTCTTCTGATAATGAAAATTCAGACGCAGAGAAGAAGGGAACGAAAGATGGGCTAAAGCGCATCAGCGGTGGAACTATGGATCTTCAAGTGTCGGAAAATACTAATTATGTGAAAGTCGAGTCAGGATCATGGAATAATAAAATTAACCTGGTGATTGAGGTGCCCATGGGATTTGATGTAAAGGTTAGTTCATATAATGATGGAGATATTTTGATATCTAGTATTGAGGGCGAAGTAGAGATCACTACCTATAATGGTGAGATAGCAGCTGAAAATATTTCTGGTTCCGTAATTGCCACTACGTATAATGGCGAAATCAAAGTCACCTTTGATAAGGTGAAAGAAGGCGTGCCTATGTCATACTCTACCTACAATGGTGACATTGATATTACCTTCCCGGCAAGCTTGAAGGCCACCTTTAAAATGAAAACGGAGCAGGGTGAAATCCTCAGTGGCTTGGATATGAAGATGCTCGAAAGCAGTCCGGTGCAAAAGAAGGACGCAAAGTCGGGTACTTACAAAGTGGTGATTGATGAATGGGTGAAAGGCGAAGTAAATGGTGGAGGCCCGGAGATTTCCATGAGGAATTATAATGGTGATGTGATTATCAGAAAGAAATAGTTTTTGAAGCCAACAAAAAAAAAGGTCAGTGATGAGCTGATCTTTTTTTTACTGGAATTAGGATTTATTTTATTGTGGTTCATCTTCAGCGAAAGTCAAATGATAACCATTAATATCCTTAATGGTGAATTCTGTAGCTCCGTAAAACACTTTCTCAAGTCCCTTCACGACTTCAGCTTTGTCTTTTATTTGTTCAAAGAAAGTTCTGATGTTTTTTAGCTTGATATAAAGCAGGAGTGTGCCTCCCGATTTTGACCTGTCAATATCGGGTAATTCATCGCCCATGCTGGCAAATGTTTGAAGCATGATGGCGACACCTCCATGGATGAGCATAGCCCACACAAGGTCACCTTGCTCAGGTACGGTCATCGTTACTTCAAAACCCAGTTGTTTGTAAAAAGCAATCGATTTATTGATGTCTGTTACAAAGAGATTTACAGTTAGGCTTTCCATGTTATTGCTGATGAGTAAACAACATTTACTTTTTTTGTTCCTTTGATAGATGTTGATGCCGTTGTTGCTAAAAGATAATAAAGAGCAGAAACAAGGGCTACACTTACTATTCTGATTTAATTACAAATTAGAAATTCCAGATTCAAAAGACAATTAAATAATTATTTAACTGTTTGATCGATCGCTATTCATTATCATTTTTAAATTTTATTCTATATTTGGTTAAGTGGCGATTGGGAATAACCGTTCATTTATCTCCCTTTCTTCTTAGCTTATATTAAAATATCCAAACTGAAGCACAATGAAAGTTGCACTCGTCTGCTTGTTGAGTTTAATTATTTATAAAAGCCGGGCTCAGGAAGGTAAGATCTACAATTCATTTGATGAGGCGTTGAAAAACCCAAATATTGTTTTTTCACTTGACCTGACCCTTAGCGAATTAAGCGAAGTGCCTGATGCCGTTGGTAGTTTATCTAATCTGAGAGAACTCTATCTAAGCGCTAATAAATTAAATAGCCTTCCCGAAGGCATCAGTAAATTGACCAACCTGAGAAATCTTAGTCTGGGCACTAACTCAATCAGCAAACTACCTGCGAGTATTGGCAAGTTGACTAACCTTAAAAATCTTGGACTCAGTGATAATAAATTAACCGAATTGCCTGCGACCATCGGCAATCTTTCGCGATTGATAAAACTTGATCTTATTAATAATCAATTAGTCTCCCTGCCTGAAAGCATTGGTAAATTGGGAGAGCTAAGCGCGCTTGAATTAGATGATAATTTAATCACATCCTTACCGGCTGGTATTGGCGATTTATCAAGACTTACTTCACTTGGATTAAATGGTAATCAACTTAAAGTATTGCCTGAGTCAATAGGAAAGCTCACTAACCTCCAATCTCTCTATCTGGGCAATAATCAACTTACCTCACTCCCGACAAGTATTACGAAACTTGCAAGTTTGAAATTCATTCACCTGGATGGTAATCCAGATCTTATCTTAACCCCTGCACAACGAGAGTTTTTTGATAAGCTGAAATAAATATTGCTTTTCAAAAGTTGAAGATTAAAGAAAATTACGTTTTAATGATTTACTGAAAGTCCTATCCCCTTTGCCATAAGTCCGGCCAGGATAGGTATCATGAAGACAAGTAATATTTCGAGACGCAGCATCCAAAAAATTACTTTCGGTATTGTAATAAATTCATCTGGTTGACCTTTTCGGTTTTTAATAAAGAAAACGGTCGGGTAGATGGACAACAGCCCGATTGCTATGAAGAGACAGATTTTTGTAAGGAAAATCCAGTTTTTACTATAGAACTCTGCCGGCTTGCCAATAGATCCTAGCCATAGGGTAAGTCCGGCCAAGAGTAAAATAACTGCAGCCAATCCGTACACCGAATCAATACGTGCGAGGAGGCTCACCTCAGAGCGGGTCATTTCCTTTTTTAGCAGTAGATGTTCAGAAACCAGGGATCCAACAATCGCAAAAATGCTGACGAAGTGAATGTAGCGAAGTAAAATCTCCAAAGTCATTTTAATTCTTTAGTGCCTTGAGTCTTTGTAACAAGGGAGGGTGTGAGTAATAAAAAAATACATAGGCTGGATGAGGATACAAATTACTGAGTGAATCCACAGAAAGTTTTTTCAATGCGTTGGATAATGCATGGCCATCAAATGTTTCTTTAGCGTAAGCGTCAGCTTCAAATTCATTTTTGCGACTGAGCATGCTCATAAACAAACTGGTGATGCCTGAAATAGGTGAGAAGAGGATAGTAAAGGCAATCAGATTGAGATGAATGGCTTGCTGATTTCCGCCCAACGCGATTGATAAATTTTCATTGAATACCATTTTTGAAAGAACAAACATCAAGAAGAAAATCTGGACAATGGAAATGAGATAGCTCCAGATGATATGTTTCTTCTTGAAATGCCCCACTTCATGTGCCAACACGGCTACTAATTCTTCAGTCGTGTGATTGTTAATGAGTGTATCGTAAAGCACGATCTTTTTCTTTTTTCCAATGCCGGAGAAGAATGCATTGGCTTTCGCGGATCGTTTGGATCCATCCATGACAAAGACATTGTCGAGCGGGAAATCTACTTTCCTGGCAAATGTTTCAATGGCGGTTTTCAATTCGCCATCGGCCAGTGGAGTGAGTTTATTAAATAAGGGCAAAATTAATGATGTATAAAACATGCTCATAAACAACGTGAAGGCTGCAGACAGTAACGCGAACCATATCCAAAAATTCGGCCCTATTGAATTGATGAGATAAATTAACACAGAGAGTAATGCCCCTCCGATGAAAGCTCCCAGCAAGTAGCCTTTGAGTTTATCTGTGACAAAAGTCTTTACTGTGGTTTTATTGAAACCATATTTTTCTTCGATAACGAAAGTACCATACCATTGAAATGGTATGGTGAGGATATCGGAAGCAATCATGATAGCTCCAAAGAAAGAAAGAGCCAAAGTGATTTCCGAAGTGAAAAGTGGCCGTAGTAAACTGTCGAGCCAGCCGAAACCACCAAATAGCAACATACCTAGCGAAAGCAGAAAACTAAATCCCGAAGAGAGGAAGGAAAATTTTGTTTGATCTTTTTGATAATCGAGCGACTTCTGATATTTCTCTTTATTATAAAAGCCTTCGATCTCGGCAGGAATGTCTTCGCGTTGTGCCTTTAGGTTGAGATAATCCAGTAATTGATCGAACAAATAGCTGACCATGGAAATACCGAGGATCACCGATAGAATTGTTTCAGGCTTCATGTGTGATTAGTTCTTGAGTAGTTGGTTGAAGGCCTCTGTGGTTTTTTCAAATTCAAAACCAGCCAATACGTTTTTAAAATTTTCTTTCACCTTATTGTTCATCAAATTCCCGATGCTTCCCTCATGGGTATGATCAACTTGTGTGGAATAGGTAAAATTACCTTGTTCAATATCCATCCCAATTTTTTTATAAGCATCGCGGAATGGCATGCCCAATAAAACCAATTTGTTGACTTCCTCTACACTAAACAAATATTTATACTTTTCATCACTCAGGATATTCTCTTTTACCTGAATGGCAGAGATCATCAACTGTGACATACGCAGACAATCTTTCAATGCGCCAATGGCTGGAAATAATTTTTCCTTCAGCAATTGCAAATCGCGATGATAACCGGAAGGAAGATTGGAAGTGAGCAATGTAAGTTCATTGGGTAAGGCTTGCAATGCATTACACTTCGCCCGTATTAGCTCAAATACATCTGGATTTTTTTTGTGAGGCATGATGCTTGAGCCCGTAGTAAGTTCATCCGGAAATGAAATGAAGCTGAAATTCTGATTTAGGAATAATGTGGCGTCCATCGCCAACTTGCCTAGTGTCGCAGCTACATTACTCATAGCTTGTGACATGATGCGTTCTGTTTTACCCCGACCCATTTGTGCATAAACCACATTGTAATTCAAATCAGCGAAGCCAAGTAATTGTGTGGTGAGGGAGCGATTAAGTGGGAACGATGATCCATAGCCTGCTGCGGAGCCCAATGGATTTTTATTTACAATCCGGTAAGCAGCTTGTAATGTAATCGTATCATCCACCAGGCTTTCAGCATAGGCACCAAACCATAATCCAAAAGAAGAGGGCATGGCCAATTGTAAGTGCGTATAACCGGGCAAGAGTTTGCCTTTGTGCTCTTCGCTTTTAGAAATCAGTAATTCAAAGAGTGATTTTATCTGAGCGACTAGCTCCTCAATTTCATTTCTAAGAAAAAGTTTCACATCCACCAGCACCTGATCATTGCGTGAGCGGCCACTGTGAATTTTCTTTCCAACGTCTCCCAGCCTGCGAGTTAACAGTAATTCTACTTGTGAGTGAATATCTTCAACGCCTTCTTCGATTTTGAGATCACCCGAAATGATTTGAACGTAAATTATTTTTAACTCTTTACTGAGTAATGAAAGTTCTTCTTTCGTAAGCAAACCAATTGTCTCCAGCATGGTAGTGTGCGCAAGCGAACCGAGCACATCAAATGGAGCTAAGTGCAAATCCAATACATGGTCTTGTCCAGTGGTGAAGTCAGTTACTTCCTTAAGTGATTCTTTGTCTTTAGTCCAGAGTTTCATAATCGGTTTCCGGTTACAAGTTACCTGATGCCGGTCAATTTTATCTTATAAAATATTGTGAAGTTTCAGGTATTGTAGCAACATGATCGTTTTTCCATCTTTGATTTCATGGCTTTCTATCATCTGCACGGCTTTATCAAACTGCAACTCCAGCACTTCGATGTCTTCGTTTTCTCCAACGCCACCGCCTTCAGATGTCTTCATGTCTCGCGAATATTCAGCGATAAAGAAGAATAAAATCTCCGTTACTGATCCGGGTGACATATATGCTTCAAAGATTTTTTTCACGTCACGAATCGTGAAACCAGTTTCTTCTTCTGTTTCCCTTCGTATGCAATCTTCCGCATTGTCCAGATCGAGAAGTCCTGCGCAGGCTTCGATGAGCATGCCATCAGGGTTTCCATTAATATAAGTTGGTAATCGAAACTGCCTTGTGAGAATGACCGTTTTGTTTTCTTTATTGTAAAGTAGAATGGTGGCTCCGTTGCCACGATCGTAAGCCTCTCTATTTTGTTGTGCCCGGTTTCCGTTCTTCAACAAGAGATCAAACGTTATTTTCTTTAAGGTGTACCAATTGTCAGAAAGGATTTCTGTTTTTAGAATACGGACACGATCGCTCATTGTATTATTTTTTCTAAGAGCGAAATGTACGAATCAATTCCTTCTTCTATTTCGTGAACAAAGATAAATTCATCTGCACTGTGCGAACGAGCAGAATCTCCCGGTCCTATTTTGATGGAAGAGGTTGGGATCAATGCCTGATCAGAAGTAGTTGGGGAGCCATACAGATTCTTTCCAAGCGATTTCCCTGCAATGACTAATGGATGATCTTCAGGCACACCAGACGATCGCAATCGCAGAGATCGAGGCATCACTTCACAGGAAACATGTTTATTAATGATGTCGAGTACTTCTTCGAGCGTATAGGCATCGGTTATGCGCACGTCTACAGTAAATTTACATTCAGGCGGAACTTGATTATGTGCTTGGCCTGCCTGGATTACCGTCACAGACATTTTTACACTGCCCAGCGAATCAGATATTTTTGAAAACTGATAGGTGCGAAACCATTCAATGTCTTTTAATGCTTTGTAGATAGCATTCACGCCTTCCTCACGGGCCGCATGACCAGCTTTACCTTTGGCTACACAATCCAACACCAATAAACCTTTTTCGGCAACAGCTATATCTGTAAGTGTTGGCTCACCTACAATGGCAAAATCAATTTTGGGAAGATCATTCCAAATGAGTTCAACACCATTCGTTCCTGAAATTTCTTCTTCTGCTGTAGCAGCCATCACTAAATTATAGTTCAGGTTCTGCTCATGATGGAAGTAGAAGAATGTCATGATCAATGATACCAACGGTCCACCTGCATCATTGCTACCTAATCCATAAAGTTTTCCATCTTCAATATCAGCAGAGAATGGATCACGCGTATATCCTGGATTTGGTTTTACGGTGTCATGATGGGAGTTAAGCAGAATCGTTGGCTTGATAGGATCAAAGAATTTATTTTTTGCCCACACATTATTTTCTTTCCGTATCGCATCCATGCCATGATACTTGAAAAAGCCCATGAGCAGGTTTGCTGTCTTTTCTTCTTCCTTACTAAACGAAGGAATGGAAATCAACTGCTGAAGTAAGCCTATGGCGATATGGGGCAAATGTTCCTTCATGACTGTGTAATCAGCGTGCCTTTCGTATCGTAGCCAGTATTTGCCAATAGGTTGGTATGTTCACCAATCAATACTTCTTTTACTCCGGATTGAATCGCATTGAAAGCATTCTCTAACTTTGGTAAAATGCCATCGTGAAAAGAACCTTTGTTAAGTAACTCTTTATACAATGTGAGATTCAGATTGCGAATGACTGAGTCTTCTTTGGTAACATCGCTGAGCACGCCTTGTTTTTCGAAACAGAAAATCAATCGAACATCAAAGTGTTTGCTGAGGGAGATTGCCAACACAGAAGCAATGGTATCAGCATTGGTATTCAACATGACTCCGTTTGCATGCGTGAGCGGAGCAAAAATCGGAATGACATTTTGTTTCAGAAGAAAGTATAACAATGTGCTGTTTACACTATCCGGTGTAATGTCACCGACAAATCCATAATCCACTTCGCCCACCGGGCGCTTCACTGCTTTGATCAGGTTACCATCAGCACCTGTCACACCCATGGCATTGCAATGATCTGCCTGAAGTGCAGCCACGATTTGCTTATTCACCAATCCACCATACACCATCGTTACAAGATCAAGTGTTTGAGCGTCAGTGATCCTTCTTCCTTTTACATAGTGCGATTCGATACCCAGTTGTTCACCGAGCTTCGTAGCGATCTTACCACCACCGTGGATCAATATTTTGGGAGCCTGAATGGATGCAAAGTCTTTCAGAAAACTCTTCAACGATTTTTCATCGTCCAATACATTGCCACCGATTTTTATGATGTATAGTTTGTTCATACTAATTTATTAAATAGGAAGTAGGTAAGTAACAATATGCAATCATTGCCATTTGCCTATTGCTTACTGAATTTAAGAAGTTCTGCCAATACAGCCTGCGCTGCCCAAACCCGATTACCGGCTTGTTGTGTTACAATGCTGCTTGATCCATCTAATATCTCATCACTTAGTTCCACATTTCTTCTTACCGGAAGACAATGCATCATCTTTGCATTATTGGTAGTAGCGAGTTTTTCATTAGTCAGCATCCACTCGGGATCGTTGCAATATATTTTTCCGTAGTCGGTGTAGGTGCTCCAGTTTTTGATGTACACAAAATCGGCATCCTTCAATGCTGCATCCTGGTCGTGTGTGATCGTTGCACCTTTCGTGAACTTGCTATCCAATTCATAATCTTCCGGATGGGTGATTACGAAGTCGGCACCACCCCAGGCATTCACCCATTGCGAAAAACTATTGGCGACACACTGTGGCAATGCTTTTACATGTGGTGCCCAGGTTAACACAATTTTAGGTTTTCTTTTTTCTTTGAACGTTTCCCTGATCGTGATGATATCTGTAAGGCTTTGAAGCGGATGTAGTGTCGCACTCTCCAAACTTAATACGGGTACACCGGAATATTTGATAAATTGATTGATGTACAGTTCGCTATAATCATCTTCTTTATTTTTTAAAGAAGGGAACGTACGAACACCAAGAATGTCAAAATATTTTCCAAGTACAGGAGCAGCTTCTTTCACGTGCTCTACCGTAGTGCCGCTCATGATCGTTTCATCTTCAAACTCCAATGTCCAGCCGTCCTGCCCTACGTTGAATACGATGGCATCCATGCCCAGATTTTTTGCGGCTATCTGCGTGCTGATGCGCGTGCGCATGCTGGGATTAAGAAAGAGCATGCCTAATCTTTTATTGTGACCCAAGGCAGCATCTTTAAATGGATTGGCTTTGTATGCCAACGCGTTATCAACCAGTTGTGATAAATTCGTTACTTCATTTACGGAAAGAAAATGCTTCATGATAGCACGTGCTTTTTTAGTTCTATGGTAAGTGCCTCCAACAGGATATCGGCTTCTGTTTTCGTCAAGGCTAATGATGGAAGAAGTCGTACCGTGTTAGGTTTAGCTTCACCAGTAAATATATGGTGTTTGAATAATAAATCTTTTCTCAGCGATGCCAGCGAATCAGGTAAATCAAACCCAATCATCAAGCCTCTGCCGCGTACTTCTTTGATGGAAGCAAAGGTACGGAGTTGCTCCATCCAATAATCACCCAGCGTAGATGCATTGGTCATCAGGTCTTCTTCTTCAATTACTTCCAATACCGATAAAGCAGCGGCACATGCTAAGTAGTTTCCACCGAAAGTAGTCCCTAACATTCCACTCCATGGTTTGATATCAGGATGAATCAATAGACCGCCAACCGGAAATCCATTGCCCATTCCCTTGGCGATGGTGATTAGGTCAGCTTCGATGCCTGAATATTGATGAGCAAAGAATTTTCCTGAACGACCATAGCCTGATTGAACTTCGTCAAGAATTAATAATGCTCCAACCTCTTTACACTTAGTAGAAAGAAACTTCAGGAAAGAATCATCCGGTAATTGAATTCCACCAACACCCTGAATGCCTTCGATAATAACAGCTGCAATGTCTTTATTAATGGCTTCCGTGAATGCTTTTTCGTCATTCAAGGGAAGGAAGATAATATCATGACCGGCATTGAAGGGAGCAACGATCTTTGGATTGTCCGTTGCGGCAACAGCTCCTGATGTTCTACCGTGAAATGCTTTCTTGAAAGCGATTACTTTTTTTCTACCGGTAATGAATGAAGCTAGCTTTAAGGCATTCTCATTGGCTTCAGCACCGGAATTGCAAAGAAAGAGTTGGTGATTCGGATAACCTGAAAGCTCTCCCAGTTTTTCGGCTAGCCTTTCCTGCATTGAATTTTTTACACTGTTCGAATAAAAACTGATCTTGTCTAATTGATTTTTCAGCGCTTCTACAAAATGTGGATGATTATGACCAATGGAAATCACCGCGTGACCTCCGTATAGATCCAGGTATTTTTTTCCTTCACTGTCCCAAAGCCAGGAACCGGTAGCCTTTACCGGTTCAATGGGGAATAGGGGATAAACGTCAAATAGTTTCACTTCTATTTATAATTAAGTTAAAGCATAAAGCTTAAAGCGGAAAGCTAAAAGTTGATGGGTGATTAGTTTCTTATTTTTTTAATTAATGATATTAGCATTGCCTTGACTTCTCCAACTTTGATTTTAATATTCTCGTGCTGATCCTTTTTTAAATAACCTAATTCATATGAAAGCATTAGGAGGTATTCTGATTCCTGACAAGAACCTAAAGCTTGTTGCAGGAAGTTAGCAAAATCTTTTTCAGTATACTTTCCACAACCTTCCACAATGTTATTTGCTACGGAAACAATTGACCTTCTCACCTGGCTGGTAATTCCATATTGTTCTTCTTTAGGAAAGATCATCGTTAATTTATAAACATCCAACGCATTTTGATGGGCCTTTTGCCAAACAATTAACTTCTTATAGTCTTTCATTTCAACACAACTTATTTCTTGAACTTTTAGCTTTCTGCTTTTGGCTAAAAAACGCTGCTCTTCAACTTCAATCCTTCACTTTCATCAAAACCAAAAATGAGATTCATATTCTGAACAGCCTGTCCACTGGCTCCTTTTAATAAGTTATCAGTAATGGAATGAATGGCGAGTTTGCTTCCTACCTTCTCCAAATGAATAAGGCACTTGTTGGTATTCACAACTTGTTTTAGGTCGATCATCTCATCGATCACGTGAGTGAATGGATGAGATGAATAGTATTCTTTGTAAAGTTTATTAGCCTCCTCAATACCGAGCGCACAATCCAATACAGAGGTCACAAAAATTCCCCTCGTAAAATCGCCACGCCATGGAACAAAGTTAACTACCTCTGAAAAGTCAGGTTGAAGACTCTTCAATGTTTGATTGATCTCACCTAAGTGTTGATGGGTTAAGGTCTTGTACGCAGAGACATTATTTGCTCTCCAAGTGAAGTGTGTAGTGTCTTGCAATTTTTGTCCGGCACCGGTTGATCCTGTTATTCCTGTCGTGTGAACTTCTTTCAGCAAACCTGCTTTCGCTAACGGCAATAATCCCAATTGTATCGTTGTGGCGAAACAACCCGGGTTAGCAATATTTTTTGCTGACTTAATTTTTTCGCGTTGAAATTCTGGAAGGCCGTAAACAAACTCACGATCACCAGCGGTATCACCTAATCTGAAATCATTTCCAAGATCGATGATGCGGGTTGATGGTGCGAAACTAGTCTCGTCTAAAAGTTTTTTACTTTCTCCATGGCTTAAACAAAGAAACAGGACATCTACAGATTGATTAAAATCTGATGTGTAAATTAAATTCATCTCACCAATCAAATCAGTGTGAGTAGCTGTTACTGGTTTCCCCGCCTGACTTCTACTTTGTACAAAAGCAACTTCGACATGAGGATGCAACAGCAGGAGACGCAGCGTTTCTCCTCCTGTATATCCGGCCCCACCGATGATGCCTGCTTTTATTTTGTTTGCCATATTTTTTTATGCTAAAAGCTCAAAGCATAAAGCTGAAAGCTAATTAGATCAATATTTACTTTAGGCTTTCTGCTTTTCGCTTTAAGCTTTCTCGGCTTCTTCTTTCACTTGATGATAAATCGCCACTTGATTGCCAAAGATCTTCGTAAAGCCTTTCACGTCATCGGCTGTCCAGCCTAAGTTCATCTCACCATATTTTCCAAACTTGGCCGACATCAAATCATATTTACTTTCGATACCATTAATCTGGTAGCGATAAGGATGGAGAGTAATGGAGACTTCACCCGTTACATTTTGCTGTGAGCTGATGAGGAATGCTTCCATGTCGCGCATGATCGGATCTAGGTATTGGCCTTCGTGCAGCCAGTTGCCATAGAATTGTGCAAGCTGATCTTTCCAGCTCAATTGCCATTTCGTGAGCACGTGTTTCTCCAGGGCATGGTGAGCTTTGATGATCAACACGGGTGCAGCGGCTTCAAATCCTACACGGCCTTTTATGCCAATGATGGTGTCACCAACATGGATATCGCGACCGATCCCGTAAGGGCCAGCGAGTGTTTGCAGAGAGTGAATAGCATCAACGGTATGAGCAAATGATTTTCCGTTCACGGTCTTTAATTCACCTTTTTCAAATCCCAGCTTTACTTCTTCGCTGCCATGTTTGGTCACTTGTGTGGGCCAAGCTTCTTCTGGTAATTGACCTAATGAGTTGAGCGTTTCTCTTCCACCCACGGAAGTGCCCCAGAGACCTTTATTAATAGAGTACTTCGCTTTCTCAAAATTGAAAACTACACCTTTAGCTTTCAGATATTCAATTTCTGCTTCGCGACTTAGCCTCATATCACGAATGGGTGTGATGATCTCAGTGCCAGCCGCAAGAATCTGGATGATCATATCAAAGCGCACCTGGTCATTGCCTGCACCCGTACTTCCGTGGGCAACGGCATCGGCTTTTATTTCTTTTGCATAACGAGCAGCAGCTAATGCCTGCGACATGCGCTCTGCGCTCACACTCAATGGATAGGTTCCGTTTTTCAACACGTTTCCGAACACGAGATAACGGATTACTTTTTCGTAATAGTTATGTGTTTCGTCTACGGTGATATGAGATGCAACACCCAAACTCAGTGCACGCTTCTCAATATCTTTTACTTCTTCTGCATTAAAACCTCCGGTGTTCACAGTGATGGTGTGCACTTCATAGCCAAGATCTTTGGATAAATAAATGGCACAGTAGGAGGTATCCAATCCACCGCTAAATGCTAAAACGACTTTCTTCATCGACAATTATTGATTACCAGAAAAACAAAAAACTTAACATCGAAGACTTCTTTCCTTCATCGCCTTCTTTCTTTCTCCATCCTTTCAGCAGGACGAACTGTTTGAATTGCACCCAGCGCTCAAACAACTTGAAGTTTCCGGCAAACTCGCGCTTACGGTGATGTTCCAGATCTCCCTCAGGCGTAACAACGGTTTGGGCAAGCTCGGCTTTTTTCTTTGCATCTTCTACCGGATCGAAAAGCATGGCGGTACACATGCAGTTCTTGCGTCCCTTGCTCATGAGTATTTCAAAGTTCACGCAGCTGCGGCACCCTTTCCAGAATTCCTCATCCGTGGTTAGCTCTGAATAGGTAACGGGTTCGTAGCCGAGTTCTGAATTGATTTTCATCACGGCTAATCCCGTGGTTAATCCAAAGATTTTAGCGTTAGGATATTTCTTGCGCGACAGTTCAAATACTTTGCGTTTAATTTGAGTAGCTACTCCTGACTTACGAAAAGAGGGTGACACGATGAGGCCTGAGTTGGCGACATAGTTTTCCAGTTCCCAGGCTTCGATATAACAAAAGCCTACCCATGTGCCATCCGGTGTAACAGCAATCACGGCCTTGCCTTCTTCCATTTTCATTTTGATGTAATCAGGCGAGCGTTTGGCAATACCGGTGCCTCGTGCTTTCGCAGATTCTGCCATCTCGTTGGTGATGGTTTCAGCGTAATGAGTGTCTGCAGCCGTAGCTGCTCTGACAATTATATTTTGTTGCAATGTAATTCTGTGTTAAAATGAATGATGTAAAAGAAATGCTTAAAAGCACTTCAGGCGTAACCTGCCTTGCAGATCCGCCATACGTATGTTAGTAAGAAAGGTATCAGATTCTGATTTGCCTTCGGAAACTCTTGAACCCCGGTCGGGGTGAGAGTTCGTTGCAAATGAGCGTTATTGCCGGGATGGCAAAGCTGATTGTTGCGTCAGCGGGCTCAAAAGGGGCAAGTGTTGTTTTCAATTTCAGTTGTTGCTTTTAAATCGTTAGATAAAATGCATCTGTAAATATTTCTACAAAAATAATGTATAAAAAAACGAATATTTCAATTGTTAGTTCATTTTTATAAAAGTTTTTTGAGAGCGCAACTTAAGCATGGAAAAATTTCTTGATCAATATGGATACATCGCATTGCTGATCGGCACCTTCATGGAAGGTGAGACCGCCATCCTTATGGCTTCGTCATTGATCTACAAAGGGCTGTTTAATTTTCCCTTCACGGTGCTGGCAGCCTTCTCGGGTTCTTTCATCAGCGACTGGATCTATTATCTCATCGGCAGACTGAACGGAAAATATTTTCTTGCCAAGCGACCCAATCTTAGTGAGAAAGTAAAACCAGTAACTGATTTCTTTCATCGGCATAAATTTCAAATCTTATTCAGCTATCGGTTTCTGTATGGTTTCCGCATTGTCATTCCATTGGTGATTGGTATGAGTGGTCTTCGTCCGCTGCAATATTTGTTTTATAGCACGGTGACTGGTCTCCTGTGGGCAACGTCAGTAAGTGCTACCGGCTATTGGATAGGTCGCTTGCTCGAATTAAAAATTCAATCCTTTGAAGAGAATATACTCTTTATCATTCTTGGTTTTGGCATGCTGGGTCTCCTGATCGGCTACACCATCAAACATGCAGCGATGCGAAAGATGCATGTGGAGTAATCTCATTATTCGTATCGCAAGGTATCACCTGGATTTGTCATGGCCGCTTTTAATGTTTGTGTGCTTACTGTTATTAATGCCAGCATAATAGCCGCCACCGCTGCCAACAGATAAATGACCACATTCATATCGATATGATAAGCGAACGTATTTAGCCATTGGTTCATGAAATACCAGGCCAGTGGCCACGCGATAAGGTTGGCAACTACTATTAATACGACAATTTCTGTGGACAGAAGTGTAAGTATGCTAGGCACTGAAGCTCCCAATACTTTCCTAATTCCAATTTCTTTCACACGTTGTAAGGTGTTGAATGTAGCCAGACCAAAAAGACCAAGACAAGCGATGAAGATGGCAAGCCCTGAAAATATCGTGAACAACTGACTTTGCTTCTGTTCTTCTTCGTAAAGACGTTGATAGTTCTCACTTAAAAACGTATAGCTGAATGGCCGCTTGGGTAAAAACTCTTTCCACACCTTTTCAATGTGTTCTAGCCCTGGTGTGATCTGATTACCAGAAATCTTAATAGAAAGGTTATTATACCTCCCCCCAGGGCGAGAAAAGAAAACAAGAGGAACGATGGACTGATGCAGTGACTCAAAATGAAAATCTTTAACCACGCCTACCAATTTACCTTTTGTGTTTGCGTAGCTGAAGTCTTTATCAATTCCTTCGCCTGGTTTGTCCCAGCCATACGCTTTGGCAGCGGTCTCATTAATGATGAACGCCAGCGAGTCATCGGTGGGAATGGCTTTTGATAAATCCCGGCCGGCTTGCATTTCCATGCCATAGGTTCTGAAAAATTCATTGTCGATGGCAACATACTTTGTGGTTACGGAAGAGTTAATCAGGCTATCGCCTATCGTTATCAAGGGTGGCCCTGAACTATCGAGCAATCTTCCGGTTGGAATGCGGGACGAACGCCCCACATTTTCTATCGCGGCAAATTTGGTAAGCTCATTATAAAAAGCCTCGTAGGTGTCGGTTATCTCATTGTAATAACTGAGTGTCACTATTTGATCTTTGTCATAACCAAGGTTGCGTGTGTTCAGATAATTTAATTGTTGAAATGTGATGGCCGTGGCAATCAACAATACAATTGAAATGGAAAACTGGGTTACTACCAGTGATCTTCTCACAAAACCCTTTCCTTTTGAAGAACCTTGCTGACCTTTTAAAATAAGAGCAGGCTTGAAGCTGGATAGGATAAAAGCTGGATACAATCCCGCAAGAATGCCAACGACCACGGCAAAGCCAATAAGACCTGCATAAAGCCGCCAGTTAGCAACAGGATTCATGCTAAGTCCTTTTCCAGTAAATCCATTCAACCAGGAGATGGATACAAAGGCAAGGGCAATACCCAACACTAAGGCAAAGAATGAAATCAAGACAGACTCAGTCAGGTATTGATTGATCAGCTGACTTTTGAATGCGCCTACTACTTTTCGTAAACCCACCTCTTTAGATCGTTTAGTGGCGCGTGCTGTTGACAGGTTGATGAAATTAAAACAGGCAATCAGAATGATGAAGATGCCAATCACCGACATCATGCGCACGTTGTTGATGTTGCCATTTACTTCCAGTTCGTCATCAAGGTGCGAGAGCAGGTGAATGTCAGTAAGTTTTTGAAGAAAGAGTGTGGTTGACTTAGACGCGACAAAATCCTCAGGCGCTCCGTAGTTGGTCTTGGCAAAATTTCCATAATGACGATTGAGAAAATCAGGAAAGCCTGATTCAATTTTCTTTGGATCTGTTCCTTCACTCAATAAAAGATAGGTGCCAAAAGAATTATTTCCCCAATTCGTTTCGAGCCCTTTTCTTCCATATACATGATCATCTTCTATCGTGCTGAATGAAACCAGATATTCCGGATGCCAGTGTGATTGATTAGGGAAATCGGCAAACACGCCTGTTACTTCGAGATCAAATTGATTGTTGGCGCGCAGTCGTTTACCCAAAGCATTTTCATCGCCAAAAAATTTCTTTGCGGATTTCTCTGATAACATAATGGTGAAAGGGCGCGTCAGAGCTGTGTTCTTATCTCCGGTTTTTACTTCTATGTCAAAGATTTTGAAGATGTCGGGTTCTGCTACGAAGAGATAGTCTTCCGAAAAGTTTTTCACCAACTCACCGTTTTCTTCCAGGCCAATCACTAATCCAAAGTTGATCGTGCGTGCCAATACTTCTATTTCTCCAAAATCATTTTTTAATAGTGGCCCAATGGGTGGAGCTACATTGGCCAGATGCAGGTTAGGCACTCCGTCTTTATTAAGAAAATTTCGAGTCACACGATAGGTTCTGTCCGCTTTTGAATGATGTCGGTCATAACTTAATTCATCAGCCACGAAAAGATAGATGAGTATGCAGCACATCATGGCCATCGCCAGTCCTGCAATATTAATGAAGGCTGTGAGTTTGTTTCGAAAAATGGAGCGAATGGCAACTTTCAGATAATTTCGGATCATGATGCGAGGGGTTATGTATTCTTAGAACTGAAATTTTCAATAAAGGTTACACGCTAATGACCTTCTGCTTTCTATTTCGTTGCACTCAAATAATTTTCACGTTGGCGGAATCGAAAACCTTCTTAATTTACATCGTTAATTTTTTCAATATGTATATACACGGAGATGCTGCCAAAGAAATGACATACGATGCGATTGTAATCGGATCTGGGATGAGTGGTGGCTGGGCTGCAAAAGAATTGTGTGATAAAGGACTAAAAACTCTTGTGCTGGAGCGTGGCCGTGAAGTGAAACACCTTCAAGATTATCCAACCACTACCATGAACCCCTGGGAGTTTCCTTATCGTGGTCGTCTGCCGCTGGAGGTGAATGAAGCGAACCCCATTGCGGATAAGTGCTATGCCTTTGGTGATGCCACCAAACATTTCTTCGTGAAAGATGCAGAGCATCCTTATATACAAGAGAAACCTTACGATTGGATTCGCGGATATCAAACCGGAGGCAAGTCTTTATTGTGGGCACGCCAGGTGCAGCGATGGAGTCGCTTTGAATTTGAAGCGCCTGGTCGCGATGGTTTTGCTGTGGACTGGCCAATTCGTTACGATGATCTTGCACCTTGGTATTCATATGTAGAAAAATTTGCCGGCATCAGCGGCAACCGCGATGGACTTGAAACACTGCCCGACAGTGAAGTGATGAAAGCATGGGAGAGCAATTGTGTGGAGAAACATATTCAGGAAAAAATAAAAGCGAATTACAAAGACCGTGATGTGGTGATGGGCCGCTGTGCACACCTCACCGAACCGCAGGAGATTCATAAGCAGCAGGGCAGAGGACAATGCCAGGCGCGCACATTGTGCGAACGAGGGTGTCCGTTTGGTGGATACTTCAGCGCCAACTCTTCCACACTGCCGTGGGCGATGAAGACAGGCAATATGACGCTCCGCCCATTCTCGGTGGTGCATTCTATTATTTATGATGAAAAAAAAGGAAAAGCTTCTGGTGTGCGCGTGATTGATTCCAACACCAAAGAAGTATTTGAATATTATGCCCGTATTATTTTTGTAAACGCGGCAACACTCAACAGCAACTTACTCTTACTGAACTCTACTTCCAATCGTTTTCCAAATGGATTGGGTAACGATAATGGACTGCTCGGAAAATTTGTAGGCTTCCATAATTATCGCGGCTCTGTAGATGCCATCTTTGAAGGCTATGAGGACACCTATTATTATGGACGCAGGCCCACACAGATGATGATGCCTTCGTTCCGCAATGTGCGCAAGCAGGAAGAAGATTTCATGCGCGGCTACATGTCGTTCTATGGAGCATATCGCGCTAGTACAAAATCGGAATCTATCGGTACTGAACTTAAGAATGCCGTTTCCAAACCAGGAACATGGCATGTATCGATGATGATGCAGGGCGAAACCATTCCGATAGAAAGCAATCATGTTCGTTTAAGTGGTGAGCAAAAAGATGCGTGGGGAATTCCTCAGCTCATCACTTCTATTGAGCATACCGATAACGATGTGAAAGTAATGAACGACTTCTTAGTTCAGGCACAGGAGATGCTGGATAAAGCCGGTTGTAAAAACATTGCGCCTCACGACAGCAAACAAGCACCGGGTTTGGATATTCACGAGATGGGCGGTGTGCGCATGGGCCGCGATTCTAAAACTTCTTTATTGAATAAGTGGAATCAATTCCATAGCTGCAAGAATGTGTTTGTCACCGATGGTGCGTGCATGACTTCTATGGGCAATCAGAATCCATCACTTACATTTATGGCAATAACAGCGCGTGCTGCGAACTATGCGGTGGAGGAGATTAAGAAGGGGAATTTATGATATTATTCATGTTTGATCGAGCGCCCAGAGCCCATCCAGTATGATCAGTGGTTAGATTTAGATAGAATCAATTTCTTCTATGCGCGCAAGATTAAATGATTTGGTCCGGGGTGACAGAATCAAAGTCATAAAGGAATTTAAAGATTTCGATAATCAACTAATATCTGTTGACAGCGAGTGGACTTTCAAAGAGTACACGTATTTCCCCTATGATGGTGGATATACATTTTATTTCGAAGAAGGCGTAATGCGGATGGCCGAGATATCAGATCCCGACTATTATGTGTTTAGTCATGCACGTGAATTTTTCGTATTGATAACAGATACCTGGACTAAAAAATAGCGCTTACTTTTTGATCTTAGTTCTGCCAAAGTTTTTATCTTCTAATAAATGATCCTCGCCTTTTTCATAGATAACATTTGATCGACCGGCAATAAGAGGATCCGCTCTGCCAATCATTTAAAATCTTTATTGCTACACGGAATCTTGTTTAAGATATAGCGCACATCATTTAATCGTGCTCGTTTTTTACAATTGGATTTCACTACGGCCCAGGGAGCATCGGGTGTCGGTGAAAAAATATTTTTTCTTTTGCATCCGTGTATTCTTCCCATTTATCCAGAGATGCTTTATCAATTGGCAAAAGTTTCCTTTGCTTTAAGGGATGGTTTTTTCTGTCTTTAAACCTGCGCCTTTGCACTTCCTCGATAAACAAATGGAAATCGTGTGCTGGTAAGGTGGTGCTTGCATGTTGAATGAATTTATAAATCACAAAGTATTTTTCTGCCTGGACATTAACGAATGATTAGATTGAAACCTAAATCTTACTTATGTTTGAATAATATTTTTCTACATAGACCGAGCACATATGAATTTTGAAACGAATGCCGTGCATGCCGGGCACCTTGATGATTTGACTGCTGGCTCGGTGACAAACCCCATTTATTTGTCTACCACGTTCGAACGCGATAAAGAGGGCGGCTTAGCACCTAAGGGCTATATCTATTCGCGCCTGGCAAATCCTAACCGGAGTGGGTTGGAGGCAAAACTTACCGCACTTGAAAAAGGTGCTGAGGCGATGGCTTTTTCTTCGGGCATGGCTGCTGCAATGGCGGTATGTCATTCGATCATGGAACCGGGCGCTCATGTGATCATTCCGGATGATTGTTATCACGGGATAGCTCACCTCGTAAAAAATATGTATACCCGTTGGGGCATTACCTATTCCGAAGTAGATATGATCAATCCTGTGAATGTGGAGAAAGCTATCACAGCCAAAACAAAATTGATCCTCATCGAAACGCCTTCCAATCCTCTTTTAAAAATTGCCGACATAACAGGAATCTGTGTCATTGCAAAAAAGAATAATGTGGCCGTGGCTTGTGATAACACCTGGGCCACGCCCTACATCATTCAGCCGCTCACGATGGGTGCGGATTATTCTATTCACTCTTCCACCAAATATTTCGGAGGTCACTCAGATGTAATTGGTGGATGTGTGATTGTGCGAGAAAGCGATGAAGTATCAAAAAAAATCCGGGAATATCAAACCATCGGTGGTGCGGTGCCGTCACCATTTGATTGCTGGCTATTAGATAGAAGTATAGCAACACTGCCATTGAGGATGACTGCACAAACCAAAAACGCCAGCGTGATTGCTGATTTCCTAAATGCAGATCCTAAAATTGAACGCGTGTATTATCCTGGGTTGACATCCCATGCGAATCACGAGGTGGCCAAAAAACAAATGAAGGGAATTTATGGCGGCATGCTTTCCGTACTGGTGAAAGGTGGAAGAAAGGAAGCGATGGATTTTGCGAACCATCTTTCTGTTTTCAAACACGCCACCAGTTTGGGAGGTGTTGAAAGCCTGATCGAACATCGTATGTCGGTGGAAGGCGATCATCCTAAAAGTCCGGATAATTTATTAAGACTTTCCATCGGCATCGAACACATCGATGACTTGCTGAACGATATTAAAAATGCGTTAGGGTAATATTGAAGAATGGGTTTTAAATGACAACGCTATCTCAAATTCTGAATCATAAGATTATTGCCATCATACGAGGCGCTCAGCCCGATGATGTTTTGCCTATAGCCCATGCCTTGTGCGAAGGAGGAGTAAAGCTTTTGGAGATAACACTTAATTCTCCGGATGCTTTATCATCAATCAGTAAAATATCAAGACAAATGGGAGCCCAGGTATTCGTAGGCGCAGGCACGGTGCTGGATGCAGAGATGGCAAAGGCGGCCATGGAGGCTGGCGCACAATTTATTATTTCACCTTCTCTCGATATTGAAACCATCTACGCCACAAAACAAGGTGGAGCCATCTGTATTCCGGGGGCATTCAGTGCGACTGAGATTTTATCCGCTTATAAAAATGGTGGTGATATTATTAAAGTTTTTCCCGCTTCCATTGGGCCAGCTTATTTTAAGGATCTTCGTGGACCGTTTCCTCACATTCCACTGATGCCCACCGGAGGAGTTAACCTCGGCAATATTCAGGAATTCCAGAAAGCGGGTGCGGTAGCTTTTGGCGTGGGCGGTGGCTTGGTAGATACATCACTGAAAATAACCGAAGCGTATTTAAAAGACCTTACCGATAAAGCTAAAAAATATGTGGAAGCACTGAACCAGATCTAACGTATTCATCTTGAGTAGAAAGTATAGTCAAAAAAAAATCATTCATGCCTGCTTTCATAAGTTGTGATTGGGGAACCACCACATTCAGACTAAGACTGGTTGATGCCACTGCGCAGACGGTATTAGGTGAAGTGACGACCAATCAGGGAATTGCCGAAACACATGCGCTGTGGAAACAAGAGGGACATGATGAACGGAACAGATTTTCTTTTTATCTATCATTCATTGAGAATCAATTTGCAAGATTGCAAGAACAGGGCACAGACTCCTTGCTCAATTTACCATTGATTATTTCCGGAATGGCATCATCCAACATTGGTATGGTTGAGCTTCCTTATAAAGAACTTCCTATTGCGATGGATGGCAGTGATCTTGATTTCAAGAAAATTAACGCGACCGAATATTTTCGACATGATGTAGTTTTGATTTCAGGTGTCAAGACTTTCAACGATGTTATGAGGGGAGAAGAAACTCAACTGATTGGTTGTGATGTTAATGCTGACGCAGAACATGTTTATATTTTTCCGGGCACACACTCCAAGCATGTTACAGTGAAACAGCAATGGGCCTCTGACTTCAAAACATATATGACCGGTGAATTTTTCCATCTGTTGTCAACCCAAAGTATTCTCTCAAAATCAGTTCAAGAGAAGAGCCATTCATTTACCGGAGATAGTCTAATGAGTTTTGAAGATGGCGTGGCCCAAAGTATTCATAATAATATATTACACAACGCATTTCTGGTGAGGACCAATCATGTGTTGAGTAATTTGTCAAAAGAGGAAAACTACTATTACTTAAGTGGATTATTAATCGGTACAGAACTTAATGAGTTAGTCCACCGAGAAGTTCCATTAACTATTGTTGGCAGCGAAACGATGCAAAAATATTATGTGGTGGCCCTTAAAAAAATAGGGATCAGCAACGTTGAAATTATTGATGCTGATAAAGCCCTGGTAAACGGGCATTGCAAAGTTTATCGCCTGCTTTAGAAAAACGACACTCATTCCAAAAAATCCTAAACAGGATTTAGAAGTTTATTACTTAGCATCCGACTTCAGTTTTTGTATGATTGCATTGATGTCAATGTCTTTTTTTAATTCTCCGATTTCAGCGGGAGTAAAATAAGTTAACTCAGATCGCTCGAGGAAACTGATGGACGACTCGCTTATTTTTCCTGAGGCATCCTTCACTTTGTTAAGATCAAGACTGAGATGCTTCGCCAGAAATTGATAAGCTGCAAATCTTTTGCTTTCACCATAGTCATGTCCTTCGTTGGCGAGGTGTACATTTTCAACGAGTGACGCTTTGTTATATAATTCATAGACGCGTTTTGCAAAAGGATATTCTACGGTTTCCGTGCTCTTTGTCCAATCATCACCATCCGAGATTAACAGCATGGGTCTGGGTGCAGCCACGCTGGCAATTTCAACATTTGAGAAAACTGTGTTTCCCATTTTATGTACAGGCATTCCACTTTCGCAGGTGCAGCCTCCAAAGAAATGAGACGATACCATAACCACCGGAACAGAGACTTTAATTCTGTCATCCATGGCAGTCAACATGAAAGATTGCGTTCCACCGCCTGACTCTCCGGTAACGGCAATGAGATTGGGGTCGGCTTCCTTTAAAGTCAACAGAAAGTCGATGACGCGCATACTATTCCATGTTTGTACTTGCAATGCTTTTTCAGACTTATGCGCCATCTGCACACTTTCTCCGTAGCCAATCATATCATGGATGAAAACAATGGCGCCCATCTTAGCAAGGGCCGCACATCGTGCTTGCATATTTTTCGAGAATCTTCCACCACTTTCCGTGTCACCGAAATGGCCGTGCGTGCACAGTATGACTGGTAGTGATTTCTTTTTAATTTTTCCGGTTGGTTTATAGAGATTGCCCGTAACGAAAAAGCCTGGCACACTTTCAAAGATTACTGCTTCAACGGAATATCCATTCATTGTTTTTTTATTTCTGAATTTTGGATTCAGCGGTGTTCTTTTTGGCAACGTCTCTAACTCCATTCCTTTGCGGAGATTTAGCTTTATGTCATCAGCATGTTGAGTCCAGTCTGATAATGAATTCAAACGCGATTGTACCAGAGCTAATTTTTGGGCACCATCCAGTTCAGAATAATAGGCACCCTGGCAAAGTTTGTTCGTTTGTGCACTCAACATGGTGCAGGTGAGTAAAAGGAAAATGATAAGCGTTATATTTTTAAAATTCATATCGGGGACTTATTTCTTTTTGATTACAGTTTACTTTTTTATCCAAACGTCTGCACCAAGCCATAGATGGCCACCCACGCAATGGAAGCCACACTGATCCAGAAAATGATATTGTAAAATCTACCGGAAGGCAACGTTTGAATGCGACCATATTTAAAATGCCATCCAGCAAACATCACCAGCAGCAGCATGAACGAACCGATAATTCCTCCGGATAATACCATGAGTACTGGTAGTTCAATATAACAATAGATGCACGCCCAAATGGAGGGAATTAGGAATGCTAGTATCGATACCAACTTCTTTCTCTTTTTCAAATCTGAAAAATTGAACCATCCCATTTGACCGAACAGATCTGGAAATACGCGAGTCCAGTAAGCAAGTGTTGCAAACACGCTGGAGAATAAAACGAAGAATGCGCCCACCAGGTAGATCGTCCTGGCACCAGCACCGAGAGATTGTGTATAGATCAATGCCAGTGTTTCAATCACACCATTGCCATTCGGAATAATTTCATTGCCATGTAAAATGGCTGCGCCCAACAAATAAAACACTACGGTTACTACCGTATATATGATCATGGCGACCACAGCATCCAGATACATCACGTTGATCCATCCGTTAGCGCGTTGCTTCCATGAAGGCGATCCATCCGGCACACCGGCATAACTGGCGTATCCTTTTTCGAGACACCAATAATTGTAGGCAATGATTTCGTCACTGGCCACACCCGTAATGCCGAAGGCGCCAATGGCAATTGCGATTTCCTCGCCCGTAAGACGAAAGCGAAATCCAGTGATCACCTCATCCAATGAAAATGCAAACTCGGTGAACTGCACCGACACCAATGATGCAATCGTGAATAGAGTAAACATCATAATCATGAAGAGCGATACTTTTTCGATCAGTCCATAGCGCCCATCGTAGATAAGTGCAGCACCCATCGCGGCCGTAACAAATGCCCACACATAAACCGATAAACCGGGAAACATCAAGTGCAACACCACAGCGGTGCCACCTACAATTCCTCCAATCTGAATTACTTTAAGAGACTGCATCACCAACAGCATCCAAACGGCCCATGTCCCTTTTCCAAACTTCATCCCAGGAAGTTTATTGAATGCCTGCACAGAGGTTTCTCCCGTAAGAATGGCATGTCTTCCAAATTCGAGTTGCACAGCCACTTTTGCGAGGCAACTGATGAGTATGATCCAGATAGCAGCAAAGCCGGCTTTGGCCCCGAGCACAGTTGTGGCAATTAATTCTCCTGATCCCACAATGGAGGCAGACAGAATAAAACCGGGTCCGAGAAACTTTAACATCCCAACGAAGGATGAAGGAGGCTGCCGGATGGATCGATTACTGATCAGATAAGGATCGGTGAGAGCTTGCATAAGATGAAAGCTACTCATCATTTGATAAAACCGGAAATGACTTTTAGTGAAACTGAAAACGCGGTGTTGAGTGGCTACTATGCCGGATGATGCATCCAGTTGATTTGGTTCCCGGGAAAATATTTCTTCTACATCACCTATTGTTGGAAGTAATGTTCCATAAGCATTGATTGAAATCATCAATGGAAATATCGTGATCGTGAATGATGCATGTAAGAAAGACTATCCTAATAAACTAAAAAATTGTACTTAGAAAATTGTGACCCATGAACTTCAATTTAATTCTCCTGATCGTGGCGTTGTAACGATTGATATTGAAAAGTTGACTGGCAGTAACTATTTTGAATTCACATTTAATAGTTCTACCTATCGAAAGCTTATAATTCTTTCGCAATAGCTTGTGAATAGGCAGCTCAAAAAAACTGGATTTCTCTCAACGACCTTAGGATGATAAGTAATACCCGCAGTAGATTCTGGACAATTGTATATTGGATACTTCTGATAGGCTGGGTGATTGGAGCAGGATTAAATATGAGCCGTGTTAATGGTGGCTTCCTTACAAACTACCTGGCTGATCTGTCTTTTCCTCCTTGGTTTTATATTCATATCAGAGGTCTGATGAGGAATAGAAAAAATATTCCCCGTCTTGCGTTTTTAGGTAACTGGTTTGGGCTTTCACCAGAAAGATCATCCATTTCAATATTTATGGTGGGAGTTATAACAGAATTGAAAACCTATTATTGGCCTGGCGGCCCCCTAACAGGAACCTATGACCTGTTGGATATTGTTGCGTATGCTATTGGCTTATTGATTTGCTACGCTATTGATAATTGGACTTATACTCCAAACAAGTTTCAAGATTGATTTGCCGGAGACGAAATCATAAGACAAGCAACCACAAATCTTTGATGGTTTATCTCAAAGAGCCGGATGATCTGAATACTTTTCAAAATCAATACATCGCAAATTAGCTTAATGTAGAAACGCTCATTGAGCCCTATTTTTGAATGATTTGTATTTGATGTGGGAAAAACCCCGCATTGTGATACGGGGAAAATACCCCCTTCGATACGGGGAAAATCCCGTTGTCTGGCTTTAGGAATTGTGTTTGCTTTACTGATGTTTAATGAATCCAGAACATCAATAAGTCCTCAACCACAATAACCAAAATTGTATCTGTTATGAATCTACGCACAAACAAAAAAGCCCTACCATCTACAAAAAATCCTGATGACATTTCTGAAATCGAATTCGCTGTGCTGGCATCTACATGCGAAGGATTAAGTAGTTTAGAAATTGGCCAGGAAATCCGAAGAAGCCATCACACAGTTGAAAAGTATAGGGGCCACCTGTATCAAAAACTTCACGTGCGGAATAAAAGGGATTTAATTAAAGTCGCCTCCATACTATTCAAGTTATAGCAGAGTAATAATTCTGTCGGTTGACCCGAATTGGTAAAGAAAGTTACCTATTCTGTGCTGTCAATTTGTAGACTTTAGTTTTGAGTGGAGATCATATGACCAAATTCTGTTTTTTACAGCTTTGGAATTTATTCCTTCCACATTTACAGGTGATGCACGTAGAACGTACCAACTCCCTTCCAGGGATTTAAAGATGCTGTGTGCAACTTGTTACTAACCTGGCCAGGTTTACTTCAAATCCTCCGGGTGCTTTAGGTCCTTTCACTTCGCATTGTTTGACACAGCGATATCAACTCTTTGAACATTTTATCTTCAACTTCCAAGGAGTCGTATATTTATAGAAATATCTCCCGGCAAACATACGACCCCGTATGGGGTCAGTGGCTGTTTATAAATACATTACTTATGAAAAATTTAACATGTGCTATTTCGGGCAAAGAGTGTTCAGCAGAACATGCCGTACCTTTATCAGCTTTGCATCAGACTATTCAGCAGTACGTCTTTAGAAATTATCCTGGCACCACCACCGATAGTATTATCTCCGATGAGCAACTGATTAATCTGGAGAAGAACTATCTCAATGAAATTCTCACGAACGAACTCGGAGAGTTAGATGACCTGGAGAAGGAAGTGCTCAACAGTATTTCGCAGAGTAAAATACTCAGTGAGAAAATTGAAGATATCATGGATGAGGAGACTACTTTTGGAGATCGCCTTTCTGATAAAGTAGCCTCATTTGGAGGTAGTTGGAAATTTATCATTGCATTTTTCTCTTTTATGGCTTTTTGGATTGTGCTAAACGTGGTGCTCCTTCATGATAAGGTGTTTGATCCTTATCCGTTTATCCTGCTCAATTTATTATTGTCCTGTTTGGCTTCTATTCAGGCACCACTGATTATGATGAGCCAAAACAGGGTGGAGGCAAAGGACCGCACTCGTAGTGAGCATGATTATAAGATCAATTTGAAATCAGAATTGGAGATACAATTGTTACATAAAAAAATTGATCACTTACTAATTCATCAGAACAAACACTTACTCGAAATGCAGCGTATACAAGCGGAGATGATGGAGACGATTTCAAGGAGGTTAGTTGAGAATAAAAATTCCAATCCGTCTGCATAATGGAAATGATAGCTGAATCTGTAATCACCTGCCCTCATTGTGGCCACCAGAAAATGGAAATCATGCCTACTAACGCATGTCAGTACTTCTATGAGTGTGAAAATTGTAATGTGTTATTAAAACCGAAAGCAGGTGACTGTTGTGTGTTTTGTTCTTATGGAACCGTGAAGTGCCCTCCAATTCAGCAATCGAAGGGTTGTTGTTCTTGATTAATATTTCAAGACACTTTCACCACTTCTATATTCAGCAATTGTCCAAATTTTTCAATTTTTGAACTGATGTGCCCAACACCAACCGCACAATGATGTGCAGGGCCATGGCTGTTCCAATCACTCACAAAGCGTCTTGCACCAGTGGAAAATTTATAACGACTATTGGTATTTCCAATTTCAAGATTAGGACCGGGCACGGATTCACCTTCTGCCACCAACAACATCAATTTATCTTTTTGCTCGACAACAGATAACAACGTAACCGGACCATTCTTCACACTCATCTCCACAGAAACACCTTTGCCCACTTTGCCATGATATATGCTGAGCGGGCGCACTTTTGTTTTTCCTTCAGCAATGGCAATATGGCCAGGACCATCATGGCCCATAAGTACTACGTCATCTTTAAAATCCATCGCATAGTATTCGGTGAATGATCCGCCAACGCCAAAGCTGTCCATGATTTTCATGGCTTGTGCATTCTTGATTTCATATTCACCTGCTACGGGAATTCCTCTGGCTGTTAATAGGGAGTTGCCAAGGATGATTGAACTGATCGCTTCTTCGTTTTCTATGTTGCCTGTGCCTTTATAGTAATAAGCCATAGAGCCTAGTTTATATTTTTTCACCAGGCGATCAAGCGCAACGGATGTGATGGCGGCTTTCTCGAGATCATCTTTCGGACAGTCGGATTGTATATCAAAGACATCATGAAATAATTTCATCCGTTCTATCATTTCATCATCGGTCACTTGTTTCCTCAGAGCAGCTAGTTCTTCTACTTCCAACAATTCAATGTGTCCGCCAAAGTGTGCATACTGCTGTGTGAGGTCTGTATAAATATCCAGCATGCCACTGTAGTAATGACCCATGCAGCCCAGCCGGTTATAGAACATTGTGTTCGCTACTTTTGCAGCTTCCACCCATTCTGTGATTTCTTTCCAGCATTCAGGATCATCGTGAAGCATGCCAGTGACCTGATGAAATTTTATTCCAACACGTTTGAATACGTTAGCAATCTCAGGAACAGGACATGGAGAACAATGAGCCAGCCATTCACCCGTCATTTTAGTACGATCTGTCATCGCATTGAACGCTGAATAGTCGATGGCCGCTTCGGGTGATAAATTAAGAATGATCACGGGTACATGGGCACGCTGGACAACGGGCAATACGGTTGAGGAGAGTGCATAGGTAGTAACATACAAAAAGATAATATCGACATCTTCTGTTTTAAACTTACGACCCGCCTCAAATGCTTTGTCTACATTATCTACCAATCCTGCATTAACAATGGCTGGATAAATGGCGTAAAGTTTCTGCTCCACCACGTGCAAATAACTTTCTAATCGTTCTTTCAATCCTTCAAACTGTGACCAGTAACTATCGAGCCCGATGCCGAATAAACCAATTTTTAGAGATGACATTGATTTTAGATTTATGAATTGCGATTTTCGAATTTCAGTTAAAAGATAGTACTTCACTTACTAATTAATACAAAAAAGTAGCAGGTATTTCTATACGGTTTAATGTAACTGATTTATAAGGTGGATTGCGATACAAAATTGATTCTATGAAAAGTATTTATGGGAAGCTTTTGTTACCAATTGTTTTTTCCGTGCTTTTCAATGCTTGTTATCAGGGTAAACCAAAAAATAATATGGAAGATCAAAATATGACTGTGACGGGAATCGCCCGCAATGGCAAAGACGGTGCGTTGATTTTGACCAAAGAAGATTCCGTGTACTATATCGATGGGTTGGAATTGTGGGAAGCCTCAGTGAACGGTAAAGAAATCAGCATTACAGGTGTTTTGCATATCGAGTCTGCTGCCGTGGATGAAATGAAAAACGAAAGAGATGAATGGAAAGCAGGTGTCGTGGGTGACAAAAAAACGATTCGTAATGCTAAGTGGAAAGTTGTAGAGAAATGAATTACGCTTTATTACCTTTTATCTCATTACAATTATAACAATGAATTTTATTCTTGTCCACCACCAATACGAAAGCCCAACGTATTTTTTCCGGAATTAACCTCTTTGATCTCAAACTCCTTCACATCATCCAGTATAATAGTCTCCATAAGCTGGGGAGTGCGCGCTTCTTTTTTCATGGCGGCCAGGCGCAGGTTTTGGTTCTTTACACTTTCGCCAACCACTTGGCGCACCGTGCGGGCGTTTCCAAAATGTTTGTCTTTGCCTTCATGTAAAAAAGCAAAATAATTTTTAAGATGAGTTGCCGCAGCATCGTCTGGTTTTACACCTTCCTTAGTAAATATCCCCATGGCGATGGTAAACATTTCATCGACTGAGTAATCTTCGAAAAGAAAATATTTATCAAAGCGTGATTTCAAGCCTGGGTTCGATTGAATAAACTCGTGCATGTTATCCGTATAGCCAGCCACGATAACCCCAAACTTTCCACGCATGTCTTCCATACGTTTTAATACGATCTGCACGGCCTCACCGCCAAAATCATATTGTGATCCTTTACTACTGGCTAGCGAATAAGCTTCATCAATAAAAAGAACTCCGCCCATGGCCTCGGTTATTTTTTCTCCTGTCTTGATGGCAGTTTGTCCTACATACCCGGCCACTAATCCTTCGCGATCCACTTCAATAAGATGTCCTTTTTCCAGTACACCAAGACCTTTATAAATCTTTGCGAGTATTCGCGCTACCGTTGTTTTTCCTGTACCTGGATTGCCTGTGAATACGGTGTGCAGTGAGAATTTGTTGAGCACATCTTTTCCGGTTTCCTGGTAGAATCGCACAAGTTGGACCATCTCATTCACTTCGTTTTTAATATTCCCCAAACCAGTGAGTGCATTTAGTTCAGCCAAACTTTCAAATAAAAGGTCGTCAGGATTTTTATCAGTATTGTTTTGAGCGGCTGGTTGCTTTATCACATGCCCCGCGCCAGTGAGAATACTCACATTACCTTCTTCCTGTGTTTCGCCAACCGTAAAGGGTGCCGTTGCAATCAGGTTATCCATGAAGACTACCTCAAGTGAATAATTATCATCGCTCCATCGGCCTGGAGTATCGCCACCCCAGCCGGAGTAAATGGAGTAAGTTTGTCCGCTGGTGTTGGCTGCGATGTAGGTCAATTGTGAAGGGCCGCCTTTCAAGCGACCTGCTTCATCATAGAAGTTGAAAAAGATTTCAGCAAAATAATCTTTCGGTGTTTTGCTCTTGATCTTCAACTCGCACCAGATGTAGCGCGCATCTTTCTGAATAAATTTCTTTAAATATTTTTTGTCGGTCAAGGTAGAAGCCACCCCATCACCTTCAAATAGTTTGATGGATTCGATTTCAAAGAAAAGATTCTCTCCTTCTTTGGCTTGTCCAATATCTTCAATATAAAATTTTCCTTCTCCTACTTTTACGTCATCAATGTACCCTTCCCATAGGTAATCTCCGCGAAACCAATAAGAGCCCGGGTTTGCATTGCCCCACGACTGACGAACATAAACGATGTTTTCATCTTTCGTAATTATTCTTTTCGACTCCAGGTTGCACAGCTCATTTTTGTTACTTCCGTTGATAAAAAAACATTTCAATCTCACAGGAGCTTCCCAGTCACTTTCATCAAAGAGCTTGTTGAAGAAGGAGAACTCCACCCGCATGTAGGTGGTCTCATACCGATCGAAAACTTTCCGGTATTTTTTGGTAGCATCAGCCATCCATTCATCGGATGAGTGAACCTTGACCTCACGGAACTTATAGTTGATAGCTCCCTTACTTTCGTTGTTATTAGATGAATCCATAAACGTCAATTTGCAATGAAGTTAATAAAACTGTTTATAGATCAGTGCATCGAAGGATTGGATTATTTCTGAATTTGTAGAGCGGGCGTTGAGTACCGGCCCTTATTGGGATCAAATTTGGCCTGGAAAGCCTCTTTTGGCCCGGTCGTTTTTCAGGAAAATTGTGATACTTTATTTTAATTAGGATTAGACGCAAATCAGTCACGGAAGTTGTAAGGGGCTGCTAAACTTAATACGTCAGTAAGGTAGCAGTCATGCCCTGAATTCCGTCTACGGAATAAATGGGGGAGTCTGGCCATGTTATTCGGCATTGAACAAATTAGTTGCAAATGAAAGAGGTGAGTAATGAAATGTATTCTTTAATAGCCAAATGCCTTGCCAACGAAGTTTCTGCTAGTGAAAGGTCGGTAATGGATAATCTTTTGAGAGAAAACGAAGAATTAATATTCATAGTTAATGAACTTAAGCAATATTATCAGTTGAAAGAGAAGTCAGAAACAAAAGATCCGGCATGTGCCTTCGAAAAACTAAATAATAGAATACAAAAAATGACTAATCTTTAACTTTATGGTAATCACTCCATTCATCAATAAGAGTATATTTTTTATAATTGCTGGCTGCACCATGCTGATCAATCAGGGATATGCACAAAAAATAATCACGTTTGAAGTGACATCGGCAAACGCTGGTGATGGCTTATGCATACCCGTAAAAATAGATCTGGATGCTGTGACTTTTTTGCCTGGTTCAAACCTCAGTTTGGTTGAGGTGGAAGGAAATAAAAAAATTCCGATTGCTTATCAAATCGAAAATAGTGGGGCTCGCACGCTGAATTGGTTGGTTAGCCCCAATAAAAACAAGAAGCGCATTTATGAATTAGTAAAGGTTGCCGAAAGCAATAATCCGGATCATGTGATTGCCAAGGCAGAAGATGGAACACTCACCATCCAATCTGGAAACAAAAATTTGTTACGCTATCATTATAAAACTTTATATCCACCAGCAGGTGTTGATTCGGCTTATAAGCGCAGTGGATTCATACATCCATTGTGGTCACCTCGTGGCCAGGTATTAACGCGCATTCAACCCAAGGATCATTATCACCATTTTGGAATATGGAACCCCTGGACGCATGTACTCTACGAAGGTGACACGATAGATTTTTGGAATATAGGCGGCAAGCAAGGCACCGTGCGCTTTGCGAACTTTGTTTCAATGCTTAGTGGACCTGTCTTCAGCGAATACGAGGCGTTGCATGAACATGTTGTTTTCAAAAAGGATAAAACGGAAAAAGTGGCTATCCATGAACTGCAATCAGTACGAGTGTATCGGCCGCAAAATGAAGACTACTATATGGTTGACATCACCAGTAAAATGAATTGTGCCAGTAGTAGCCCTGTATTATTATTGGCCTATCGATATGGAGGATTGGGCTGGCGAACCACCGAGCAATGGGACAATAAGAACAGCGAAGTGTTATCATCGCAAGGAAAAACACGAAAAGATGCTGACGGCACCACAGCCCGATGGTGCATCGTGCAGGGTGCCGTTGATAATGACTATGCAGGTGTGGTGATGATGTCATATCCTACCAATTATAATCATCCCGAACCGCTAAGGATTTGGCCGGAGAATCAATATGACCGAGGTGACATGTTTGCCAATTTTTCGCCAACAAAAAATAAAGACTGGTTACTTGAACCTGGAAAAACGTACACACTTAAATATCGGTTACTGGTCTTTAATGGTCACTTTACAACAGAGAAAGCAGAAACCGCCTGGCAAAATTTTGCGAATACTCCATCAGTGGTTATTAAGCGATGAAAAAGTATTTATAAATTATGCTCTTGATAAAAGATTTTTTTTGCATAAAATAGTAAGCAATGAAAGTACTCTGTTATGTAGCCTTATTCACTCTTCTCGCAATCGTCACACAAGCGAGTGATGGTAACGTTGATTGGAAAAAAGTGAAGGTTTTGGTGTATACCAAAAATGGAAAAGGGTACGTGCACGAGAATATTCCCTCTGCGGTGAAGGGCGTTCAAAAGCTTGGACTGCAATATGGCTTTAAGATCGATGTGTCGGATAATGCGTCTGTGTTTACAGAAGAAAATCTGAAGCAATATTCATTGTTGATTTTCACCAGCACCAACAATGATGTGTTTGATACCGATATTCAACGTCTGGCGTTCAGGCATTTTATTGAAGCAGGAGGTGGCTTTGTAGGCATACATTCAGTCGTTGGCACCGAGCGCAACTGGACCTGGTTTAAAATGATGTTGGGTGGAACTTTTGCCTGGCACCCTAAATTTCAAAAATATAAAATCCGTGTGATCGACCCCAGTCACCCATCCGTTGCAGGCTTACCAAAAATTTGGGAGAAGGAAGATGAATGTTATTTTCAAAAAGAAATGTATCCTGGCATTCGCACCGTTATGGCGCATGACTTGAGGACATTGGAAGAGGCGGAGAAAGAAAAAATCGTAGCGAGTGCGGGAGTATTTTCAACACTTTATCCCGCTGTGTGGTATCAGCAATTTGATGGAGGCACCATTTGGATTACGACCCTTGGACATGACAAGAAGGACTATGGAGATCCCATTTTTATTCAACATTTTTTTCAGGGAATAAAATTCGTAGCGAGCCAGAGCAAGTCGAAGGATTATAAAAAAGCATATTCAAAGTCGAAGGACGATGAGGTGCAATATTGATAAGATGAAGATGTACCAATAATATCAAAACTAAACGAGTATGAAAGCGAAATCAAAATCCGGGTTATCGAGAAGGTCGTTCATAGAAAAATCGTTGAAAGGAGCAGTGGCAACTTCTTTTTTGGTAAGTGGGTTTCCTACCATTGTGCCCGCATCGGTTTTTGGAAAGAAGGCACCGAGCAATCGCATTAACATTGGCGCTATCGGCAATGGCCGCATTTCCCGAGGTCATGATTTACCCGGTGTCTGGAAACATGATTACGCACAAGTCATGGCCGTTTGTGATGTGGATACAAAAAGGGCAGATGAAGGAAAAAAACTCGTGAATGATTACTACACCAAAAAGAACGGAAAACCTTTTGATGGTGTGAAGGTGTATCATGATTATAAGGAGTTAGTAAAGAACAAAGACATTGATGCCGTATTGATCAGTACTCCTGATCATACGCATGCCATGATTGCTATCGCGGCTGCCCGGGAAGGCAAACATATCTACATGCAAAAGCCCGCATCACTTACTATTTCTGAGGGAAGAATTGTAAGTGACTTTGTTCAGAAAAGCGGAATTGTTTTTCAAATAGGAAGTCAGCAAAGATCGTGGGAACAGTTTCGGGTGGCTGCGGAGTTGGTGCGCAACGGTCGTATCGGACAATTGAAAACGGTGTATGTAGGATTGCCGGGCGATCCATCTGGTAATGAAGAATCCGAAATGCCAATACCAAAAAATCTGAACTATGATATGTGGCTGGGATCAACGCCCGAAGTCTATTACACAGAAAAAAGAGTACATCCTCAAGCAGATTATGATCGCCCGGGTTGGTTGCGGTGCGAACAATTTGGTGCAGGCATGATCACGGGCTGGGGCTCTCATCATATTGATTCTGCTCATTGGGGAATGGGCATGGAGCGTTCAGGTCCTATTGAAGTTTGGGGGCATGCAGAATTTCCAAAGAGCGGATTGTGGGATGTGCATGGTATTTTCAAAACCGAAGCGATGTATGCCAATGGTGTGAAAATGGTAGTGAGCAATGAATTACCTAACGGAATAAAATATGAAGGCACGGAAGGTTGGATTTTTGTGACACGGGGAAATTATTCAGCCACTTCCAGTGATCCTGTCACAAACTCTGATGGTACCAAGCCATTAGATGCAAGCGATCCGAAAATCCTTAAGTCAGTGATTGGTCCCAATGAATTCCATTTTATGGTGAGCAATGATCATCATGGCAACTGGTTGGAAAGTATTCGTGATAAAAAACCAAACATTGCACCGGTAGAAGAAGCTCACCGTTCCTGCTCTACCTGCCTTGTTCATCATATTGTGATGAAGCTGGATAGAAAAGTGTATTGGGATCCAACGACAGAGCGATTTAAGAATGATGATGAGGCAAACAAAATGCTGAGCAGACCGCAGAGAAAGCCTTATACTTTGACTATGAATTAAACCTTATTGTTAGAACTTTATGGCAATAAGAAATTTTGGATAACCCGACAAACGTATTGATGAAAACAATTTACACACTCTCTTTTCTTGCTTTAGGTATGTCTTGCTCAACTCCTACAGAAAATAAAGAATCAGACAAGGCAGTTCGTTTGATTACGGTCGATCCTGGTCATTTTCATGCTGCACTGGTACAAAAATCCATGTATGCCCATGTGGACTCCGTGGTTCATGTTTATGCACCGGAAGGAACCGATGTTGGATTTCATTTGAAGCGAATAGATGGATTTAACACACGGGCAGAGAATCCAACCCATTGGAAGGAAGAAGTTTATTATGGTGATGATTTCTTTGAGGAGATGATTAGCCAAAAGGCCGGCAACGTAGTGGTGCTTTCCGGAAACAATAAGAAGAAGACAGAATATATTTCTAAATCCTTACTAGCGGGCTTTAATGTGCTGGCCGACAAACCCATGATCATCAAAACAGAAGACTTTGAAGTTTTGAAAAGTGCATTCGAAACCGCGAAGAAAAATAATCTTCTCTTATATGATATTATGACCGAGCGCTTCGAGATCACTACGATGCTTCAAAAAGAATTTTCGATGTTGAAGGAGGTGTTCGGTGTACTACAAGAAGGAACACCTGGAAATCCTTCCGTAACAAAAGAAAGCGTTCACCATTTTTATAAATACGTTTCCCGGAGCATTCTCACCCGTCCAGCATGGTTTATGGATGTTGAGCAACAAGGGGAGGGGATTGTTGATGTAACAACCCATCTTGTTGATCTTGTGCAATGGGAATGTTTCCCGGAGCAGGTTTTGGATTATACCCGTGATGTAGAGTTGATCAATGCCAAAAGAACAACCACTGAAATGACATTGAGTGAATTTAAGGCAATCACTAAGCGCGATGCTTTCCCGGAATATTTAAAAGAGAACGTGATGAATGATACTGTTCTTAAAATCTATTCGAATGGAGAGATCAACTATAAATTGAAAAATGTGCACGCTAAAGTCTCTGTAATCTGGAATTATAAAGCACCGGAAGGAGCAGGAGATACACATTACTCCATCATGCGTGGAACAAAGGCAGACCTTGTTATCAAGCAAGGAGCAGAACAACAGTACAAACCAGCGCTTTACATTCAACCATTGGTTAATGATGCTCAGTTTGAAACCACGTTAACTAAAAATTTACAAACCATTCAAGCAAAGTACCCAGGCATTGAGTTAAATAAAATGAAAGACGGATGGGAAGTGATCGTTCCTGATTCCTATAAGGAAGGACACGAAGCGCACTTTGGTCGTGTGATGGAGAAATTTCTGGAGTATCTCAACAATCGCAATATACCAGATTGGGAAGTGCCCAACATGTTAACAAAATACTACACGACAACCAAAGCGCTGGATTTGGCGAAGCAAAAATAACAGCCTCCAAAATCTTTATCACCTTCCGTGCTTCATGAAAAAGTTAACATGCATCTCACCCGCTCACTTTGAATATGGAGAATCTGAGCGACCGGCACTCACAAAAGATCATGCTATTCTGAGAATCAAACGCATTGGAATTTGCGGCACTGATCTTCATGCGTTTGAAGGCACTCAACCTTATTTTAATTATCCCAGGATTCTTGGTCATGAACTGGCCGCTGAGTTGGTAGATGTTGATGGAAGAAATGATTTCAAACAAAATGAAATCGTCACCTTCATTCCATACTTTTATTGCGGATCTTGTATTGCCTGTCGTAATGGAAGGCCAAACTGTTGTGCAACGCTTAAAGTTTCCGGAGTTCACATTGATGGAGGAATGATTGAATATTTATCGGTGCCTTCATACTCATTGGTTCATGGAGACGGATTGGATGTTGATTCGCTTGCTTTGATAGAACCATTGGCGATTGGCGCACATGGTGTACGAAGAGCCGGAATTCAGGAAGGTGAATCTGTATTGGTGGTTGGGGCTGGACCAATCGGCTTAGGCACCATGGAGTTTGCCCGAATTGCCGGAGGTCAGGTGATCGCCCTGGATCTGGTTGATTCTCGCCTTCAATTCTGTAAGGATAAATTAAATGTTCCATTCACGATTAATGGATCAAACTCCAATGTTGTTGAACAAGTAAGAGCGATCACGAATGGTGATATGCCTACTGTCGTAATCGATGCAACAGGAAGTCGTGGTGCGATTAATGGCGCATTCGATTTTATGGCTCATGGTGGCCGATATGTTTTGATAGGGTTACAGAAAGAGATGATCAGTTTCAGTCATCCGGAATTTCATAAGCGTGAAGCAACATTAATGAGTAGCCGTAATGCTACGCGTGAAGATTTTACCCACGTTATTAATTCGATTAAAAATGGATCGATAAATCCGACTACCTACATCACGCACCGGGTTGAGTTTAATCAGGTGAAGGATCAGTTTGCTTCCTGGTTAAATCCTGCCAATGGAGTAATCAAGGCGATGGTGGAAATGGTATGATAATTACAAAGTAAACTTGATCTTGATATGACGTTACAAAGTTCAGTCCGATTCGCAACCAGCCCGCAAGATTTTAAGGGTTATGACACAGCTAAATTAAGACAACAATTTCTCATCGAAGATTTGTTTATCGATGATGCCATACAAGTGGTTTATTCACACTACGATCGGCTGATCATTGGCGGCATCAAACCGGTTATTGGTGAAGTAAAACTGGAAACGTTTGATTCGCTGAAGTCTTCTTATTTTCTTGAACGCAGAGAGATCGGTATCATCAATGTAGGAGAAACAGGCGAAGTGAATGCTGATGGAAAAAGTTATATACTCAAAAACAGAGAAGCTTTATACATTGGTAAAGATCTTGAGAATGTTTCATTCTCAAGTCATGCCGGTGGTTCTGCTCTTTTCTATTTTAACTCAGCTCCAGCTCATGCTTCGTATCCTACCAAGAAGGTTAGTTTGGAAGAAGCTGAAACGGTTGAGCTTGGAAGTTCGGGCAATGCAAACAACAGAGTTATTCGCAAGCTCCTTGTTCATCCCAAAGTTCAAACGTGTCAACTGCAAATGGGACTCACTGAATTAAAATCCGGAAGCATTTGGAATACAATGCCACCACACACGCATGATCGAAGAATGGAAGCCTATTTTTATTTTAATATTGCGGAAGGGAATACAGTGTGCCATTTTATGGGAGAGCCGAATGAAACAAGGCACATCTGGGTGCTGAATAATCAAGCGGTAATTTCGCCACCGTGGTCCATTCATAGTGGAGCAGGAACATCAAACTATTCGTTTATCTGGGGAATGGCTGGCGAAAATCTTGATTATAGTGATATGGATATGGTGAAGCCCAATGAGTTGAGGTAAAAATTTAAGCCACAGATTCACTGATTATATTTAACCAATGAATCTGTGGCTAATCATTCAGTTTCTATTTGAGATACGTAGCAATCCCAAGCTCCAATCCACGCAATTCAGCAAGACCTCGTAATCTTCCAATAGCCGTATATCCGGGTAATGTTTTTTTGGTGAGGTCATCCAACATCTGATGTCCATGATCGGGTCTCATCGGAATGGATTGTCCGGTACGTTTCATCAACAAAATAATCTCACGAACTACTGCAGGCATATCGGTATCACCATCCAGATGATCGGCTTCATAAAAATTTCCTTCTGCATCTCGTCTGGTGTTTCGCAAGTGTAAGAAATGAATGTGATCACCCAAACGATTCACCATGCCGGGTAAATCATTAGTGGCGCGCACACCATACGATCCGGTGCAAAAACAAAGTCCGTTGGCAACGGAAGGCGCTGCTGCTAATAATTCTTTGGCATCTTGTTCTGTGCTCACCACTCTTGGAAGTCCGAGGATTGGATATGGAGGATCATCAGGATGTATGGCTAATTTAAGCCCGAGTGATTCAGCAGCAGGAACAATTTGTTGTAAGAAATAAAACAGGTGCTCTTTTAATTTTTTTGCATCGATATGCGCATAGGTCTTCAGCGCAGCGAGGATTTGTTCTTCTGTAAAACGCTCTTCGCTGCCTGGCAATCCTAGCAACGCATTATTATAAAGCGTTTCTTTCTCGATGGCGGTCATGTTCTCGAACCGACTTTTTGCTTTCGTAATTTCTTCTGATGTATAATCCTTTTCTGCACCCGGGCGCTTCAAAAGAAAAAGATCAAAAGCAACGAATGCTGATTTTTCAAAACGAAGTGCTTTGCTGCCATCGGGCATGGTGTAGCGTGGGTCTGTCCGCATCCAATCCAGGATGGGCATGAAATTATAAGTAACTACTTTCAATCCGCAAACAGCCACATTTTTCAAACTGACTTTATAATTCTCAATCCAATTTTTGAAATCACCCGATTGCTTTTTAATGTCTTCATGAACAGGTAAACTTTCGATTACTGTCCAGGTAAGTCCTGCATCTTCAACCTGCTTTTTACGAATGTTGATTTCTTCTATCGTCCAGATGTCTCCTACAGGAATATGGTGTAAAGCGGTGACTACCCCTGTGCATCCTGCCTGCCGAATATCGGATAAACTTACCGGGTCTTTGGGCCCGAACCACCTCATGGTTTGTTCCATCAAATACATAAACAATTCTTTATAGTTAATTCATTAATACTTCAAACTTCCTTCTGCAAAAGTATCAAACGGAATTTATAATCTTGGAATAGTGAGGCCTCCATCAACCATAATTACCTGGCCAGTTGAATAAGGAAAATTTCCTGTTGCCAGCGAAGCAACAACACTCCCAACATCATCGGGAAAACCCCATCTTTTTTGCACGGTTAATCCATCTTCGATTAACTTATCGTATTTCGATTTTACTCCTGATGTCATATCAGTACTGATGATACCCGGACGCACTTCATAAACCGGAATATCAAACTCACCCAATCGCACAGCGAATAATTGAGTAGACATACTTAGCCCTGCTTTTGAAATGCAATATTCGCCTCGGTTAACAGAAGCTACGGTAGCGGAGATGGATGATACATTAATAATGCACCCTTTAAATGTTATGTCAGAATTTTTCTGTTCAATCATCCAATTCGCTACTTGCTGCGTTAGAAAATAGTTTCCCTTTAAATTGGTTGAAACGACATCATCAAAACTTTCTTCGGTGGTCTCTAGCACATCGCGTCTTTCTTGAGGCGCAATACCCGCATTGTTCACCAGTACATTCAACCTTCCAAACTGATCCTTGACTTGTTGAATAATTTTTTTTCGATTGGTAGTGGATGCAATGCTACCCTGACAATAAATCACCCTGGCACGTAAATCCTCCAAAGTTTTTATAGCATCCTGAACAGCCGATTCTTCTCTCACTCCATTGATGGCGATGTCAAAACCATTTTTCGCAAGATGGCATGCAATGCCAAATCCAATACCCCGGCTTCCTCCGGTAATCAGCGCTACTTTTTTCATTTGATGTTTTTAATTCTTTTTCTGCTTGTCATCATAAATGGTGACCACATATTGCTTACTGCCCTTTGCCAACGGCCTACTTTTCAAAGAGCAGGCACATCCATCCAGCAACGTTTACTCCAACTTTCAATTCCTTTTTCAGCCAACTGCACACCTCGGGCACCATCGCGCAAGTCCCATGGAAAGGGTTCATCTTTTACCACGTGCTTTAAAAACAATTCCCATTGTGCTTTGAATGCGTTGTCATACTGTTCCTGCTCAGGAACTTTCGACCAGCCTTCAAAGAAATTAATTGGTTGAGCAATGTCTGGATTCCAAACAGGCTTTGGTGTGTTGCCATAATGTTGAATATAACATTCGCGCAAGCCAGCTACGGCCGAACCTTTTGTTCCATCCACCTGAAGCGTGAGCAAATCATCGCGCCTCACGCGCACCGACCACGATGAATTGAAGTGAGCGATAACTCCGCCTTCCAATTCAAACGTTGCGTAAGCAGAATCATCAGCGGTGCATTTATAAGGTTTACCCTGTTCGTCAAATCGTTGTGGAATGTGCGTGGCACCGAGGCATGAAACAGCTTTTACTTTTCCGAAAACATTGTCGAGCACATAGCGCCAATGACAAAGCATGTCAACAATGATTCCGCCATCATCTTCTTTTCTGTAATTCCATGAAGGACGCTGAGCGGGAATGTTATCACCTTCAAATACCCAATACCCAAACTCACCTCTTACGGAAAGAATTTCTCCGAAAAAGCCTTGTTGAATTAAGCGTTTTAATTTCATGATGCCGGGAAGCCACAGTTTATCCTGAACCACTCCGTTTTTAAGTTTGGCATTGGTGCAGATTTTATGAAGTTCCAATGCAGTCTTCGTGTCAACGGCAATCGGTTTCTCACAATAGATGTGCTTGCCTGCTTTTACCGCTTTACGAACAGCATCGGCCCGCCTTCCGGTTGTCTGCGAATCGAAATAAATAATGTTATTGGGATCCGCTAATGCTTCATCCAGGTTCGTGGTCATTTTTTTAACTCCTGATAGTGCGCAAAGTTTTTCAAGCTTGTTGACATCACGACCGACCAATATCGGATCAGGCATGATCGTTTCACCGGCATTGACTTTTACGCCACCTTGTTTCATGATTTCAGCAATAGATCGCAACAGGTGCTGGTTTGTTCCCATTCGGCCTGTAACACCGTTCATGATGATTCCTACTTTATGTACTTGCATTTTCAGATGTATTGAATTAGTAATATGTTCATGTATTTTCTTTGTGAACCTTCGTGGCTTTGTGCCTTCGTGGTTCAAAGAAGTTCATTACGATTTTTCTTTATAGGCTTTGATAATATTATTCAAAAAGTGAGATTGATCCTGACTCCAGAATTTGTTTGAAAATATTTCCACTTCATAGAAACCATTAAATCCGGTTTCTTCCACCCAGCCTCTTATTTTTTTTACCGGGACACATCCCTCGCCCATCAGCCCACGATCATTTAAAAAGTCGGTGGTCGGCACATTCCAATCGCAGATATGAAAAGCGAAGAGGTGATTATTTTTTCCACACCGTTTTATTTCTTGTTCCAGAATTGAATCCCACCAGAGATGATACACATCTACTGCTACACCAACATAGGGTGAATTTATATTGGTAGCCATATCATTAGCTTGTGCAAGTGTATTGATAGCCGAACGCGTATCGGCATACATCGGATGCAGGGGTTCGATCGCTAATTTTACGCCAGTACTTTTTGCGTCACCAAGAACTGCTTCGATACCATCTTGTATTTGTTTTCGTGAATCTTCCAATGATTGATTAGCATCTGCACCACAAACTAAAACAACCATGGGCGCACCTAACGATGAAGCTTCTTCAATGGCTTTTCGATTGTCATCGATCGCTGCTTTTCTTTTTGCTGCATCAATGGACGGAAAAAATCCACCACGACAAAGTGAGACAATGTTCAAACCAGAATCGCGAAGGAGTTGTCCGGTTTGTTTTATATTTCTTCCATTCAGTGCATCGCGCCACACGGTAATTCCTTTCACACCAGCACTTGAAAAGTTTTGTGCCGCAGTTTCAATACTCCACGGTTTTGTGGTAATCGTGTGAACGCATAATTGAGAAAGATCAGTTAGTGGCTTCGCACTCATTGCACACAATTAAAGAATGTATAATATTTTTCTTTGTGAATGATCCTTTGAAGATAAAGACACACTTCACGAATATGATAATCGCCCCACATGCTTGATTCACCATTGGGGATTTTACTTCCTTCGGGAATATAATCCCAACCATTTGGCCGGTGGTAGATCGAATGCAGTAGCAATCCTTCATGGGATGGATTTGTGCTCAGATAAGGTTCATCCAAAAGTGTATGTAACACCGTGAGTCCGGCTTGCCAATATTGATGACCACTTTGATCATTTTTATCGATAAGATATTTACCAAGTCGTAACAATCCTTGTGATGCGATGGCTGCTGCCGAACTGTCCACAGGTTCATGTTCATTGTATGGATCAGCAGGTTTATTCATATAGTCATTGATCTTGTAAAGATCCGGTGCACCGGTATCCCAATAAGGTATGCCATCCACAGGTGTGTTGGCAATGTAAAAGTCACACGTAGCTTTTGCTGCCTTCAACATATAAGAAGAATGACTGTCTTTGTTGCCTAAACTTTTCAGTTCTTGTTCATTAACGGTATCGAGCCATTCTAACTCTTCCGCAAAACCGCACATGGCCCAGGCCAGACCTCGTGTCCAAGTTGTAAAACCGGTATAGCCTTGCTGCGAATTCGGACAACGGAAGTTTCCATCTTTCACATTGAAAACACTTTCATGCGCAGTTCTTCCCCATATATCGTACGTGTCGCGCCCCTCACCATAATAAACTGAGTAATCCGCAGTGGCGCGCATGTGTTGTAGTCCCCTGTCCAATAAATTAATCTTCACATCGCCTTCAGCCTGAAATACATGGCCTAAGCTATGACTTACAACCAGTGCCCGGCATGATCGGATGGTATCAACAAATAATGAATGAGCGCCATTGAAGGAATGAATAAAACCTCCGTTTTTTATAACCGTCCAGCGACTCGCTTGCACGGCTCCGGAAATCTTTAATGCCAACTCATAGAAGTTCTTTTCCCACTCATTGAATGGTATCTTTCCTTCTCTCATCAGGCGGAGGAGATTGCCATAGGTGCTCACATTATTAAAACCATGATCGTGCACACCAATGTGACTTACATGAGGAGCCATTACCTCCAGCGTTTTTTTTCTTGCGGATTCTAAAAAACTATTTTCTCCTGTCGCGTCAAATTGCAAAATGGAAGAGCCATATTGAAATCCCTGTGTCCATTCGGTCCAACCACGGGTTGAATACCTTCCAGCAATCGTAAATACCGGAGATCCTTTACGTGCATCATAATTTTTTTCAATAAGGTTAATTTTCTCCCCGGAAAGTTTCCAGAAACGTAGAAGTTTGTGCGAGAGATCTGAGGGACTAAGTTCAAGGTTAACCATGGATATTTTAAAGTATCGATTTGAAACAAATTAATAGTAATTGCAAGCACTCTAATGACGAAAATTTACAGTATTTCCCTTAATGGTGTAAGGGTTAGTTTGAGTTCCTGGAGTCTTAATCTTATAAACAGCGTTTATGCAAGTTGAGCTACCCGTTCGTAAACATGTTCACGAATTAGTCAGAAATCAATACCCGGTAAAAATCCTTCAATTTGGAACAGGGAATTTTTTACGAGGCTTTGCCGATTGGATGGTGCAGGAGATGAACCAAAAAGTTGGGCTCAATGGCGGTGTGTGTGTGGTGCAAAGTATTTCCAATAGCAACACGCTAGAAAATCAGGAAGGTGTATTTACTGTTATCGTTAAAGGCATCCGCAAGGAGGAGTTTGTAAGTCAGCAATTTAAAGTAGATGTCATTCAGCGCGTTGTAAACCCTTACCAGAACTTCGAAGCTTTTTTAAATGAAGCCATGAACCCTGATCTTCAGTTTATTATTTCAAATACCACCGAAGCAGGAATAAAATTTTCATCGCAGGATGTCATGCTGGACAGCGTAGCTTCTACTTTTCCGGGCAAATTAACTCAGTTATTGTTTAAACGCTTTCTGCACAAGCTTGACAATAGCTTATTGATTTTGCCTACAGAACTGATCCCTCAAAACGGTGCTGAGTTAAAGTCGTGCATCATTCAGTATGCTGAACTCTGGTCATTGCCTGTGGAGTTTAACACCTGGTTAAATGCGGATGTAACATTTTGCAGCACACTGGTAGACCGCATTGTATCAGGTTTTCCAAAGAAGCCGAAGGAGACGGTATTTGCAGAACTTGGTTATATCGATGAATTAGTGGTGGAGGCAGAATGGTTTCATTTATGGGTAATTGAAGGCCCGAGATGGGTAGAAGAAGTATTGCCATTTAAAAAGGCTGGGCTAAACGTTATTTACACACATGATTTAAGATCCTATCAATTACGTAAAGTCCGGATTTTGAATGGGGCTCATACCTGCATGGCTTGCGTAGGTTATTTAGCAGGGCTGAATACCGTGCGCGAAGCGATTGAGCATCCTATCGTTGGCCGATACATCAAGCGCATGATCTATGATGATATTATGCCACAAATACCGGGTGATCTTTTAGAGTTGGAACAATATGCTGAAGAAGTAATTAATCGATTTCGCAACCCGGCTATTGATCATCAGTTGATTTCAATAAGTCTTAATAGCTTTTCAAAATTTAATGCACGCGTGTTACCATCCTTATTGGCACAGCTGGATAAAAGTGGTGTCGTGTCGCAGCGTTTTGCTTATGCATTAGCAGCATTGATTTTCTTTTATCGCGGATTGAAGGGAGGAAAAGAGATCCCTTTGAAGGATAGTGAGGAGGTACTTAGCTTTATGCGTAAAGTTTGGGAGGAGGGAAGCTATTCAAAATCCGGAATGGAGGAACTGTGCCGAAAAGTATTGAGCAAAGACCAATGGTGGGGAAAGGATCTCACCACAATTCCGAATCTGACGGAAATGACGAGAGACTATCTCTATGAAATAGATCAACACGGCATTCTTGATAGTTTGAAAGAACTATAGAATGCGGTTGGTAGATTCGCGGATAACCAACCTGCTTTTGATTAATCTTTTTTCCTGAAAAATTTCTTTCGAACTGATTTGCTTCAATAGGATTTCAGCAGCGGCCACCCCCATTTCAAATGCCGGGTGGTCAATACTGCTTAAAGTTGGCTCAATAAGACTGCAAATATTTTCATTATTAAAACCAAGCACGGCAACATCTTTTGGTATATTCAAACCGCGTCTTTTTAAAATGTGCATAATTTCCAACGCGGCCATATCGTTGATGGCAAAAATCCCATCTGGTTTTTGACGCAGGTTGAAAAGTTTCCGCATATAATTCTCCATATCATTGACACTGTAATTGGTGGATATAATCAATGATTCATTGATGGCAATTTTATGTTTCTTCAAGGCATCCAGGTATCCGTTTAGTCGATTTCGACTAGTATATAAATGTTTGGGGCCTGCAATGAAGGCAATTCTCTTACAGCCTTGCGCCAATAAATGTTCGGTCCCCTGAAAGCAGATATCATAGTTATCAGAATACACTTGTGAGGCATTCAATTCTTCTATGATACGATCAAAAAAAACAAGTGGCACTTCTTTATCAATGGCATACTGCAAATGTTCATGGCGGTCCGTTTCTCTTGACACCGAAACGAGCAGACCATCTACGCGACTGTCTATCAGGGTTCTTACGTTATTTTGTTCGGTAGCCAGTGTTTCGTTTGATTGACAGATCATCACATTATAACCAGCGCTGTTTGCTACTTGCTGAATGCCACCTATCGCTTTTGAAAAAAAACGATTTACAGTCTCTGGAATTACAACGCCAATCGTGTTGGTGCGCTGTTGCTTTAAGTGTTGTGCCAGTACGTTTGGATGATAGTCAATTTGAGCTGCCAGCTCACGCACTTTGCGGGCTGTTTCAGGATTAACATCGTAATGATCGTTCAGCGCACGCGAAACGGTCGACTTTGAAATCCCAAGTATTCGGGCAATATCCCGTATGGTGGCAGCGCTCTTCGACATAATATTCTTTTGTGTCTGTAATGCTAAGGTAAATAAAATTTCGGTACCGTTCCCGGGACGGAGACCGTTAAAAAATTCCGGCAACCCCTGTTTTATTGAAAAAACAAAGGGTAACCTCACATAACATTAAGACAAACGTTTGCATAAATGAGGACAACTTTACCTCTTGCCAGACCGAGAAAAGCCCACTTAAAAGCATCTGCCGGCAAGGCTAATTCAGCTTGTATCGATATTGATCATTTATTTTCCAGAGTGCTTCAGCATGATGATTATGTTGCTTTCGAAATGCTCTTTTATGTCAACTACAATCCACTCAGAAACTTTTGTAAAAAGCTTGTCCAAATCAATGAAGTAGCAGAAGAGTTAGTCAGCGAAGTTTTTTTGAAAATCTGGTGCAATCGCAAGCGCATTATTATCTCCAGCTCGGCAAAGTCGTATTTGTACACTTCCGTGCGAAACATGTCTTTTGATCACCTGAGAAAAGAAAAAAAATCGTTGTGGGTCAATATTGAAGAAGCGGCTGCAGTTTCATGCAACAATTTTGATCCTCATAAACACTCAGAGTTTAAAGAACTTCAAGTGCAGGTTGAGAAAGCGGTGGCAAGTTTGCCAAGACAATGCCGGTTGGTTTTTCAACTAAGCAGAGACCATGGCATGAAGTACCATGAAATTGCCGAATCGCTGCAATTGAGTGTGAAAACGATAGAAACCCAGATGGGGCGGGCGCTCAAATCATTAAGACAAACTTTAAAAAATCAATAAACTCCAATGGCGTGTAAGGGAGGCTTTATGTTCTTACGTCTTAGAATTCAGAGCCTTAGTGTGCTTAATCCTATTTAAAAACAATGGGAATAATATTGAAAAGTACCATGGTCAAGAATTAAAACAATTAAAACCGAAACCCAATCCCCTAATTATGTATAAGACTCTATCTAACTTTAGAAGAATCCTTCGGAGCATGCCGATAGGATTTTTGCTTATGTTGGTTTGCTGTGGCCCAGTCGCATGGGCTGCTGGCACACATGCAAACCTAGACTTTCAGGATCGCCTGGTCACTGGAAGAGTAACTTCAGCTGAAGACGGACAAGGCTTCCCGGGCGTAAACATTATCATCAAGGGCACCTCAATGGGTACCGTAAGTGATAGTGATGGTAAGTATTCTATCAATGTGCCTTCATCAGAATCTGTATTGGTGTTTAGCGCCATTGGTTTTTCAACCACAGAGACTGTTGTAGGGACAAAATCATCCATTGACATTGCCATGAATTCCGATGTCACATCCTTGGCAGAAGTGGTAGTAGTTGGATATGGAACGCAGGAAAAGCGCGAGATTACAGCTGCCATTTCCTCCATAAATGGAGACGCTATAAGAAAGATAGCTACGACTAACCCGCTTGAAGCTATGAAAGGACAGATAGCAGGTGTGGATGTTCAGCAATTTGATGGAAAACCTGGTTCAGCTCCTTCAATTTTGATTAGAGGTCGCAGGTCACTGAATGCCTCAAATGATCCTTTGTTTGTTGTTGATGGTATCCCTATTGGTTCAGGAACAAGTACGACTGATGGACTTACTTTCACAACTTCTGGAAGCAGTCCATTAAATGACCTCAACCCAGCTGACATCGCTTCCGTTGAGGTGTTGAAAGATGCAGCAGCAACTGCAATTTATGGTTCAAGAGGTGCAAATGGTGTAGTATTGATCACCACCAAGCGAGGTAAATCCGGGAAGACAAGTGTATCTTATTCAGGATACTACGGTGTTACACAACCATTTAAAACTGTTGACATGATGGACGGTGATCAGTTTGTGGCACTTAAGCGCGAAGCTAACCGATTAGATAAAGTTGGCGGCTCAGTAGGGCGCGCAGCCTGGGGAGCCCCGGGTTCTGTGTTTAGCCCTGATGGCGGACCAACTGGTACTTTCAGAGATCCAACCGAATTAGCAAATGCTACCAATCCCGCTGGTGTACAAGCAACAGACTGGCAAAAATTGATTTTTCAAAATGGCAGCCAGACTGATCATAGTGTTACGGTTAACGGGGGCAATGAAAAGACACAGTTCAACATGGGTCTCGGATATTTCAATCAAGGTGGAACTATCCAGGGATTAGACTTTACAAAATTAACTGCACGTATCAACCTGGATCACCAGATCAGCAAACGGTTTAAAGTTGGCATGTCAAATAGTTTCACCCATTCTTTGTTGGCGGATAATATAGGAAGTGCATTAAGTGAAGCGGTCAACCAAAGCCCGTTAGGTAATCCATATAATGCTGATGGAACTATAAATTTTAATCCTATTGGTGACGGGATAAGATCAAACCCATTAAGTGAATTAGTAGACGGAAAAAGAATTAATGAGACAAAGACGAATCGCGTTTTCTCTTCGGCTTATTTAGAAACAGAAATTGTTGCGGGTTTGAAATATAAATTGTTGGCAGGAATAGATTTAAGGTATGTTACCCACGGAACTTTTGAAGGTCAATTTACTAACAATGTGAAAAATGGTGCGCCAAGGGCAACTTATCAAAATGAGTCTAATGTTGGTTATACCATCGAAAACTTACTTACCTATAACAAGACCATTGGTGAACACGTGTTTGGAGTTACTGGCTTATTTAGTATTCAGGAAAACTTTTATGAGACTCAATATTCTTCAGTAGCCGGACTTCCTTATGAATATCAAAAATGGTATAATTTAAGCACGGCAACTACCATAAGCGCTCTTCGAAGCAGGTATTTACCCTGGTCTTTAATGTCAGGAATGGGCCGTATAAATTATGCCTTCAGAGGAAAATATTTGTTCCAGGCATCCATTAGAGCAGATGGTTCATCACGATTGGCCGAAGGTAATAAATGGACTTCGTTTCCTGGACTTTCAGTAGGATGGAGAATTAAAGATGAGGGCTTCATGTCTGGTGTTGATGTGGTCAGCGATTTGAAATTACGGGCATCCTATGGTGTGGTTGGTAATACATCCATCGACCCATACAAAACACAAGGGGTTCTTGCTAAATCTCTTTATTCATGGAATAAAACTGGAGGCGCACAGGGCTTTGCCCTTTCAGAAATTCCTAGCCCCGAACTGGGTTGGGAGAAAATGGCAACGGAAGATATTGGTGTTGACTTTGGATTATTTAATGGCCGTTTAAGCGGTACTATTGACCTATATCAGACTAACACTTCAGGCTTGTTGCTGAGACGAAACATTCCTCCTTCAACAGGATACGGATTTGTATTTCAGAACATTGGCGAAACCCGCACGAGGGGTTATGAAGTCAGCTTACATGCTAATATAATCACTACGCAGGCTGGCTTTAAATGGGATGCAGATTTCAATGTAGCTCACTATAAGGAAGAAATTATTGACCTTGCTCAAAGAGATGCCAATGGCAATAGTATAAGCGACACGGGTAACGGCTGGTTTTTAGGTCAACCCCTTCGCGTATTTTTTGATTATCAAAAGATTGGTATCTGGCAGGCTGATGAAGTTACACAGGCAGCTAACTACGGAGCATATCCCGGAGAAATTAAAATTAAAGACCAGGAGGTTACAGACGCAAATGGTGACGGAAAGCCCGATCCTATTGGCCCGAAAGACCGTGTAATTCTCGGTAGCGATGTTCCAAAAGCATATGGTGGGTTTAACAACAGCTTCTCTTACAAGGGAATCGACTTTTCGTTTTTCCTGTATTATCGCCTTGGTTATACAATTAATAGTCAGTTTAGTGCCAGCCAGGCTACTATGCAGGGCCGTTATAATAACATTGATGTTGATTATTGGACAATAGACAATCCTACCAATGACTATCCCAGACCTAATTTTGCCCAGGAAAGTCCGGCTTATGGTAATACCTTAAGATATTTCGATGGAGGGTTCGTCAAGTTAAGAACCGTTTCTCTTGGGTATAATCTACCGAAGAGTATTGTCTCATCACTGGGTATGACCAATTTCAGAGTTTATTTCACAGCTCAAAACCCAATGGTATGGTCAAAGTATAAACTCATGGATCCGGAATCAGTTAACTCGGTTGATTCAGGAAACGTACCATCGAATAAAGTATTTATGGGCGGAGTTAACATAACCTTTTAATCAGAATGATTATGAAGAAGAAATCACTATATCTTATTGTGGCTCTTGTGGCTTTTAATATTCAGTCGTGTAAAGATTTCCTTAAAGAGGAATTAGTTTCAGATGTTTCAGCATCTTATTATGCTACCGCAGCCGGTCTTGAGGATGCTGTTGATGGCACCTATTCTTACTTAAAATATGTACACAGTAATGAAAGGGCTTATTCACTTACCGTATTCGGTACCGACACTTATACCAATGGTGCCGATGGCGGCTTTAAAGGTTTTAACTGGTATGATGCAACTCTTCGTGCTGATGATTCAGGATTAAGAGAAATGTGGGAATACCTGTATAAGGGGGTCAATCAAGCAAATGCGGTAATCGGTCGTTCAGAGGCCGTAACAGACATGGATGCTACAATCAAAAAAACAAGAGTAGCAGAAGCTAAATTCTTACGTGCATATTACTATTTCACTATTATTCGTCAATGGGGATTTGCTGATCTTCGATTAGAAGAGACGGTTGGGGCCGTTGTTGACGCTAACAAAACTTCTGCTGAAGAAGTGTATGCTCAGGCCATCATTCCAGATCTCACAGCCGCCATTGCCGACCTGCCCGCTACACAACCTCAATATGGAAGAGCAACAAAAGGCGCTGCACAGCATCTGATGGGGTTAGCTCTTTTAACAAGAGGCTGGTTACTCAACTCAGCTGCCGACTTCGCTGCTGCCGAAACCAACCTTACGGCTGTAATTAGCAGTGGTACATATTCGATGGTTCCCAGCCATGCCGAACTTTGGGATCAATCCAAGCAAAACAATAAAGAAATAATTTTTGCTGTTCAGAATTCAACTGATGTTCTGCTGAACAGCGGTGGAGATGGTGTAGCTCCTGGAGAAGGAAACCGTGGACATCTATACTTCCTGATGCAATATGATAATCAGCCAGGAATGATACGGGACATTGCCAACGGAAGACCATTTAAAAGATTCAGACCTACAGCATATCTTCTTGATTTGTGGGGCGCTTCGCGAAGTATTGACAATCGCTATGACCAAACTTATAAGAAGGTTTGGATTAGCAATGGTAACACAGCTGCATTTTTATGGACACAAGCCTATATTGATGCTGGTGCTACAAAGAAGGACGGCTCTCTGGTTACTGCGGCTGATCTTGGAAAACCCAGATTAACTGTAGGTGACACAGCAATCTATATTCCAGGGCCTGGCAAGGAAGCAGTATGGACTGTGGCTAAGCGGAAGGCTACACGTTACCAGGTCATACTAAGGACAGATGCTGGTAAAGATTATTATAACGAGTTCCAGTATGCCCACATAAAGAAATTTATGGATCCCTTGCGCCCAACGATTCAATGGATGGAGGGTTCCAGAGATTGGTTTGCTTTCCGCTTGGCTGATACTTATTTGTTGCGAGCGGAAGCAAGATTTAAACAAGGTAATGCTGCAGGTGCGAGAGCAGATGTTGTATTCGTGCGCCAACGTGCAGCGTTTGCAGGAGTTGATATGAATGATGCTGCCAATACACCAGCAACCATCACATTGGATTATCTCCTGGATGAAAGAGCTCGTGAGCTGGATGCTGAACAATGCCGTTGGTATGATTTAGTACGTACACAAACTTTAGTGAGCAGAGTTAACCTGTATAACAAGGAAGCATTAAATCGCGTAGACATCCACTTTACACGTAGGCCAATTATTCAAAATCAATTGGACAGAACATTAGGTGGGTATGAGCAAAATTGCGGCTATCCTGGCGGACCGAATTGTAATTAGTAGTTAATATTTGGGATAAATAGGTCGCTGAGAAATCTGCGGCCTATTTTTATTTTAATCCTACTCCATTTATCTTGAAATTTGTAAACTATCGGGAGAATAAGTGGGATTGTTAAATTCTCAACCATTTAGTTTGACCGAAGAAATATCCTTCTTATGTACAAAAAAATTTACGCAGCGTTTTTATTCACCACCATCATTTCATTGCTTCTTTTCAGTTGCAATCAAAAAAGAGAAGTATCTGAAATAAAGCAAGAACCATTAACCACCGAAGAACCGGTATTTAAAAAAGTATCATCAAACCAAAGTGGTGTAACCTTTAAAAACATCGTAGATGAAAACATCAACAACTACTTTGACTTGTTCGCTTATGTATATAATGGCGGAGGTGTAGGCATAGGTGATATCAACAATGATGGGCTTTCGGATATTTATTTTACAGGCAATGAAGTGCCTAATAAATTATACCTCAATGAAGGTAATCTGAAATTCAAAGACATCACCGAAACGGCAGGAGTTGCTGGAAATGGAAAATGGAACAACGGAGTAACTATGGTTGACATTAACCAGGATGGCCTTCTTGATATTTATGTTTGTAAAGGAGGTTGGCATGACACCGAAGTAGAAAGAAGAAACCTGCTGTTTATCAACCAGGGGAATCTCACTTTCAAAGAACAGGCAAAAGAATTTGGCCTTGATGAAAAAGGATATTCAATCCATGCTTCCTTCTTCGATATGGATAACGACAATGATCTTGATTTGTATGTTACCAATCGTCCTGATTCATTCGATCTTCCTCTAACGGAAATGGTGCGTCAGAAAAAACTTTCACCAGCAGCAAGTCGTGATCGATTGTTTCTGAATGAAAACGGAAAATTCCGTGACATTGCAATGCAGGCAGGAATCTCAAACAATTTTGGTTATGCGTTAAGTGTAGTCACTTCTGATCTTAACAATGATGGATATGCTGACATTTTTGTAGCGAATGATTTTGCGGAAGGCGATTACATGTACATCAATCAAAAGAACGGCACCTTTAAAGAGGAAATAAAAAAAGCGACCAATCACATTTCGATGTACTCGATGGGAACCGATGTAGCAGACATCAATAATGATGGGTTGGAAGATATTTACGTAAGTGAAATGCTGCCGCAAGACTACAAACGCTCTAAAGTATCTATGCCCTCCATGGACATTGAAGGCTTTTACAATATTGTGGATGGAGGCATGCATAAGCAATACATGCACAACGCACTGCACCTTAATCAAGGTAATCTATTCTTTAGCGAGATTTCTCAATTATCAGATGTCGCAAAGACCGAATGGAGTTGGTCATGCCTGCTGTCTGATTTTGACAACGATGGTGATCGCGACATTTTTGTTGCTAATGGATACAAACGTGATGTTTTTGACGGTGATGCCCAACAGAAACTAGCCATGTTTGTAAGGCAGAACAGGGATAAGTATCAATCACCACAAGAAATGCTGGAGAAGGGATTTAAGGAATTTATTAATGTGTATGAGCCAATCAAAGTCAAAAATTTCATTTTCAAAAATAAAGGTGACTTGCAATTTGAAAGTGTTGGCGATAAATGGGGATTCAACGATGAAAGTTTTTCCAATGGAGCTGCCGTTGGCGATCTTGATAATGATGGTGACCTTGACCTGGTGGTAAACAATTTAGATGATGAAGCATTTCTTTATGAGAACACTTCAGCCAGTCGTAATAACTATATCAAAATTAAACTCACCGGCCCGGCTGCAAATAGGAATGGCATTGGAGCCAAAGTCACATTGTATTATGAGGGCAAGCTGCAGTATTTCGAAAATAAAACGGTTCGGGGATATCTCTCATCTAATGAACCCATTGTTCATTTCGGGCTTGGCAAAATTCAGAAAGTAGATAGCATCAAAGTAGTATGGAGTGATGGACTAGTTAGTTTAATAAAAGAAAGTGCGGCTAACCAAATGATTCAAGTCAATCATGGTCAGGCCCAACGTCCTGATAAAACTAAGTCTAATGAAAGACTTCTGTTTCAAGAGTCAACGGCTGGTGTGTTGGCAACCGCTTTCATTCATAAAGAAAATGAATTCAATGAATATAAGGATCAGATATTATTGCCACACAATTTTTCGAGGAGTGGTCCATTTATCGCAACAGGTGATGTAAACAATGATGGGGCTGATGATTTTTATATCGGTGGAGCAGCTGGTCAGGCAGGCAACTTGTATCTGCAAAAAGATGGAAAGTATAGTAAGAAATTAGTGCCTGCTTTTGAAAGTGACAAAGCTTACGAGGATATGGGCACACTATTATTTGATGCTGATCAGGATGGAGATAATGATTTGTATGTGGTGAGTGGAGGAAGTGAATTTTCTGAAAATTCTGAAATGTATCAGGATAGACTGTATCTCAATGACGGAAAAGGAAATTTTACAAAGGCAAATCTTCCAAGAACAAAAAGCAGTGGTTCTTGTGTGGCATCATATGATATTGATGGAGATGGCGATCTTGATTTATTCAGAGGAGGCCAGGTTGTTGCAGGGGTATATCCTAAATCGCCAAAAAATTATTTATTGATTAATGATAAAGGAAAATTCACCGATAACACAGATGCTAAAGCACCAGGACTTTCTGAAGTGGGCATGGTTAATTCCGCAGCGTGGGTTGACTTGAATGGAGATAAGAGTTCAGAGTTGGTGATAGTGGGAGAGTGGATGCCAATAAAAATATATGAACTCCAACAAGGTAGACTGATTAATGTTTCAGATCAGTACGGGACATTAAATACAGAAGGTTGGTGGAATAAGGTGATTGCTGATGACCTTGATGGCGATGGCGATCAGGATTTGATTATCGGAAATCTTGGTGAAAATTATAAGTTCAAAGCAAGTGCAGAAAAACCATTCCATGTTTTCGCTAAGGACTTTGATGACAACGGCACTAATGATATTTTTCTTGCCAGACTTTATAATGACACGTTGCTTGTTCCGATTAGAGGAAAAGAGTGCACTTCACAGCAAATGCCGGAGATTGCTCAAAAATTCCCTACGTATCTTTCATTTGCCAGTTCAGATCTTCCTTCCATCTTAGGAAGTGACATTCAAAATGCAATACATTACAAAGCTTACCTTTTTTCAAGCGTTATTCTGATGAATGAAAAAGGTAAACTCACAATCAAAAAATTACCAATCGAAGCCCAACTCTCAACAGTAAATGGAATTATTGTTCAGGATTTCGATGGGGATGGAGTAAAGGATATTTTACTGGCCGGAAATAAATTTGATGTAGAAGTAGAAACTACACCTGCTGATGCTTCACCCGGTTTTTTTATGAAAGGATTAGGAAACATTAATTTCAAAAGCCTCAAAAGTTTTGAAAGCGGTTTTTTTGTTCCTTATAATGTGAAGGATATTCAAATGATAAAGAATGCGAACTCATCGATTGTTTTGGTTTCGTCTAACAACGATAAACTGAGAACTTTCACATTAGGCAAGTTCGCTGGCGGAAAAGCATTGTCTATAACTAAATGATTTAACCAGAGCAGTATTTGATTTGGGTTATTACTGTTCAATATGTAAATCAATTTATTATTGCCTTATTGTCATTGTGTTATCTCCCTATTTCTTATAGCTCAACCCATCATTAAATTTAAATAATGCGTAGCCTGTACCCTCCATGTTTCCGGGCACATCAGACTTTTGGTATTGTGCGGCTTGTTCTGAAACTGGAGTTGTGAATGGCATCTTACCGTAAGGATTTACTTTTCCTCTAACGATGTAAAGAAACGCTTCCGGAGTAGTTCCAAATGTGGCAAGTACACCTTTGATATTTTTTGTTGAAACGTTGTACACCTCATCCATCACCCGCGGATTCGTGAAGTTGACTGCAATGATGGTAGGCTTTTTCACTGACAGACTGTTGATGTGATTTACATCAACTCCATTTTTGGATATGGACAAATTCAAAGGCGAACCATCCGATTCAAATACGGATTTAGATTTAGGTACAATCCATAACACAACAACATCTGCTTTTTCCGGAGCATCAACGAACTCAATGTTCCAGTTTTTATTTTCAGTTTTATGAGTAGTGTCTGTCAGGTGCCCTATGCCTAAATATCGTCTCTATTGATGTGACCAAAATAAAGAAACGGACCCTTATCGATTTCATTTACCACAGGTAAACTAAACGTATGCGGTTAATGGACTTATTCTTATTTTGACCACAAAGCAAGGAGTATGAATTTGAATACTAAAGCGAAGGAAGGAAATACATTCGATGCTATTGTGGTCGGTTCAGGCATTAGTGGAGGCTGGGCTGCAAAAGAGCTTTGTGAAAAGGGTTTAAAAGTGCTGATGCTGGAACGAGGAAAGCCTGTTGAGCATCCGCACTATGATACAGCCACTAAAGACATCTGGGAGATTTCGCATTGTGGACTTCTCACTGAAGAAGATAAGCGTAAAAGTTTTATACAAACACGCCACTATTCATTCCGTGCCGATAACAAGCAATTCTACATCAACGATTTGGAGAATCCTTATCAGGAGATCAAGCGTTATGATTGGATAAGAGGCGATGTGGTGGGAGGCCGCTCATTACTTTGGGGCAGACTTTCCTGGCGCTGGGGTGATCTTGACTTTGAAGCAAACAAAAAAGATGGACATGGGGTCGATTGGCCGATCCGGTATAAAGATTTAGCGCCATGGTATGATTACGTGGAGTCATTCATTGGAGTGAGTGGAAGGGTTGAAAATATTCCGCATGTACCCGATGGAAAATTTCAGCCTCCCATGGAAATGAATTGTGTGGAGAAAGATTTTAAAACCAAAGTGGAAGAAAAGTTTTCAGACAGGAAATTAATTATCTGCAGAACAGCCAACCTCACTGAACCCGTAAAGGGCCGGGGCCAATGTTTGTATCGCGATCTCTGCCACAGAGGCTGTCCTTACGGGGCATACTTCAGCACCAATGCGAGCACATTGCCGGCAGCTTTTGCCACGGGCAATCTTACCCTTCGCCCTAATTCGATTGTGAATAAAGTGATCTATGACGAGAAATTGGAGAAGGCCATTGGAGTTGAATTGATCGATACCTCTACCAATGAAGTAATTGAGTTTTATTCAAAAATTATTTTTCTTAATGCGGCAACATTGGCCACCGCATTCATATTATTAAACTCAACCAGTTCACGTTTTCCCAATGGGTTGGGAAATGGTAGTGATCAGGTTGGCAGAAACTTAATGGATCATCATAAGCAAGCAGGCGCTAATGCGAAAGTAGAAGGGTTCGATGATCAATATTATTCAGGCCGAAGGCCTACCGGTGTATACATGCCCCGTTTCCGTAACATTTCAGAACAACGTAAAGATTATATCAGAGGATTTGGTTTGCAGGGTGGAGCAGGACGCGAAGGGTATAATCATTCGGATAAAATCGGTAAAGAATTAAAGATAGAGGCACAAACACCGGGAGGTTGGCAAATGAATTTAGGAGGCTATGGCGAATGCTTGCCTTATGCCGAAAATCGGGTTACGCTAAATACTGACTTAAGGGATAAATGGGGAAGACTCACGCTAAACATAGATTGCGAGTTCAAGGAAAATGAAAAAGCCATGCAGCTGGATATGGCCAACTCAGCAGCGGAGATGATGGAAGCAGTCGGTTATAAAAATGTGAAGCCTTATGTGAATACCTCTTTTCCAGGTAATGCCAATCATGAAATGGGTACAGCGCGCATGGGAAAGGATCCGAAGACTTCTGTATTAAATGAATTTAATCAAATGCATGAAGTACCCAATGTCTTCATTACCGATGGTTCCTTTATGGCATCTTCGTCTTGTTTAAATCCATCATTGACTTACATGGCCGTTACAGCACGTGCGTGCGATTATGCTGTGCGCGAATTGAAAAGACAAAATATATAATGAAAAGGTCTATCTGTAGTGTATTTTATAAATGGAAAGAAATTAGTTTTACTATTAAATTTTAGCGTTGACCCCATGATGAAGAAAGGCTTGATTTTTTTGAATAGTATTTTATTTCTCTTGTATTTTAACTCGTGTACTAAAAATACATCAGTAGATACCAGTTCTATTCCCACCGACTCAGCATCGATTGCGATCGGTCAAACTAAGTTTAGTCAAAATTGTGCTTCGTGTCATACGTTCAGAGAGAATGGCATCGGTCCGCAGTTAGGGGGACTAACCAGAACAATGCAAACAGAATGGATCAGAGAATTCATTAAAGATCCAAAAGCAAAAATTGCATCTGGGGACGACCGGGCTAAAGAGTTGTTCGATCAATATAAAACTGAAATGCCATCGTTTAGTTTTCTTACTTCGGATGATTTGAACGCTATCCTTGCGTTCGTTCATACTAAAAAAGCACCTGTTATTCGCGAGGCTCCCATAGACCCAAATGCGTTAAAGGATCCAATTCCTGAAACGATACCGATGTCAAAGCTGGTTGTGGAGCTGAAGGCTTTTACTCAGATTCCTCCATCAGGAGAGAACAATCCAGTAACGCGTATAACTAAACTCATGAATCAACCCAACACGGATAAATTATTCTTGAATGATCTCCGAGGTAAATTGTATTTCCTCAATGACAATAATCCAGAAGTATACCTGGATTTGGAGAAAGAAATGCCAAAGTTTATTCACACTCCTGGGTTAGCAACGGGTTTTGGTAGCTATGCTTTCCATCCTGAGTTCGCAAAAAATGGATTGCTCTATACAACACACACCGAACCCCCTAATGCTGCTAAGGCTGATTTCAACTATTCAGATTCTATAAAGGTTACTTTACAATGGGTAGTGGTAGAATGGAAAACAAAAGCACCGGGAGCTTTTTCTTTTGTCGGAGAGAGCCGTGAGCTTTTCCGTGTGGATATGGTTAGCCAGATTCATGGAGTTCAGGAAGTCATTTTTAACCCACTTTCTAAACCAGGTGACGAAGATTATGGGTTATTGTATATTGGAGTAGGTGATGGCGGCAGCGCAGAAAATGGTTACCCTTTTCTGTGCGACAATACTGAAAAAATTTGGGGAACAGTGATTCGAATTGATCCGAGTGGAACAAACAGTATTAACGGTCATTATGGTATTCCAGTGGGTAATCTATTGGCGAAAGATGAAAACCCGAATACGGTAAGAGAAATATTTGCCCGTGGCTTCAGAAATCCACATCGCATCATCTGGGATCAATCGGGAAGAATATTTGTGGCAAATATCGGCCATCATAATGTGGAAAGCTTATCCATGATTCAGGCGGGCAATAATTGTGGATGGCCATATCGTGAAGGAACATTTTTGATTGACCCATCACAAAACATGCATAACATTTATCCACTTCCGGCTGATGATGCAAAAAATAATATCACCTATCCGGTTGCTCAATACGACCATGATGAAGGCAACGCTATTGCCGGGGGTTTTGAGTATGCAGGAAAAAATTTACCCGAGCTCAAAGGCAAGTTCGTATTTGGCGATATCGTGAAGGGAAGAATGTTTTATATTGAAATGAAGGACATTAAACTTGGCACACAAGCGCCTATTAAAGAATGGCAGGTTTCCATAGATGGAGAGATCACTACGCTTTCAAAACTTTGTAATTCAGATAAAGTGGATGAGCGTTTTGGTCAGGATAGAAACGGTGAACTTTTTCTTACCACCAAACCCGATGGAAAGGTTTATCGTTTGGTGAGTTCTAAGATTACCAGATAAGAGTCTTCAAATGAAAAGCAGGTTTGTTGAGTAGTCTGTTTGAGTAAAATAGAAAGGGGTTTGGAGAGAGAATCTCATTCAAACCCAAAATTACCTAACTGCTTCTATTTATACTTTTTCAGGCACTGTGTAAGGGGCTCTGTACTTTCTGCTTAGCATTGAATTAGCTTCATCGTCACCAATAAACTTCTCAGTTTTGGGATCGAAATTCAATACGCGTCCTGTTTGATAAGCGATATTGCCTAGATGCGCCAGTCCTGATGATAGGTGTGCTGTTTCCACTGGGGCATTGCACAAAGCAGGATTTTTGGCAATCACAGCTTCAATAAAATTCTTGTAGTGGTCGCCACCTTCTTTTCTTGTTGGACCTGGTTTTTTCTCGTGGCCAAGGAAAGTTTCGTATTTATCATATCCATGGATGACCATGTATCCTTCGCTGCCATAAAAAATATTTCCAATGCCAACACCGTCTTCAGTATTGGTCATCCAGGGTCTTACTTCAAACTGGATAATTTTTTTCTCTTTAGGATAATGGTACACAGAGGATAATACTTCAGGGGTTTCTTTATAATCATCCCAAAGGAATTTACCGCCCATCGAAGTGATTTTTTCGGGCAACCCAACATTCAATCCCCACATGCAAAGATCCGTTTCATGAATGCCTTGATTGCCTACATCTCCATTGCCATAGTTCCATGACCAGTGCCAGTTGTAGTGAACATAGTTCTTTGAAAAAGGACGCATCTCTGCGGGACCTGTCCAGATATCATAATTCAACCCATCCGGTACGGGTTCTGGTTTTTTATCACCAATATCTGGTCTCCACTTAAACACAAGTCCGCGTGCCATGTACACATTGCCAATAAGTCCTTCCCGTAAATTTTTGATTGCTTCTTGCATGGCAACGGAACTGCGCAGTTGAACACCGTGCTGTACAACGCGTTTATATTTTTTTGCAGCCTCAATAAGTTTCTTCCCTTCGTAGAGATTGTGTGTGCCCGGTTTTTCAACATACACATCCTTGCCTGCTTGCATAGCCCAGATGGCAGCCAGTGTGTGCCAATGATTGGGAGTCGCGATACTTACCGCATCGATACCCTTATCATCAAAAACTCTTCGCAGGTCTTGTTCCATTTTCACTTTGCGTGAATAGGTCTTTTCAAACTCATCCGCACGGGTTTGTAAAATGATTTTATCAGGATCACAAAGGGTAACTACTTGCGCATTGTCTTGCTTTTGGAATCCTTTGATGTGATCTGTTCCCCGGCCATTTACGCCAAGGACAGCAACATTTACTTTATCGTTGGCGCCAAACGCACTGGAAGGAATAATCGTAGGAATACCCAACGCGATGGCGGCTCCAGTCGTGTTTTTAATAAAGTCCCTGCGGGTAATATTATTTTTTTTCTTCATAACGGAATGATTGAAATTACTTTTTGCTTTTGGCCTGCGCTTCTTTAATCATTGCGCTGAAAACGTCACCTTGCTCGATCATCGCTTTCACTTTATCGGTTGGTTCGGTTCTGCATTCCAGAAGAATCCATCCTTTGTAATCCATATTTACAAACAGGTTTATAAGTTGCTGATAAGGATACGTACCGATATTCATTTCGCGCACATGCACGGTATCTCCCAATCTGTTTTTCACCAGGTTGAAATTATGTTCAAGACCTTCGCCTATCAGATCCTGATCATTGCAATTCCAGCACACATAAACATTGGGATTGTTAGCCACATCCATGATCGCTTTGATGTTTGGTAATTCCTGAGTTTCATCACCATGAACTTCAAGCCTTATTTTTTGTCCGTGGTCACCGGCAAACTTTCCCACTTCGTTAAGCGACTTCCCGATTTGTTCGATGGTTTTTTCGTGTGGTACATCTTTATGGAAGCCATTGGGTTTTACTTTCACACCTTCGCCTCCAACAGCTGCGCTCAGTTTGATGAACGCTTTCGTGTCCTCGATCGATTTTCTCAGTTTATCCTGATCGGGAAAATCATATTGCTGGTTTGTACCCATGCCTACTATTTTTACAGGACTGTCGGCAAATATTTTTTTTACCTCGTTGCGTTTTGCTTCTGATATAGAGGGCTCCACACCATGGGCATGTTCCACACGAAGTTCAACGCCATGGATATTAGCAGCTGAGCAATTTTTAATCAACGTTGGCACGTCCCAGTCTTTGCCCCACAGGTAAGTCACCAATCCTAATTTCATTTTAGTTTTTGCCGCTTGTGGCGACATGAAACCATTGGCCATAAAAGCTCCGGTAAGTAAGGTTAAATCCCGGATGAAAATTCTCCTGTTTTGCTTGTCATTGAACATAGATCGTGGCTTCAGAATTTTAGTAGGTAGAAGGAAGTGGGTGAACTAGTAATAAGACGTAATTTCCCTTTATTGACCCTTATATCCACACGAAAAATAAACTAGTTTAATGTAAGGATATGACGCTTAAATTACGTCATCAATAGACAAGTCATAGTCTTTGGAAAAAACATAACCCTGAATCAACCGATGATCAAAAAATTGACCTTTATAGTTGCTCTGCTGGCAGTCGCAGGGCCTGCTTTTTCTCAAGGAAAAGAGGAGTGGGAGAATCTTTTCAATGGAAAAGATTTCAAGGGATGGAAACAGCTGAATGGCAAGGCAACATATGAGATTCAACAAGGTGAAATCGTTGGTACTACGGTTGCCAACGAACCAAACTCATTCATGGCAACAGAGAAGGACTATGGTGATTTTATCCTGGAGCTTGAATATAAAGTGCCACAGGGCATGAACTCCGGTATTCAGTTTCGCAGCTTGAGTAAGCTAGATTACATGAATGGACGAGTGCATGGATATCAATTTGAAGTGGATCCATCTGACAGAGCATGGACTGGTGGAATTTATGATGAGGCTCGCAGAGACTGGCTTTATACCCTGGAATATAATCCAACTGCTAAATCAGCATTCAAAAAAGATGAGTGGAATAAAATACGATTGGAATGCATTGGCACCAGTTTGCGCACGTTTGTGAATGGAATGCCTGCTGCTCATGTTGTGGATGATGTGACGTTAAGCGGATTCATCGCCTTGCAGGTACATGCGCTTTATGGTAACGAAGGACCAGGCCGCCAGATTCGCTGGAGAAACATTCGCATTCAAACAAAAAATCTTAAGCCATCTCCTCCTGATAATGTGTTTGTCATGAATTTTATTCCTAATAACCTTTCTGAAAAAGAGAAGAGCTTGGGTTATTCATTATTATGGGATGGTAAATCATCAGCAGGCTGGCGCGGTGCGTACAAAGAAAAATTTCCTGAGAAGGGATGGGAGATTAAAGATGGAACGTTAAACGTAATGAAATCAGCCGGTGCTGAATCTGAAAATGGCGGTGATGTGGTTGCTGAGAAAGAGTTCGGTGCTTTTGATTTGCAATTTGAATTTAAACTGACCGAAGGTGCCAATAGCGGAGTGAAATATTTTATTACCGAAAGTGAAGGCAATAAAGGTTCTGCCATAGGACTTGAATATCAGATTCTGGATGATGCCACACATCCTGATGCCAAGCAAGGTGTGGTAGGCAATCGTACGCAAGCATCACTGTATGATCTTATTCCCTCTATCAAAGAAAGACGTGGTCAGCACAAGATTGGTGAATGGAATTATGGTCGGGTTATTGTCTATCCGGATAATCACGTTGAGCATTGGCTGAATGGATATAAAGTAGTAGAATACAAGCGTGGTTCACCCATTTATAACGCCCTTGTTGCGCGCAGTAAATATGCTAAGTTTGAAAACTTTGGTATGGCGGAAAAAGGAAGAATTCTATTACAGGACCATGGCGATAATGTCGCATTCAGAAGTATTAAAATCAAAGAATTAAAATAAAATCTAAACCCTGGTTGATCGATATGAAAAATTCACGAAGAGAGTTTATTAAAAAATCTGCGATGGCAGCAACAGGAACCTACCTGGGTTCTCTGGCTTTCAGTCCAAAAAGTTATGCTAATATTATTGGTGCTAACGATCGTGTTCGCGTTGGGGTGGTCGGATTTTCCGATCGCTTCCGCGCTTCATTGATGCCTGCCTTTGGCGATCATTATAAAGAATTGAATTTTGATATCGTTGCGGTTTCCGATATCTGGAAAAGAAGACGTGAAGAAGGACAGGCTATGCTGAAAGAAAAGTTTGGTCATGACATTAAAACATTTGTGAATAATGAAGCGCTATACAGTGCTAATGAAGTAGATGCAGTGATTATTAGTACCGCTGATTTTCAACATGCTCTTCATACCGTTGAAGCGGTGAAGGCTGGTTGTGATACGTATACTGAAAAACCATTTGCTGAAACAATGGAAGACGCACGTGCTGCACTGAAGGCTGTTCGTGAATCAAAGAAGATTGTGCAAATCGGTTCGCAGCGTAGAAGTGGAAGAAATTATCATGAAGCGGCTGCATTTGTAAGGTCGGGTCAGTTTGGCCCTATCACGATGGTTGAACTTTCCTGGAATGTTAATCAACCAGGTCGGTGGAGAAGAAAAGCATTGGTGGAGCAAATAAAAGAAAGCGATACCGATTGGGCTCGTTTTCAAATGAACCGTCCTAAGGAGGCATGGGATCCACGCAAGTATTTAGAGTTCCGTCTTTTCTGGCCTTATTCTTCCGGATTGGCCGGCCAGTGGATGAGTCATCAGATTGATACGGTGCATTGGTTCAGTGGATTGAAAAATCCAAGAAGCGTAGTGGCCAATGGAGGAATTTATATGTGGAAAGATGGTCGTAAAAACTGGGATACCATAACAGCCGTGTTTGATTATGGACCAGCCAATGATCCTACCAATGGCTTCCAGGTTAGTTTTGCTTCGCGCATGCACAATGGTGACGAAAGACCTGCGGAAATCTATTATTCAAATGGTGGTGAAATGAATTTGAATACGAACAAAGTATCGCCTACCGGAGGCTTGCGCGAAAACTTTGCGAAAGCCATGGGCATGAATGCTAATTTGCTACCCGAGAAAGATCTTAATGTAGTGGATCAAAAAGTCATAGCTTCCGCAAACACGGGCAACGATCCGCTCACATCAGGCCACATGCGCAACTGGATGGAGAGTGTGCGCGATCGAAAAGAACCAAACGCTCCTGTGGAAGCAGGTTATTCCCACGCCATTGCCTGCATCATGGTCAATGCTTCTGTTCAAACGGGAATGAAAGCCACCTTTGATGAGAAGACTCAGGAGGTTATGGCTGGAGGAAAAGTTTTTAAATATTGATCGTTAGTACAAATGAATCGATTGAATAGAATCATAAAAGCAGGGACGATCATCATGTCCCTGTTTTTATTCTTAATAAGTATGGGCTATGCACAGAAGCCGGTAAAATTTGTTGCTGATGAAAAGAACAAAAAAGTGGATGTGATGATTGACGGGAAGTTATTCACTTCGTACATCTATCCCGATGATCTTGATAAGCCAGTGTTGTATCCGATATACACTTCAAAAGGAACGGTGATCACAAGAGGATTTCCAAGAGATCCTCGTGCTGGCGAACGGGTTGATCATCCGCACCATGTTGGCTTATGGTTTAACTATGGTGATGTAAATGGCCTTGATTTCTGGAATAACTCTTACGCGATTCCAGCCAATGAAAAACCGAAGTATGGAAGTATACGGCATCAAAAAATAGTTAAAGCAGAAGGAGGAAATGGCAAAGGCACGTTAGTAGTACAAACCAATTGGGTGGATAGCAAAGGAACTATCCTATTGGTGGAAGAGTCAACCTTTGTTTTTTCAGGAACGGACAACCTTAGATCCATTGATCGCACAACAAAACTAACCGCTCAGAAAGAGCAGGTTGTATTTAAGGAAACCAAAGAAGGGACGATGGGGCTTCGCCTTGATCGTGCGTTTGAAGAACCATCGACCAAACCCGAAGTATTTACCGATGCTGCAGGAAAACCAACTGCCGTTGCTGCTCTTAACAATGAAGGAGTGAACGGTGTTTATCGCAATAGCAAAGGTGATGAAAAAGGAAATGTGTGGGGCAAACGGGCAGACTGGGTTTCTCTTTCTGCCAACAAGGGAAGTGAACCCATCACCGTAGCTATGGTTGATAACAAAAAAAACATCGGTTATCAGGCACACTGGCATGCGCGTGGTTATGGCTTGTTTGCAGTAAATAATCTTTCATCAAAATCATATGTGCCTGCGGATGAAGAATTCACCAATACATTAAATCCTGGCGAAAGCATTGTCTTCAAACATCGGATACTTTTAAATTCTGGGAAGTTTTTGAGTGATGAAGAAATGAACAAACAGTTTTCGGATTTTAATAAGTAAGATAGATTTCATGACACAATTAACAAAGCAACTATTTTCAATTGAAAATAAAGTAGCGGTGATCACAGGAGGAACCGGAGTATTAGGTTCTGTGATGGCCAAAGGTATGGCCGATGCAGGAGCTCATGTGATTATAGTTGGGCGCAGAATTGATGCCGGTGAAAAAGTAGTTGGGGAAATTCAGAAAGCCGGAGGCAAAGCAACATTCTTTCAGGCTGATGTATTGAATAAAGAAGAACTTCAAAAAGTAAAGACTCAAATTCTTTTAACAACAGGTACGATTGATATTTTGATTAATGGAGCAGGAGGGAATATGCCCGGAGCCACCATTCCACCAGATAAGACTTTTTTTGATCTGGATACAAAAGCTTTTCAGCAAGTAGTCGATTTGAATTTGTTAGGCACCGTGTTGCCTTCTCAGATTTTTGGGGAGGTGATGGCTGCAAACAAAAAAGGGATTATCATCAACATCTCATCGATGTCGGCTTTCAGGCCAATCACGAGAGTGGTTGGTTATTCTGCCGCAAAGGCCGCGATTGATAATTTCACACAATGGCTGGCTGTGGAGCTGGCAAAAAAGGTAGGGCAAGGTATTCGTGTAAATGCGATTGCACCAGGCTTCTTTATTACAGAGCAGAATCGTGCCTTGTTAACCAATGCAGATGGAACACTTACCGCAAGAGGAAATGCAGTAATTAACCAAACCCCATTTGGTCGCTTCGGTGAAGCAGATGAGTTGGTGGGAACCCTGCTCTGGCTTTGCTCGGATGCATCCAAGTTTGTTACCGGTGTGGTCGTTCCGGTGGATGGTGGATTTAATGCTTTTTGCGGAGTTTAAAAAAATGATCTAAAGGATTTGAACAACGAACTATACTGGTTTTATGAGCAGCACTAAGTTTTTAGACGAGAATTTTCTTTTACAATCCGAAGAAGCCAGACAGCTTTATCATAATCATGCTGCAAATGCTTCAATCGTTGACTATCATAATCATTTATCACCAAAAGATATTGCCGAGAACCGACAGTTCAGCAATCTTACTGAAATTTGGTTAGAGGGTGATCATTATAAGTGGAGGGCGATGAGAATTAACGGTATCGATGAAAAATATTGTACCGGCAATGCAAGCCCTGAAGAAAAATTCATGAAGTGGGCTGAGACGGTTCCCTATACCATGCGAAACCCATTGTACCACTGGACTCACCTAGAACTTAAACGTTACTTCGGAATCACACGATTGTTAAATGCGGAAACGGCTAAAGGTATTTATGAAGAATGCTCTGCTTTTCTGCGAACTGATGAATTTCGTGTTCAGTCTTTACTAAAAAAAATGAAAGCTGAAGTGCTTTGTACAACGGATGATCCGTGTGACGATCTTGCTCATCATGTTGCCATGGTCAAGTCGACCACCATCAAAATGTTACCTGCTTTCAGACCGGATAAGGCATATACTTTTGAGGATTCTGAGGCGTATGTTAACTACATTGCTAAATTAGCAGCAGCATCAAACATTGAAATCAGATCACTACTGGATTTGATGGATGCACTGGAAAACAGGATTAACTTTTTTCATGATCATGGTTGCCGTGCGTGTGATCATGGATTAGAATTTCTTCCCTATAGCGAACTTACACAGAACGAGGCTAGCATCTTGTTCTCGAAAGTGATAAACGGGAATCTCCTCAACAAAGAAGAAATAAACGGACTTCGTTCGTTCATATTGGCTCACCTGTGCAGGCTATACCATGCGAAGGGTTGGGTGCAGCAATTTCATTTAGGAGCCTTGCGTAATAATAATTCTCGCATGAAGAGAACGCTTGGCGCGGATACCGGCTTCGATTCCATGGGTGATTTTCCACAGGCAAGTTCGATGGCTAAATTTTTTGATCGATTGGATAATGACAATCAACTCACGAAAACCATTATCTATAATTTAAATCCGGCCGACAATGAATTGTTTGCAACCATGATCGGCAATTTCAATGATGGTTCCAGTGCAGGTAAAATACAATGGGGTAGTGGCTGGTGGTTTCTGGATCAGAAGGATGGTATGGAAAGGCAGCTTAATACCTTATCAAATATGGGATTGCTGTCACGCTTTATAGGTATGGTCACAGATTCAAGAAGCTTTCTTTCGTTTCCAAGGCATGAATATTTCCGAAGAATCCTATGTAATGTTATAGGTAATGACATAGCCCGTGGCGAGTTGCCAGACGACCTGCCACTCATAGGAAAGATGGTGGAGGATATCAGTTACTACAATGCTAAGTCGTATTTAGGTTTTTAAGGTATAGAGTATATTAATTATTCCAATCCACAACCATGAGCGACCTGACCTGCAATCAACCTTCTCAAATAGTCAAGAATTACCGGTGGACCATTTGTGCTCTGGTGTTTTTTGCCACCACGGTCAATTATCTCGATCGCCAGGTAATTAGTTTATTAAAATCCGTTCTTTCCGAGGATCTTCATTGGGATGATGGTGATTACGCCAATATAGAAATTGCCTTTAAGTTGGCTTACTCCATTGGTATGTTGGGTGCTGGTAGGGTCATCGATATGTTAGGAACGAAAAAGGGTTATGCGGTAGCTACTGGCTTATGGAGTCTTGCTGCTATGGCACATGGGTTTGTCACTACAACGCTTGGTTTTGTTTTTGCCAGGGCAGCCTTGGGAGTAACCGAAGCGGGAAATTTTCCTGCAGCTATAAAAACTACGGCTGAGTGGTTTCCTAAAAAAGAAAGAGCACTGGCAACCGGAATTTTTAATTCAGGAACTAACATTGGAGCCATTGTAGCACCGCTCACCGTACCTTTCATAGCGGTAGCCTGGGGATGGAAATGGGCGTTTTTAATAACCGGAGCCATTGGTTTTATTTGGTTGGTTTTATGGCAATTGTATTACACAACGCCTGGTGATTCTAAAAAACTAAGCAAGGAAGAGTTTGATTACATTCATTCAGACATCGAAGATGAGGAAATCGAAAGAGCTTCAAAGAATGAGAAAGTGCCGTGGACAAAACTTTTGACTTATCGGCAAACATGGGCATTTGCATTAGGCAAGTTCCTGACCGATCCTATCTGGTGGTTCTATCTGTTTTGGTTGCCTGATTTCTTACAAAGTGAATACCATTTAGGTTTATTAGAAATGGCTGTTCCCGTGGCAGTGGTATATATCATCTCAACTTTTGGCAGTGTTGGTGGAGGCTATCTTCCCATGTTTTTTATAAACAGAAATATGCCTGTGTTTAAGGCCAGAAAAACAGCCATGTTCATTTTTGCGTTGTGCGTATTGCCTGTGGTGTTTGCTCAGCATGCCGGTGAAATAAATATGTGGTTAGCGGTTTTGGTTATTGGTATAGCAGCCGCAGCTCATCAAGCCTGGAGTGCCAATATATTTACTACGGTATCTGACATGTTTCCTAAAAAGGCTACAGGCTCTGTCACTGGAATTGGTGGTATGGCCGGAGGCATGGGAGGAATAGTACTTTCCTGGGCTGTGCAGAAGAATCTTTTTGTGCATTACCGGGAGATTGGCCAAATAGAAAAAGCCTATTTTATCATGTTCCTGATCTGTGGAGCAGCCTATTTATTCGCCTGGCTCGTTTTGCATATTCTTGCTCCAAGAATGACTAAAGTGAAATTGTAATATCGAGGCTTATACCTTGAATCATGCGACTATAATTCTTACCGCATCGGATTATTATAGTTTAAAATTATATTGCGTATAAAATCAGCCGTAGCAGCCGTATGCAGAAAGTATTGAAAGTACATCCTTATGATAATTTGATTGTCGCGTTGCAGGACTTAAAATCAGGTGAGCAAGTTTCACTTGATGGTGAATTGTTTACTGTTGTTTCACCAACATCCGCAAAACATAAGTTTGCCGCTAAGCAGTTAGATTCTGGCGATGAGGTTGTGATGTATGGTGTGTTGATTGGCCGCGCAGTGCAAACCATACAGCAAGGTGAGATCATCACAACATTCAATGTTAAGCACGCATCAACCTCACCTCAAATAGGAAAATCAAATTATCAGTGGAAGGCACCCGATGTTAGCCGGTTTGTTAACCGTACGTTTAATGGATTTCATCGCTCGGATGGAAAAGTCGGTGTAGCAAATTACTGGATCGTTATTCCATTGGTTTTTTGTGAAAACAGAAACATTGAAATGATTCGTGAACTTTTATTGGATAAACTGGGATATCACGCGCCTAAAACGATTGGATTTGATGTCGATAAGTTGGTGCAACGCTACCGTGATGGTGCCAGCACAGATTCGATTTTAACGGAAGATATTTTAATAGTGGAAACAGATGCCTCATCGCAACGCGTTTTTAAAAATGTAGACGGCATTAAGTTTTTAAAACACGAAGGAGGCTGTGGAGGAACTCGTCAGGATAGTGATGCTCTCTGCGCATTGCTTGCCGGCTATGTAAACAATCCGAATGTGGCAGGTGCTACCGTGTTGAGTCTGGGATGTCAAAATGCACAAGTGAAAGTTTTTGAAGACGCACTAAAAAAAATAAATCCTTTATTTGATAAACCGCTTTATATACTCGGGCAACAGGAAAGTAAATCAGAGCCGGATTTTATTGCGGATGCAGTTCGCAAAACATTTGCTGGCCTCGTGCAAGCCAATGAGTGCAAACGAACTCCTGCACCGATTAGTAAATTAGTCGTGGGCCTCGAGTGCGGAGGTTCTGATGGTTTTTCTGGAATTTCAGCAAATCCTGTATTAGGTTATTTCAGTGATATGCTCACTGTATTAAATGGTTCACCTGTTCTTTCAGAGTTTCCTGAATTAAATGGAGTAGAACAAAATCTTGTTGATCGCTCTGTCTCTCAACCTGTGGCCGAGAAGTTCGTGCACCTGATGAGGCGATACCAGGAAAGTGCTGTTAAGGTTGGCTCAGGTTTCGATATGAACCCTTCTCCCGGCAATATTAAAGATGGGTTGATCACCGATGCTATGAAGTCGGCAGGGGCAGCCAAAAAAGGAGGAACATCACCCGTTGTTGATGTCCTTGATTATACAGAACAAATAACAAAGCCGGGACTTAGTTTACTCTGCACGCCAGGCAATGATGTGGAATCAACCACCGCATTAGTGGGTTCTGGATGCAATCTTCTTTTATTTACAACCGGCTTGGGCACACCCACCGGAAATCCGATTGCACCGACAATCAAAGTGTCCAGCAACTCAAAGTTAAGTCAGCGGATGCGTGATATCATTGACATCGATACCGGGTCAATCATCACCGGTGAAGATACGATTGAATCCAAAGCGACTGAACTGATGGAGTATGCATTGCAGGTGGCAAGCGGAGAGGCGATACCAAACGCTGTGCGATTACAACAAGATGATTTTATCCCGTGGAAACGGGGAGTGTCTCTATAATAAATTTGATTTAAGCCTTGTATGGTTGTCCTATCGTGCTATCCAGCATCTGCATAGAGATAAGGGCATCTTCCAAGGAACAAGGGTTTTGGCCTTCGCCTCTAAAATACTTAACAACCTCACCAATCATGGGCTGCTGAATATGAGGAGGATTGACGAACTCAAAGACTTCTTTACCTGCAGCAGAATCCATTTCCAATATGGCTTGGCGAAAGAATGGAAACTTCAACACCCCACGATCACCGATAATTTTACAAGTATCGTCTACGGCACTTTCGTGTACATTAAAAGACCATAGCCCTGTCATAAAAACATCATCATGAAAAATCGCTTCCAATGAGGTCAGATCAGGAGCTTCATATTTTTTATCCTGGTTTAGTGATCGGCCTGTTACTTCCGTTGGTTTGCCAAAGAACCAGTACATTAAATCAAGCTGGTGCGGGGCAAGGTCATGGAATAAACCACCACCGGAGAGTGCAGGATTGATACGCCAGTTATCATCTGTTTTGGTGATGATGTTTTTCGTTGGTGATTGCAACATGCTTATGATTACTGCTTTCACTTTTCCAATTTTCTGTTCTTCAAGTAATGATTTTACTTTTTTGAACAAAGGCAAAGCACGTCTATAATAAGCTCCTGATGCCGGAACCTGATAGCGTATGGATGCATCAAGCATGCGCTTGCAGGATGCAGCATTCATTGCTAATGGTTTTTCAATGTAAACTGGCTTGCCGACCTCCATCGCTTTAATGGCATATTCTTCATGCGATGCCGGTGGTGTGGCGATGTAAATGGCATTTACTTCGGGGTCGTTAATCAACTGCTGAGCATCGGTATAAAATTTCTGCACCTTATGACGAAAGGCGTAATCCTGAGCTTTGGTTAAATCACGCCTCATGACTGCGATCAATGATGAGTTGGCAATTTTAGAAAATGCCGGTCCGCTTTTTACTTCGCACACATCACCACAGCCAATAATTCCCCATCGGATATCTTCGTTAAGAAATTTCATTGTCGATATATTGAAAGATAATTTAGGATAAATTCACTTTCGCGTAAAGTTCAATGTTGATTAATCTCTTCGCATCAAGACAAAGTCTCCACCTTCATCACCTGCATTTTGAATCTCTCCATAAAGAGGTTTTGTACCTGCATTGTTTCGCATGGCGGTGCGCACGACATCAAAAAGTTCTTCAGAGGATAAGTACTTGTTTTCGTTTTCACCCAATGTTTTTATTAGATATCTCATAAAAACACTTTTATCAGGCACAGTGGTTAGTGAACCGCTGGTCATTGCTTTGCGACTGGCCCTCTTCATCATGTTAGCGATGTCTATGCTTGCATTATTGAGGGCCGAGCGTGTTTTGAAGATACCTCCGCTAAAACAAGCATCGGCAATGAGTAAAGTGTGTTTAGAATTGATGGCTCCAATATTTTCAACCAGAGCACTATTGCGAAACCACTTAGCTCTGTTTTTCTCCTGCGCATCAGAGGGGAGCCAATAACCGATGTTAGTCTTTTCATCAAAGTATCCATGACCTGCATAAAAGATTACCAGGTTGTCGTTAGGAGTTATGCGATGGCTCAAATCATCAAAGGCTACGTTAAGTTCTTCAAAAGTAGGGTTAGTTAATATGGTTACATCGGCAGAATCAAATGTGTATTTATCAATCAGTATTTCTTTAAGTTGTTTCGCATCGTTGAGAGGTTCAATGAGTGAAACGATGGCGGGATCTTGATATTCTTGCACCCCAATCAATAGTGCATAATTGCGCCTGGTTTTTGAACTCTCTGCATCTGCAAGTAATGATTTAGGTCTGAAGGTAACACGCACAGGATTACTGGTACCTTCTATTTCTTGCGCATAAATGGAGCATGAAAAAAGAAGCATCATCCAGGCGGTTATTGAAAATGTAAACACCTTGTTATTCATAACATCCGCAGTTTATTGAATGATTAGTTTTACCCTTTTCTCTTCGCCACTTCCTACTTTCATGGCTACGATGTAAAGACCTGCTGGTTCAGTAGGTTTCCAATTGAGCAGGTGATAACCTTTTTGGAAATGGCTATCTACCAGGGTGGCTACTTCTTTTCCCAAACTATTGCAAACCCGAATGGTCACGTTTGAATTATCTAACGACTCAGAAATAAAGATTGGGATTTTTACTTCTGCCTGGGCAGGGTTAGGAAAGGGAAGACCGATTGCCGGCAATTCTTTTTCCAATACCTGGCTGATATAATTTGGATCCCCAAAAATGATACGTAGTGATTTACTTTCTAATGAAATCGTGATTTCGTTTTCTTTGACCATGTCAATCACGCGTTGTGTGGCAAGATCAAGGAGAACAAGACGCTGATCTCCTAGCTTGTCAATAGAAGGCCATTGTAATTTTAATGGCTCATCACCGTATTGATTTACATTAAATTGCCATGTGAAATGATCTTGAGTGGGTACTACATCTTTGGTGATCGGTGTTTTTGAAGTAGAAGATGAGAAAATCAATTCCGGCATATTTATGCCTTCGATCAGTGGAACACTCGTTCTGTCAAAATCATCTTTGCCATACAATTGTGCTTTTGGATGCATTCCTATACCACCCGTTTCATTGGTGAGGTCACCGTTGCTCACACTAATAGGTATGGTCCACTGATTATTTAACAAATCAATTTTTTCACTGGATATTCTTCCTCCGCCTAGTGTCGTATTTCGAAGAACTGGCACCTTCAATATAATATTGGTTTGAGTTGTATTATTAATAAAGGCACCACGGTATCGATCCAAAACAGTAGCGTCTGATGTTAAATTACCATTATTGAAGATGGTGAGTGCTGATGCAATACCAGTTGGGTTACCACTTTCCGTAAGTACCTCCGTCCATGAAATTCTGAAGTTGTAGGGATTGCCGATCAGGTTCCAGCCGGGAGTTAGTGTTAAGGTGAACGGGTTAGTTTCATCTACTTGCACGGCAGTTCCCGCCCCCGGGTTAATGCTCGTACCATTGCGGGCAATCAACCAGTAACCTTTGCCAGACATGATTTCACTGAAGCCCGAATATTCACGATTATCATTATTAAAGTAATCAAACAAGCGCCATTGTGTTTTATCATAAGCACCCAATGCACTAAAAACTGAGCTTATATTTTTATTGCTCAGTAGGAGTGGTACTGCGATAATCTGATAATTAATTAGTTTATCGCCAAACGAAAGAGAGGGAATTACCTGATCGCTTGAGGAATTTGGATAACTCACATAGGCTTTACCTGTGTTGCTTGTAACTACAGTGCCACTTTGATTTTTGTCGGTTACCTCGAAATAATATTTGATACCAATAAGATCTGTTAAGTCTGAAGCTGGAATCGCCTTTTCAAATTTATTACCACTGTTGGTAACCGCTACACTCTTCAAGGCAGAAGCGGGCTCACTGATACCTTTATATTTTAAAACCACACCACTGGCCTTGGCGGCACTGTTTACCGTGACACTCACTGTCAAAGTTCCTCCCTTATCAAAGGTTGTTGGAAATGTCTCCAGCGTTATTTGCACCGGATCAGCAAGCGTAGTTGTATTTCCTTGTAATGGAGTAGTAGTTAAATAGTTTGTTAATGTAGTGCTGCCATTAAAGGCATAGATTTTATAGAAGTATTGCGTTCCTGCTAACAATGGTGTTTCATTGAAAGTAGTAGCAGTGCCAACGTAGGCAACTGTGCCATCGCCCGCGGTATTGCCCTTGGTATAAGTTGTTCCATCTACGGGGTCAGTAGCAGGAGCAGATCCTGCTTTACGAATGGCAATGTATCCTCCGTCTGGCGCAGGTGAGGCAGCAGTAAAATTTACAGTATATGAAGTTGTTGTTATGGTATTAAAACTAAGGTTGGTTGGCTGTGCAGCCGGTGCCGGACCAAACACCCCAAAGGTAGCAGTATGAACGATACTCCATTTACCATTGGCATCCTGTGCCCGAAATGAAATTTTATGTGTGCCAGTGCTCAATGCGGAAACATCTACGGATAAATCAACGAGTGATACAGAAGTGCCTGGTGTGATTGTAACATTTTTATTGTTTGTCACTGAAGAGCCAGGGCCGGCATCATCATCAAAGAAATACTCCAAGCGGGTGATATTGGGTGCCGCTGCTACTGCGGAAGCTGGTAGTTTATAAAAGGGAACAGTATAGGCAGTGCTCCATTTTCCATTAGAATCTTTAGCGCGCAAAGTAATCGTATGGAAACCATCGGCAACGGATGTCAAAGAAATATTGACCACTTGATCAATAAGAGAGATACTTGCTGTAATGGGAACATCCGTGCCAAGTCCAGCACCTAAGTCTCCATCAATAAAATATTCCAGTTTGGTGATGTTGGGAGCTGCTGCCAGCGAAGTTGCCGCTAGTTTATAAAAGGGAGAAGTAAAGGCAGTACTCCATTTACCATTAGCGTCTTTAGCACGGAAAGTAATTGTATGGAAACCATCAGCAATGGCTGACAAAGAAACGTTCACCGCCTTATCAGAAACACTCGTACCTGCTGTTATGGGTATATCGGTTCCATTTCCAGCTCCTAAATCCACATCAACAAAATATTCTAGCTTAGTGATATTAGGTGCTGATACAAGGGTCGCTGCTGAAATTTTGTAGAACGGACTTGTAAAAGTCGTGCTCCAGTTGTTGTTGGCATCTTTTGTCCGCACAGAAAGAGTATGAAACCCGTCCGCTAGAGAAGTGATGCTGACATCAAATGTTTTATCTAAACTTGTGGCAGCGGTGATAGACACAGCTGTTCCTCCGCCAGCACCCGGGTCTGTATCAAAGAAATACTCTACTGCCGTGATATTTTGGGCAGAGGAAATCCCGTAAAGGCAAACAGCCAGGAAAAAAAGTAAAATTCGCTTCATATATGGAAACGAATTAATTGTTACTCTTTACACTGATGGTTACTTTGATTGGTGTGGTTGCATCACCCGTGCCGGTGTTTACGATGCTTGTAATAGATGGAATAGCGGGTATACCTGAAACGATATAAGGAGTACTTCCGCCATAAGCTCCCACTTCAGAACTGCTGCTGCCAAGAGTTTTTAGCGAAGAGCCAGCTTTTATTTGGAATGCTTTATCAGGGCTGCCTGTCCCTAATAATTCAGACTCCGGTTGTCCTGATTGATTCAAAGGAGAAAGAGGATAATTATTTTTGTTTCCATTAACCTCACTGGGAAAAGTGGCACCAGTGCTTATGTTATAACTAGAGGTGACATTTGTAAAAGTTACTGTCCCTCCATTAACTAGAAGATTGTTTTCAAAAATGGAATTTACGAGACTTTGAGAGCTTCCACCATAAAATGTATTATTTCTTACTACCCAGTTTTGTACACCAGGGTCATAACCAGCATTTAAATAATTAAGTATATTATTTGTTATCAACACATTTGAAATTGTCTTACCTGTTGTCGGGCTTGCACCAAAATAGCTAGCACCTGTACCGTAGTTTCGTGTAATTGTTATATTGGTAACATTGGTGAAGATTGTGTTTGCCTTATTTGCATTTGAAATAGTTATAGCATACTGAGTCAAATAATTCCGTGAAATAGTAATGTTACTTACACCATAAATGTTGATGGATGAACCATAGATGCCGAAAATTTCACTTCCATCACTTCCAGTATTAAATTCCACGATACCTAAAATTGAGTTTCTTTGATCAGCCTTTAAGTCTGTGTTAGTTGTTAAAAAATACCCACTTCCATAGATTTTCAAAGGTTTTGTAATTGTAATATCACCATAACTGGTGGTGGTGGGTTCGATAATGATAATATCGTTGGCTACAGCAGCGGCATGCGCAAGGGCAAATGTGGCATATACATTAGTGCCACTGATTCCGGTATTATTGTTAACTCTTCGTGTGGTTTGTGCCATGCCCATAGTAAGAAATACGAGGGATAGGAAGATAGCTAGTAGAGACTTCATAGTTTGTATATATTTCGTAAGGTTTTATTTCACTGTTAAATAGGTATTGATTCTGGATATTTAACCACCTGGCTTTACTGGTCCGGGTAATACACTATAGCCAGTCGTTCCACCTGAGTCATCCGCACCTGCTCCTCCTGACAAAAACACGGCAAGTCCACCGGCAACAAGGACGGGTAAGATCTTAACCAAAAAAGGTGTGCGCGGTTTTACTTTAAATTCATTGCTCGCCACCGGCTCAGCGGTATTACTGGTACTGGTTAAAATCAGTTTATAATTCTTTCCTTTTACACTCTTCGGCATTTTCCAGTCATAGGAACCGGAGTTGTCAATGAGCTCTGCCACCCTCAGGTTGGTTACGTTATTTTTTTTAAGTTCGATGGTAACCTTGTCGCTCAGGTAACCACCGGTCCATTTCATGGAAATGGTGCGGCCTTTCTTATAGGTGGTCAGTGCTAGTGGTTCAAAGACGAGTTTGGGAGCCGCCATTTTAGTGGCCTTGATTTTAATGCGGATGTCTCCATCAAATTCAGAAGGCAAGGAATTCTTTGCATCCCAGATAACTAGTTTCGTTCTCCCGGGTAACACATTTTCTCCGGCATCACCGGTAACCTGCAAAGGCTGGCTGTAATTATCGTGCGAGCTGTAAAAATCAATTTTAAACTTATGATTAACTTCTGCAAAGGCCAGCGTGTAACTCACGGTTAATCTTTCGCCATCAAAAGAGGCGTTGATGTTTTCAAGAGTCTGAGCTTGAGTCAGGTTTAACAGACTCACCATCACAATAATCAAGATCAATTTCATGCCCAACAGTTAGAGACGATTAAATATAGACAAATACATTTCATGACAAAAGTCATGTTTTACGCTAAGGTCAATCATGTAGGTATTTTTAAGCTAAATCTTACTTTTATGACTGTAAACTATAAAACCAACGCCTGAGTCATGCAACTTGAGAAAATCCATTATGACAATAAGATTGTCAAAGCCTTCATTATTGCTTCCGTTGTATTCGGAATTGTAGGTATGACGGTGGGATTGCTGGCAGCCATCCAGCTTTTTTATCCACTTTTTAATTTTGATCTGCAGTATGTCTCCTTCGGGCGCATTCGTCCGTTGCACACCAACGCGGTAATTTTTGCCTTCGTGGGCAACGCCATGTTTGCAGGGATATACTACAGCATGCAGCGCCTGTTAAAAGCACGTCTCTTTAATGATACCCTCAGTTGGGTGCATTTCTGGGGCTGGCAGCTTATTATCCTGTCAGCAGCGATTACCCTTCCTATGGGTTTCACCACTTCAAAAGAGTATGCCGAGCTAGAGTGGCCGATTGATATTGCCATTGCCATCGTGTGGGTGGTGTTTGGTATTAATATGATCGGTACGATCATCAAGCGTAGAGAAGAACACATGTATGTGGCCATCTGGTTTTACATCGCCACGTTTGTTACCGTTGCAGTGTTACATATCGTGAACTCTGTTGCTATGCCAGTGAGTCTGTTTAAAAGTTATTCGTGGTATGCCGGTGTGCAGGATGCCTTGGTGCAGTGGTGGTATGGCCATAATGCCGTTGCATTCTTCTTAACCACTCCGTTCTTAGGGATCATGTATTACTTCCTGCCTAAAGCAGCGAATCGTCCTGTATATTCTTATCGCTTATCGATCATTCACTTCTGGTCGTTGATTTTCCTTTATATCTGGGCTGGCCCTCACCACTTGTTATATACTTCATTGCCTGATTGGGCTCAATCGTTAGGCGTTGTCTTTTCCATCATGCTGCTTGCTCCATCCTGGGGTGGTATGCTGAATGGCTTGTTCACCCTTCGTGGCGCATGGGATCGCGTGCGTGAAGATGCAGTACTTAAATTTATGGTGGTTGCCGTTACCGCGTATGGTATGGCCACGCTGGAAGGTCCGCTGCTCTCATTGAAAAATGTAAATGCGATCGCTCACTATACTGACTGGATTGTAGCACACGTGCACGTAGGCGGTTTGGGTTGGAATGGATTTTTAATCTTTGGCATGTTGTATTGGATGGTACCACGCATGTGGAATACCAAACTGTATTCATCTAAACTGGCAAACCTTCACTTCTGGATTGGTACACTAGGTATTGTGTTTTATGCATTGCCGCTGTATATCGCAGGTGTTGTGCAAAGCTTAATGTGGAAAGAATTTTCAGCCGATGGTTTCCTTGCCTATCAAAATTTCCTTGAAACCACAACACAGATATTGCCCATGTACATGTTGCGGGCAGTCGGTGGAGCTTTGTATTTGACAGGAGTGTTCATTATGACCTATAACCTTATCAAGACCGCTGCTTCGGGCAAATTCATTGCCAATGAAGAAGCAGAAGTTTCTCCATTAGTGAAAACAAGTCATACCGGTGGCTACTGGCACCGCGTATTAGAGAGCAAGCCAATTTTATTTACGGCACTTGCCTTAGTAGCGATTCTCATTGGTGGAGTCATCGAGATGGTACCTACTTTCCTCATAAAATCAAACATCCCTACCATCGCGAGCGTGAAACCCTACACTCCGCTGGAGGTACATGGACGCGATATTTATATCCGCGAAGGCTGCGTGAACTGCCACTCCCAAATGATTCGTCCGTTCCGTTCGGAAGTACAACGCTACGATCCGAAAGGGGGAGAGTATTCAAAAGCCGGTGAATATGTGTATGATCACCCATTCCTGTGGGGATCAAAACGCACAGGTCCTGATCTACAACGCACCGGTGGCAAGTATGCCGACAGCTGGCATTATCGCCACATGCTTACACCACAGGAGGTGAGTACGGGCTCTATCATGCCAGCGTACCCATGGTTGTATGAGCAGGAGATTGATAAGAGTTCCACGGCTGCCCGGATCAACGCACTTCGCACCGTGGGTGTGCCTTATCCGGAAGGCTATGAAGATATCGCCAACGATGATCTTGATAAGCAGGCACAACGCATCGTAGAAGGTCTGCAACTGGAAGGCTATGAGACAACGAAGGAAGCTGAGATTGTTGCTTTGATTGCTTATTTGCAGCGCCTGGGTGTTGATATCAAGGCAGAAAAAGTAGCTAACACAAACGACTAAGATTATGTACAAAGAAATTCTTAGAAACATGGATAACATCGCCATCTGGCCTATGATATCGTTCATCATCTTCTTCACTTTTTTTATCATGCTGCTTTGGTACGTTTTTACTGCCGACAACAAGTTCATAAAAGAGATGAGTCAGAAGCCGCTACAAGATGGATCGGAAAACTCAAATGATACAGAACCTCTAACTCTATAACACCAATGAAAAAATTGATTTCATTTTTTACTGCACTGGTTGGCCTTACTACTGCCAGCTATGCCCAGACTGCTGCCGAAGTTCCGGCTGCTTCTGTCTGGGACGATCCCATGCTTACTTTTTATGTAGCCATCGGGTTTATTTTTGTAGTGGTTCTGCTGGTATTATTAGTAGCGGTGTACATGCTCCAAGTAATTAAAGTAATGACCCGTCAGGCAGCACAGGAAAAAGCTCAGAAGTTTGGCGTTGTCTATAAAGAAGAACCTTCTCTGTGGTCAAAACTGTGGAGTCAGTCCAACGACTTTGTACCGCTTGAAAAAGAAGCGGACATCATGCTCGATCATAACTATGATGGCATACGCGAACTAGACAATCACTTACCACCCTGGTGGAAATGGCTCTTTTATCTTTCTATTGTGTTTTCGGTAGTGTACATGGGTTTCTATCATCTTACCGATTCACTTCCCTTACCGCTTCAGGAATATGAAAATGAGTTGGTGGTAGCACAAGAGCAAGCCAGAAAGTTGCAGGCAGCAAATCCGGTGGCTGCCATTGATGAAACCAATGTAACGGTTATTACCGAAGCACTAGCGATTGCCGATGGTAAACAGACCTTTGTAAATAACTGTGCCTCCTGCCATCGTAAGGATGGAGGTGGAGACATTGGGCCCAATTTAACGGATGAGTATTGGAAACATGGTGGTGACATCAAAAGCATCTTCACTGTGGTACGTCATGGTGTACAGGGCACTAACATGATTGCCTGGCAGGGATTTATTAGTCCTGAAAAAATGAGGAATGTGGCAAGCTATATTTTGACACTCAAGGGCACCAATCCTGAAAATCCGAAAAAGCCGGAAGGTGAAATTTATAAACCTGCTCAGGAAGTAAAAACCGATACTGTAAAGGTTCAGGCAAGTTTGTAACTTTAGTTTTTATAAAGTGAATTAAGAGTATCCTCAGTGTGCTTTCATTTTGAGGATGCTCTTTCTGTAAGGAGAGCATCGTAATCGATAATAAAGAAAATGAAAGAAGCGGGGCAGACCAATTTTTACGAGTTCGAGGAGGAGTTTAGAGATACCCTTGCCACCGTAGATGAGAAGGGCAAGCGTGTGTGGATTAATCCTAAAAAGCCTTCAGGGCGAATTCATAACTGGCGCATCGTAGTTACTACGATTTTACTTTCTATTTTTTTTGCAGGACCATTTATAAGTTTAAATGGAAGGCCCTTTATGCTCTTCAATATTTTTGATCGGAAGTTTATTCTTTTTGGCCAGGTTTTTTGGCCTCAGGATTTTTTTCTACTGGCACTTACACTTGTAACACTCTTCGTTTTTGTGATTTTGTTTACGGTTGCCTTTGGTCGCATCTGGTGCGGATGGGCGTGCCCGCAAACACTATTTATGGAAATGGTATTCCGAAAAATCGAATATTGGATTGAAGGCGATGCCAACGAGCAGCGAAGAATAAATAATGGCCCATGGAATGCGAAGAAGATCCGCAGGAAAGTGACCAAACAAATGATCTTCATCCTTCTCTCCATCCTGATAGCACACGTAACGATGGCTTACCTGATTGGTATTGAAGAAGTGAAAGTGATCGTATCACAATCACCTGCGGAACACATGGCTGGCTTTATAGGACTGGCTATATTTACTGGAATATTCTATGGAGTATTTGCGTACTTCAGAGAACAGGCTTGCATTGCCGTGTGTCCTTATGGTCGATTGCAAGGTGTTTTATTGGTAAAGGATTCTATTGTAGTTGCCTATGATTGGGTACGCGGAGAACCTAAAGGTAAATTGAAAAAACATCAGGCAATCATTACCGAAAAACAAGGTGACTGTATTGATTGCAAATTGTGCGTGCACGTGTGCCCTACTGGTATTGATATCCGTCACGGTACGCAACTGGAATGCGTGAACTGCACCGCCTGCATAGATGCGTGTGATGATGTGATGACGAAGATCAACAAACCGACTGGTTTGATTCGCTACTCGTCTTACAATGCCATCAAAGATGGAGTTCAGAAATTATTTACACCTCGCATTGCAGGTTATTCAATAGTATTGGTTGCTTTAGTGAGCTTGCTTTCCTATTTTATTTCCACCCGAGCGGATATCGAGACTACGATATTAAAAGTACCCGGTACACTCTATACTAAAACAGATGATGGCCAGATTACGAATCTCTACAGTATTGAATTTGTGAACAAAACCTTTGAGGATATTTCCTTGGAGGTGAAAATAGTGTCTCCACAACAAGCTACGTTCATGAAAATTGGAGATCCTGCTATCGTGGTGCCCAAAGAAGGAATACTGAAAGGAATGATTATGGTAAAACTCCCTGAGGAGGCAATCACTTCGATGAAGACCGTGATTGAATTGGGAATTTATCAGAACGGTGAAAAAGTGGAGACGGCAAAAGCTAAATTTGTAGGGCCAATTGTTAAGGTTAAAAAAATTTCATTGAAATAAATTAGTGATCTAAAAATAGAAAAAGTATGAAATGGGTGATAGCGGCATTTATATTTTTTGGATTGTTTATAGGTTCATTAGTTGTGATTTGTGTGCGCGAGGATGTTAATCTGGTATCCAGAGATTATTATCAGCAAGAGTTAAATCATCAGAGTAAGATTACTCAACAGGTAAATGCCAATCAACTGGACGAGAAGCCGCAACTTTCTTTTGAAAATAATTCTGTCAAGTTATTGTTTCCGTTTTCTTCGAGCATGGAAAAAGGTGAGTTGCATGTGATGCGCCCATCCGATGATCGCCTGGATCAGAATTTTGAATTAAAAGCAATGGAAGGGGATAGTCAACTATTTCCACTGAAGGTTTGGGAAAAGGGTCTGTATCGTGTTAGCCTTACCTGGACGATGGAAGGAAAAGATTATTACTTCGAAAAAGTAATGGTTTTATAATATGTGGTGGACGGCATTGGTAATGGGATTTGCCGGCAGCCTGCATTGTGCAGGAATGTGCAGCCCGTTGGCGATGGCGGTCACTTCTCAAAAACCATTTCTTCTCAACAAGGTCATCTACAATTCAGGCCGGGTATTTACCTACGGAATTCTAGGAGCCATTGCTGCTAGTTTTGGAAGTTTATTTATGATCACCCCTTATCAGGGAGTAATTTCATTTATAGTTGGCGCTGTGTTTTTACTAATGGGCATCGGTGCTATTAGTGGGGTGCGTATTCCCTTTGTAACCGCTGCACTCAATAGTTTCACGGGCCGTTTAAAAAATCTCTTTAATTTTTGGTTGAAAAGGAAAAGCAACATCGCTGTGCTGGTCATGGGTATGCTTAATGGTTTGCTCCCTTGCGGACTCACATACCTTGCTATGACCTATTGCTTTATCATGTCCTCCATGATGGAGGGTTTTTGGTTTATGCTATTATTTGGTGTGGGCACATGGCCGGTGATGATTGGCCTTACCTGGCTATTAGGCATCGGCTTCGGAAAAATTAAAGTTAATTATCAGAGAATCACTACGATTGTATTTATCACAATTGGCGTCTGGTTATTAGCCAGAGTGATGATCAATCAACTAATGGATAATCACCTGCATTTGTTCGGAAATACCACAACAGAAGAAGTTATTTGTCCCTAATGTGGATTTGATTTTAGATTGAATTGCGTACTTTTAGTAGTACTATTTACTATCTAAATTTTCAATCCAATGAAAAAAATATTAGTCCCCACAGATTTTTCAAAAACTTCTGTAACAGCACTTGAGGTTGCAACGGAGATTGCAAAAAAATCAGGTGCCGAAATCACACTTCTCCATGTGGTAGAAGAAGCCACACCTGATTCCTATAACATTACTGGTGAATGGCAGACAAGCGAAGATTGGAGCGACAGGTTATTCACTTTAAAATTGTTAGAAAAAGCGAAAGCTCAACTGGAGAAATTGGTACTTGATCCACGGTTTTCCTCTGTGAAAGTGAATGGTGAATTACGGTTAGGTAATGCTTTTCATGGCATGCGCACCATTATTACTGAACATAAGATGGATTTAGTGGTGATGGGCACACAGGGTCATTCCAAACTTGAAGAAATGATAATCGGAACAAACACCGAGCGGGTTGTGCGTCATGCAAAATGCCCGGTGTTAAGTGTTCATAAAAAACCTGCGAAAGTGGATTTCAAGAATATTGTTTACGCCACAGCCATGCATAAGGATGAGGAGGTATTCACCAAAATAATTAAAAGGACTCAGCAACTTTATAACTCCACCATTCATTTGGTGAGAATTAATACACCTGGAGATTTTCAACGTGATTACGTAGTGAGGGAATACATGGAAAAATTTGCCAAGAAGCTGGGTCTTAAAAACTATACGATTAATATTTTCAATGATATCACCGAGGAAGAGGGGATCATTTACTTTGCAGAAACTATTGATGCCGATTTGATTGCCATGGCAACCCACGGACGCACTGGGTTTGCTCACGTGATAGCCGGAAGTATTGCCGAGGATGTTGTAGGTCATTCTAAGCGTCCGGTACTTACCTTCGTGGTAAAACACTAACTGTTAATAACCTTGTTTTAGAAGCCTTCCGGTTTTCCGGAGGGCTTTATTTTTTATCTTTATCTACTTTTATTTCCCGCAATTGAAGAATTACTATTTCATATTGGGTCTAACTATTTACGCCAGCGAGTCTGAAATCAAGCGCGCGTATCGCAAGTTAGCTTTGCAATTTCATCCTGATAAAAACCCATCGGATCAAGCAGAAACAATTTTTAAGGAAATAAATGAAGCCTATGAAACACTGGGCGACAACGAGAAGAAGACAGCGTACGATTTATTATTGAGAGGGACTTCTCCAGCTGCCCCTGTATATTCAAGACCTCATCGCGATCCGCGATATAAACCCCGTCCACCAGGTTCTTATTCTCGCAAATCCAAGAGACAGGAATTATTGGAAGTAATGAATGATTACTTGAAATATGCTCTTTTCATTTCGCGTACAACACTGGTCTTTGCGGTTCTGATCGCGCTGGATTTTTCCTTGCCTAAAGACAGAACGGAGCGTCAGGTGGAATCCACTTCTTATCGAAAAGAGGCACGCGGTGCTGGTTCGTTACAATTGAATCTCAACGATGGTGTAACAGTAAGCCTGAGTAGAAAAGATGCCCAGGAGTTTGTAAGCGTCACAAAAATATTCATTTATCGCTCTTCTGTATTTGGTGTTCCCATTACAATAGAAAATGGAAGAAATCACTTTAAAGCAAAAATTCCAGCAGCGCTATATGGAAATTTTATTTTTTGTCCTTTAATCATGCTGATCACCTCTTTGTTAGGCACATTTTATTGGAAGGGAGTGGAGTTCAGATTTAATTTGGGGGTAGTAAATTTCTTTTTGACACTTTTATCATTACTATTTTTACGTATTCACCTTTTTTGATATGAGCAAAAAAAATGATTGGAAAACCCGTGAAGGTGTAGTGTACTCTACAAACGATGAGTACAATTTTACCCATTCGAATCAGAATGAGATGAAAACGTTGCCAGCAGCTCAACAGAATCTTCGAGTACTGTTGGATAAGAGTGGGCGAGCAGGTAAGCAGGTTACCCTGATCACAGGCTTTGCAGGCACATCCGAAGATTTGGAAACGCTAACTAAATTGTTGAAGGTTAAGTGTGGGGTAGGTGGTTCCTGCAAACAAGGTGAGATATTGATTCAGGGAGATGTGCGTGAAAAGGTGGTTGCCATTCTTGTTAAAGAAGGATACAAGGCACGTAAATTATAACGATATTTCTACGCACTGTAAAAACTTTTACAGACATTGGTTAGTTATTATATTTGAATCTCTTAAAAACAATTAAATTTTATCATTATGGCATTTACACTTCCGGCACTTCCTTATGCTTTTAATGCATTGGAGCCACATATTGATGTACGCACTATGGAAATTCACCATGGCAAACATCATAACGCTTACGTAACTAACTTAAACAATGCTGTAGCAGGCAAGCCTGAGGAAGCCCTCAGCATTGAAGAGATTTGTAAGAACATCTCAAAATTCCCAGTACCTGTTCGCAATAATGGTGGAGGCCACTATAATCACAGTTTATTCTGGACACTGATGGCTCCTAACGCTGGAGGTGCACCAACAGGCGCTTTAGCAGATGCAATCAATGCGACATTTGGAAGCTTCGATGAGTTTAAAACCAAATTCAACGCAGCCGGAGTAGGTCGTTTTGGTTCTGGTTGGGTATGGTTAACAAAAGATGCTTCGGGCAAGTTGACTATTTCATCTACACCAAATCAGGATAACCCTCTTATGGATATTGCTGAAGTTAAAGGAACGCCTATTTTAGCTTTGGACGTATGGGAACACGCATATTACCTGAATTATCAAAACCGCAGACCAGATTATTGTGCTGCCTTCTGGAATGTGGTAAACTGGAATGAAGTTGCTAAACGTTTTGCTTAGTAAGCATTTATACTTAATGAAGAGGCTTCGATTTAATCGGGGCCTTTTTTATTTCATTTTGGTTCGATAAATACTTTTTAAATAGGCGATTTGTCCTGTGTGATACAGATCATGTTGAAGAATACCATTGATCAATTCCTGAAATGTTACTTTATCAGAATATTTCTTTTTTAGCATGGAGTCTTTTTGTTTTGCTAGCAGAGTGAGTAATTGTGCTTGAGATTCTGCAAGTGAGTTCATGAGCGACTTCCAACCAACTTTTTTTAGCTGCTCGTTTGATTTCCAATTGTCACCGCTTCCCATAGAGGGTTTGTATTCAAGATCACCATCCAATCTTTTGACTAGTGATTGTCTCCAGTAAATCACGTGCGAAATTATCTGAGCGATAGAGTGAGAACCATTGGTGGGCTGCCAGTATGCCTTGGCTGGTGTGATGCTTTCCAGTATCTGACAAATCGAATCACCATACCAGGGTTGTCCATCATAGATTGCGGTGAACTGCGCAACAAGCTGACTTACTTTTGGGTTTAGTGATTTCATATTTACTTACTTTTTATTACATAGCTCAAGCCTGCGCGAATGGCAAACTCTGTGTCAGCAACATAGAAATCTCCGATTGCTTCAAATCGCCATGCATCGTTGATTGGTTTTACCCAACCACCTCCAATGGAAACATCATTGGCGCCAATCAACCCGCGAACACGAACAAACACATGATCATGAGGATACCAGCGCATGCCCATTATGAAAGAGCTCTTTTGTTTCGTCCACAGTTCAACACCGGCACCGGCTGCAAAATGACGCACTACAAAATAATTGCCTTCCAATCCGATTTGCCCTTTGTCAAGAAAACTACTGTAATCAGTTTTAATCAAATCCAAACTACCACTCACCATAATATCATTATTGCTTTGAGCGAAGGAAGGAAGTGAGAATACGATGAGTATGATGAAGATAGATAGAATATTTTTAAGCGTATTCATATTTCGATTTTCTAGGATTTCTTTTCAGTTATTAATTTCTCGATAGCCATATACTCGTCACGCAGGCGTGCCGCTTCCATAAACTCAAGTTCTTTCGCGGCTTTCTCCATGGCTTTGCGGGTGCGCTCTGACATCTTCTTAAGTTCCTCTAAAGACAAGTACGCTACAACCGGATCGGCTGCCAATGTTTTTTCTTCGTCCTCAATGTAATATCGCTTAACCGATTTCTTTGAGTCGGTTAGTTCCATGATAGAGTCTTTGGATCGAATAATGGTTGTTGGTGTGATGCCGTGCTTCAGATTATAGTCGATTTGAATTTTCCTTCTACGATCAGTTTCTTCTATAGCTAACTGCATGGATTCGGTAACTTTATCGGCATACATAATTACCCTGCCGTTTTCATTACGTGCAGCTCTTCCGATGGTTTGCACAAGAGATCTTTGATTGCGCAGGAACCCTTCTTTATCGGCATCCAGAATAGCTACCAGAGAAACCTCTGGTAAATCAAGACCTTCTCTTAACAGGTTAACACCGACTAAGACATCAAAAACTCCAAGACGTAATTCACGCAATATTTCTACACGATCCAGTGTGGCAACTTCTGAATGGATATAACGACACTTCACCGATGCGCGCTCGAGGAACTTAGTAAGCTCTTCGGCCATTCTCTTGGTAAGCGTAGTGACCAACACACGTTCTTTCTTTTTCACGCGTTCATCAATTTCTTCCAATAAATCGTCAATCTGATTTTTACTTGGACGCACATCAATTAGTGGATCAAGAAGACCCGTGGGGCGAATGAGTTGCTCCACTACTACACCTTCTGATTTTCTTAATTCATATTCGGAAGGAGTGGCGCTTACATAAACGACCTGATTTAATATGGATTCAAATTCATTAAATGTTAATGGGCGATTGTCCAACGCTGAAGGTAGTCGAAATCCGTAATCGACAAGATTTACTTTTCTGGATCGGTCGCCTCCCCACATGGCCCGCACTTGTGGCACGGTAACATGACTTTCATCAATGACCATTAGAAAATCGTCAGGAAAATAATCGATTAAGCAGAATGGTCGTGCTCCCGCTTTTCTACGATCGAAATAACGCGAATAGTTTTCAACACCACTGCAATATCCCAACTCGCGCATCATTTCAAGATCAAACTCGGTGCGTTCTTTCAATCGCTTAGCTTCGAGGTGTTTTCTTTCTCCTTCAAACATATCCACCTGCAATACCATATCATCCTGAATTTCACGAATGGCCTGATGTAGCATGTCTTTACCCGTTACAAATAAGTTGGCAGGAAATATGACAGATGTTTTTTCATTTGATATTTTTTTTCCTGTGACAGGATCGATTAATTGAAGAGCCTCAATTTCATCACCAAAGAAATAGACACGCACAGCATAATCTGCATAAGCAAGAAAAATATCTACGGTGTCTCCCTTTACGCGGAAGCTACCTCGTTTAAATTCACCTTCGGTGCGCTGATATAAAATATCGACTAATGCAAAGAGCAGTTTGTTTCTGGGTATAAATTCTCCTACCGTCAGTTGAATTTTGTTTTTACCGAACTCCTCTGGATTACCAATACCATAAATACACGAAACCGATGCTACCACAATTACATCGCGCCTTCCGGTAAGCAATGAGGATGTAGCACTAAGCCTTAACTTTTCAATTTCCTGGTTGATGGAAAGATCCTTTTCTATGTAAAGATTTGATGAAGGGATGAAGGCTTCTGGCTGATAATAGTCGTAATAGGAAATAAAGTATTCAACTGCGTTGTCCGGGAAAAAACGCTTAAACTCTCCGTATAATTGGGCGGCCAATGTTTTATTATGGCTTAGGATAAGCGTGGGTCTGTTCAACCGGGCAATAACATTGGCCACAGTGAACGTTTTTCCAGATCCCGTTACACCAAGAAGAGTTTGATGAGATTCACCTCCGTTAAGACCACTCACCAGTTGTTCAATGGCCTTAGGTTGATCTCCGGTGGGTTCAAAATCGCTGACCAGTTTGAAATCCATGAATGCAAAATATTTCAATTAACAATATACCTGTTAACTGATTATAGAATAATAAGTTCCAGATTAATTATTCCAGATTGCCCAGGCTTTTTCTGCCTGTACGTGTAACATTTCAAGTCCGTTTTTGATGTGCGATCCGCGCATTTCGGCTTTTTGAAGAAATACCGTGCGTGCTGGATTATAAATCAAATCATACACATAATGTTCCGGTGTAAGCTGTTCGTAATTGATAGGGGGAAAGCTATTGGTATCCGGTGACATACCGAGTGGTGTAGTGTTGATGATTAGTTGAACACCAGCAATGATTTTGCCATCTTCCTCCAACTCTTTGTAGGAGTAATCTGCTTTTGCTTTATCACGTGATACTGTTTGGAAAGGAATAGAAAGTTTTTTTAATGCTTGCTGCACTGCTTTGGCCGATCCTCCTGTTCCCAGAATCAGCGCTTTGGATTTCTTTGTTCTAGGAAACCATTTTTCTAATGTTTCATAGAAGGCATCACTATCCGTATTAAATCCTTTTAGTTTACCGTTTTTTATTTTGATCACATTAACCGCTCCGATTTTTTTTGCTTCAAGGTCAATTTCACTTAAAAATTTAACCACTTGTTCTTTATATGGAATCGTTACGTTAAGTCCTTCTAACTCGGGATTTTCCTCTAACAGCTTTTTGAGATCATCGATGGTGGGAAGAGAATAAAGATCATAGTGATAATCTCTCAGTCCTTCACGAAAAAACTTTTCATCGAAATAAGACTTTGAAAATGAATGGCTGACAGTTGCCCCAATGAGGCCGTATTTTTTTTCCATTGTATTACGATTTTGACTTGAGGTAGGTGGCGGTTTTTTCTATTGCAACTACGAGAAAAATACCTGTTGCTGCGAATAGAATTGCATTAAATAACAAAGGGTCGTGTCCGGTTTTTTCAAGATACTCCCAGGGCCAGATGCTTTTGTCAAAGGCAGGAACCCGAATTCCTTCGTGGTTTAACCTGAAGAGGGTAACTTCTTTCCACGGCCAAACTTTATTGAGTGATCCGATCATGAAACCTGCCAGCATTGCCAGCGTAGGGAAACGATAATAGGTGAGAATCCAACTTAAAAATCTGGAAAAACCTAACAAGCCAAAAAAGCAGCCGAAAGCAAAAACAGTAATTACCGGGAAGTCGAATTCGATGAGGGCAGTAATCATGTATTCATATTTGCCGATCAGTAACAACATGAAGGCTCCTGAAATTCCAGGTAGAATCATGGCACAGATCGCGAAAGCTCCGCAAAAAAATATGAAGGGTAAGTTGGTTGGTGTTTCTGTTGGCGACAATACAGTTATCAGATAAGCGCCTATCACACCAATAACAAATGATACTGCTGTTGCCATATTCCATTTTTGGATATCTCGCAGAATGAGTGGTGACGAAATCAGGATCAGGCCAAAAAAGAAAGACCAGATTTGAATAGGATGGTGCTCAAGTAAATAGGTCATTAAGCGAGCTAAGGACACCAAACTCGTAACGATGCCTCCTAATACGCATATCAGGAAGGGACCATTTATTTTTTTCCAGAAATCGGCAATCTTAAAACGCAGTAACAACTGGAGTGCTTCTTTATCAATTGACTTAATTGAATTGAGCAACTCTTCGTAAATACCCGTAATGAATGCCACGGTTCCTCCGGACACTCCCGGGATAACATCGGCTGTGCCCATGCACAACCCCTTCGTATAGAGAAGAAGATAATCTTTGGTAGTTCTCAAAATTCTTAATCTGCCTGAAAGGGTGGTGTGGTATTATCTTTTTTACGCTCTAATCCAAGAAAATGCAGGAAGGTGTCGCCTCGTAAGCCAAGACGAATAGTTTCTAATGGGATAACTTCGTTAGGGGCTATGTTACCTACGTTTACATTAGCACCTAATAATTTAATAAACCACACTTGTTGCGCTTTTTGGGGCGCCTCCCAGATTATTTTTTCAAAAGGTATTTTTGTCAAAATTTCCTGCACCAATCCTGAACGCACTTCTCCGGTTGAACGGAAAAGCCCTACGTTTCCACCTTCACGGGCTTCCCCTATCACTTTCCATGCTCCGGCATCGAGTTCTTTCTGCATCAATTCAATCCACATGTAGGGAGGAATGATTTTGTCCGCGTCTTTTGAACCCACCTCAGAAAGTACCGTAACCTGCTCCGAGAGTTTACGGATATAATCTAGTTTTTTGTCATGCTCAAGGTCAATGGAACCATCCGATACTTCGGCATGCTGAAGGCCGAATTTATCAAGCAACCTCCGATAATCATCGAATTGATCGCGGATGATAAATGCTTCAAATAAGGTTCCTCCCAGGTAACATGGTATGCCTGCGTCTTTATAGACTTTTATTTTATCCTGAACCCTGGGTGTTACAAATGAAGTGCCCCAACCCAGTTTCACAATATCCACGTGCTCGGATGCAATACTCATAAAATCTTCGGCTTCGCGTACGCTTAGGCCTTTATCCATGGCCATGGTAAAACCGGTTTGCCTTGGCTTTTTAGTTCGCTCGGGCAGGTTCTTTAGGGTGTAGTTCATGAGGGATCTTCTTTTCTATACTGATCAATTATTTTGTAGAGGGCCTTTTGGGTTTCAATCTTTGGAAAAAAATCAAATAGCACGGTGTGACCTTCAAAGTTTAAAATTAACGCATTTTCCAGATAATTAAGTGCTTCTTTAAACTTGCCTGCTTCAATCAGGTAGACGGTCATGCGATAGAAGAACTCGGATTCATCCGGAAGCTCACTCATACCTTGAAGCAGCGCTTCGATGGCCTTTTCATGTTCACCCTGCTCGTAGTATATATAGGACCAATTAAGCCACACTTCCTTGTCTTCGGGGCTTAGGTTGCTGGCTTCTTCGTAAGCGCTTATGCTGGAAATGATGTTTCCTATTTTGAATTCAGCATGGGCAGCGGCCTTCCAATATTCAGCATTATGGCTATTGATCTTAATTGCCTTATTAAAAAAGTGAAGTGCCTGGTGCCATTTTTCTTGTTTTTCAAGGCAACTTCCTGCTCCAAACCAGGCTTCGTCATACAACGAATCGAGCTTGGAGGATTTCTGAAAGTATTTTAAACCAAGGTCATACTGCTCCAGATTTTCATAGGCAGCCCCCATGCAACAATATACTTCAGGGCTGGGACCTTCAATTTCAACGGTTTTTTTAAACTCTTCAAGTGCTTTATCATATTGCTCGAGATTCATGAATGAATTGCCCATGTTAAAATGTGCAGAGGCAAAATTTTCATCAATCGCTATGGCAAATTCGTAGGCCTCAATCGCTTCTTCAAAACGTTCAAGTTTATTACTTACGATACCGAGATTATACCAGGCTGCAGCAGAATAAGGATCTTCGTCAATAAATTTCTTATAATAAGAAAGACTTCCTTCCAATTGGCCAACGACATCAAGGCAAAAGGCAAGTTCATACAAGGAGCCTTCATGACTGATGTTTTCTTCAATTGATTTTTTGTATACTTCAATTGCCTGATCATATTTTTCCATGCTTTGATAGGCCAGGCCAATGTTGTAGTAAATCTCATCTTGCTCTTCTTCAGCAAAAACAAGGGCCTCCTCATATAATGAAATTGCCTCTTCATATTTTCCCTGAAGAGATAAAATGGATCCAATGGAAAGATGTATTTCCAAATCAAGTGGATGAAGATTTTTAGATTGCTCCAATAATTCAAGCGCTTCTTCATAGCGTTGAAGATTGGTAAGTATTTGAGCTTTAAGAGTAAGCAATTCAGTTGAAAATGGATACTGCTCTTTAGCCTGATCAACGGCAGCGAGGGCACGTTTGAATTTGCTTTTTTCGAGGTAATAGCTGATGATCGTTTCGTACGAATCGATATCAAAGAAATCACTCTTATTATGCTTAAGATTTTCTTCGTAGCGCCTGATTAATTCCTCCTCCTCTTGTCTCTTTCTGAATTCTTGGGCCATCCGTAAAAAGGTTTACCTAAAGTAGGCAAATTTGGTTTTAACTAAAAAGATCAACTGCAAATTTCCGGTAATAATTACATCCGGTCAAGGTTGCACTTTTTAAATGTTTGTAGTATAGGTACCTGAATTGTGATTACAACACCAATCCAGGGTGTTTTCCAGACTCTGAAACTGAAAATTAAATTTATGAAGTACCTTTTCGTTTGAATAGTAGAATAATTCTTTTGCCAATTTGGTCGATTGTCGTGTGATGAGCGGCTCGGTTCCTGTAATGCGGCTCCGCATTTCTTCTGCCATTGCTAATAAGGAAAGAAGCGTTGATGGCATCTTTACGGATGGAGGTCTTTTATTTAGTCGTATAGCAATTTGCGAAAAAAGATTTTGGAAGGAGGTGTTACCTGCATTGGCAATAAATCGCTCTCCATAAATTTGTTTACTATGCATCTGCCAAATTATTTCCACCACATCACGCACATCCACAAAATTTAATTGACCTTCGGTGTAGAATAACTTCTCTTTCATTACATAATGAAAAAGTTGTGCGCTGCTTTTGGTTTGATCTGGTGGAGCAAGTATTACGGAGGGGTTTACAATAGATACTTTAAGGCCCTCTTCATGTCCTCGCCAAACTTCTAATTCTGCAAGATATTTTGACTCAGCATAATCCGTATTGAGATCTCCGGGCACCCATTTACTTTCTTCAGTAATGTGATTAAAACCTTTTTGTCTTCCAATGGCGGCCACAGAGCTTATATGGATAAGGTGATCTACATTCAAATTCAGACAAGCATTCACCACATTTCTTGTTCCTCCTTCATTCACTTCAAATAGTTTATTTCTTTGGCGCGGGTTAAACGAAACCTGGGCAGCCGTATGAATGACAGTGGTTGCCCCCTTCAAGGCATCAGCGAGTGATTCCGTATCCAGCAAATCGGCATTGCGCCATGCTATCTTTGCAAGATCTTGTAAATGATTTATTTCACTGTCTAGTTTTTTTATTCCAACTACCGGCACGTTTTCTTTTGATAATCTTCTAAGGAGATGACTTCCTAAAAGTCCGTTGGCTCCGGTAACGACAATCATTTATAGTGAGTTATTTAGAAGCTGTAAATCTAAAGCTTTTTTGAAATTCCTGTTTTGAAAAGCGCTTTCCACGGCTTTGCATTGCAACATATTATGGCAATCGCTTCCCACCAAATCAATCCAACCGGCTTCAATCAAATTGACTGCCATTCGTTCGATAGATTTGCCATAGTAGCCTACAACAGAAGGAATATTTAATTGAAGTAATACACCACGATCTCGCAATTCTTCAGCCTTTTCCATGGTCATGTACTGGTAGCGTTCGGGATGAGCAAGTACAGGTTTATATCCTTGCGTGATGGCATTAAAAATAAATTCATTTAAAATATAAGGCTCTGAAAAAAAATTAGTTTCAAAAAGCAGATAGTTGGAGGATCCAAACGTGAGAAGCTTTTTTTGCTCATTAACTTTTAATGCAAGATTTTCATCCAGGTAATATTCGGCAGCAGCCTCAACAATAACCGGAATCTGTTGTTCTTTTAATATATTATTTAATTCGACTGCTTTCGAAAGTATTTGTTCGGGTTCATTTCGGTAATAGTCACTCATAATATGTGGTGTGGTTATCACCTTTGCATATCCAAGACGATGAAAATTTTGAATTAACTGAACGGCCTCATCATGAGATTTTACTCCATCATCTAATCCGGCAAGCATGTGCGAATGCATGTCGGTTCTGAGGAATCTTTTAATTGAATCACTTTTTTTCTTAAAAAAAGATATCACGATAATTTAAATAATTTTTTCCAACGTCTTTTTAAAGGAGTGCGGTCTTCATAGTATCCATAACCATAATTTGTGGATTTCATAGGCATGGCATTAAGAACAGCAGAAACATTCTTTAATTTATTCAGCGTTACAATCCGCAATAGATTATCCATAAAATCCATATTAGAATAATTGGCACGGAATACATAAATAGAAAGATCAGAGCGTTTCATAGCCATAATACCATCAGTGACAAGTCCTACCGGTGGTGTGTCAATAATGATAAATTCATAATGTGTTTTCAATTCATCCAAAAACTCAACGAATTCTCCATTAGATAAAAGCTCAGATGGATTGGGAGGATGTGGACCCGAGGGGATAAAATCAAAATTTTCAAGTGAGGTATGGATAAGACATTCTTCCCATTTATTCTTTTTTATCAGGATCGTACTCATTCCTTTGCTGGAATCACTTCCTGTCGGATATTTATCATTCTTTGGTTTTCGCATATCCAGGTCAACCAAAACCACTTTCTTCCTTGAAAGCGCGATCACACCACCTAGATTGACAGCCAGAAAAGACTTTCCTTCCCCTGAGGTCGTGGATGAAATGGAGATCACCTTGCTGGACCCACTGGAGGAAAAAAATTCAAGATTAGTTCGCAATGTACGTATTGCTTCACTTATCACTGATTTAGGATTATCAATAACATGAAATATGGTTTCGGATGCATGATGCGTTACCGGAATGGCCCCGAGTATAGGCACGTGTGTACCGTTTTCTAATTCCTTGATACTGATTATTTTGTTATTGATCAGGTACAAGAATCCGATAAAGAAAATATTTAAGACTATTCCGGCCACAAACCCGATTGCCAGAATGAGACCTTTTTTAGGTGATATTGGTGTAACAGGAAGTGTGGCAGGAGCTAAAATCTTAAAATCAGGCGTGCTACCCGCTTGAGCAATTTCAAACTCTGCTTTTGATTGCATCATGGAGAGATAGAATTCTTCGTAGAGTTTATAGTAGCGCTGGTTTTTAGAATACTGGGTGTTTTTGTCTGGCATTTGGATAAACTCACTATCCAGTTTTATCTTCCTTTCACTGATTTCGGCCAGACGTATTAATAATTCTTTTTTAATATTGGTGAGGTAAGCGAATAGATTGTCTTTTACTGTTGTAAGTTCTTGCTCTTTTTGTCTGTAGGCAAAAGTGTTTTCGTTATAGGCGAGTGAAAGTTTGTCTCTTTCCTGTGTTATTTTTTGAAGTTCTTCCAGTCTTTTATTGATCGACTCAGGCAAAGTTCTTGGATAGGTTAATATTGCCTTACTGCTTTGCAATTCATCAATAAGCGTGTTTAACTCAATCAATCTTTTATTTAAATCATATCGTTGCGAATCAATTTTATTGATGGCATTGATGGTCTTTTTTAGATCGATGGTAAGGTCATTGCTTTTATTCTTTAGTGTGAAGTCTTCAAAATAGTCTTCAAAGTCTTCTATTCTCTTTTCAATTTGAACAAGCTCTTTATTTAGCCATTCAATTTTTTGCATGTTGGCCAGATTTTTCTGCTGATTGCTATAGAGAATATACAGTGAATCAATTTTGTTCACCACATCATGCGCTTTCAATGCATTATGGTCTTTAAAGGAAATACGGATGGTATTTGCATTGAAATTGAGCGGATCAACTTTTAAATTTTGAGATAAATAATCAACCAGATTGGCGTGGCTATTTAGAATGAAGTAATAATCATTTCCATCATCCTCATCATATAAGGATGTCTTTACTATTTTAAACTCAGAACCATCCATGTTGATCACCCGGCCAAAAGTTCCATTCACCACTTTTCCCTTTTCGCCTAATCGTAATTGGAAGTTATTTCCATCTTGAAAATCGAAGTAGATGGGTTTATCAAAGTGCGTCTTATTGATTTTAATAGTCGTTACATCATATGGGGCCCGTTTGAACATTTCATCTTTCAGCACTTTACCTATGCTGTAATAACTGATATCAAGATCCATGGAATCAAGTAATTGGCTCAGGAATAATCTTGACTTGATTTGTTCTATCTCACCCGATACAAGATTCAGAGATTGGTCGTCAATGACTGTCTTTATGCCCAGTTCAGTAGCATCGCGCTTAATGTCCAACTTCAGTTGTGATTCAGACTCAAATAGATCCCTGGTATATCGTATGATTAAATAGCCGGTCAGGTTACAGGCAAGAAATATGAAAACAACCCAGATGATGTTTTTTTTAAAGACAATAGCCAGTTTTTCGAAGTCAATGCCTTCGACTGAGCCTTTTAAATTTCCTAAATCGGATTGTTGTTTCAAATCAAAGTTAATTTACTGCACTAATCAAAGTAATGAGTGTTACGAGTGAAACCAAAATGCTAAACATTCCTGAGTAATCACGCAAGGCCTCACTAAACGGCCTTCTTACCGGCTCAACATATACGATATCTCCGGTTTGCATAAGCATATTGCCATTCCTAAACCCATCGATCGTGCTAAAGTCAATTTCATAAACTTTTTCGCCCCGGATAAGGCGCATATTTTGCGCCATCGCGGTGTTATCTAAACCTTTGGCTAAAGCGAGCACTTCAACCAATGTGGTGTTTTCATTTTCCATAGGAATAACCTGACCTCCCAGCGCCCCCAGCACGATTACGCGTTTATTAACAAAAGATAGTTTTACAAAAGGTTCTTTAAAGAATCTTGCATATTCTTTTTGCAACACTTCTTCGGCTTGTTTCAGCGTGAGCCCCCCTAGCTTAATCTCATTAATCAATGGTAACTTAATACGCCCATTAAGGTCAATTAAATAAGTGGGCTCGTCCTCAACCGATGATTGCGTATTTGAATTGATTTTACTTAGTTCCGGGTTATTGTCAATCAAACGCTCACCTCCATTTGAATATACTTCAATGGTTAGCCTGTCATTTTTTGCGATTTCAAAATTCTTTTCTGTTCCTAACGCCTCTTTTTTTAATTTCTCGGCACTAGCGGGTTCAGTAGATTTAAACATGATATTCTGCTTGTAGGAAGCACATGAAGTCATGAAAATAATGAGGAGAATGTAAGAAATACGCACAGACCGAAGAATTTATCGTGTCAAGTTACCAATTTTTAATAAATATGAAGGGAGGTTAGCTAGTTTGTAAACACCGGCTATATGGCTTTCCGAAGAGTATCAAGTTCTTTCAGATACTTATCGATGACAAGCTGCTCATCAAACTGGATTTCAATTTTTTTACGACCATTTTCTCCAAACTTCCTGAGGGTAAAATCATCCAGGTGAGACATTTTCTCCATTTTCTCCGCCAGATCATCAGCGCTCTTAATTTTACACAGAAGCCCATTGTGATTATCCACCACCACATGATGGCACCCAGGCACATCAGTGGCAATAATTGGTTTTGATGAGCTTGCAGCTTCCAATAAGGTGCGTGGTGTACCTTCCCGGTAGGATGGAAGTACAATGCAATCAGCCTTTTGTATAAAAGCGCGAACGTCATCTGTAGTGCCAAGGTATTCTACTGTGCCCGAAGAAATCCAATGATTGATAACCGAAAGCTGAATGCCTCTTTGGTGCTCTGGATCTTTGGCTCCCAATAATTGAAATCTTGCATTAAATCCCTTTTGCTTTAGGTTCTCGATGGCCTGCACATATTCCAGAATTCCTTTGTCGGTAATCAATCTCGAGATAAGTAAAAAAGTAAAGACCTTGTTTCTATTGAACTCCATAGGCTGAAAGCGACTGAGGTCTATTCCAGAACCCGGTATAAGATCAGCTGTTTCTTTAGGGATAAGATTTCTGTCTAGAAACAGATTTAAATCATCCGAATTTTGAAAGAATACTTTCTTAGGGAATAGAAAGGCAAGTTTGTACAAAGTCATGGCCACTATCGACACCAGATTTTTCTTTAAGAAAACGGTGCCTAATCCACACACATTATTGATAGTCGGAATTTTTAGTATAGAAGCTGCAAGTGTTCCGTACACATTTGGCTTGATCGTGAAATGCAGAATTACATCGGGCCTTAACTTTCGGTAAATACCTAATAGTTCAAAAAACAGAGCCGTATCCTTGATCGGGTTAACCCCTCGGCTATCCATGGTCACATCGTGATGGGAGCAACCGGCTTCTTCCAGAAAATGGGTGTAATTATCATGGGGTGCAATGGTGTGAACTTCGTACCCTCTGGCAAGCAGGGTTTTAACAAAATTCATCCTGAAATTGTAGATATTCCAGGAGGTATTTAACACAATCGCTACTTTCATTTATCAAGCTTCCTGATCTCAGAGAATCAGGAATGGGTTTAGATTTAAAGTCAACTCAATTCTTCAAAAATCGCAAATTTTTTAATAATTCTTACATCTATCCTTGAGATATTAAATGGTAACCTCAAAATTCACTTGACAATCAGTTAAGTTTGACCATCAAAGAAAATTATGGGAACTAAGAAAGCGATTTTGGTGGCATTGGCGGAAAAGGACAGACCTGAACTTACCGAGGAGCATTTGGATGAATTGGCTTTTCTATCTGAAACAGCCGGAATAGAAACGGTTAAAAGATTCGTGCAGAAATTAGCACATCCTGACGTGCGCACCTTTGTTGGTAAAGGAAAACTGGAGGAGATCAAGCAGGTGGTGGCAGCAGAGCATGTTGATAATGTCATTTTTGATGATGACTTAAGCCCTTCTCAATTGCGAAATCTTGAGCAAGAGTTCAATGCTGGTGATGACAAGCAGATGAAGGTGAGGGTGTATGACCGCAGCTTGCTGATTTTGGATATCTTTTTAATGAGGGCCCAAACAGCACAGGCCCGCACCCAGGTGGAGTTGGCGATGAATCAATATCTCTTGCCAAGACTTACGCGCATGTGGACTCACCTTGAAAGGCAACGTGGAGGAACAGGTACACGTGGCGGATCTGGTGAGCGCGAGATTGAGACCGACCGCAGAAATATCCGTTACCGGATTACTCTTCTCAAGGAGGAACTGGAAAAAATAGACAAACAAAGACAGACACAACGTAAGTCGCGAAGTAATGTAGTGCGCGTTGCTTTGGTGGGTTACACCAACGTAGGTAAGTCAACGCTGATGAATGTATTATCAAAGTCTACTTTAATGGCAGAGAACAAACTATTTGCTACGGTAGATTCCACAGTAAGAAAAGTAGTGATTGGTGATATTCCCTTTTTGTTGTCAGACACGGTTGGATTTATTCGTAAACTACCTCATCACCTGATTGAATCATTCAAGTCAACGCTTGATGAAGTACGTGAGGCTGATATTTTACTTCATGTCGTGGATGTTTCGCATCCTTTTCATGACAACCATATTGAAGTCGTGAAGAATACGTTAGCTGAGTTGGGCGCGGGAGACATTACCACGATTTTGGTGTTGAACAAGATTGACTTGCTGGATACGAATGAAGATTCAGTACAGGTGGAAGAGCTTTCGGGATACTATCGCCAGCATGGATTTGATAAAGTTGTGTTTATTTCAGCACGCCTCAGGGATAATATTAAAGAACTGAAAAAAATGCTTTTTGAAGAAGTGAAGAAAAAACATTTGAAGATCTATCCAAACTATGTGGAAGGCAGAGAATTTGTTTTTTAGTCAGAATCATTTTATCAGATAAATCAGTGTAAGCAGGAATGCCTTCCTATCAATTTCATGCGAAGGGGTTAACAGACGAGCAGGCTCAAGAGTCTCGCGCCTAGCATGGATTTAATAAAACAGATCAGAAAAAAGAAGCGGTTTTTTGATAGCGGCAAAGAGTCTGCTCAAAGAGCCGATGGTTCTCCTGCTGATGGCGGCATCAACCTAAAGGAATTAGCCACCAGTATCGTACAGGGCCAGATCATCACGATGGGCTCATTATTTATTTATCAATATGCAGTACGTACTGGCCATGATGAAGCCTCCACCCGCACTATGGTATTTCTTGTTCTTATTTCTTCCAATGTTTTCCTCACGCTGGTGAATCGCTCATTTTACTATTCGGTTATCACCACGGCCAGCTATAAGAATAACTTTGTTCCATTAATTATTTTAATTACACTGGTATTGACTTGTCTGCTTCTCCTTGTTTCTCCGCTTACTGAGTTCTTTGAATTTCAAAAACTTTCAGCCTCTGAATTGTTGATTGCAATCGGGACAGGATTTTTATCGGTCATCTGGTTTGAAGTGGTGAAATGGAGAAACAGACGTGTTGGATTTTATTCTTGATAGCGCAATTTTTTTTCATAATTGAAAAAACTTATCTTTAGTAACGTTTTTGATATAAGTATCACACATTTAAACATTCGCAGCCATGTTATTTGATAGTAAATATGAACTGAATGTATTAATCAACCTGGCTGCTCTTGATCATATCATTGAAGCCAGAGAATCAAGGCTTATTCACATGATTGGAAAAGCCAATCAGCTTAGTATTGCTGAGATTAATGAAATGATGCGAAGGCCCGAACCCATTAATGGTTTTGGAGTGATGACTCAGGATGAAAAATTTGAACATTTGTGCTACCTCATCCGCATGATGAAGGCCGATGGTCAGGTGATTGGAGATGAGATTGATTTTTGTGAAACCATTGCCGAAAGACTTGGATATAAAACGGGTGTTGTACGCGAGTTGTCAGCGCACATTTATGCAGACATTGCTGTTCCTTCCGATATGGAACTTCTTAGAGAGAAATCAGAGCGGTTTATTAAGATCTGAGAGTCATTCAATCCATCGGTCATTGTGAGAAAAGTCACAAAAATCAATGACTAAAATTTCATTTTCGTACTGAGTCTTCATCTTTGTTTTACCGAAATTTAAGATATGGAAAACTGTTGTTAGCTGGATGCGCAATGGTGGAGTATTCTAAAATGAGGGTGAAATGAAAAACAAAAGTGTACAAACAGAGATTGACGCTAGTTTTCTTTATCAAAAGCTAGCCGAGCATGAAGCAGATGAAACGATAGCCAACGTGTTCAGGCAAATGAGTGATATTGAAAAAGATCATGCCGGGGCCTTTGCCAAAAAGGAAAACCTAAGTCTGGAAAACTTAATGCAGCCTTCATGGCGCGCAAAGACAATCAACACGATTGGCAAAATATTTGGCTACGACTATGTGCTAGGTGTATTGATGGATACTGAAAAAAGTATTTCATCTGCCGTGATTGGCACCAAGAAAAAACTCAATAAGGAAATAACGGGTACCGAAACCAATCATGTAAAGATACTTCAATCTATTCTTGAAAAGGAAACCAAAACAGCAGGTAACTATCTTTCAAAGTTTGAAAAAAGACATCGGTCTGTGGGAGGCAACGCCATACGTGCTGCCGTGCTGGGAGGCAACGATGGTTTAGTTTCCAACTTCAGTTTGGTCATGGGCATAGCTGGTGCTACCTCAGGACAAGAAGGTGTGTTGTTAGCAGGATTAGCAGGACTGTTGGCCGGAGCATTATCAATGGCATTGGGTGAGTGGATATCGGTGAAGAGCTCACAAGAGCTGTATGAAAATCAAATGCAGATAGAAATGGAAGAACTTGAAACCAATCCGGAAGGGGAGCTGAAAGAACTGGCATTAATTTACATGGCCAAAGGCATTGACGAAAAACAAGCGTATGAGATGGCTTCCGTCATCATGACCGACAAAAGCCACGCGCATGAAATATTAGTGAAAGAAGAATTGGGAATCAACGGAGAAGAAATAAAAGGCTCGGCTGTTGAAGCTGCTGTGTATTCGTTCATTTTGTTTTCAGTGGGCGCGGTGATTCCGGTTTTACCATTTATGTTTAACAGTGGTATGAAGGCAATCGTCATTAGTGTTTCCATGAGTGCTGCAGGTTTATTTTTAATAGGTGCAACCATTACATTATTTACGGGAAGAAATGTTTGGTTTTCGGGCTTTCGTCAAGTGATGTTTGGGCTAGGCGCTGCTGCTGTAACATTTGGAATAGGCAGGCTCATTGGAGTCTCTGTAGCAGGATAAAAAATATGGAAGAGTAAATTTCTGCATGGCTGAATCTCCTTTTTGATGGACCCAATCTCTTAGTTCTTTATACTGGGCCTTCCATTAAGAAAAAAATATTAGTTTTGCGCTCCCTTGGCCACTAGTGGTTAGGGTCGTTCCTCAATAAAATGCTGGCCTCGTAGTTCAATGGATAGAATAGAAGTTTCCTAAACTTTTGATACAGGTTCGATTCCTGTCGAGGCTACTAGTAAAGGATTTTTAACGATTATAAGTGATTTTTAATGAATTTGAGGCCTTCAGGTCTCTGAATTTTCAAGTTCACTATAATATCGTTTGAAGTTCGTAACCTAACTCCCCCCCCTCGAAACAAATGATTTCTTGGGGTTTCCCATTTGATTGCTGATCCTGCTCTCTGAATTCAATTTGCAAGCACAACTCAATACTATTACCTTGCGATAGTATTGCAAAATGTGACTGATGATTGACTCTTTTGGCGACAAGGAAACTGAACTGATTTGGGATGGTTACGTATCAAAGAAATTTCCATCCACTATTCAGCAAACGGCTCGAAGAAAATTAGTTCACATTCATTCTGCAGTTTCTATTAATGACCTTCGTATTCCTCCGGGTAATAGGCTTGAGAAACTTTCAGGTTCCCTTAGTGGTTTTCACAGCATAAGGATTAATGACCAGTGGCGCATTATTTTCAGATGGTCAAATGGGAATGCAAACGAAGTGGAGATTGTAGATTACCATTAAAATAATTGGGATATGAAAAAATTAAAAAACGTACACCCAGGTGAAATCTTAAAATTGGATTTCATGGAACCAATGAATGTTTCTGCTTATGCCCTGGCTAAGGCAATACATGTAGATCAAACAAGAATAAGCCAATTGATTCGTGGAGCAAGGAGCATGTCGGCAGATACAGCAATTAGATTGGGGAAATTTTTCAATGTCAGCGCAGAATTTTGGCTTAATATCCAAAACCGTTTTGATCTCGAAGAAGAGCGCTTACATAAAACAGAATACGATCAAATCAGACCCATTGCGAAGGTGTAACTTATTTTGCCAAGACTTCCAGTAAAGGATTTTTAACGATTTTGAATGATTCTTAATGAATCGACTTTCAGGTCAGTGAATTTTTTGACATTCACTATGAATCCGTTCGATATTCGTAACCTTGGGGCTTCCAAAACTGTCCGCTAAGACTTACCACCACGTCCACAACCTTTCTAAATTTACTGCCGATTTAAGGAGATATTTATCGAGTTCACTCTGAATAGTTTCTCTCGCTTACAAACCCGTTTCCTTGAAAATCTGCATGTCAACTCTCACGATATGCTAATATTGAGTATATTTACTCATTTTATTGAGTAATTTGTAAATGGCTTTCGAAAGACCTAATATTCAGAAACTTATAAGCAGAATGAATGAACCAAGAGGCTTCATTCAGGTGCTTATGGGGCCCCGTCAGGTGGGTAAAAGCACCCTTACAGGGCAAGTTTTGGCCAAGCTGAAAACTCCAAACCTTTTTGTTTCAGCAGATGCTGTTGCCAATGCCGGAGAGGTTTGGTTGGAACAGCAATGGGAAACAGCGCGTTTGCAATGGAAAGCTTCTGGAGCAACTGAATTTATTCTAGCCATTGATGAAATTCAAAAGATTGATAACTGGAGCGAGGTGGTTAAAAAATTGTGGGACGAAGACACGCGCACGAACCAATCCATTAAAGTGGTCTTGTTAGGATCATCGCGTTTACTCTTGCAACAAGGATTAACCGAGTCGTTGGCCGGGCGTTTTGAAACTACCTATCTGGGGCATTGGTCATTCACAGAAATGGAACAAGCCTTTGGTGTGACAGCCGAACAATACATTTGGTTTGGAGGCTACCCCGGTGCAGCCAGTCTAATGAGTGATGAGGATCGTTGGAAGAAGTATGTGAACGATGCGCTCATTGAAACCAGTATCTCCAAAGATATTCTCATGCTCACCCGTGTTGACAAACCTGCTTTGCTGCGAAAACTTTTTGAATTAGGTTGTTTATATTCAGGGCAAGTTTTGTCCTATACAAAAATTGTTGGGCAGTTGCAGGATGCAGGCAATACCACGACTTTAGCTCACTACTTGCAGTTGCTCGACACGGCAGGACTGCTGGCAGGTATTGAAAAATATACCGGTGGACAACTTCGCCAGCGTTCTTCCAGTCCAAAGTTTCAAGTACACAACACTGCTTTGCTTACCGCACAACAAAGTGCTGCATTGAAAGAGGTGAAGTTAAAGCCGGATGTTTGGGGCCGTTGGGTGGAGGCAGCCATTGGTGCACACTTGGTGAACCATCAATTAAGTGAAGGCTATACGGTTCACTACTGGCGTCACAGAAATGATGAGATTGATTTTGTGCTGGAGAAAAAAGGAAAAGTAATTGGGCTGGAAGTGAAAAGTGGTGCTACACAAAAGGCACCTGGTATGGGCGCCTTTAAGAAACAACACGAGCCTGATAAAGTACTACTCGTTGGAAATAGCGGAATGGCTTGGCAAGAGTTTTTGAAAATTTCGGTTGATCAATTATTCTAAATTTAAAGGAGACAGTCTCTACAAGTAATGGCTTTCAACGAAGACTCCCGCGTAAAAATCCCAACCATTCTGCATTTGTGCAGGTTGGGATATACATATCTTTCGTTGAACATGGCCAAATGGGACGAGACCAATAACATCTTCCCTGATATTTTTAAGAATAGCATTACCAAAATCAATTCAGACCTCAACTTAACAGAAGGTGACCTTACCCGGCTTTATGATGAAATCGCTCTTTCCTTGGAGAACGAAGACCTGGGAAAAGTATTCCATGAAAAACTGATAGACCAATCCGGTATACGCCTTATTGATTTCAACAATTTTGATAACAACTCCTTCCAATGTTGTCACAGAGTTACCTTGCAAAAAAGATGACGAGGAATTTCGTCCGGATATTACGCTGCTGATTAATGGAATGCCCCTGGTGTTCATTGAAGTGAAGAAACCGAATAATCAGGATGGTATACAGGCCGAGGTTAACAGAATGCAGAAGCGGTCACAAAACAAAAAGTTCCGAAATTTCGTGAATATCACGCAGCTCATGATATTCTCTAACAATATGGAGTATCGGGAAGACTCACTACAACAGTTGGAAGGCGCTTTCTACGGAACATCTTCTTATGGAAAGATTGCTCTCAATTATTTCCGTGAAGAAGAAAAGTTTGAACTGAACAAAATCCTGAAGCCAGCGGATGAGGAAGTTGAAAATATTGTACTAAAGGACACCAATTATGTAGGCATTAAGAATTCACAGGAATTCATCACCAATAAAAATCCAGATTGCCCAACAAACAGAATTTGTACTTCCCTGCTTCAGCGCGAACGCTTTGCCTTTTTGCTTCAATATGCATTTGCTTATGTAAAAGAAACCAAGGGTCTTCAAAAGCACATCATGCGGTATCCGCAGTTGTTTGCATCGAAAGCTATTCAGGCAAAACTGGAGGAAGGTGTGCCTAAGGGAATTATCTGGCATACACAAGGTAGTGGCAAAACTGCGTTGGCTTATTACAATGTGAAATGCCTTACTGATTACTTTCAACATAGAAACATCATACCGAAATTCTATTTCATTGTTGATCGTCTTGATTTGTTGATACAAGCAGGCAAGGAATTCAGAAGCCGCGGATTGGTAGTGCATGAGATTAATTCCAGAAATGAATTTGTAAAAGACATCAAGACTACGATTGTGATACACAATGATTCTGGCAAGCGTGAGATAACGGTGGTAAACATTCAAAAATTTAAGGAAGATCCAGATGTTGTTCGCAATACCGATTACAACCTGAATATTCAGCGCATTTATTTCCTCGATGAGGTACACCGCAGCTACAATCCAAAAGGAAGTTTTCTGGCCAACCTGAATGAGTCAGATCCAAACGCAATAAAAATTGGCTTGACGGGCACACCATTGCTTGGCTCCGATTATAACTCGCGTGCCTTGTTTGGGAACTACATTCACAAGTATTATTACAATGCTTCTATTGCTGATGGCTACACACTTCGGTTAATTCGGGAAGAGATTGAAACGAAGTATAAACTTTCTATGCAAAAGGCATTGGAGGAGATTGACATTCTGAAAGGTGAAGGTGACAAGAAAACAGTGTATGCGCATGCACGATTTGTAGAGCCGATGCTCGACTACATTGTGGAAGATTTTGAAAAAGCCAGAACCACCATGGATGATCCCAGTATTGGTGGTATGGTGATTTGCGATTCATCTGAGCAAGCTGAAAAGCTTTATGAGATTTTTCAGTTCAAATACGCCAGGGAGGAAGCGAGCCAGTCGTTACTACTTGCGGCAGAGCCTTCTATGAGTTATGTGGGCGAGCGAAAGAAAAAATACAGCCCTACCTCTGCATCCATTATTCTGCACGACATTGGAACGAAACATGAAAGAGAAACCGAAATTGAAGCCTTTAAGGACGGCAAGATTGATCTGCTCTTTGTTTACAACATGCTGCTTACCGGTTTTGATGCTCCACGATTAAAGAAACTGTATCTCGGCAGGCTGATCAAGAAACATAATCTCCTTCAGGCACTCACCCGTGTCAACCGCACCTATAAAAACTTTCGGTACGGTTATGTAGTGGATTTTGCCGACATCGAAGAAGAATTTAAGAAAACCAATCAGGACTACTTCAATGAATTGCAGGAAGAACTGGGTGATGAAATGGAACACTACTCCAATTTGTTTAAGACTCCTGCTGAAATAGAAAAAGATATTCAGAATATTAAAGAAGTACTTTTTCACTTTGATACGGAGAATGCAGAAGTATTTTCACAACAAATCTCTCAGATTACTGATCGGGCAGAGATGCTCAGAATTGCCCGTGCCTTGAACACCGCACGTGAGCTCTACAACCTGATCAGACTTTCTGGTAATTACGACCTGCTCGACAAACTTGATTTTCAAAAACTCACCGTGTTGGCGCGTGAAGCCAACAACCACCTCGCACTCATCAACGCACGCGAAGCGTTGGAGAACAGCGATGAAACCACCAACCTCTTAAACCTTGCCCTGGAAGACGTAATTTTTGCGTTTACAAAAGTGAAGGAAGAAGAGATGGTGCTGGCCGATGAGTTGCGCAATACCTTGCAGCGTACACGCGAAAAGTTAGGTGGCAATTTTGATCAGAAGGATCCGGTTTTTATCAGCCTGAAGGAAGAACTGGAACGACTGTTTAAGAAAAAGAATCTTTCTGAAGTGACGAAGGAAGAAATGGAGGCGAACATTAAAGCGCTGAACGAAATTTATAACAAGGCGCGCGAACTGGAACGCAAAAACCAGCTCTTGCGGGCCAAGTACCAGAATGACGAAAAGTACGCCCGCATTCACAAACGCCTGATGGAAAAAGACCCACTCACCGAAAGTGAGGCTAAACTTTTCGAGGTGCTGAGCGGATTGAAACAAGAAGTGGATACGCAGATTTTACAAAACTCGAATATCCTGGAGAATGAAAGCTTTGTAGAGAAAATGATTTTACGCCTGGTGATTGACCAGATAAAAAACAAACATCAACTGCCACTGGACGCTGCCACCTCTAAACGCATAAACCAGTTGATTGTAAAAGAATACACGAACGAATTTTTAGGCACCGCGGCTTAATTGTCTGAATCAGGATTTTGAGGATAAGTGGATATACTGGATGACATTGGATGAATTAACATACAAAATCAATGGCTGTGCTATGAAGGTGCACAATACACTTGGAAATGGCTTTCAGGAGGTAATCTACCAAAGATGTTTGGCTATTGAATTTAAAAAGGCGGATTTGGCATTTGAAAGAGAGCAAGAGCATACCATTTTTTATGAAGGAGTAGACGTAGGTACACGAAGGGCAGATTTTATTGTGGAACGTGACGTAGTAGTAGAAATCAAGGCAGTAATAAAATTAGAAGATGTACATTTAGCGCAGGCAAAAAACTATGTGGTAGCTTATGATAAAAAAGTAGGGCTTTTAATAAATTTTGATGCACGTAGTCTTGAGTTTAAGAAAATCTTCAACCCAAAATATCAACCTAACAATTCCTAATTATAATCCTGCAAACCCTATAATCCTGTAAATCCTGATTCCGACAGATGACAAAGAACATTGAATTTGAAAAGAAGACCAAAGAGCTGATTGACAACCTGAAAAGCGTGTGTGCCAATTATGGATTGGACAACGATGGCAACGAGTTTAAAATCATTACGCAGGTATTTCTGTATAAATTTTTGAACGACAAGTTTATTCACGAAATAAAGCAGACTGATAAAAAGCTGGCTAAGCTCGAACCCAAAGAACTGGATGCCGCCTTAAACAAACTGAAAGCAGATGATTATGAGATGCTCACGATGCAACTCAATGAAAACACCGCTAGGCTAACACCCAGGCAATTTATTTCCTACTTATTTGCTCACCAGAACAAACCCAAGTTTGCAGAACTTTTTGATAAGACTCTGCTCGATATTGCTAAAGAGAACAGCGACATCTTTTCTGTAGTAACCGAAGGTGGTGAAAAGGTGGTGCTGTTTGAGAACATCAGCAAGTATGTAACCGACAAGCGTGATGAATTCTGCAAGGCTATTATTAACAAGCTGGTAAACTTTAGTTTTGAAAACATCTTTCACGAGAAGTTTGACTTTTACGCTACCATCTTTGAATACCTCATCAAAGATTACAACACCAACAGTGGCGGCAAGTATGCTGAATACTTTACACCGCATGCCGTGGCCAAAATTATGGCGAAGTGCCTCGTGCAGGGCAAAGTAAAAAATGTAACCTGCAACGATCCCAGTGCCGGATCGGGCACACTGCTCATGAATCTGGCGCACGAAATTGGTGAATACAAGTGTACCCTTTACTCACAGGATATTTCGCAGAAATCATCTAACCTGCTGCGCTTAAATTTAATTCTGAATAACCTGGTGCACTCCATCCCCAATGTGGTGAAGGGAAACACCCTGCTTGATCCCTACCACAAAGACAAGAAAGGCAAGCTGCAAAAATTTGATTTTGTTGTGAGCAACCCACCATTTAAGCTCGACTTCTCTGATTACAGCGCGCAGCTGAACAGCAAAGAAAACCACGACCGCTTTTTTGCCGGTATACCCAACATACCCAATGCCAAGAAAGAGAGCAGGCCATTTACCTGATGTTTTTGCAGCACATCATGCACTCCCTGAATGATACAGGCAAAGCCGCTATTGTAGTGCCCACCGGATTTATTACAGCACAAAGTGATATTGAAAGAAGGATACGCGAAAAACTGGTAGAAGAAAAAATGCTGCGCGGGGTTATCTCCATGCCCAGCAATATCTTTGCTACTACGGGTACCAACGTATCCATTTTGTTTTTAGACAAGGCCAACACCAAAGGTGATATTGTTTTGATGGATGCTTCTAAACTGGGTGAAACCATTAAAGAAGGCAAGAATCAGAAAACTGTATTAAGCCATGATGAGGAAGATAACATCATAAACACCTTCAACGAACACAAAGCGGTGGAAGACTTCTCGGTAGTGGTGAGTTATGAGCAGATTAAGGAGAAGAATTATTCACTAAGTGCAGGACAGTATTTTGAGATTAAGGTTGATTACATTGACATCTCGCCAAAACAATTTCAAGCAAAAATCAATCTTTATAGAAAGATTTTGGACAGTCATTTTGCTGAATCAAAAATCTTAGAAAAGGAAATTCATAGACACCTAAGCACATTGGATTATGAGTAAGATTTCGATTACAACCCTTGGTGATTTAATAGAATTTCAAAGAGGTTATGATTTACCAAAATCTGAATTCAAATCTGGGAATGTTCCAGTTATATCTTCGAACGGTATTTTAGGATATCATAATGAGTTTAAAGTTAGAGGACCAGGGATAACCATAGGCCGAAGCGGAACAGTTGGGTTACCTCATTTTATTGAAGAAGATTTTTTTCCACATAATACTGCTCTTTTTGTTAAGGATTTTAAAGGAAATTTCCCGAAGTACATTTTTTATCTCATCAAAACTTTATCATTGCATGATAGAGGTAGTGGTTCGGGTGTTCCAACCATGAATCGTAATCATTTGCATCCTTTAAAGGTATCAGTTTATTTAGATATTGATTACCAACAAAAAATAGCTTCTGTTCTTTCAGCCTTAGACTCAAAAATCTCCATTAACAACCGCATCAATGCTGAGTTAGAGGCTATGGCCAAAACCATTTACGATTATTGGTTTGTGCAGTTTGATTTCCCATCTCCCTCTCCTTTGGGGAGGGCCGGGGTGGGGTCGCCCTACAAAACCAACGGTGGCAAAATGGTGTGGAGTGAGGAGTTGAAGAGAGAGATACCGGGGGGGTGGGAGGTGAAAACCATTAATGAAGTTGCTAGTGTCAAAGCTGGTGGAGATAAGCCTAAGAATTACTCTTTCGAGAAAACTGAAATTAATAATATTCCAATCTATTCTAATGGCATTACTAATGATGGACTGTATGGTTATACAAATAAATCAATTATAGCGGAACAGAGCATAACAATCTCAGCTCGAGGTACTATAGGTTTTTGTGTATTAAGAAATAGACCTTTTGTTCCAATTATTCGGTTAATTACACTAACTCCAAATTTTAAAGGGAGTGCGAAATATTTTTATGAAGCGCTGAAGCATTTCATTTTTGAGAACTCCGGTTCCGTTCAACAGCAGCTTACGGTTCCTCAAGTTTTGAATATCAAAATACTTTATCCCAAAGAAGAGGTGCTGAAACAGTTTGATTTAATAACTTCTCCAATGATTGAAAAAATTGAAGTCAGTAAAGAGGAAAACCAAAAACTCAACGAACTCCGCGATTGGCTCTTGCCCATGCTCATGAACGGGCAAATAAAAATTAAAGATGCGGAGCAAGAGCTGGCTATGGCTGCAGAGGGGGAAGTTGCTTATAAAAAGAGAAAGTGATTCATGCCCAAAGTATATAACATCACTAACTGGAATGAACAACCGTGGCTCAACACCGGAGGAACTCGGAATAAAAAAGT
>JAYVTC010000118.1:0-3470 GCA_043774745.1 Cyclobacteriaceae bacterium | reverse complement strand
CTGAAGTAGCTAAGTCAGAACCAAAAGAAACTAAAGAATAATGGGACAGAAGATTAACCCTGTAGGATTCAGATTAGGTATCGTCCGCGGATGGGATTCCAGCTGGTTTGGTGGAAATAACTTTGCTGATAAACTGGTAGAAGATCAAAAGATCAGAAAATATATCGATGCACGTATTCAAAAAGGCGGCATTTCTAAGGTTGTTATTGAGCGCACGTTGAAGAGAATTACCCTTACCATCCATACTGCCCGTCCTGGTGTGGTAATTGGAAAAGGTGGTAATGAAGTAGATAAGATCAAAGAAGAATTGAAGAAGCTAACCAATAAGGATGTGCAAATCAATATCTTCGAAATCAAACGTCCTGAATTGGATGCAAGATTGGTGGGCGAGTCAATTGCTCAACAACTTGAAGCAAGGATTTCTTACCGCAGAGCGATGAAGCAAGCAATTGCTTCTACCATGAGAGTGGGTGCAGAAGGTATCAAAGTTAAATTATCAGGTCGTTTGGCTGGTGCCGATATGGCGCGTACTGAACAGTATAAGGAAGGACGCATTCCTCTTCACACACTTCGTGCTGATATTGATTATGCCATTTCTGAAGCTCAGACGGTGTATGGTAAAATCGGTATCAAAGTATGGATCTTCAAAGGTGAAGTGTATGGCAAGCGTGACTTATCTCCTAATGTAGGAGTGGTAAGTAATGCGGCTGGAGAAAACAAAGGAGGTCAGCAAGGTGGTGGCGATAGAAGAAGAGGTGGAGATCGTGACCGTGGTGGAAGAAGTGATCGTGGAGGAAGGGATGATCGTGGTGGAAGAGGAGGAGAGAAGTCAGGAGAAAGAAGAAAATAATTAGGACTTTAAAAGATAGTAAATCATGTTACAGCCCAAGCGGACGAAATTCAGAAAAATGCAAAAGGGGAAAACGAAGGGAAGTGCCACTCGTGGTCATTCCATCGCCTTCGGATCATTTGCATTGAAGGCATTAGAGCCATGCTGGCTCACAGCCCGTCAGTTAGAAGCAGCCAGGGTAGCAGTTACCCGCGAAATGAAACGTGAAGGTCAGGTTTGGATCAGAGTTTTCCCAGATAAGCCGATTACCCGCAAGCCTGCTGAAGTGCGTATGGGTAAAGGTAAAGGAGCTCCTGAATATTGGGTAGCAGTGATAAAGCCAGGTACCATCTTGTTTGAAGCAGGTGGGGTGACTGAGGCAACTGCAAAAAAAGCATTGGCATTAGCCGATGGAAAGCTTCCAATCAAAACCAAGTTTACTGTTAGAAGAGATTACGTTGAACAAGCAGCAAAATGAAAAACGCAGAGATTAAAGGATTGACTTTGACGGAGCTGAACGAGAAGATTGGAAGTGAGGCAGAGGCTTTACGCAAAATGAAATTTGCTCATCAGGTTTCAGCGATTGAAAACCCAATGAGAATAAAGGAAACACGCAGGCTAATTGCCCGCCTGAAGACAGAATTAAAAGGAAAAGTAACTCAAAAGTAATTTCTCATGGAGACGGCAAGAAACCTAAGAAAAGAACGTGTAGGTAAAGTGGTTAGCAATAAGATGACTAAGTCAATCACAATTGCAATTGACCGCAAGGTGAAGCACCCTATCTATGGAAAATTCATGAATAAAACGACCAAGTTCATGGCTCACGATGAAAAAAATGAGGCTGGTATCGGAGATACTGTGCGCATCATGGAAACTCGCCCGGTGAGCAAAAGCAAGAGATGGAGATTGGTTGAAATTATTGAAAAGGCCAAGTAATTATGATACAGACAGAAAGCAGACTTAACGTAGCAGACAATAGTGGTGCAAAGCAAGTTCTTTGTATGCATGTATTGGGAGGAACCAGAAAAGGGTCAGCTAGTGTGGGTGATAAAATTGTCGTGACTGTAAAGTCAGCAATTCCTACCAGCCAAATTAAAAAAGGAACTGTATCAAAGGCTGTTATTGTTCGCACTAAGAAAGAAATCAGAAGAAAGGACGGCTCTTATATTCGTTTTGAGGATAATGCCGTTGTCCTTTTGAATGCTCAGGATGAACCTCGCGGTACTCGTATTTTCGGCCCGGTTGCCCGTGAGTTAAGAGAGAAGCAGTTCATGAAAATCGTTTCATTAGCACCAGAAGTACTATAATATCATGGAAAGAAAATTTAACAATCAGCCTAAACTGCATATCCGCAAAGGGGATACTGTAAAAGTGCTGGCCGGTGACGACAAGACGAAAACCGGAAAAGTATTGGAGATTTTTGCAGATAAAAATCGTGCGATTGTAGAGGGCATCAATATGGTAACAAAACACCAGAAGCCATCAGCGGGCAAGCCTGAAGGTGGAATCAAGAAGATGGAAGGGACAATCCATATCAGCAATTTAATGTTGATTGAACCTTCTAACAGCAAGCCAACCAGAACAGGAAGAAAGCTTAATGAAAAAGGTAAGCTTCAGAGATATTCAAAGAAAACCGGAGAACTAATAAAATAATGGCAACTCCCAGACTAAAAGAAAAGTACCTGACCCAAATCGTTCCCGGCCTGAAAGAGAAGTTTCAGTATAAGTCGGTAATGCAGGTACCAAAAGTTGAAAAAATTTGCATCAATAAAGGAATTGGTGCAGCGGTAGCAGACAAGAAATTGATCGATGTTGGAGTTGAGGAATTAACAACCATCAGCGGTCAGAAGGCAGTAGCTACACGCTCTAAGAAGGATATTTCGAACTTTAAACTCCGTTCAGACCAGGCGATTGGTGCAAAGGTTACTTTGCGTGGAGATCGCATGTATGAATTCATGGATCGTTTAATGAACGTGGCTCTCCCTCGTGTGCGTGATTTCAAAGGAGTAAGTGATAAAGGTTTTGACGGACGCGGAAATTATACGCTGGGTGTCAAAGAACAGATCATTTTCCCTGAGATTTCTATCGACAAGGTGAGCAAGATCAATGGTATGGACATCACTTTTGTGACTTCAGCAGCTTCGGATGAAGAAAGCTATGAGTTACTAAAAGCACTCGGAATGCCTTTTGTTACTAAAAATTAATTGATTCGATGGCAAAATTATCAATCATCGCGAGAGACAACAAAAAAGAGAAGTTAGTAGCCCGGTATGCTGCAAAGCGTAAAACGTTGAAAGCTGCCGGTGACTGGGAAGGGTTAGATAAACTCCCCCGTAGCTCCTCAGCTGTGCGATTACGCAGCAGATGCAAACTTACTGGTCGCCCACGTGGCTATATGAGCAAGTTTGGCCTTTGCCGTAACCAATTCCGCCAAATGGCAAACGAGGGAAAAATTCCTGGTTTGACAAAAGCGAGCTGGTAAGCTCTTTACGTACATATTAAATACTGAGTATCTAGGTCGGGAACGAAACCAGATAACAGTTTTGAATAACAGAAATTGTTATATATCTTTGCAGCCCGTTCCAAAAAACGGGTTTGCTTTTTAAATAAGTCAAATGAAAACAACGGATCCAATAGCAGA
>JAYVTC010000117.1:0-35407 GCA_043774745.1 Cyclobacteriaceae bacterium | reverse complement strand
GCTTCCGATGATGGTGATGTTTTTTATTTGCATGAGCTTGTGCTTTTCTTTACCTCGGTCTGTGTCCTCACAGACCGAAAACTATTTCAATATGATCATAGTCTGTGAGGACACAGACCATGGGTTGGGTTAGTGGTTAGATCGTGTTTTTTTCAATTGCTCTTCTTGCATTCTCTCCGCACGCTTTGATTACATAAATGAGTGACGCAAAGCGTGCGTCTTTTGTAAAACCTTGTTTGAAGCGATGATAAATCTGCTGACAGATTACGCCTACTTTAAATGAACCAAAGGCAGAATAGAAAACGATGTTGTCAATGGGTGTTCCTGATTGTTGCTGATAATATTCCACTACTTCACTGCGCGTTAAGTTACCGGGCATCCAGGTAAGACTAAACGGCTTCAATGCATCCGGATCGCCAGGCTCTGCCCAATAGCCGAGTGTCGTACCTAAATCCATCAATGGATCTCCTACTGTAGCCATCTCCCAATCGAGAATGGCAACGATGTCGGTAAGGTCATTTGGATTCAACACGAGGTTATCGTATTTGAAATCATTATGAATGAATGATGTTCTTGTGGAAGTCGGGATATTTTTTTGCATCCATGCAGCTACTTCATTCATTGAGGTGATGTCATCAGTTTGTGAATTAACATAACGCTTTGCCCAGCCTTCCACCTGGCGCTGCACATAACCTTCGGGTTTACCGAGTGAATCCAATCCGGAAGTATGAATATCAATGTGGTGAAGTTTTACTAACTGATCGATGGTTGCTTTTGATAAGGCACGAAATGATGCTTCGCTTATTGTAAGATCTTTTGGCAACCTGTTTCTGAGAATGATTCCTTTCACCCGCTTCATGAGATAGAATTTTGCTCCCATCACACTTTCATCTAAACATAAATGAACGGCATCCGGCACTTTCGTGAACCCTGCTTCGTGTAGTTTAGTCAGCACGGTAAACTCGCGCTCCATATCATGAGCCGATTTAATATTGGCACCGAATGGTGGTCTGCGCAACACATATTCATGATCACCGGCTTGTATAAAATAGGTTAGGTTTGAATAGCCTCCTGGAAATTGCTTAATCGAAATCTCCTTATCGAACCCCGGCACTTTATCGCGCAGGTAATCCTGTAATATTTGTTGATCAAGCTCTTCGCCAGCGCGGGTGTTTGTGGGTTGGTCGAGCATAGATCAATGCATGTATTTTTTCAGAATCGATTTTGCCAAAGATGTCTTATGCACTTCATCCGGACCATCATAAATACGTGCTGCCCGTTCATGACGATACCAGAATGAAAGCAAGGTGTCATCTGTCACACCTAATCCTCCGTGCACCTGAATGGCGTGATCCACTACTTTCATCAGCACATCAGCCACAAAGAATTTAATTGCGGAGATTTCATCTTTCGCAGCCTTCGTTCCTTCTTTATCAATCTTATGAGCAGCATTCAACACCAGTAATCGCGCAGCATTAATTTCCGCACGACTCTCAGCAATCCAGAATTGAATCATCTGCTGATGGGCCAATACTTTTCCTTCTTTCAGTTGACGACTTACTGCACGCATGCACATCAGATCGAAAGCGCGCTCGCAAATACCAATCCACCGCATGCAATGATGAATGCGGCCCGGACCTAATCGCGCTTGCGCCAGGGCAAAACCTTTTCCTTCTTCACCAATCAGATTCGTAACGGGTACTTTACAATTCGTGAACTGCACCTCGCCATGACTTAAATAATCTTCACCCACATCGCCCATGATGGGAATGTTGCGAATTAATTTATAGCCGGGATTATCCAGCGGCACTATAATCATACTCGCACGCAAATAGGGATTTTCATTTTTAGGATCGGTGAGCGCCATCACGATGGTAAACGAAGCGCCATCGGCCGCAGTCGTAAACCATTTATGACCGTTGATGATGTACTGATTACCATCGCGCACAGCAGTCGTTGCCATGTCAACAGGATTTGATCCGGCAAATTCGGGCTCAGTCATCGCGAAGCACGATCGAATATCTCCATGCATCAATGGCTTGAGATATTTTTCATTCAATTCCGCAGTAGCGAAATGATGCATCAACTCCATGTTGCCAATATCCGGTGCATTACAATTAAAAATATAATGACCGAGTGGCGAAGTGCCCAACACTTCACTCACATGAGCAAACTCACTGAGTGACAACCCAACGCCTCCTTCGTGTTCCGATAAATGTGGTGCCCATAGTTTTCTTTCCTTCGCTTTCGCGCGAAGCGATTTTAGTAACGGGAGAGATTGACGGAAAGGGTGTGAGATGATGTGCAACTCAACGGGATAAACTTCCTGCTCAAGAAACGATTTGTATTGTGGAAGAAGAGCTTTGACTTTATCGCTATAAAATAAATCGAGCATAACCAATCATTAAATTGTGAACCCACCATCAGCCGTAAACACACTGCCTGTAGAATAAGCCGAAATATCCGCGGCCAGATACAAAGCCAGCGCGGCAATCTCTTCAGGTGTGCCCACGCGTTTGATCGGCAACATTTTCATCATGGTATGCATGATCTTATCATTACTCCATAATGCTTCGCTGAATTTTGTTTTGATCAGTCCAGGACAAATCACATTCGCACGAATATTATCTTCTCCCCATTCTTTCGCCATTACTTTTGTTAATGAAATCAGTGCTGCTTTGCTCACGCTGTAAATTCCCAAGCCAGGTTCGGGTCTTAATCCTCCAATGGAACTGATATTAATTACCGATCCTGATTTTTTCTCCTTCATGAATGGATAACACCTCTTCGCCAACTCAAAAGGGCCTTTCACATTTATATTCATGATTTTATCAAAGGCGCTTCCATCCGCATCTGCCAATGGACCAAATATTGGATTGGCCGCAGCATTATTTACTACAATATCAATTGTGCCGTAAGCAACAATCGTTTCATCTACCAGGCGAGCGATATCAGAGGCATCGCCCATGTGACATGCAATGGCTTTTGCTTCGCCTCCTTTTTTTATTATGGATTCAGCGACCTGATTCACTGCTTCCAACTTGCGACTTGATACCACAACATGAGCGCCAGCGGCTCCATATAGTGCCGCGATTGCCTCACCAATCCCTTTACTGGCGCCTGTTACAATAGCCACTTTGCCTTCAAGATTAAAATGATTTATGTTATTCATAAGGAGTTTTTCGTTTTTAAACTATCCTGTACTAATATTCATCAAGTTAAAGAATAGAATGACTTTGTGCAGGGCCAATGAAAAAATAATCAATGGATCAGGCAACGCGCGGTCATCATTCTGCATTTTAGCAACAAACCCCAGTAATTCATTTTGGAAGAACTCAGCTTAGTAAGCGTGGCGAAAACAGGAAATAGAAAAGCTCAAGAGGCTATCTATGCACGCTATGCTGACCGCATGTATCGGCTTTGCTATCGATATATCAGAAACCAGGAAGACGCTGAAGATATTCTGATACTGGCATTCACTAAAGTATTGGAAAAAATTAAAGAGTTTGACTGGCGAGGTGAAGGTTCTCTCGAAGCATGGGTACGACAAATCGTGGTTAACGAAGCACTCATGTGGTTGCGGAGGCGTCATAATTTTCATTTAACCGAATCATGGAACGCGCAAGACGAGGAACCGGATATTTCAATCATCAGCGAACTGGAAGCCGAAGACATTTATCGTATGATTGGTGAATTACCAGAAGGGTACAGAACAGTTTTCAACCTTTCTGTTATTGAAGGGTATAGTCATCAGGAGATTGCAGCCCTGTTAAAAATTTCTGTTAGCACTTCACGTACTCAGCTATTCAAGGCGAAAGCACATTTAAAAAGACGTTTGACATTAGAAGGATTCAATTATGGAACCTAATCAATTAAAAAAATTTCGGGGAAAAATTAATACACTTGAAGGCCAGTCTGTCTTATGGCAAAAAGAATTTGTGTGGCAACAAGTTTCAAATAAGACCTCCATCCGGCCATCTACATTACGATGGCGATATGCTGCCGCGCTTGTGTTGACAGGCATCATCGGATGTTTAATCCTCCTCTATCAACAGCGGATTTGGGAATCAACAGCTAAGCGCATAAGTTTTCTTGAAAAACAGATTAATGAAGAGAAAAACCAAATAGGTAGCGATCCCAATAGTGAACAGGAAATCTGCGTGCCCGAAAAAAATAAACAGGCCCTTCGGGCTTCGTCATCAAACAAAACTAAAAATTCAATTTTAGCTGAGCAGCAGCCCGTGATTATCCAAGAGCGATTATCAATCACTGACTCACTGATTACCTCTGCACCAAATTTTGAATCGGTTGTTTCGATTGTAGAGAAGCCTCAGATAAGGACTATTATGCCCATTATAGGAAAAATACCAATGAGCAGTCTTGATGTAACAAGAAAAGAACGAACCGTAAGAATTCATCTTAATAAAAAGGAGGCCCCCGAGTTACCGTCTGCATTGGAAGAGCGGCAAATACTGCTGGCAAAAATCCACCAATAATCAATTACACTTTTATGAAATATTCGATATCACTATTGACAATCGTTTTGACTTTCGCAGGTTTTATGCTCTGCGCTCAACATCCTTCTGTGCTTCCTAAATCGATGAAGACCGTGAACGAATTTCCCGATTCTGTGAGAGTTGAGCTGCCTGATCAGCGTGCTGTCATTTTGTTCGAGATAAAAAATGCAAAAGAAAATACGTTAGACATAGCGAGTTTTTCGGATAGAATCAAAAATATACACACCTATATAACCAATAGCATCGCTGATGTTTCAATCCCTCATTATGTTTTGATTACAGAAAATAAATCCCTTGAACAGGCCATAACCATCACGCAAACCCAACAGCAAAAAACCCAATTAAGGATAAAGGATAACGAAATCCAGGAATTGCTTCCCCCCGGCTGGGAGATTGTCTGGAATTCACCGGCATCTATTATTCATCTTTACATTCATCACTTAAAACAGCTGGAATCCGTTTCACAGGTGGATTTTGTCACTATGGCTTCAAAATTAAAAACAGAAGCACAGCAATCATTTGTTGGGAGAAAACGAATGGTCGCACATTCGATCATAAAAAATAATGAAACCATTTTCAGCGATGTGAAATTTCAAATGCCGTCCGACTTTCTGGGTGTTCATTTTAGTGTCGGCTTTGGAAACTTGCAAAATAGATTTTATCCTGAACTAAACGTATCTGTTGCTGTGTATAGGGGCAATCACTGCAACCAGCTGAAACAAAAAATAGGCGTTGATCTTCAAAGTCAGTTTTTCACATCAACAAATAATGATGGTAAACTATCCACCGATAGGAATACATTCCTGTCCTTATCCTATGGAAGAAATTTCTCAAAGGCCAATCAACGGCAACGCTGGACAACACTCGGTGCAGGGCTTCTGATAAAGCAAACTGGAGATATCTATCAAGGCAATACCGCTAAGTTTTATTTTCAGACCGATATTGGCAGCTCGAAATTAAACCTGGTACCAGAGTTTTACCTGACCGATAACTTTAAGAAAGGTCTTTTTGGAATTAAACTGAATTACGTTTTTTAAAAGTCACCGCGGTGAGAATTAGAGGCGAATGCAAAATTCTTTTCTGTTTTTTATCTTCATCTTTACTTTGGCGTATAAAAGGTTTCTGAATTTTGTACCTTTAACTATACGACAAATCAATCATTATGAAATTTCATCATGTAGTAGCCTTCGGGACATGCTTATGCCTCGTTTCCGTTGGCACTGAGGCACAAGTCTTGAACAGACTGAAGCAGAAAGTAGAAAACAAGACCGAACAAAAGGCGGGTCAGGAAATTGACAAGCTCTTTGGTGGAAAGAAAAATCAAACCAGTGATCAAACTGGACAGGGCGGGCAAAGTGGAACCGGTGGACAAGGCGGAAGTGGAGGCGGTGGCAGTAACCCTTCGAATAAAGGGGGTGGCGGTTTGATTTCTACTCCTCCGGATGTAAATCAAAACCTGATTGATGCCGAGGCTGCTTATAAAAAGAATAGCTATGGCGAAGCACGCTATTCCGTTCAACAAGCTATGTTGGGTGTGGAGTTAGAAATCGGAAATAAAATCATAAAATCGCTACCCGAATCTGTTGTCGGACTGAATAAAGAAGCTGAATCAGATCAAGTAACCAGCACCGGTTGGGGATGGGCAGGGCTCACCATACATCGCGAATATTCCGATAAAAATAATAAGCAGTTTAGCGTTACCATCTCGAACAACTCCATTTTGATGGCGGGAGTAAATGCTTATCTATCGGGAGGCTATGCTCAGCAAACCAATGGCGAGCAAAATTGGAAGCAAACAAAAATAAAAGGATATCGCGCTGTAATCGAGTATAGTGAAGGAAGTGGTTATACATTGAGTGTCCCCATCGGGCAGTCCTCCATAATCGTTTACGAAGGAATCAATTTTGCGTCAGAGCAAGAAATGATGAAATCTGCAGAAGTCATTAACATTGATGCCATCAAAAAAGAATTAGGAGAGCAATAAAAAATTCAGTTATGAAAACATTCAGTTTGATACTATTATTTCTGGCAGCTGGTTTAATAACCCTTGCCCAGGATTTTGATAAAAATGTTGCTACAGCCAAATCTTCTTATGCGTCAGGCAATCTGCAGGATTCTCGCTTCGCCATGGAACAAGCCCTTCGCGATCTTGACATGGCTATTGGAAAAGAAATTTTAAAAGTTCTGCCTGCCAAATTAGGATCCTTAGCCGTTGTTGAAAAAGAAGATAATGTTACTGGTTCAGGAAGTTATGTAGGCTTATATGTAAATCGTCATTATGGTGCTGATCCTAAAAGAGGCTCTATCGAGATCATTAACAACTCTCCGATGATTAACTCACTGAACGCGATTCTTTCCATGCCCGTGATTGGCGGCATGATGCGCGATGAAAATCAAAAGATGGTAAAAATCCAGGGCTACAAATCTATTCTCAATAAGCAGGTAAATTCCGATACGGGAAAAACCAACTATGAATTGCAGATACCGATGAACAATACCTTGGTGACGCTGAAGATCGATGACACCAACGAAGGTGAAATCACTGCCGCAGCCAATGCCATACCGCTAGCGAAGATTGTTCAGATGGCACAATAAATAATGACTGAATGTCGACTAAGGAGCCTAAGGGCTCCTTTTTAATTTTAACAAATCTTTAAACTACTCATGGTTATAATCCTCAGCTCTGCACTAATCGTAGCAGCTTCGTTCCTGATCATTGGCATGTTGATTTCAGCTCCGACACATACTGGTCCTGTTTCGGATCACTTTGATGGAAAGAAATTTATCAATCCCGGCAATACACAAGCGAAAGGATTAACGGATGTATTTCAATGGATGATGCAACGCAAACAAGGCCCGTGGACTGAAAAGAAAGAATCTGCTTACGGTGCTAAACCAGAATCAATCATTACGCATGGAGTCAAGATCACGTTTGTCAATCATTCTACTTTTTTAATTCAGATCGATGGAATAAATTTTCTTACAGATCCTGTTTGGAGTGAGCGCACGAGTCCGTTCGGGTTTGCCGGCCCTAAACGAATGAGGCAGCCTGGCATCCGCTTCGAGGATTTACCAAAGATTGATTATGTCATTCTCAGTCATAATCATTACGATCATCTCGACATCAACACATTAAAAAATATTTACAAAGTCCATCAATCAAAGATCATTACTCCACTGGGAGTTAAATCATTTTTGGATAACCATCAAATCACATCGGCTACGGATCTGGATTGGTGGCAAGAGGTTTCTCTTTCAGATTCCCTCTCATTACAATCGGTGCCAGCACAACATTTCTCAGGCCGGGGTATTAGCGATCGTGATGCTACGCTGTGGTGCGGCTATGTGATTAAGAACCATCAGGGAAATATTTATTTTGCCGGAGACACCGGCTACAATGAATTTACATTTAAAGAAATTGGAAAGCGTTGTGCTCCTATTTCTGTTGCGCTTATTCCTATCGGAGCGTTTAAACCTGCCTGGTTCATGTCGCCCATACATTGCTCACCAGCTCAGGCCGTGCAAATTCATTTTGAGGTGAATCCTTCGCAAAGTATTGCCACGCATTTTGGCACGTTTCCACTTGCCGATGATGGTGAAGATGAACCAACCACCGAACTTACCCAAGCCATGAAAGAAGCTAAGCTTGCCGCAGAAAAGTTTCTTGTGTTGAAAGAAGGCGAAGGAAGATTATTTTAAAGACCTCCTATAACAATTCTTTTTTGTTTGGATAATCCGTCTTGTAACTTGCTCTAAATTGATTGACTATGAAAAGACTTATTACCCTGTTTCTATTTGCTTCCATAGTAAATATTGTCATGGCTCAGCAAAAAATTGACTATGATAAAAAGTTAAAAGAATTAGGCATTGAGTTGATTACTCCGGCAAAACCCATTGCCAACTATGTAAAAGTGGTGCGTACCGGAAATCTGCTTTACCTGGCGGGCGATGGACCAGCACGTGTGGAGGGATCATACATTACAGGAAAAGTGGGCGTTGATCTTACTCTTGAACAAGGTTATGAAGCTGCAAGGCGCACAGGCATTTCAATTCTCTCCACACTAAAAGCGGAATTAGGTGATCTGAACAAAGTAAAACGTATCGTAAAAGTATTGGGCATGGTGAATTGTCCAAGCACCTTTACCGATCAACCAAAAGTAATTAATGGGTTTTCTGATTTAATGGTAGCCGTGTTTGGCGAAAAGGGAAAGCATGCACGCTCCGCAGTTGGAATGAATTCTTTACCCATGAACACTGCCGTTGAGATTGAAGTTATCGTTGAGGTAGAATGAAGACTTACCAAAAGTAATGGCATTGTCTTGTTTGGATTGAAAGTTTCGTAAAACTAAATTGCTTTAAATAAATCATTATGAAAAAACTACTTGTCCTATTCGTGTTTGCATTGACTGCCAACATTTCTATTGCTCAAAAAATTGATTTCGATAAAAAATTGAAAGAGCTCGGCATTGAGTTGTATACTCCTACTAAGCCTATTGCTAATTACGTAAAAGCGGTTCGCGTTGGTAATCTTCTTTACTTGTCCGGACATGGGCCAGACCGGGCTGATGGATCAAAAATCACCGGAAAAGTAGGTTTAGATTTGTCAATATCACAAGGTTATGAGTCTGCAAAACAAACTGGCATATCTATTCTTTCTACACTTAAAGCTGAGTTGGGAGATCTGAATAAAGTAAAACGAGTTGTTAAAGTACTTGGCATGGTGAATTGCACCGATACTTTTGCTGATCAACCGAAAGTAATTAATGGCTTTTCTGACTTGATGGTTGCCGTATTCGGAGATAAGGGAAAGCATGCTCGCTCAGCAGTCGGAATGAATTCTCTTCCCGGAAATATTGCTACGGAGATTGAAATCATTGTAGAGGTGGAATAGGCTACACTTTTGTGACTTTCTAAAAAGCAATGGCTGATTTAAAATCAGCCATTATTTTTTACATGAGGTCAGGAAATTTTATCATTTCAATCAAATCATACATACCCTTTCTTTTTAGGGCCAGTACGGGTAATTTTAGAATTACCTAAATCTGAAAGAAACAACGCGTGTATTCCAGCTATTTTAAAATAGTGCTGCGTCAACTGCGCAGCGTGTATTCTTTTATCAATCTCACAGGCCTTACTGTTGGTCTTTCTGCATTTCTGCTTATCTATCTATGGGTAGCGGAAGAATTGAGTTATGATCGCTTTCATAATAATGCAAACCGAACTTTCAGAGTAGTAGAAAATCAGATTAATGAAAAGAGTGAAGCATATCCACTTGCCCTAACGCCTGGGCCACTTGGTCCTTATCTAAAAAACACTTTTGCTGAAGTGGAGCAGATGTGCCGACTCGTTCAGGTTGAGTTTTTGTTGCGATATCAGGAACAGGCCTATTACCAAAAAGGCATTACAGCTGACCCTTCTATATTTGATATGTTCTCATTTCCATTGATTCATGGTGAGATGCTCTCTTTTCGCACTGGCACAGATAAAATCATAATCAGTGAAACCCTGGCAAACACTTATTTTGGCAATGCCGATCCTCTAGGGAAAATATTTAGAATTGTTGATCGCGACCTGATGGTGATCGGAGTGATGAAAAAAATTCCTTCCAACACCCATCTTCAATTTGATTATGTTATCCCATTTGATTTTTTAAAGTCTGCTGGGTTTGAAAATCCGGAAAAATGGAACCGGAATCGTTATCATACTTACGTTTCCTTAAATTCTGTTGATAACATCTCACTATTTGAAAACAAAATTCAACATGCAATAAAACTAAATGAGCCGGAGTCCACGACAGATATTGCACTTCAGCCATTAGTCGATATCCACTTACGGTCGGATCACCTCAATAATGACATAACCGGACATGGCAGCTTTCAATACGTGGTGATTTTCTCTGCCGTAGCCATTTTTATATTGATCATAGCAAGTATCAATTATGCTAATCTTGCGACAGCACGCTCTTTAAAACGAGCTAAAGAAGCAGGGGTGCGAAAAGTAATCGGAGCCAGCAGACTTCAACTAATTACTCACTTTCTTTCAGAGTCATTGGTATATTGTGTCCTCGCATTTGTATTGGCTGTTCTGATTGGTTGGATACTTCTGCCCTCGTTTAACGACCTCACCGGAAAGCAGCTTGCGTTTGATATTTTCACCCCAACTATTTTTCTGCCGTTAATAACTTCAGTGATTTTTTGCACCCTTTTGGGAGGCGCTTATCCGGCATTTCTTCTATCTGCTCTCAACCCGGCTGTGGTGTTAAAAGGTATTGTAAAATCTGGAAGGGCCATCATTCTGTTCAGGCGCGGACTTGTAATCATTCAGTTTTTACTAAGCATCTCCTTTTTAACCGGCACACTCATCGTTCGTGAACAGCTCCACTTTGTTCAATCAAGAAAGCTTGGTTTTGAGAAGGAAAATATTCTCGTTCTTTCTGCCAATCGAAAATTAAGGCAACAATATCCGGCATTTAAAGAAGAACTGTTAACCGTGCCCGGAGTGAATCAGGTAACAGCCACAAATAGTAAGTTATCTTTTTCTGATCAATCTACCGGTGTTGTGGTGTGGGAGGGTAAAGACCCCAACCGAGAGTTATTATTTCATCAACTCATGGTGGATCATGATTTTGTGAAGACCTTTTCCATCTCAATCGTAGCTGGACGCGATTTCTCCAGCACCATAGCGTCTGATTCCACTGCTGTGTTACTCAATCAGGAAGCAGTCAAACAGATGGGGTTGAGCGATCCGGTAAACAAAACAATAACGTTAGAAAAAGATAGAAAAGGAACCATCATTGGTGTTGTTAAAGATTTCAATTTCAAATCAGTACACAAAAAAATAGAACCCGTCATCATATACATCGACCCAGAAAACTTTTATGAAATATCGGTAAGGTTAGACCCCGGCATCCAAAATGAACACGTGAAAGCTGTTGAAAATGTATTTAAAAAATTTAATCCCGACAGGCCTTTTGAATATTCTTTTCTGAATGAAGATATCGATAACTTATATCGTGATGAACAGCGTATTGGTAAAATCTTCAGCTATTTATCAATGTTATCTATTTTCATTTCCTGCCTGGGGTTGTTGGGTATTGTGATGTTTGTTACCGAACAGCGCGCCAAAGAGATAGCCTTACGCAAAGTAATGGGTGCTTCCGAAATACACCTTGTTTGGTTGCTCTCTTCCGAATTTATTGTCCTGGTTATAATTGCCTTTTTCTTTGCCACACCAGCTATGTATTATGCATCCTCGCTGTGGTTGAAAAACTTTGCCTACAAAATAGAGCTTGGCATTTGGATATTCTTATCATCAGGAATAATCTGCCTGGCAATTGCCTGGCTTACGGTAGGTTATAAATCGTACAGGGTTTCAAGATCAAATCCAATTGGACCACTGCGAAGTGAATAAAATTTTCTTTAACTAAATTTTAACTTATTCTCACCGTCTATTTATTATCTTTACAAGCTTAATGAATAACCGCATCTACATAATGTTTGTTTCAAGCCTGCTGTTCGTGACAGTGGCTTATACACAGGTTGTTCACAAAATTACTACAAAGCAAAACCAATCTTTTGTACTTACCAATAATAATGGTGATGCAGAAGAACCCATTGAAAAAACTTCATCAGAAGAGAATGCCCGCGAAATAGATCAGGATGAAGATTCTTTCAACCTTAATGAGACGATCATTCTTTTTAATGAAAATTCACTTTCCGATTCAAAAAACGAAAACTATTCATTCGGTCTGTCAGGCTTCTATCCTGAAATAGTTTCTCCACCACCACAGGATTAAAACATCCTTCCGCAAGCATCTCTTAGCTTGTTCGTGTTTTCGTTTCTATTTTCTCATTTCAATTCATTTATGAACTTAAGAAGTTTCTGGCCTTCGGATTTTCCAGCCTCAGTAGTAGTGTTTTTAGTGGCATTGCCATTATGCTTAGGAATTGCCCTTGCTTCAGGTGCCCCATTATTTTCAGGCCTTGTTGCTGGTATCATTGGCGGAGTAGTCGTGGGCGCCTTAAGTGGTTCGTATGTGAGTGTTAGTGGTCCCGCGGCCGGCCTCACTACCATTGTAGCCGCTGCCATTTTAGATCTGGGATCATTTCAAGCATTCTTGTTAAGTGTCGTTTTAGCGGGCCTCATTCAAATCGGATTAGGCTTTGCAAAAGCCGGCAGCATCGGGCATTTCATTCCTTCTTCTGTTATTAAAGGAATGTTGGCCGCCATCGGTCTAATACTGATACTAAAGCAGATTCCCCATGCCGTGGGATTTGACGAAGACTTTGAAGGTGACGAAAGTTTTTTTCAATCAGATGGAAGAAATACGTTTTCAGAAATTCTAACCTCTGCCGATTACGTAAGTCCTGGGGCAATTGTGATCAGCGTAATCAGTTTACTGATTCTTATCTTATGGAGCAAAAATATCCTTCAGCGCTTTCGCTTTTTCAGATTAGTGCCTGCTCCTCTAGGGGCCGTTGCTGTGGGTATTTTACTCAACATGCTGTTCAATTCCTTTTTTCCCTACCTGGTAATTGATCAAAAGCATTTGGTTTCCATGCCCTCATTACTCGGGTCGTCAGAAGCAAGTTCCTTTTTTGTTTTCCCGGATTTTTCGCTTTGGTCCAATCCTAAAATTTATATAGCTGCCATCACGATTGCTATTGTTGCCAGTCTGGAAACGTTGTTGAGTATTGAGGCATGCGATAAAATGGATCCATACCATCACATCACGCCACTTAACCGAGAGCTTAAGGCGCAAGGAGTTGGAAATTTAGTTTCCGGTCTGTTAGGTGGGCTGCCTGTAACTTCCGTGATCGTAAGAAGTTCTGCCAACATCAATGCGGGAGCAAGAACCAAGGCGTCTGCCATTTCACATGGGCTTATTTTATTGATTGCGTTGTTGGCTATTCCCGGGTTTCTGAATTTGATACCACTCTCCTGTTTGGCGGCCATCCTGCTTTCAGTTGGTTATAAACTCACCAAAATTTCATTGTATAAAGAAATGTATGCCAAGGGTATCAGTCAATTTTATCCGTTCATCATAACCGTTGCTGCCATCCTTTTTACGAATCTTTTGCAAGGCGTGTTTTTAGGAATTGCTGTCGCCTTGTTTTTCATTTTGAAAACAAATTTTCAACGCGCGGTCATTGCCGTTCATTCCGAAGACAACTACTTGATTAAATTTTCAAAAGATGTTTCTTTCATGCATAAGGCCTCGCTTCGCAATGCGTTAGCAAACGTGCCTAATGATACACGCTTACTCATCGATGGAACAAAATCACACTTCATGGATGACGACATTGTTGAAACCATTGAAGACTTTATTGATATGGCCAGAACTAAAAATATTGAGGTTGAAATAACCGGAATCAAAATAAAAGAAAAAGCACTTTAACCTGAGAAATAATTATTCTATGAAAAAATACGAACAACTACTCTTGCAAAACCGCGCCTGGGTTGAGCAAAAAATGCAAGAAGATAAAGACTTCTTTAACCGCCTGGCGAATGTTCAAACTCCAGAATTTTTATGGATTGGGTGTGCCGATAGTCGTGTGCCAGCCAATGAAATCACAGGTACGAATCCCGGTGAGGTCTTTGTGCATCGCAACATAGCAAACATGGTTGTGCATAGTGATATGAACATGCTTAGTGTATTAGACTACGCAGTGAATGTGCTGGAAGTAAAACATGTTATTGTGTGTGGCCATTATGGTTGTGGTGGTATCAAAGCAGCTATGATCAACAAACAAATCGGACTGATTGATAATTGGATACGACACATCAAAGATGTTTATCGTATGCATCAGGATGAACTGGAAGCCATTGAAGACATGAAAGACCGTCAGGACCGACTTACTGAACTTAATGTGATTGAGCAGGTCTATGACCTTGGCAAAACATCTATCATTCAAAATGCCTGGCAAAAACGCGGTGGCCCTTATGTGCACGGCTGGGTCTATGATGTGAGCAATGGCTTAATCAAAGATCTGAAAGTAACTATGCATGACGATTCGGAAATGCCGGATGTATTCAAGTTTGAGAAGCTAAAAAAGGTTTAATTGATTTTAAAAGGGTTTAGGGGTGTTAGGTTAAAGGTCATCCCGTTTACAGGGTGGCCTTTTTTGATAATTGAGAAATCAAAATAGGGGTAAAAGATGATTGAGTTGTCATAACCTCGAAGCCTTAAAACCGTAAATTGCACTGTATACTATCAAAAGCGGTGGATTTATCGGAAAAAGAGCCTTTGCAAACAATCCTATCGGGCAACGAAAGTGCTTTTGAGATGATATTTAAAGCCTATTACCAACCGCTGTGTCGTTACGCTTATTCTTTTCTTGAAGACAAAGAAGAGGCTGAAGAGGTTGTGCAGTCTACCTTCATAACCGTATGGGAAAAGCGAAATACCCTCGATATCCAAATTTCACTTAAGTCATATTTATATCGCATGGTGCGCAACGGTTGCCTCAATGTGATCAAGCATGAAAAAGTAAAGCAGCAACATGTTGCGCATGAACTGGCTGTTACCGAAGTGTCTTATGAGTCTGTTTCTCAAAAAGTATATGCCGCGGAATTAGAAATAAAAATTTCCGAAGCGATGAAGGCACTGCCAGAACAATGTAGGCTTGTGTTTCAGTTGAGTCGATTTGAAGAATTGAAGTATCAGGAGATTGCTGATCAACTTAAAATCTCTGTGAAGACTGTAGAGAATCATATGGGCAAAGCCTTAAAGATTATGAGAGAACAATTAAAAGAGTATTTGCCTTTGTTTTTACTATTTATGAAAGATTTTATTGAATAAGGTGGAACCCGTGTTGAACGATATCGATGATTTCATTGGCAAAGTATTAGCCGGTGAAGCTACTGCCCAGGAGCAGGAGATGGTAATGCTCTGGAGAAAGCAAAACGAGGCTAACGAGAAGTACTTCAACCAACTCAACCATATTTTTGATAAGGCCGGTGCTGCCAGCGTGCACGTTGAATTTGATGCCGATGAAGCCTGGAGTAAAGTGAAGAGTAAGCTCAATAAAAATGATGGTAAAGTCATTCCTATCTCCAGAACTCCTTACTTCTCACCTCTTCGCGTTGCCGCTACTGTCTTTTTATTGGTTGCCATGAGTATGGTGATATACCTGAAGACCGCCCCACCGGTGCAAACACTTGTCGTTGAATCAGCAATAACAACACGTCAGGATACGCTACCTGATGGGAGTACCGCCTTTCTGAATAAAAAAACAGAACTCAAATTTGAATACAATCCTAGAGAAAAAACGCGAAAAGTGAAATTGAAAGGAGAAGCTTATTTCGCTGTAAAGCATGAAGAAGAAAAACCCTTCATCATCGAAGCTGATGAAATTCTGGTGCGTGACATTGGTACTGAATTCAATTTAAAGGCTTATCCTGATAAAGACACGATCGAAATTATTGTCACTCATGGTGAGGTTCAGTTTTATACTAAGCAAGATCCAGGACTTAATCTGAAAGCAGGCGAAAAAGCAATCTATAGCAAGCGCACAAAAGAATTTTACCGCATCCAAAAACCAGACACCAACACACTGGCTTACAAGACGAAAGTGTTTAGCTTCAACAATACTGATCTGCGTTCGGTGGTTTCTCTACTTAATGAAGTATATAATTCTAAGATAAGCCTTTCCAACGAATCTCTTTATTCATGCCGGCTGACTGCCAACTTTAAAGAAGACAATGCTGAAATCATTGTTGAGGTAATTGCTGAAACTATGGGGCTCGAACTCACCAAAAAGGATGATCAATTTATTCTGAGTGGGAGGGGATGCGAAAATTAACGTTCATGTATGAAGGACCTGTACGTTGTTTTAATCAGCCTCATACTTTTTAACTCCTCTGTTCTTGGACAAATCCATGTTCCCATTCTGGAAAGGAAAATTTCCATAACTGCTACCAATGAAAAAATTTCCTCAGTACTAAATCGTATAGGACAAATCGGAGGGTTTTCTTTCTCCTACAACAGCGCCATCATATCGCAAGAGGAATCTGTTTCACTGAATATAACCAACAAATCCGTTCGGGAGGTGCTCAATGAACTAGTTAAGGACACTATGAATTTCAACGAGAAGGGCAATTATCTCATCATTACCAGGGCTGCTGCTCCACTCAGTAAAAACAACCTTGTAGCAATCGTTCTTAATGGTTATGTGGAAGATGGAAAGACAGGAGAGAAAATTGCGCAGGCCAGCGTATATGAGAAAAGTTCGTTAACATCTACCGTCACCGATGAGTATGGTCACTTCAATTTAAAACTTGATAAAAAATCTGATTCTATTACGATATCCGTAAGTAAGAAAAATTATCGCGACACATTGGTGAGCATTACCGCCTCCGACAATCAATACTTTAAAATATCCATTTTGCCTGTAATGGATTCTGTGTTTATTATAGCCCAGGCTGAACCGATTGACACAACCATTGTTGATTCCAATGACCTGGCCTTTCCTTACGAAGATGATCCAAACGTTCAAAACATTCACGATACGCTCTATCAGTTAGTGCAGGTTTCTATCCTTCCATTCATAGGCACCAACGAACGCCTGAGTGGCAATGTGATTAATGATTATTCGCTTAATCTCTTTGGTGGCTACTCTTTGGGCACTCGTCAGATTGAGTTAGGATTCTTCTTCAATATAGATCGGGGTGATGTGAGTTGGCTACAAGTTGCAGGCGCTGGAAATTTAGTTGGTGGAAATGTCTATGGAATTCAGGCGGCTGGCTTTGCTAACGTGAATGGAGGCGAAACAAAAGCGGTTCAATTGGCAGGGTTTGCCAATACCAATTTAGGGGAAAGCTGCGGTGTGCAGGTGGCTGGTTTTGCTAACACGAATCTCAAAAGTATGAATGGGGTGCAAGTGGCCGGATTGAGTAACGTTACGATTGGAAATTCCAGAGGAGCACAAATAGCAGGACTTGGTAATGTGCAGGTGGGCGACTATCGGGGATCGCAGATTGCAGGACTCACCAACATCGCGACAGAAAAAATTTCAGGCTCGCAGATCTCTGCACTATTCAATCATGGCAGGCGAGTGCAGGGAACTCAAATCGGATTGATCAATTACGCTGATACTTTGGGAGGTGTTCCGATTGGGCTTTTAAGCATTGTCAAATCAGGCTATCACAAAATCGAGTTTTCAGCGGATGAAGTCTTCTACGCAAATCTTGCCTTTCGCACAGGAGTGAGAAAATTTCATACGATGCTGATGGCAGGATTTAAACCTGAGCAATCATTAAATCCGTCTGATACTTCCGTGTGGACATTTGGCTATGGATTGGGCACTGCACGAAAATTAACACGCTGGTTATATCTCGATCTCGATCTTTCCTCTCAACATATAAGCAGAGGAAGTTTTACGAATGCATTAAGTCTATTAAACAAAGCCTATGTAGGGCTTGATTTTCAAGTAGCTAAAAAATTCTCTATTGCTACCGGGATTACGCTGAACGGCTATTTGACTCGTACCACATTCTCTGAATATCCTACTCTTTTCACTGATTATACTCCAAGAATAATCTACGATGAAAATCTAAGCCACGATATCAACCTGAAGATGTGGTGGGGTGCCCGAGTGGGGTTACGGTTTTTATAAAATTAAGATGCACAAAGTGAAGTGATTAAAAAATGGTGTCCGTCTCCACCGTTTCCTATATTGAGTTTTAGCCAATCTTAAAAAATCTATTCCAGGAATGGGGGTTCATGACTTCTGAAGTGTCTTCTTATCAAATCACGCGATTATGAAAAATTTAGCCATAGCAACTATACTGCTAATTTCATTTATTAATTTCTCCTGTAATGAAGAAGATCCTGGCCCACGTCAATCCGATAGTCGCACATATTCCATTATGGATTTCGATCGTATTGAAGCGGGCGATGCATTGATCATAAATATCAAGCAAGGAACTAACTTTTCCATACAAGCAGACGGAGATCGCAGGAACCTTGACGACCTGATGGTCTATAAAAATGGAAACACGTTAGTGTTACGCTATGAACATGTTGAAAAAAGGAATTACAACACATCCATATGCATCACCTTACCTACCTTGTCAGGATCCAGTTTTTCTGGCGCTGTTAACGCGCAGGTTTCTGGTTTCACTGATATCAATCGATTTGATTTGTCACTGTCAGGAGCTTCTTTGGCACAACTGGAAATAGAAGCGGCTGAATTAAATATCCTACTCAGTGGAGCATCGCAGTTGCGCTTAACCGGAAAAGGAGAAACTCTTAATGGAACAATTAGTGGCGCTTCATTGCTATCGGCTTTTAATTATCCTTCCGCTCAGGCAAAGTTGATTGTTTCTGGTGCGAGCAATGGAAAGGTGAGTGTGTCTCAGAATTTAGAGGTTAATGCAAGTGGTGCCAGTTTAGTTTTATATCGTGGCAATCCGCAACTTACGGTTGAGACCAGTGGCGAAAGTATTGTGAAACAGGAATAGTTAAAACAAAAATACCTGACCGCTGAGCCAGGCATTTCTTCCGCGCGGAGTCTCGCTTCGGACTCCGCGATTGAGACAGTCCATTAAATTGAAAACGGTTACAAACAAAAATTGAATTGCGAAGACTCCTCTACAAATAGTGTTTCCGTAAAGGCTGGCTTGCTTACAGCGGATCAAATCGAACATCATCCATCCATAACTTCAAAAAAGCTTGCTCAACATTTTGTTGGCAATAGTAGGGCCCTTCTTCGTACTTCATTCGTGGCCGCGTCTTTCGTCACGCGCTAATGTCACACCACTCTTTATAATGCAGTCGTTCGGTGTGCATTTTTCACTGACTACTTTCCCTCGCTTATACTACGCTGAGCACACTCTTTGCCTAGCTTTGGATGCGGGCTGAATATGCGGCCAGACAACGCGTGTGCATATTCTATTTAGTCAAAAACAATAGAATACCATTTTCAAATGTCGGAATAGCTGTCCCCATATGCTCTAAATCTTTATAAACTTGAGTTTGAAAGCTAATTGTTTTATCAGTTAACATTTTTGAAAATATTTTAAAGTCGTTAGATTGATTCTCTAAGACTTCAAGTTCTCCAATTGTCAGATATAGTTTGATGTTTTCTTTGTTCCTCTGATAAATCGGAGAGCTGCTAATTTCCGTGGCTAAATAATTTTCATGGTAATATATTGAAGGACTTGCAGCAATGAAGTTATTAAAGACAAGAGAATCTGATAGGTTTTTGTTTAGGGCAAATAGCACAAAATAACCTCCCAAGGAATGTCCCATAATGGTTCGGTTTGATTTGTCAGTTCTATATGCTGAATCAATGTAGGTTACCAACTTTGTCTTAATGAAATTATAAAAGCTATCACCCTGACCACTAATTTTAAAGCTATCTGCCGGGAGTGCATCCGGAAAGGTGTAATCTCGGTTTCGTAGTGAATCCATGACATATGCATTTTCATAACCGATTCCCACAACTATCGGGTCAACAGAAATCTTCTTCCTTTTAATATAGCTGTCCACAGAATTGGCAACCTGGTCAAAGTTAAGCATTGCCGTCAAGAAGATATATCACTGGATAAGTCTGATTAATGTTTTTTGAATAATTCTTGGGCAGTCTTACAAAAAAACTAAAGGGTTCATTTATAAAGGCAGATTTCAAAGTAAACGCTGGTGGTGTTTCATCGTCTTCAGGTTCATCGGGGGCATTCTTATCAGTTATTGCTGTAGCCTAAAGGCAGTAATGGTGAGGTGGTCGTGTCCATTGTCCTAAACTTGTTTTTCTAAAGAAGCTTTTTGATGAACCTCCTAACTTAACTTCATAAAATATCTGTTTGACGTCATTATCAGTTTCAGGAATAAACTCCAATGACATCAGCACGACCCCTTTTATTAGAATGTTATAATTTGATAAATCAAACTTTAACCATCCTTCATTAACAGGATGTCGTTGCAGGATACTCTTTTCGATTATTCTTTCTTTCGGAATATTCGCATCGATGTCATATCTGTAAAAGTTAATCCTAAAATTTGCACTGTCAAGGCGTGATGAATTAATGTGAAGATTCAATGAAGTAATTTGAGCTAGAGAGTTGCCGAGACGAATTACCTGTCCAATTTCAAAACTATCATCCTTTTTAAATATTCCGTCTGTAAAATGAATTGTACCGCGTCTCTTTATGCCATACTTTTTTTCGGTTAGTTTTTTCCCTGTAACTACAACTTCTTCAAGTTGAGTGGGTTTCTCCTTCAATTGGATCACTACATTTCCATTTGAAATCAAGTCATTAATTGAAAGGCTTGATTCATAATATCCTACAATTGAAAAGGTTAAACTACCTGTTTGATATTCCGAGGATATTTCAATTGAGAAAGAACCGTCTTCTTTTGATATCGTTCCTATATTTTTCTCTTTTATCCCAATGTTCACATATGCCAAGGGTCGCTTTTCGTTCGTGTCTATTACTTTTCCCGTAATTTGGGTTTGTGAAAAAATTTGGTTGTTATTAATCAATATCAGTATAGTGATGGTGCATATTGTTGTGGCTTTAAGGTAATTCATGAGTTAGATTTCTATAAAGGATGAAGTATTAGTCCAAATAGTTTTGAGTGTGGTGATTTGACTCTTGCCATAGCTTGGATGTTGGGGTGGGTTTGCGCACCTGCATGCGTACATGCCGGTAGGCAGGGCTATGGCATGTGCCAAATGACTTGGAAATTTTCGGAGAAGAATTTTTAATATAAAGGCGAAGGGTCGGCTGTATTATTTTTTAATCTGTCCCACATTTCAATTCTCAAAGTCCCAATTGGCACCGAGCCGTTCACTTGTTCTTAGGAAATCTTTGTTTGTAAGTTATCAGCCGTTTTGTTTAAAACTAATTGGCTAGGAACCTATGGTTGGCAACAAAAAACAAAAACTCTATCTTTAGAAGCCACACTATGACGCGGTATCACGAATGAGCTATTTGGAAGAGTTATAATAAATAGTAAACAAAACAATTATTATGCACGTAGGCAAACGATATTCCTTAGTTGAAGTTTTGATGTGGACCCGACACCACATTTACAAGTTGTTCATTTTAGGCTTAATACCTGTTTTACTGTTTCAGTTGTTGGATTGGAAATGGGTAGCCTTGCCTGGGGTGGTGGTTGGCATTTTAGGAACAGTCACAGCTTTTATTATTGGATTTCGCAATTCTCAAACCTATAACCGTACGTGGGAAGCGAGGCAAATATGGGGTGGAATTTTAAACACAAGCCGAAGCTGGGCGATCATGAGCAGAGATTTTTTGAAAGACAAAGAAGCCTCAAGGCGCCTGGTGAATAGGCACATTGCCTGGCTTACGGCTTTAAGATATAGTATGCGAGAAGTGAGAAGTTGGGAAACAATGGAGAGGGCTCACAATAGGGAATTTCAACAAAAAGTATATTCGGTACCCGAATATGAAACGACTTTGGAAACCGAACTAGCAAACTATTTAGATAAAGATGAATTACAATTTATTCTTACCACACGAAACAAGTCGGCACAGATTTTAAGTTTACAAGGCAAGGACATAACCGCTTTAAGTGATGACGATAAATTGGAAATGTTTCGGTTTCTAAAGTTGCAGGACATGTTGGAAAAGTTCTATGACTCACAAGGTAAGACTGAGCGAATTAAAAATTTCCCTTATCCACGACAGTTTGCAACAGTTAATAAAATTTTGGTCGAAATTTTTGTGGTCCTTTTGCCTTTTTGTATGCTCAATGAATTTGATAAGCTAAATCAACATGTGTCCGGTATCATGAATGGACATATGATATGGTTCGTCATTCCATTCAGTATGTTAATTTCCTGGACATTTTCTGCACTGGACCAGGTGGGTGAAAGTACTGAAAATCCGTTTGAAGGAAGTGCCAATGATGTGCCCATTTCGCAAATAAGCAGAACGATTGAAATTGATATGAAAGAAATTTTGGGTGAACCAAATCTGCCGGAAGCCTTGAGACCAAAGAATAACATTATTCTTTAACTTCTTATTATTAAAATGACATGCTCAAAAAACAAAAGTTAGAAATCATCAGAAAATGGTACCCCAACGCAGTAACCACCATTGATGCGGTGAACATGGCCATTGATTTCATCGAAGGCCATCTTGAACTTGAGACAAACAAAATAATGCTTGCCGATAGCATTTGTAGTGATGATGTAAACAGTATTCAGTACCCAACGCGAACACAAGAATTTTTGGGGCCCTTTAAGATGGGAGGTTTAGATGGGTTTCCTTTCACAGGTTTAACAGGTATGGGGGCTTTTGCCAGCCATGTACCAGACGATGGTGCTGTTTATATTTATTATGGTCCTCATATTGGCATAACTAAATCGGGAGCTATTGGAGAAATACATAGGATTGGACAGAGCAAAAATAGTGGCTGTTGTGGTGCGGCCAAAGGTGCTTTAGCCAAACTAATGAATGGAAAAATAACAGAAGGTATTATCACTGAAATGGATTACCAAATGAATACCATCGAACAAATTCTGTTTAAGCAGAAAGAAAGAGTTTTAAATGCCCAATCACCATTGTTTGAAGCTACCGAAGTTATTTACGAAGCTATTGATGAACGGATAAATGCTCTCGTTGAAAAAACAAACTACAACTGTAAATACGTCATATTAGTCGGTGCTGTTTTAATCAATAGCGATTCAGACATGGGCTCTTTCAGTGCAAGCAAAAGATTTGATGTGATAAATGCGAAAACCAAAGAGCGTAGAAGTTATCTGAACGAATTTTCTATCTAGGCTATATATAGTAACAATAAATAGCAGGTAAGTTTAATAAACACCACTTTGAAAGATTTCTAGACGATTACCGAACTCTATTCCAGAAAAATGCACCTAACTCTCTAGTTTCTTTATCCAATCTTTGATGAATCCGGCTTTATCCTTTTTCACCTCTTTCAACAAAACCTTTCTGTCATCAGTTATGGGATAATATTTCTCCGCCCACAGATTTATTTCAATCATAATAGGGAGCAAGTCAATTCCCTTACCCGTTAACTTATACAGAACTTTTGCTTTACTGTCTGGGTGGTCTAATTTTTCAATGATTTTATTCGCTTCCAGGGCCAGCAATCTGGCTGCTAAAATGTTGGTGGAAATTTTCTCGTCCGACTTTAAAAAGTCGCCATACGTGCACTCCTTTTTGAACATCAGATCCCTGACAATCAGTAACGACCACTTGTCCCCCCAAACATCGAGGGAGCAGCTAACAATGCAATCTGAGCGTTTTTTAGGCTTTTTCATAAAAAATAGTAAATATTTACTTTCAATATGCAAGTTCTTTATACATTTGCACTTGCAATATGCAAGTAATTATCCAAAAACAGAAAAGTATGAAACAAACAATTTTAGTAACGGGGGCCTCATCAGGTTTTGGACTCCTAATCGCCAACACGCTACACCAAAGCGGTCACCATGTGATTGGTACAAGCAGAAACCCTGAAAAGTATACTTCAAAATTGCCATTCCAAATGATTGCGTTAGACCTTGATTCAGAGCAATCAATAAACACGTTTTCAGAAAGGCTTTTTAAAGAAATACCTCAGTTGGATATTCTTATAAACAATGCCGGATTCTTAGTATCTGGTATTGCAGAGGAAACACCCATAGCATTAGGCAGGCAACAATTGGAAACTAACTTTTGGGGAACGATCAAAGTGACTAACGCTGTATTGCCTCATTTCAGAAAACAAAAATTTGGTAAAATAATAACTGTCGGTTCAATTGTCGGGTTGGTTTCATTCCCCAATGCTGCTTACTACGCAGCTTCAAAACATGCGTTGGAAGGATATTTCAAATCATTACGGTATGAGTTGAATGAGTTCAATATAAGCGTTGCTATGATTGAGCCCTCTGCATTTAAAACAAGCATCATGGATAACTCATCTTCTCCTTTAAATAAAATTACTGACTATAACTCTCTAAGAGGTAAGATCGAAAAATTCACAACGGAATTAGTTAAAAGTGCAGAAGATCCAATTATCGTGGCGGAAAAAGTGCTTACAGTAGTTCAAACGGATAAGCCCAAATTCAGAAACATCGTTGGTAAAGGCACTTCTATACTTGTCAATTTACAGCACTTAGCCTATGGAATGTTAGAAAAAAATGTTCTTAAACAATTAAATAAGGCTTAAAATGGAAACTGCTCAAAGTAACTGACTTTATTAAATCATTCCTTAAAAACCATTAAAATGAAAACAGAAAATTTAACTTATGCAACAGTACCAACACAGTTTATTACCGCTGCAAACAGTATCAAGTTCGCTTATCGCTCTTACGGTAAAACGGGCGACATACCCGTAATTTATTTTAACCACCTAACGGCAAATCTTGACAATTGTGATCCTAGAATTATGGATGCCATTGCATCTCACCGCCAAATTATTTCTTTTGACTACAGAGGTGTTGGTGCTACAACAGGTGAACAAGGAGAAAGTATTGCCGATATGGCAAAAGATGCTATTGCTTTTATTCACGCGCTAGGTTACAAGCAAGTTGATATCGTGGCATTTTCTATGGGAGGATTTATAACTCAAGAATTGCTTTTGATAGAACACACTTTGGTTCGCAAGGCAATTCTTGCAGGAACAGGACCAAGAGGTGGTGCAGGCATACCCGCTGTTGTTGGTGCAACTTATGGTGATATTTTGAAAGGATTATTGACGTTCCGAGATCCCAAGTTTTACTTATTCTTTGCACAAAACAGTGTTGGTAAAGTGGCGGCAAAAGATTTTCTAAATCGATTGGCGGAAAGAAAAGTAAATCGTGATGAAAAAGTAAAATTGTATGTATTGCAAAAACAATTGAACGCCATTAAAAAGTGGGGCAATGAAAAACCTATGGATTTAAGTGTTTTCAATCTGCCAGTGTTTATTGCCAATGGCGATGCCGACAGAATGGTGCCTTCACCATTGTCAAATGACATGGCAAAACGTTTTCCAAATGCTCAATTAAAAATTTATCCTAACTCTGGTCATGGAGGTATCTTTCAATACCACGAAGAATTTATACCACAAGCCATTAACTTTCTAACTAAGTAAACTTTGACATTAATGAAAAAGAGTCGCAAATAAATTACGAATAAAATGAAAGCATTTATTATCAAACACTACGGTAAGAAGGAAAAATTACATCTTTCTGAAACAGCCGAACCCATTGTAAAAGGGAATGATGTATTAGTGCAAATACATGCAGCAGGTGTAAACCTGTTAGATTCAAAAATCAGAGATGGCGAATTCAAAATATTCTTATCATACAAGCCTCCATTTGTATTGGGACATGATCTGGCAGGGGTTGTAACCAAAGTTGGTCCAGGCGTAAGCAAGTTCAACGTTGGTGATGAAGTATATGCAAGACCTGCCGACCATAGGATAGGAACTTTTGCTGAGTTCATTTCAATAAACGAAAATGATGTTGCTCTTAAGCCGAAAAACCTATCTATGGAAGAAGCCGCTTCTATACCTTTGGTCGGTTTAACGGGATGGCAGGCACTTGTTGAAAAAGCAAATTTGAAAAGGGGACAGAAAGTCTTCATACAGGCTGGCTCAGGTGGTGTCGGAACATTCGCCATTCAGTTGGCAAAACATTTAGGTGCAACTGTGGCCACAACAACAAGCGCTGCAAATTTTGATCTGGTAAAAAGTCTGGGTGCAGATGTTGTTATTGATTACAGAAAGGATGATTTTGAAAACACACTGAAAGATTACGATGTGGTGCTGAACAGCCAGGATAAGAACGCCCTTGAAAAATCTCTTCGAGTACTTAAACCTGGCGGAAAAGTTATTTCTATTTCGGGTCCACCTGACCCTGATTTCGCGGAGCAGATTCATGCCAATTGGTTCTTAAAAACTGTTATGAGAATATTGAGCGCAGGTGTGAGGAAAAAAGCGAAGCGACTAGGCGTTAACTTTTCATTTCTTTTCATGAGAGCGGAAGGAAATCAACTAAGCCAAATTACTTCGCTTATCGAATCTGGTGTTGTTCGTCCGGTGATCGACAAAGTATTTCCATTTGAATCCACTAATGGAGCTATTGCTTACGTAGAAAGCGGACGAGCAAAAGGAAAAGTAATTGTTAAAGTAATGAAGTAAAGTATAAAAAGATTTTAGATGTTTTAAATGAAAACTATTGATTATATGCAAAAGTTAAGCCTTCCGATTACCTCAAAAAGTATTTATGTTATAATAAGAACCCTATGACTGGCAGTCGAGTTAATACTTCTTCGGTTGCTACTTTACTATTTTGTAGCACAATTCAACCATTCCATTTTTGTAGGCTGTCGTGTCTTTCAAATGTAATGCTTGCTCTTGTTCTACGTGGTCAAAAAATGATAACCCGTCACCCAAAATAATTGGTAAAATACTTACTCTAATCTCGTCAGCTAATTTTAGTCGAATAAAGTCTTTAGTAAGTATAGAACCGCCAACTACCCATACATTTTTGTAATTTGGCTTTAGTCGTTCGTTTACAAGTTTGTATAGGTCACCAAAATAAAATTCAATATTTTGTCTGTCAATTTTAAGGTTTCGTTTGGTTAATACAATTGTCGGCTTGTCTCCGTATGCCCAACCATAAGATTTTGAAAGTTCCAAAGCGTGTTCGTAAGTTCGTGAACCCATTACATAACAATCTATCGTCTTAAGAAATTCCTCTGGCTCTTGCCCGTTAACTCCTTTATCATAGTTGCTTGATGTATCAAACCACGCCACGCTATTGTCTTTTTTGGCGATAATTCCGTCAAGACTGGAAACCATATGTATCGTTACTCTAAATTCGTCTGTTGCCATGATCGCTAAATGTTAGTCCAACATTGGGTGTTACGTTTGGATACTGTCAGAATGTTATAAATTACTCAGTATTGAGAAATTCAATTACTTTTATTTGCAGTAAGTCATCTTTGTCAGTTTACACGTCTCTGTCCACGGAGCTTGCCCAATTGGCGGCAGTCGAGTCACCTAAGGGAGTTGCACCTTAGTAGGTGAAAGTCTCCCTTCATACGGCTCTTCCTGTTCAATCACAAGGTAACTAATCCATCACGGATCTGCTACCTACGGACGTACCAATTTCCAGTGCGCTAATAAGTTGGGTCGTGCAGCAAACTTCGTCCGTAACCACCGAACCGAAGCCATCTTGTAAAGTCCCTTCGCCCACTTCATCCATTTCTTTAACCGATTATTCAGCTGATGCCATAACGCCTGTGTGTGATATGACCAGAACTTACAATAGTAATTCATCACTCCGCGGATAACAGGATTCCATTCTTGCGCTAATTCTTCAATGCTTACGCGCCTTTTGTGAATGCGCTTGAACTCATCCAGTACACTGCTCACTGATCTCTTACTGATAACCGAACGAGGCAATATCAAATTAACATTGCCCTTCACTTTTGTATAGTGTGGTTCGATTGTGAATCATTTAAGCAATGGCCATTTCAGTTCGCTCGACCTCCACTTGCTTTACTAAACGCTACCAAGAGTCTTCCATCTTTTGTACAACATCTTCATTCCTACAACTGAATGAAGTTCAAGACACACACGTTTGTGCATAAGCAGTGGCGGGTCTTCGAAGCGCTTCACTGTCTCATGACACCAAACGTTATTTGAAAAACTAATCTACCAAATTACGCTGAACCTCGCCATAGCTTATGCATTTTGTTGGCAGTTGTAGGCCTTTCCCCTCACTTCATTCGTAGCCATATCTTTCGTCCTTCTGCAAACTATTAAGCCTTATCATACTCTTCCAAGTACTCCCTCAACTCATGGATATACTTCCCGTACTGCCTGTACCTGACAACCAGATAAGCAATCAGTAAAATTGCTAGGGACCCAATGGCAAGAAGAATATCATTATGTAAAATATCCCAGAACTCACCATACCCCGAAACCTGGGAATGAAACCGCGCAATAGTCACCCAACCAAAAAACAAAGCAGTCACATACAAAACTTCTTGTTTCAGTGAGTTTCTCAATCTCTCAATGTTCTTCTTCAGTGCTTGTTTAATATCTTCTCCAATAAATTCAGTTTCCATAGCTGTGTATTTTATCCAATAGAAAAGGATAAACGTCAAAGTCAGCCCCGCCATCACGAGCATGCTCAAAGCACGGTCAAGCGTTGTCGGCCACCTATACACAGGTCCTTCCTGTCCCATTAACCAGGGAGCAAAGCCGGACAATACCAGTGTGGACATAATTGCCACCAGAACGTGGGAGATCAACGAGCCATAATTTTTCTTCACGTTGTTGAGTAAACCCGAAGTCTTTTGCTTCAGCATTATTTCAAGTTGTTCCATATTTTTTATGTTTGTTTTTGATTGTTCAGTGGTTCTCTTCTTCCACCCTTTTTTTAAGTCGTCCAGTTCCATATCATGAGGGGTTCAGTATTGACTTCAATTTATTTTTGATACGGTTGATCTTAACACCTACGTTTGATTCAGTAATGCCCATGATCTCCGATATTTCACTATAACTTTTTTCATCGAGGTATAGCATCATTAAAGCACGATCGAACTTATTCAACGTATTGATGGCCAACTGAAGTTCAACATCGTACTGGAGATCCAGGCGGTCACTCCCTCCATCGGCCACGTTAACATTATCATGAATGATCCTCAGATAATCCGGCCTTCTTTTGGCTTTTCGTAGTCTGGTTATAGCAGTATTCAAAGCAACGCGATACATCCAGGTACTTACCTTCGACTCGCCTTTAAAACCGGAATAAGATTTCCATAACTGCAAAACGATCTCCTGAAAAAGATCTTCGCTGTCTTGTATGTCATCGCAGTACATGCTGCACACCTTGAGTATTATTCTCTGATGCTCGTTAATGTCTGCTAAAAACGCCCTTTCCAAGCTTTAACAATGTTTGGTATATAAGTATTGCGGCAATAGAAATACTTACATGAAGAATGAAGAATTTTTTAAAAAAGTTATGACTTTCAAATGGTCGTATGGAAAGCTTTGTTAGTAGAGTGTCACCTGTTAGATGACCAAACTGTCCGGGCCTATTACCGTTAGCGTTTGTTTTTCTGCAGGGGTGGGCTTTTGAAAACGTATTTGTCCCACGTGACAAAACGTTGAACGAAGATAAAAACTTATAGCTTACACCAAACTCCACCATTGCAGAAACATTTTGTTGTGTGCTGGGCGGTTTCTGTCTGCCCATCATAATGCAACGAGTCTTTGTCGCCAGTCAAATCTTTGCTACTCCTAAAAACACCTTTTTACAATTATTTTTCATAGTTAGGCTTTTTAGCACTTATTGAAATACTGGCAATAGAATTGGCTATGTCTTTAATTTCTTTTTCCGCTAGACTATTTTCTCTAACAATTTTCTCTGCAATTGGGTCGTTTAACATCAGTTCTATTGGAAATGGTGCCTGTATGTCAATGCCAATATTTTCAAATCCTGCTTTTGAAATAGCATCAATATAATGCTCTTTTCTAACAGCTCCTGCCAAACAAGCAATATGTCCTTCTACTGAATTTTTCACATAGTCAGGCAAATCATTGAGTAATATAATATCAGAAATCATTATTCTACCATTGGGTTTTACTACACGAAATGCTTCCACAAAAACCTTGTCTTTTTGGTTAGATAAATTGATTACGCAGTTTGAAATTATCAAATCAATACTATTGTTTTCAATCGGCAAATTTTCAATTTCTCCCACCTTGAATTCTACATTTTTGTACTTTCCTCTTTCAGCATTTTTCTGTGCTTGCAAAACCGTTTCTGGTGTAATGTCCACACCAATAACTTTGCCCGTTTCCCCTGTTTCTCTTGACGCTAAAAAGCAGTCAAAACCTGCACCTGAACCAAGGTCTAAAATAGTTTCGCCCTTTTTAATTGAAGCCAAAGCAGTTGGGTTGCCACAACCAATTCCCAAGTTTGCATCTTGTGGAACATTTTTTAATTCATCATCGCTGTAACCAATTTTTTTCCCAATGTCGTTTGCAATTTCCTTTGGGTCGCAACATTGAAAAAAGTTAGGAAGAAAAGATTTTTTGGTGTTTCGCTTTACAATATCAGCGTATCCACTTTTCACATTTTGTTTTATTTGGTCGTTATTCATTTTGTACTAAAATTTAGATGTTAAATAGTAGTGCAAAAATTGAACAATTACTTCGGCTCCTAAAGGACAAATGTCCTTAAATGTCTATTTGGAAATTTCTTGACGAATTCTTGATAAAGTTCTTCGTGTTACACCCAAGTATGAGGCAATATCTTCTATGTTAGATTTTTGTAAAACATTCGGTTGCTCTTTCAGAAGTCTCCAATATTTCTCTTTGGCGGTTTCGTTATTGAGTACAGAAGCGTATCGTTCCATAACGATATATTCTCGTTCTGCCACTGCTCTACCTATGTTTTGCCATACAATACTTGTGCTGTATAATTTTTGTAAATTTCTATAGTCAATTACTAAAAGTTCTGTCTCTTCTAATGCTTGTATAGAAAGTTTTGAGGGTTCTTGCAATATGAAACTTTTGTAAGAAGTTGTTAAACTGTTTTCGGTACAAAAGCAGGAAGTTGTTTCTTCTGGTTTGTCATTTAAATAAAAGGTGAATTTTTTTACCGCCTTGCACACAACATCCAAATACCAACAATGGTGATATTTAACTTTCTATTTATGTAAAACTAATGTGCCTCAAGCCAGTTCATGCCAATGCCCACTTCCACTTCCATCGGCACCTCCAGAATCACGGCCGACTTCATGAGTTCGATCACTTTGGGTTTTACAATTTCCTGCTCTTCATGATAAAGATCAAACACTAATTCATCATGCACCTGCATGATCATTTTGGTTTTTAGTTTTTCACGCTCCAGCCATTTGTGAATTTGAATCATGGCAATCTTAATGATATCCGCAGCACTTCCTTGAATGGGTGCATTGATCGCGTTGCGCTCAGCAAAACCTCGTGTAGTAATGTTCCGCGAATTGATATCGCGCAGGTAGCGTCTTCTTCCTAAAATCGTTTCTACATATTCTTTCTCGCGCGCAAAGTTGATGGAGTCATCCATGTAGCGCTTAATGGCGGAAAACTCTTTGAAATAGGAGTCGATGATTTCGGCCGCTTCTGTTCTTGATATTCCAAGATTTTGTGAGAGCCCAAAGGCTGTGCTGCCGTATAAAATTCCAAAGTTCACTTCCTTTGCTTTACGTCTCATATCTGGCGTAACTTTTTCCAAAGCAACCTTGAAAACCTTTGCTGCAGTGGTAGCGTGAATGTCACGCTTGTTGCGGAAAGCCTCGATCATCGTTTCATCTTTGGCGAATGATGCCGCAATGCGCAATTCAATCTGCGAATAATCGGCAGACATGAATAAATGATTCACATCGCGCGGCACAAAGGCAGCGCGTATTTGTCTTCCTTTCTCCGTGCGGATCGGAATGTTCTGAAGGTTAGGATTGTTTGAACTTAATCTTCCGGTGGCAGCCACTGCCTGACGATAATCGGTGTGAATACGGTGATCGAGTTTGCTCACCATCTTCGGCAACGCATCCACGTATGTGGAACGAAGTTTTTCATATTCACGGAAATCCAGAATCTTTTTCGCGATCTCGTGTTCACCAGCCAACTTCAGCAGCACATCTTCACCGGTAGCGTATTGTCCTGTCTTTGTTTTCTTTGCTTTGTCGAGGAGCTTCATCTTGTCAAACAGAATTTCTCCCAACTGTTTAGGTGATGCAATGTTGAATTCTGTTCCTGCCAACTCAAAAATTTCTTTCTGAACAATCCCACTATCCTTCTTTAACGCTTCCGACATCCACTTCAGTGTTTCCTCATCGATGTTCACGCCTTCGAACTCCATATGAGCAAGTACCGATACCAGTGGCATTTCTACTTCATGCAACAGGCGCCATTGTCCTTTTTCTTGTAACTCTTTTTCAATCCTGGATTTTATCTGAAGCGTGAGATCTGCGCGCTCGCAAGCAGATTCAAAATTTTCAGTTTCCTCGTTTAGCGCGTAATCCAGATACTGACCGCATAAAATTGAAAAGTCGTGCGAGGCTTCTGGTTCAATTAAGTAATGAGCCAGCAGAGTGTCAAACAAATTGCCCCTCACATCAATGCCATATTTTTTCAATACCAGAATGGAAGACTTAATGTTGTGACCCACTTTGCCAATGCGATTGTCCGCAAAGACCTCAGCAAATTCATGGAGAATACTTTGTGCTTCGTTGTTCAATGGAACAAAAAAGCTTTCGCCTGGTGAATATGAGGTGGTGAAACTGGTGGCAACAAAATCAAAGTTGGTGGCTTCATCCGTTAGCACTTCAAATGAAAACTGTTTTTGATCTTTTAATTTCTGTATAAGTTCTTGTCTGCCCTCTGCCGTTTCAACTTGTCGGTATGAAACATTGGTCGTGTCGAGCACTTTCTTTTCAATACCGGGCGCTGATTCTTCAGATTGCTCTAAGCCAAACATACTAAGCTGCGAAGGCTTTGGTGCAGAAACTGCATTTGCGGCAGCTGGTGCACCAGGCTGAAGACTAAAGATGCGCGGTGCCATTGTTTTAAATTCCAGCTCTTCAATGATGGGCTTCAGCTTTTCAACATCCGGCCCGGTATAAACCAAATCTTCTTCATCCCAAGGCACGGGCACATCAATAATGATGGTTGCCAATTTCTTTGATAAAATCGCCTGTTCACCAAATTGCTCAACGCGCTCCTTTTGTTTTCCCTTTAGTTCACTGGCATGAGCTATTACATTTTCTACAGTCTTGTATTGCTTCAGAAGTTCTGCAGCAGTCTTGGGTCCGATGCCCGGAATCCCCGGAATATTATCGGAAGTATCCCCCTGCAAACCCAAAATATCAATTACTTGAGAAACATCTTCGATATCCCACTTTTCACAAACTTCTTTAGGGCCAAGTATGTCAACAGCATTACCCATGTAGGCCGGCTTATACAGTAGAATTTTTTCGCTCACCAATTGCCCGAAGTCTTTATCGGGTGTCATCATAAAAACCTCGAAGCCTTCTTTCTCTGCTCGTTTAGCGATGGTGCCGATGATATCATCTGCTTCATAGCCATCTAATTCCAAAATCGGAATGTTAAAGCCGCGCAAAATTTCTTTCACTTTAGGCACACCACTTCGTATGTCTTCGGGAGACTCCTGACGGTTGGCTTTGTATTCCGGAAAAATCTCATCACGAAATGTCTTGGCTGAAGTATCAAATGCTACGGCTATGTGGGTAGGTCTCTGTTTTTGGATTACTTCCAGCAACGTATTGGTAAAACCAAAAGGTACTGACGTGTTGATTCCTTTGGAATTGATTCGGGGATTTTTTGTGAACGCAAAGTGCGCACGGTAAATGAGTGCATATGCATCAAGAAGAAAGAGTTTTTTATCAGGGGCCATGGGGCGAAGGTAGAAAGAAGGGATAGAAGTTTAAACAGGAAAATCAGGCTAATCCCTTTATTCCCTAAAAAAGAGAAGAGCGGAAAATACTTCCGCTCTTCTTTCAATAATGGATACTGATATTCTTAATTTTTATTTTTCAAATCCAGTGCAAAATCTTTGGCCGTTTTGGCTGTCATGATATCCATAAAGCTCAACGCTCCGTTGGTTACTGGTCCGCCTCCGGTTTGAATCTGTGGCACGACTGCACCGGTGTATTTACTAAACGCTTCGGCCCATACTTTTTGCACTTCTACCTGCGCCTTCAGCTTCATTTCAAGAGCTCCATCGGCCTGCATAATGCGTTGTCTCGCATAGGCATTGGCATCCGCCAGCTCTTTAATTTTCTTGGCTTCCAGGATAGATCCTTCATACGCAATTTTCTGTTGCATCTTATCCTGTTCCGCAACCTTCACTTTAGTTTGTGCCTCCACCACCTGCTTGGTTTGCTCCTGCTTCTGTTGATACTCAATTTCTACCAAGGCCTGTTCACCTTTCGCTTTAGCGGTAAGCGTCTGCTGTTGAGCTGTCATCAATTCCTGTTTTGAAATCGAAGACTTGGTTACCGCATCGATGATCTTCACCAGCTTTTCATCCACTTTGTTTTCGTAGTCAACATCAGTGATTGCAGCATCGGCAACGGTGATACCATATTCTTTTATAGAAGATAGTTTGCGCTTGGGTGCGGATGTTTTTTTGTCGTATTGAATTTCCGTTTGATACACTCTTTTCTTTTCCATCTCTAATGAATCGTAAACAACATTCTCTTCTGTTACTAACAAATACACTCCCTCCTTTAACTGATCTAAAAAGTCCTGGGCCATTTGAGCGCGACCACCACCATAGTGTTTTTCACTACTCATTAATTGAGCTGAGGATTGCAAACACTCTTTTGTATAAGGAGCAAGTCTCTTCACCACCAGTGACTGTGGCGTTCTGTGCGTGTTGTGAATAAGAATCATTTCCTTTTCATCCGATGGCAAAATAAACTGCGTGATCCCACGCACATCGGCAGTAGTCGCATCGCTAAAGCGAATCATGATCTGACCTACTTCAATGCCGTTGTCTTCAATCTCCAGCTTTGGCACTGCATCTTGATACGTAACTGAGATCTGGTTAGGCCATTCTTTTTCCTTTGCAAAAAAGCCGGCATAAAATATTCCGGGGGCAAACTGTACGATTTGCTCACCATTGGTTCTCTCAACTACGGTGCGATTGCCGGCATCGTTCCACGAGAAAGGATTAACAATAAGAAACAGGATTAATCCAAGAATAGCTAAGACACCGGCAGCGATTGTCTTTCTTGTAATCATTGGGTTGTTGGGACTGATTGAATTCATCTGATTAAGAGTTTTGATTTTTGTTGGAGTTATTTTTGTCTGAAAAATAGTTGGTGAGCAGCAATACAATTACGTACGCGACAATACCGAATACGGCCAGAAATCCGACCGCAAGTGCTAGTCTAATCATGAGTGT
>JAYVTC010000116.1:0-4338 GCA_043774745.1 Cyclobacteriaceae bacterium | reverse complement strand
AGGCTGGGCGATGGATATCCCCGGGCTTAGCAGAAGCAATGGTATGCCAGTATTGATGATTGACAATAGTAAAGGTCGCCTTCGCAATAGTTTGTATTTGGTATGGGCCGATCAGCGAAATGGCGCGAGTGATACGGATATATGGTTCATGCGATCTACCAATGGAGGAGATATGTGGACACAGCCGATGCGCATTAATCAGGATGGACCCGGCAAACATCAGTTCCTTCCATGGATGTCGGTAGATGAAGGCACAGGCTACCTGTATATTGTCTATTACGATCGCAGGGCTTATGATGATTTACAAACCGATGTATACATCGCTTATTCAACGGATGGCGGTGGCACATTCAAGGAAAAGAAGATCAGCGAAAGCCCATTCGTTCCAACCGATACAAAATTCTTTGGAGACTACACGAACATCGCTTCACATCATGGGGTGATCGCACCCATTTGGACACGTATGGATGATGGAAAAACCAGCGTTTACACCGCGGTGATAAAAGATTCGGATCTGTTTAAAGATAAGTAATCCGATAACTAACAATTTTCACTCTCCACATCACACGCTTCGCCTTCAGCAGGCGCGACTTCTGTTCCTATTTGTTTCAGTGCCTGAATAAAAACATTGGCAGGTTGAGCACCGGATATTCCGTATTGATTATTGATGATATAAAACGGAACTCCACTTACACCTCGTTGATGGTTTAGTTGTTCTAACTCGTTTACTTCCTGTAACCCTTCTTGTGAATCAAGGAATGAGACAACTCGTGCAGCATCTAAACCAATGGAGGAAGCGACCGATACGATATTTTCTTTTTTGGTAAGATCAACGCCTTGTTCAAAATATGCTTTCATGAAAGCTTCTTTAGCTTCACGTTGTTTACCTTCTTTTTTGGCTAACCAAATCACACGATGAGCATCCTTTGTATTAGGTGAAATACGTTGCTTATCGAAATGGAATTGTAATCCATCCCCTGCTGCCACGTTGGTTACGTGGCTGGTGATTTGATTGTATTTTTCTTCACTGCCAAATTTCTTAGTTAGGTATTCTTTCTGATTAAATCCTTCTTTGGGAGTCTGCGGGTTTAATTCGAAGGGCAGATAGTTTACTTCAAAGTCAAATTCATGGGTGAGTGCCGTCATGGCCTTTTCAATTCTTCGCTTGCCGATATAACACCATGGGCATACTACATCGGATACAATATCAACTTTAATAACAGGTTTGGTCATGGACATAAATTTGAGTGACAACGTTTGCGATTGATCAATAAGTTCAACAGGTGTTTAATCGATTTGTTTATCAGGCACTTACCATTAGCAATTCAATTAAATAATGGTAAATCATAAACCATTATGCTACTTTTGTGTTCCAAAATTGAAACAACACAAAAATGACTGTAACAGATCAAACAAAATTCAAGGTAAAAGACCTTTCTCTGGCTGAATGGGGCCGTAAAGAGATCAAGTTAGCGGAGGCAGAAATGCCAGGTTTAATGGCCATACGCGAAGAATTTGGCGCTCAGAAGCCGCTTAAAGGAGCTCGTATTGCAGGATGTTTGCATATGACGATTCAAACTGCAGTGCTGATTGAAACATTGATTGAGTTGGGGGCTGAAGTAACCTGGTCGTCATGTAATATATTTTCTACTCAGGATCATGCCGCTGCGGCAATAGCGAAAGTAGGAATTCCTGTATATGCATGGAAAGGAATGAATGAGCAGGAGTTTGACTGGTGCATTGAGCAAACATTGCACGCATTCACCGATGGCAAGCCTCTCAATATGATTCTTGACGATGGTGGTGATTTGACCAACATGGTATTGGATCGTTACCCTGAATTAGTTGCTGGCATAAAAGGTATTTCAGAAGAAACGACAACAGGTGTACATCGCCTGGTGGAACGTCAGCACGCTGGCAAACTTCCATTACCTGCCATTAACATCAATGACTCTGTTACCAAATCAAAGTTTGATAACAAATATGGTTGCAAAGAATCATTAGTAGATGCTATTCGCAGAGCTACCGATGTAATGATGGCTGGAAAAGTTGCAGTGGTTGCTGGTTACGGAGATGTGGGAAAAGGTTCGGCTGCTTCATTGCGTGGTGCTGGTGCAAGAGTAATTGTTACCGAAATAGATCCGATCTGTGCATTGCAAGCTGCGATGGATGGTTTTGCTGTTAAGAAAATGGATGATGCCGTGAAAGAAGCTGACATCGTTGTTACGGCTACCGGAAACTCAGGCATTGTGCTAGGTCGTCATTTTGAATCGATGAAAGACAAAGCCATCGTTTGTAACATCGGTCACTTCGATAATGAAATTGATGTTGCGTGGTTGAATAAGAATGCATCAAAAGATGAAGTGAAGCCACAAGTTGATTTATATACGTTGAAAAATGGACGCCAGGTAATTCTGTTAGCTGAAGGTCGTTTGGTAAATCTTGGATGTGCAACAGGTCACCCTTCATTTGTGATGTCTAACTCATTCACCAACCAGACATTGGCTCAACTTGAGTTGTGGATGAACACCGATAAGTATGAAAACAAAGTGTACATGCTACCAAAACATCTTGATGAGAAAGTAGCTCGTTTGCACTTGAAGAAAATAGGAGTTGATTTGGAAGTACTTTCGGCTGAACAGGCCAAGTATATAGGTGTTAGCGTGACTGGACCTTTCAAACCTGATTATTATCGATATTAATCACTTCAGGCCGCTTCCCTTCTCCTCTTGAGAAGGCGGCCACGGATGAGGTCATTAACTCTCTGCTTGCAATAAAAAAAGAGAGTGATCCCGCAGCATGGTGTTGCGGGATTCTTTTTTTAAGGATGATTATTCTTTATTAAAAGCCTACTCTTCACCCATTTCTCCAACTCTACAGCATGGAACAAAACAGCGGATACTCCAATACAACTAATGAGTTCACGAAATGATAATGGTTGAGTTTTAAATACTTCATTAGCCAAGGGTAAGTAGATAACAGCCACTTGAAGACTAAACGTAAAAAGCACAACTCCGAGTAATGGTAGATTTGAAAAAATACCTTGCTTATATAAAAATTCCCGATCACTACGAATCGCCAGCACATGACCCAATTGCGATAATGAAAGAACAGTGAACACCATCGTTTGCCAATGATCAAGTCCTTCTTTGATGGCCCATGTCTGGGTGCCTAAGGTGATCCCGGCCATCAATAATCCGACCCATAGAATATGGTAAGCGATGCCTTCAGCAAACAGACTCTCAGAAGGTTTGCGCGGTGGACGTTTCATAATATCGTGTTCTGCTTTTTCACTTGCCAGTGCAATGCCGGGTAACCCATCTGTTACCAGGTTGATCCAAAGAATGTGAATCGGTAGTAATGGTATAGGCAATCCGATAACGGGTGCAAGAAAGATGGTCCATATTTCGGCACTATTACAAGTCATGATGTACCTCACAAACTTGCGAATGTTATCATAGATTCTCCGACCCTCTTTTACGGCTTTTACAATGGTGGCAAAATTATCATCCAACAAAATCATGTGAGAGGCTTCTTTGCTCACATCAGTGCCATTGATTCCCATAGCTACACCAATATTGGCTGCCTTCAATGAAGGAGCATCGTTTACTCCATCACCAGTCATGGCCACGAAATGATTCTTATTCTGCAATGATTTTATGATGCGAAGTTTTTGTTCCGGTGAGACCCGGGCGTACACAGCAATCTTTTCTATTTTCTCATTTAGAGTTTCATCCGGCATGTTTTCCAGATCAACTCCAGCAACAACAAGATCCTTGGGATTTAATATTCCAATTTCTTTCACTATGGCGGCTGCCGTGGCGGGATGATCACCCGTAATCATCACGGGCCTGATGCCAGCGGTCTTGCAATCTTGAATAGCAACTTTTACTTCTTCACGCGGAGGATCAATCATTCCTGCCAGACCTGAAAAAATTAAACCTTTTTCAACCGTTTCATAAGAGAGTGGATCAGGAAGATGATCAACTATTTTGTAGGCAAAGGCCAATACGCGTAATCCCTGGTGTCCCCATTCCGTAGCGATTGAATTGATTTCATCATGATCTCCATGTTGAAAAAGCTTTTCGAAAATGTATTCTACCGCACCTTTCGAAAATATGATGAATTGATTTTCAATGCGGTGGATGGTGGTCATACACTTTCTGTCTGAGTCGAATGGTAATTCCGCTACGCGTGGAAATTTGATTGTCAAATCTTCCAGGGTCGATAAACCAACTTTGCCCAACGCAAATTCTACTAATGAAATTTCTGTTGGGTCACCGAAAAAAGATCCATCTGCTTTTTTCTTTACATCATGGTTGAGGGCCATGGCTAATA
>JAYVTC010000115.1:0-14454 GCA_043774745.1 Cyclobacteriaceae bacterium | reverse complement strand
CTCCATGCGAAGGTGTAAGTATCCCCACCCAGTGCATTCACATCGGTTAATGTATTTTGTGCGATTGATCCGTTGAAACCGAGAGCAGGATCACAGATTGAGTTGGGAGCAGGGGTTAGAGTAAGTACAGGGAGTTGCTTGTTGTCTGCAAGCGGAGTAGTAAGTGTGTTTTTACAGCCCGAAGAATTAATGGTCACTTCTACGGTGTAATTCTGGCCTCCTTTTAAACCGGTAATAGCAGCATTATTGAGTGGAGTAAGTTCTGACCCTGGGTTTACTGAGTTACCCGAATACCACTTGAACGTGTAAGGTGCAGCGGGTGTAACTGTTGCTGCGGTAACTTGTCCATTGTTGGCTGCGCCAATGCAATTGGTAGAAGGCACAGTGGTTGTCGTGATGACGGGTAGAAGCTGATTGTTTTTGACTTCTACGGTAACAGGAAGTGAAGTACAATGGAGTCTGTTGTTTGTGACAGTAGCCGTGTAGAATCCACCGTTCAGGGCGGTGATCGGAGCGGTGGTCCCGCCAATGGGAGTAATGCCTTTGCTCCATGCGTAGGTATAAGTATCACCTCCCTGTGCGTTAACATCAGTCAACGTATTTTGTGCGATTGATCCATTAAACCCGAGCGCAGGATCGCAAATAGAATTGTCTGTTGGTGCCAATGTTACTACTGGTATGCTGATGGGTTCCGTAATGATACGCTTAAACGTAGCAGAACAGTTGAGCGGAGTGGTAACTTTTACCGTATAAAAAAGCCCTCCTCCTTTAACACTGTTTAATATTTCACCCTTCGATCCTGAAATACTTTCCGGACCTCCACCTATTGGAATTTTGTTTGCAGGTAAAGTATTATCACCCCTAAACCATTCAAATGTAAAATCAGCAGGACTTGTAAACCCTGCGGCACTGGCTGAAGCGGTGAATACCCCATTTGGTTTTGTTGGATCACAGGATGTTTGAGGGGTAGTTTCAGCAATGGCAGCTACTGGCAGAACGGTACTATTTGTTACCTCTAAAATGACTTTTGGCACAGCTACACACTGCGTTGAAATTCTAATTATTTCCAGCTCATAGAATCCGGATGCCAATCCCGTACGGGTAGGCCCTGTTCCATTTGCTGCAGGAAGAATGCTTCCTCGCGTGCCGCCAGGTGCGGGAGGTGGAGGGCCATTATAAAAATACCAGTTGAAGGTATATTCAGCCGGATTTTGAAGTACTCCGGCTAATTTAGCTTCTCCCGTAACGGTGCCGCTGTTTGGGGTAGCACAATTAACTACAGGTGTGGCTGTAGCAGAGGCATCGGGCTCAATGGCCAAATCTTGTATAATTGCATCAGCAGATGTTGTGCAACCATTCCTTGAAACGATTACTTTATAATTCTCTTTGATTAGACCATCGGCCACAGACGTGGTTACCCCTAAAGAAACTGATGAATTGATCCACTCAAACGTGTATCCCGTATTTCCACCAGCTACTACTGCTTCCAGTTTTCCATTAGGTGGATTACATTGTGTCTGGTCAGATAATTTATTGATAGTTACCGCAGGCAATGTTATTTGAAGTGTTATTGTCGCACTTATGGGTGCCGAAGAGCATCCCTTTTGAGTATTCGTTACAACCAGTGTATAATCTCCTTCCGCCAGTCCTGTTATGACGGCATTCTTTCCACCTTGGGCTGCAGCTATAGGATTAGAAACACCGATACCAGAATACCATTGAAAAGCATAGGGACTAAAATCAAAAACTTCAGTGGCTCCAATAAAGACCCTGGCTCTTAATTCTCCCGAATTTGGATCTGCGGCAACACATTTAAGATTATCCTTGAACTTATTGATCTGAGCTGTAAAAGGGGAGGGCACCACCTTTACTTTGTAAACATTATTATCAATCTGACACTCTTTAGTTGTTTGGCCTGAGGCCGCAATCGGCAGAACGGATCCATCATTATACAAAGCAATAAACATATCGAATACTTGGCCATTACCATTGAAAACGATTGGGCTGGAAAGAAGGACTGTGCCAACCTGAAGATTGGTAATGCTGATCGTTGTATTATGCAGTTTGATCGCCCCGGGAAGCCGTGGGTCACCATTGAAAAAGCTTACCGGCACAACATCACTGATTGGGATATCCCCAATATTGGCATAGCGAATCTGAACAGAAATATCCAGATTTCCGCAAATGGGTGGGGTAACAATAACAGCAGGAGCCACCACTCCGTCACCATTGGTATCTACACCAGGGGTAGAAGGGTCGTCTCCGGAGAAGGTTAAATCTGGCGCAGGAAATATTGGGCATCCATTAGCATTCAGGAAAGGTACCTGATTTAAGAATACGTTTAAAGGACGCTGAGGCTGTGACAACCCATTAGCGCACGGTCCATTAGAGAAAACCAGGTTTTGATTGAGTTGCGGAAAAGGTAACGTGAGATCATCGTTGATATTGACAACGAAATAACCGGGCTGATTCCAGACTTTTCGGGTCGGTAACCAGGTATTTCCATTTGAAAAATATAAGCGCACCTGGCCCAATGCCTGCTGCTGAATATCATCATTGATATCAAAACTGTTGCTGGTATTACAGGCAACGCAAATATCAGTCGCGCCATCACCATTCACATCTGCAATAACAGGTCCTTCAGAATAAGTATGAGATTGACAGACTGCAGACCATTGCAAACTTTGGCCGGTTGCTCCATCAATTATATTTATGGATTGCGAATCCCGATAAACCATTTCGGGCTTGCCATCATTATTGAAATCATAAATAGTAACAGTCAGCACTCCCGAACGCGAGTCGTTAATGGATCGATAACCAATCGTTCCCGTAGCTGTATTAACTGAATTGGCAGTCCATAAAGTCTGGAGGCCGGTTCCGGTTGCATCAGTGGTTAGGCTAAACAGCTGGTTACCGGCAATGAATGATAAATCTGATTTCCCATCACCATTTGCGTCTCCGATGTTTACACGCCCTGTTCCCCAAATCCATCCGGTGCTATAACTGGCAAAATTAGGATCGCCACCGGGTAAACCAAGTTCTGCACTATTGGGAGTTAGTTTATAGCTAACTGTATTTTTCTGAAGATTCCAGTAAAATACAGCCGTTCGGCCAGCTGATGAATTGAGCGCACCTGAAATAACCACATCAATAAATCCATCACCATCAATATCAGCCACGCTAGTAGAACTGTGTGTGTCAACCCCATACTCTACTGGATCATTCATGAGTTTTACAAAACACTTTGTAGCAGGAAAATCAACATTCATGTCCTTCACTAAAGTGAGTGCTGCAGGACTTGCAGGATTTCTGTTCGTTAGGGATGGAATAGCGTATACTTTGGTACCGCATATCAGCTCCATCTTATTATCCCCGGTCACGGTTACGGCTGCTGGTGCCGAGGTAACATCGACATCCCATAACGCAGTGTTTGTTTCTGTTTTACTTCCTTCACTCGCTAACAATTTTCCCGTTTCTGCTGCATAAATCCGGTCACGCAAATAGAGTTCTGCTTTGCCATCTCCATCCATATCTGCAATTCCAAAAATACCAGGTCGGTTAGTTCCCAATGGAACAGGAGGATACATATAGCCCAATCCTCCAGGTCCGGAAGAGTTATATTTAAGCGCTACGAGATAAAAACAAGTTGGCGGTGTTTTAGGATTTCCGCCACGATTACTTACAATTCCAAAAATTTCAGCACGGCCATTGGGTGCCTGATCTACATCAGCAATAAGCAGTTCAAGTTCAAATAATAACCGGTTTGGCGTACATCCCCCAAAACTTGGAAAGTCACTTTTCTTACCACTCAGGTTAAAATCTGCTTTGACAAAGCCGGCCTTGGTACCATCTGCTTGTGGGCCGGTGGTTGCCACTACTCTTATCTCGTTATTCCATTTAGAGGCAACAACTGCATCGGGCACTCCATCATTGTCAACATCACCAACGACTACTTTTGATTGGGTATCGGAAGTGTTTTGTTGTGATTCTACCGGAGCCCCAATTCCTGCAAACGGGTTTCCACCGGGAGGAACAATACTACAATTAGATGTTCCTGAGCCTACGAAGGAAAGTCCAAAATATTGAGCACAGTCACCAATATCAGCGGCATCTATTTTTCCATCTCCGTCATTGTCTATACTGTCAAAACAATTACAACCTTTTTCAACAGCCGGAACAAAGTCACATCCGGTAGGACAAACACCACCATTAGCAGCACTACGTTTATCGCATGGGTAATCTGTTATCGGTGTTATCTGAGCGCTGACATTAATTACGCCTACAACCGTAATGATGATGAAAACTAACAAAGAAACAAGCTTGCCCGCTGAGGCTTTTTGATCACGCATTATCATTCAATCAAAATGTTTATCGTACAATTAAAACTGATCCGGTAGTCGGTGCTTCACTAGGGCAACTCAATACATAAAAGTAAGTTCCCTGAGGGACTTCTTTACCCTCATCGGAGACGCCATCCCAACCGCTAACAGGATATCCTTTTTTCTGGAGGACTCTTCGGCCACGTCCATCAAAAATATTCATCGTGCATTCACTTTTATTTTCAATACCAGGTATTATCCAGAAATCATTTTGACTATCCCCGTTGGGGGTAAACAAAGGAGGAATTACGGTTTCGATCGGAGTGCAATCTAATTTTTCAGTTATGGTGATCGTTGCAGTACCTTTACAACCGGCTTGATCCAGAGTTTCTACGGAGTAATCTTTAGGTTCAGTAACATCTATCTTAGCGGTTTTTTCATTGGTGCTCCACAGGTAAGATGTAAAGATGCCTGTTCCAGTGGCAGATAGCGTTAATGTTTCTGATCCTCCAGGGCATAGTTCATTTATTTCGGCAGCGATGACAGGTGTTAATCCAGTCACGATATTAATAGTTTTTGAAACGGAAGCGCTACACCCTGTAACTCCGCTATAGCTTACTACTAATTTTGGATTATAAGATTGTGCTACTGAGTATATATGGGTTGCATCTTTTATTAAACTCGTGGTGTTATCTCCAAAATCCCATGCGTAAATGGGAGAAGTGACACGAGAATCAGTTACAGAATTATTAATAAATGTGATCGTATTTCCTGTACATCCAGATGCATCTGAAGTAAAGGCAGCGACAGGAGTTACAAATATAACAACGGCAACGGCATTCGTTTCCTGTGAGCAACCCAGTGCGGTGTTTGTAACCTTTACTTTATAAGAACCTTCTTGAGTGACAATCAGATTTGTCGTGATTACACCAGTATCAACCCCATTCTTAAACCATTGAAACGTGTAACCGGTTTCAGAATTTACGGTAAGTGTTAGTGGTTGTCCCTGGCACACGGTATTTGATGGAACCGTGCTCGATATGGAAAAACTACCAAATGAAACAACATCGACACGCTTGGTAACAGTATTGCTTGAGCAGTCGCCTACTTTTATAGTGAGCGAATAGATGCCTGCATTTGCAGTAGTGCCAGGTATTGACGGTGGCGTTTGAATAGTGGAGGTGAAATTATTTGGACCAGTCCAGATATAGGTAGCTCCGCTAATCGTGGGACTGGCAGAAAGATTAATCGGTGTGCCCACGCAGATGGGTGTGATAACTGTAATAACTGGGTCGGCAACTGCTGAGCCTGCACCCGATGAGACGATAAGAGGAGCGGAGACAACTGAGCAACTTGTTCCTTCACCAACAGCGGTGACAGAATAGGTGGCTGCTACATTAATTGCTGCGAATGGGTCGGGGCCATTCTTAATAGAACTAAAACCGTTGCTCCAATTGAACGTGACGCCAGGAATTGGGATCGCATTTAGTGTGATTGTTTGTGAAGCACATAATGTTAACGGGGGGACGTTCAATATCTGAGGCTTGTGACAATTCTTATTCCTTAGAATATCTACGGAGAAAGCCGTTGAAGAAAAGGAAGTGAAGGCGATATCTGGTTTCGCATCTCCATCCAGATCACCAGCCCTGGCATGCCAATTTGTTTTTGCTGAAGTGATCACAACTTTTGAAAATCCAGGAGAAGCAGTATTGCGATTATGAATAAAGGCATTCAGTGATGGTGAGTTTTGACAAGCAACAATAAAATCGGGAAAGCCGTCACCATCTAAATCACTCACATCAATACCAAAGGGCCTGGAGTCAGTCGCTAAAGAAAGAGGAAAAGCAGAAAAGGATAGGGCAGTACTGGTGCTTTGATTTAAAAAGACATGGGCCTGGCTGCCTGTAAAATTAGTGGCTGCGATGTCTGGCTTTCCATCTTTATTAAAATCAGCACTGGTCACATCATTGTAATCCCCGGTCGAAGTAATTTTAGATATTGTAAAATTGAAAGATGAAGCGGTACTTAAATTCTTAAGTAAATAGATGTCAGGCTTTTTTGCACGGGTTGCAATAATATCGGATTTTCCGTCTCCATCAAGATCCTGAATTTCCAGAGAAAATGTTTCAGAAGCACCAGTAACGGGTATTTTAGTTGGCGTTGCGTTTATAGATAGTGTACCACCAGTACTTTCATTTCTGAAAATGTACAATTCGTTGCTGTTCGAATTGGCGACAATAATTTCAGGTTTACCATCTCCATTCAGGTCTTCTATTTCTACATGTTGAGCAAAGTGCGCGAGATCCAATAAAAGCATGGGTTGTGATGCGAAACTTGGGTTACCTACAGTACTTGTATTTTTTAATACGAAAACAGTGTTGGCAGTTGTACCTGTTCGTGAAGCAACTAAATCTGGTAAACCATCAGCATTAAGGTCTTTGGAAACCAAATATTGAGTGGGAGAATTTATAGCTAAGGAAGGAATGACGGTGTTGGTAAAGTTTATATTGCCTACAGTACTTTGATTCATCATAAGTGCCATGGTAGTAGCCGTAGTCTCATTTCTGGATCCAATTAAATCGGGCTTATTATCACCATCAATATCAGAGGAGATGACGTCAAAAATGGCATCAGCACTTGGTATGCTTAAGGGTGTAGTTAGTTTTGAAGGGTCAAAACCTTCACCGCTATATACCGGCATGAATTTAGAACCCGACTCTGCGGATGATCTGCTGGAAAGATTTACTACCCTGATGTTATCAAGTAGCGCCTGGGCTGGAACTTCTACTTCAATAGAGAAATCAGATGAAGTGAGAATGGTGCCTCTCACGTGACCAAACCAAACCTGAAGCTGCGAAGGCGTTGAGCTAAAACCGCTTCCAGAAATAACAATTCGGGATTTAGGAAATGCAGCTATCGGTTCTATTTTTTGAATGACTGGAACTTGCGCGCGGAGGCTTCCGATAGTGAGAAGCAACATGATAAGAAGATAGTAAAATCTCTCTCTCATAAATTTAATTCTGTATGGTTAATAACCATGCATTACGGAGCATAGGCTGTTTTCGGTATTTGTCTCGTTCGGTTCTTGCACCATTAATATCATCTCCGTTGAAAATGTGAACGTACCAGAGATTCTTTTCCGTTAAGAACCCATAATTAGCGTTAAAACCAGTATCTACAAGTCTTCGGGCCATACTTTTGGCATTGGCCACGGATCCGAATACTCCAACAACAACATAATTTCCTGATTCAAGCTCCTGAATATGTGCTCCTCTCTTGAATGTTTCATGTCGCTCAACGGGTTCCTGTGTCAATTCTTTAACAGGTTCTTTTACAGCTTCTTCAACCGGCAATTTTACGACTTCCTTTACGGGCTCTTGAGGGGTTTTAATTTCTGGTTTTATAACAACTTCCACCGCCAGCAGTCTCTCAATTTCCTTTAATTTATCTTTAGGATATTGCTCATTAGGCTTTAGTGCCCCAGCATTTGTATACTGATTTTTTGCCGTGGTATAATCTTTTGTTTTGAAAGCAGCATCGGCTTTGGATATTTCTTCTTTGTATCTTCTTTCCAGGTCTTTGGTGTCACCTTCTTTGGCCATCAGCGCTTTAATCTCTGTAATTTTTTCTTTCGGATATTTTTCATTTGGATTCAGGATACTGGCTGCTTCGTAATCTGCCAGAGCTTGTTCATAGCTCTTAGAGGAAAGCTCATTATTCGCTTTCCTAATGTCGGTCTCATAAGCGAGGAGCTTACCAATTTCATCGATTTTTGTCTTGGGGTAATTTTCTGAAGGCTTATACTTTTGAGCTTCAAAATAATCGAGCCTTGCCTCTTCATAATTTTTTGCAGCAAAGGCCTTGTCTGCTTTGGTAATGGCTGCCACATAGTTGTCATTGATCACCTGAGTTCTCGTCTTTTTAGGGAGCTCAGTATGAACAAATGAATAAGTCGGTAATGTATGACTTGTCTTACTCTTGCTTTTTGTTTTCGAGGCGCCACCGAGTAAACTCAAATGTATTTCATAGGTTGGAAAACTTAATTCGTTATCACCCATATTTTTTAACGTATAGGAGCCACCTACCGCAAATTTGTTATTCAATTTAATCCCACCTAAAGCAGAAATGCCGAATTCTTGTTTCCATGACCCACCCACCCAAACAACATGGTTGAGGTGAACAACAGCGGCTGCTTCAAGTTGATCAGGTAAATTTTGATTGTGACGGTAAACCACATACGGCTCAAACACGTGTTTATTATCGGCAAAATAAAACCGGTTGCTGGCATGCGCCACAAATGCTTGTAATGGTTTCACTTCGGTAACAGTAAATGCATCTTTACTGATGTAGGAGGGAGCAAATAAATTAGGTAGTGCAAAACCAACGTGAAAGGATTTTAGATGTAGCGATACCCCAAAGTTTCCAATAATAGATGCATTTTGATTCAATACATTTTTCAATGCTGGATCGGATAAAATAGCAGGTGATGTAATTTTACTAAGATCAATAGTGTTCCACGAGCCTCCTCCCGAAAGTCCAAAGCGTATATACTTGCCTTCACCTAATGAAACAGAGTAGCCCAGGGTGATCAGCATTCCTGAATTTGAAAGAAGACCTCGTTTATCATTGGCAGCATTAAGACCCAAACTTACCCCAGACTTAAGTGGGGTATGAAAACTAAAATTGTAAATCTCGGGACTGCCTTCAATGCCTGACCATTGTTTTCGATAGGCGGCAAATAAGGCACTGCGGCCATCGATACCTGCAAAAGATGGATTTAATGAATAAGGATTGAAAAAAAACTGAGTAAAATTACCTGTATCCTGTGCATAAGTCAGATTTACAAAATGAGACAAAAGGAATAAAATCAAGTACTTAGCTCTTTGCATATAATTGCAGTTATAGCAAATCTACAAAAAAACATACAACCGTTTACGTTTACCATACGGTGAATTTTTTGTTGATCTAATTTTTTTAAGATGGGTAACCAGTCACATTCACCACTGATATAAGATGTGGTGGATCAAAATGGATAACCGATACCCACATTGTAAATAACGGGCTCTCGATCGACTCCAAAAGGTTTAAAAAATCTAAACTTATTCAGCACAAATCGGTCACCTTGCTCGCGCCCCGGATCGTAGACTTTTATTCCTACATCAAGGCGGAGTACAAGAAACGAAAAGTCAAATCTCAAACCGAAGCCGGTACCAATTCCCATCGCTTTATAAAAGTTCTTATTAAATTTTGAAGAGCCTTGCCAGGAGGCTTTTGTTGGCGATTCTACATCCGACTGCACCTCTCGAAAAGACCATACGTTTCCAGCATCGATAAACACCGCACCATTGACAAACCCAAAAAGTTTTCTGCGTAGTTCAATACTTCCTTCCAGCAAGATATCACCGGGTTTCTCATAACTATAATCAAACAAGCCATCGGCTTCGGAATTTGTGGCGAGGTTTGGTGGCACCGTTCCTAAACCTAATCTTCTCGGACGCCATGCTCTTACGCTATTACTACCGCCCACAAAAAAATATTTTTCATACGGGAGTACTTTATTATCGCTATAAGCAAACCCAACACCGGTATTGATTCGGTATGCCAGTAAAGTATTTTTATCGATCACGATAGTCTTTCGGACATCGAGGCTGAAACGCAGATATTTATATAGTTCAAGTCCCATGTCTGTGATGTATTTTGGAAGAGCCAGGTTGAATAATGAACCACCGGATTCAGCTTGCGCACGCACATATAATGAACTCCGTTCTGTGTTACCATAATTGTTTGGGTTCCACGTCACTCCAAAAATCATACTGCTCACAAATGATGGTTTAAAGGAATTGCGAAGATTATTACCCTGGTTTTCCTGAAGACTAACCAACAAGGAATCAAAAGCAGGATCAAGCGTAGATCGGATTACGTTTAAGCTGATGAGTGTAAGTGAATATTGTGTTGTCTGAGTATTCTCCCACGTATAGGTGTCGGATACTGTCGTGATCGATCGCTTGTATTCAGGGCGGTCCGTATAGGCATATCCTGCCAGCAGTCTTGTGCGTGGGTTGTATTTGCCAAGTTGATACGCTTTACTTTCTTTAAATGGAAAAAGAAATTGGGGAAATATGATGCTTCCATTCACACCAGCTTCCGTGCTTTTGTAAAAATTGTTTTGGTCAGTTGCCGAGGCAACACCTTCAAACCCAAAGCGTCCATTGAGTTCAATAATCTCGAGCCCTCTAAATACGTTTCGCTTTTTAAAACTGGTACTGAAATAGGGCCCGGGAAATCCTTGAGACACAGTCATACCGGCTTCGTTCGACCACGAATAACGATCCAATGGACTGGAGAAAATATTGGTAATGAACTTGCCTCCAGAGGTGTCGTAATTGATGTTTATGAATTTGAATATGTCCAGATTGGCAAGTTGTCGCTGAGTATTAAATGTCTTTGATCGATTATAGAGGCTGTCTTTATGAATGAACACGCGCTGCGCAAGAACTTTTTTACTGTATTGGTTTTGAAAATAGCTGAATGTAATATCGCGATACGGATCTGTCCTTCGCTTCATGTTGTCTTTAGTATTCACCGCTGCATCCGTAGTGAAAATGATAGAATCAACTTCAAATTTTTTATGAAAACTTCTTCTCGGAGGATTCTTGATTTCTATTTCCAGAGCAATGCCGTGGTCATCAGTATAGCTGGTGTCTACTGCAAACTCAATATACTGTCTGGTGAAATCATAATAGCCACGGTCTTTAAGAAAAATATCAATGCGCTCGCGTTCCTTATTCAATTTAATTTGATCATACTGATCAAATTTTTTGATCAAGCTTAGATTTTTTTCTTTCAGTAAAAGAGAAAGCACCTGGTCATCGGGCACCTGAAAGAATATGGTATCATAATAATAAGGACGCCCCGGTGAAATCACATAGTTTACACTGACTCGTTTTTTGAATTCATGGGTGGTAAATGAAACTTTGTTTTTAAAATAGCCCTTCGTAAAAAGATAGTTTCCGATTTTATCTACGGAGGCAATGATACTGATTGAATCAAAAACAGTAGCAGGCTCACCCCACTGCATAAAGTTATTTCCGTTTTGTATTTTCTTATTGATGGCATCTGCTTTTTGTTGCTTCTTATATTGAAGTTGGTTAATCTTCCCTTGTCCTTTGGACAAAGCTATTTTCTTGTCATATTTCTGCTCGATCCTCGTTTTTTTTTCAATAAATTTTTGTTGTTGGTAGCGTTTTTCTCCTTCGTGATGCATCCATACCAATGAATTAATGGGCAACCCCAGAAGCCTGCGATTTACTTTTTTAACATACAGATCGGGAATGGCTGAGGAATTAAATCCTTTTGGAGCATCTATTGTTTGGCGATACAATAACTTTTGATTTTCTTGGAGATAGCGCGTGCCTAAACAACTGCTTAGCAGCCATGGCAGAAGTAGAACAAATACAATTCTTTTTAACTTAATCACAATGATCTCCAAAGCCAAAGTTAAGTATATCAAATCATTGCAAGTAAAGAAATACCGGATAGAGGAACAAAGCTTTGTGGTAGAGGGTGCTAAAAGTGTTGCCGAACTCTTGAAGTCTGATTTTGTTACTACGTGGGTCGCTGCTACCGAGGACTTTATCGGTCACCATGAAAAAGAACTAAGGTTCAGTAAGACTGAGGTAGTGGTAGCTTCTTCTGAGGAATTGTCTGTGCTTGGAAGTTTTCAGACTAACGATGCCGCACTCGCTGTTGCCCGAATAAAACCCAATCGCCCCCTCACAATTGAAGACGGTGAGATTGCGCTGGCTCTTGATTCAATACGTGATCCAGGTAATCTGGGCACAATCATCCGCACAGCCGATTGGTATGGTGTAAAAAATATTATTGCATCAGCGGAAACAGCAGATTTTTACAATCCCAAAGTGCTTAGTGCCAGCATGGGTTCATTTTGTAGAATGTCAATTCAATACGTTTCTCTGGTTGAATATCTCACGGCAGTTCGTAAGCCTATCTTCGGCACTTTTTTAGATGGTATTGATGTCCATCAACTTTCATTTTCTTCAGGAGGTCTCATCGTTATTGGCAACGAGTCCAGTGGTATTTCTACATCAGTAGAAAAACTGGTGAGTCAGAAGATTACGGTACCTCGTTTTGGAAAAGCAGAATCACTCAATGCAGCCATCGCCACCGGAATTATACTGGATGTGGTGATGCAATCAAAGAAATGAGTTGCTTTCCCTGGCCGCTTCTTCCGATATTATCTGAGCGTTTTCCTTCCCTAAATATTGATCAATTACATAATGGCCTAAATATATAAGAGGCGTCAATAAAATAGCTACGGAAAATTTATAGATGTAATTGGTGATGCCAATAGCGATAATCTGTTCACCAGAGAATATGCCAAAGAAGGCAATGTACAAGACAACAAAGCTATCAATGAATTGTGATACCAGGGTTGACCCTGTGGCTCTTAGCCAAAGCATTTTTTGCCCTGTCAGTTTTCTTAGTTTTTGAAATACAAATACATCGATCAATTGACTTACAAGGAAGGCAGCCAATGAGCCAATAATAATCCGCTGCCCTTGCCCCAGGATTTTATTGAACGCAAAGTCCATGTTGAAGTAATTGCCTTGGGCATCCAGGTTGTTGGCCTCCAGCCACCATTGTGCTGGTGGAAGTTTAATGGTCAGAAATATGACCACGAATGAATATGCGATAAAAAATGCTGCCAGATAACTAATTCTTTTCACACCTGGCTTCCCGAAGTATTCATTGATCAAATCAGAAGTGATAAATACAACTGGCCAGATTACGGCACCCGCTGTAAGATTGAAGTCCATGGTGAATCCGAGAATATTCAGATGAGCAGGTTGAAATCCAAGCGTATTTTCACCAGAGAAAATTTTCACGCCAATCATTTCGGCCATGATGGCGTTGGTTAGAAATATCCCGGCAAGGATAACAAAGAGACGATTTTTTTTTTGTTCGAGAGTCATGTCATTAATTCAACTATATTTCCTTCTATGGCGAGTTCGGTGTTGGTAAAAATTTCCCTCGCCTCTGATAACAGGGGCTCCAATTCACGGTAGCGGGCTGAGAAATGGCCAATCAATAGTTTTTTTGCACCACATTGCTTCGCCATTGTGGCGGCTTCTGCAGCCGTGCTGTGTTTGGTTTCTCTGGCTTTGTCTTTTTCTTCTTCCATGAAGGTAGCCTCATGATATAAAAGGTCTACCTCGCGAATTTGTTCAATCATATTTTCATTCCATGCCGTATCGGAGCAAAACGCATAGGATCGTGATGGCTGTGGAGGAAGGGTATATTCACTGTTGACATATAAGAGATTTCCCATTTCGTCATGCACATCAGCACCGGTCTTAAGAAGGGCAATGTGCTGAAGAAGCATCCCTTCTCTTAATTTTTCTTTATTTATTTTTCTCGGCTTAGGTTTTTCGCGAAACAGAAAACCAGCGCAATCTAATTTGTGAATGAGCGGGATGGTTTGAACGGTGAGCGCTTCATCTTCGTGAAGGACATGAACCTGGGAGGCCTCAAAGGCATGAAAAATAATATTGAAGTTGAGTGATGACTTTGAGTATTTCAATTGCACTAGAATAATTTCATCTAGTCCATTCTGACTATGAAGATGAAGGTCGGAGACGCGTCTTTGCAGATGCATGGAAAAGAGTAACCCCATAAGGCCCAGGTAATGATCACCGTGCAAATGACTAATGAAAATATGATCGATTTTATGAATCGGAATTTGGTATCGCATCAACTGCATCTGCACACCTTCACCGCAATCAATCAGGAAATGTTTATTTTGTATGATCAGATATTGAGCGGTAGGAAACCTTCCGTATGCGGGCAGTGCTCCGCTGGAGCCCAATATGGTAAGCTTAAAACTCACTTTCATTTTTCGAATTTGAACTTAATAAAAAAGCCCGAGTATCTCAGGCTTTCTTTATAAAATCAAATTGAAGATTTCTAATCTTCCTCTTTCATGTCTTTTTCGATCTCATGCATAAATACGGCATCGATACCTTCTTCCACGGTAGGCATGATATTCAATACGCTATCCAATTGGGAGATCTTGATGAGTTTCATGGTATGATCTGACAAACGGGCAAGAATAAAT
>JAYVTC010000114.1:0-6963 GCA_043774745.1 Cyclobacteriaceae bacterium | reverse complement strand
GATTAAACTGTATATTTCATGTGAATGAAAATCAGAACAAACAGGTTTCTTCAACTTTTTGTCACCTTGCTTTTTATGCTGGAGTTTCTTGCTCCTGCCTTTCCGGTCAGCATAGGAACTATGACTTATGATTTTAATCAATCGACTCAACTAAAAACATTCCATCATCCGGATATTCTTCTTGTCTTGTTTAGTCAACCATTTAATGAAACCGAAGAAGGACAAGAAAACAACAAAAGTTCAACTCCGTGCGCTGATGTCCATGGCAATCTAAGCGCCACCCATGCGCAATACTTTGTTAACATTCGCTTAGCTAAATTGAATAGTCCGTCACTTTGTTTCAATGTGCATCCTTCCCTCTTCCGACTTCACCACGCTTATTTAATTTAGCATCTTGTTATAGTCGCCTGATCATAGTCTTTGCGCAAAAGGATAGATCATTTTTTATTAACACATCTTTTACATCAGAATTGATAATCAAAGAAAATCATTCGTTTTTCAAAAGAGCTGTACTATGAATGTCATTATTTTTAAAATTGCCTTACTGCTTTCATTTGGAATGTTCTTCATTCCAAAAAAAGTAAAATATGGTTTCGGACTGGTGCTTCATCTCATGCTGATGGTGGCCAGCACAAGTTGGGCATTATCGGTGCTCAACGGCACCACCCTCACCCTTGCGTTGGGTGTGGGCACCTGGAGTGGGCCTATCATGTTGGTGATCGATCAGCTCAGTGCTTATTTCATGTTGATCATTAATTTGATCTGCCTTTGCGGTATGCTCTATGCAGGAGGCTATCTGCAACCTTACGTGCCAAAGAAGCGATCCGTATTTATCTCCTTGCACTTATTCAGTTTTTTATGGTTACACGGAGCAATGCTATTGGTGGTTTCCATGCAAGATGGCATTGCGTTCTTGCTGGCCTGGGAACTCATGTCGCTGTTCTCATTTATCCTGGTTATTTTTGAAGCTCAAAAAGAATCCACCTTAAAAACAGGTATCAATTATTTACTTCAAATGCACCTGGGCTTTGCCTTGATTATGCTGGGTTTTCTGATTGCCGGCAATCAAACCAGCGATTTTAGTTTCGAAGGTGTTAATAAATTCTTTGCGCAATCTAACAACGTACCGCTCTTCCTCGTGTTCTTTGCGGGCTTTGGTATTAAAGCGGGGTTCATTCCTTTTCATTCCTGGCTACCTCGGGCGCACCCGGCTGCCCCCTCGCATGTATCTGGCGTGATGAGCGGTGTGATGATCAAGATGGGCATTTACGGAATCTTCCGAATAAGCTCATTATTACAAAGCGATCTGCATGCCATCGGCATCATCGTGCTTGCAGCGGGCATCATCTCCGGTTTACTTGGTGTGATCATGGCCATCATGCAACACGATCTGAAAAAACTATTGGCGTATCACAGCATAGAAAATATCGGCATTATTGGAATCGGTATTGGCATTGGCCTTTTAGGAAAAGCTTCGGGATCTAACTACCTGATGATATTGGGATGGGGCGGTGCTTTATTGCATACATTGAATCACGCACTCTTCAAATCACTCCTCTTCTTCACGGCAGGCAACGTATTCTATTCGGTGCATAAGATAAACATGGATCATCTCGGAGGCCTGGCCAAACATATGCGATTCACTTCTATTGCTTTTTTAATCGGAGCACTCGCCATTAGCGGCATTCCTCCTTTCAACGGATTTATTTCTGAGTTCCTGATCTACAACGGCATCATCAACCAGATGTCGGAATCAGGACTTTCCTCTTCGATCCTAAGTGTGGTCAGTATTCTTAGCCTTGTGCTGATTGGCGGCCTTTGTATCTACTGCTTTACGAAGGCCTTTGGGTTAAGTTTCCTCGGATCACGGAGGGAAGAACATAGCCATCCGATAAAAGAAGTTCCCGCAATTATGCTGGCGCCTGCCTTCATTCTTATCGCGTGCATGTTAGCCATTGGATTGGCTCCTGCTTTCTTTGTTAATCAGGTGGTGGGTGTTCTTCAGAGCCTCACACACACTTCAGTTTCTATTGAGCCTCTCTTGTACTCTCTCACTTCCATCAGCTATGTAAATATCACGTTGATTGTCGTGCTTGGCTCCATTGTTGGATTACGCGCATGGCAACAGTCGCGTGTAAAAGTATCCAAAGGTCCTACCTGGGGATGTGGCTACACTGCGGGAGATTTTCGTCATCAGTATACTCCTACATCGTATGCTGATAGCCTTCGCGAATTGGCGGATCCGGTTATTGAATATCACCGTGTTTACAAGTCGTTTGAAGAAAATGAAATTTTCCCTCCATCAAAAACTTTCCATACAGAAAGCAAAGATCTGGTTGAAGAGAAAACCATATTAAGTTGGGTTCATCTGATCGTCAACCATCTTCCTAAAGCAGGCATTGCGCAATCAGGATTGATCAATCATTACCTGATTTATCCCATGCTCTTTTTGATTCTCATCGGGTTTCTCATTGTATTAAACATCCTGTAATATGCTTTCACTCATTCTTATTTTTGCCTCCGCCATTTATTTTCCAGGTGTGATTGTAAAAACCAAGGCGCTGTTTAGCGGAAGGAAAGGTCCGGGCATTATACAGCCATGGCATGACATAGTTCGTCTTCTACAAAAAGGAAGTGTATACAGTACTTCCTCGAGTTTCGTCTTCCAGATTGGCGCTCCCATCTATCTTGCCACTGTGATCGTTGCCTCGTTATTCATTCCATTTGAAGAGAACAACGCTATTTTTTCCTTTACGGGTGACTTTGTCTTCTTCGCTTATGTCTTAGGATTGGGTCGCTTCATGCTGATCATTAGTGCTCTGGATGTTTCGAGTGGGTTTGAGGGGATGGGCGCAAACCGTGAAGCATTTTATTCGATGCTGATGGAACCTGCCTTCTTCATTTTATTAGGATCGCTTGCCATGTTCACGGGCCAAACATCTTTTCACGACATCTTTGCCAACCTTCACTACGACTCCTACTTCTCATTCATTATTGCCGTAATTGCCGGTTATGTTCTTGCCAATATTACCCTGGTAGAAACCAGTCGACTGCCGGTAGATGATCCACTCACTCACCTGGAGCTAACCATGGTTCATGAAGTGATGGTGCTTGATCACAGTGGATTTGATTTGGGTATTATTAAAATTGCCAACAATCTAAAGTTCATTCTTTTCAGTATGTTAAGTGCGAACTGCTTGATTCCCCAATCCCTCCATGTATGGATGCGCATGGGTATACTTCTGGGAATGCAGGTTTTTTTTGCAGCCGGTATTGGCTGGCTGGAATCATTCAAAGCCAGAAATAAAATGGCTATGAATTCGCAGTATATTCTTTCCATCAATGCCGTGGCACTCATCCTGATTTTTGTTGTGATGATCATTAAAAATAAAATATAGCCATGATCAATTTTCTTATTGTACTCTTCATTATTTCATTGATCTATCTGGCAAAAGTAGAAATGGTTAAAAGCTATTTTACCTTGATGGCTTTGCAGGGCGTTTTGCTTTTTGGACTTGCTTATTTTGAATTGAAGGAGATTGATCTCATTCACCTGATATTCATTCTCCTGGAGACACTTGTCTTCAAAGCCATCTTTGTACCCTTGTTTTTACAACGGGTCACAAAAAATCGAATTCATCGCCACCATAACGTTCCCATAAAAGGATATTATTCAGTATTAATCACATCAGCCATTGTGATTGGTTGCTTTATGATCTCTTACGAGATTCATGACGAACTTAATGTAGATGCTGACCATCAAGTAAAATATTTTACCGCGGCCATTTCATCAATCCTGGTAGGGTTGTTCATTGCCATTAACAACCGCGATCTGGTAACACACTTGATCAGTTATTTGGTAATTGAAAACGGAATATTTCTATTATCCCTTGCTTTGGGTGCCGAGATGCCCATGTTTGTAAACTCAGCCATCTTGCTGGATATTTTTACCAGCGTGCTCATCATGGGTATATTTTTTAATAAGATGAAAGACTATTTTCAGAATGCAGATTCCGGTCAGTTATCTCAACTCAAAGACTAATCTTTATGATTTACTTGTTTTTCATCCTCACTGCCGCAGCTGCCATACTCACTTACTTTATCCGGGTGAGAGCATTCAGTCATGCTATGGTCTTTCTTTACATAGGTCTTATGATCGTGATGGCCGTTAATCTTTGGCCGCAGGCCGGACAAATATTAAACGAGTATTTCTATAGCGACCGGCTTGGATTGATTTTCTACTTCATACTGATTATAGTTAGTTTATTTTCAGCTATACATTATGTGAAATTCGTGGAAGACAGAAATGTAAAAGTTTCTGATGTGGCCCTGCACAACGCAGGAACTATTTTTTTTACAGGAGCTATCGTTGGTGTTTTATTTACTTCACACTTTGGAATACTCTGGGCATTTATGGAAGCAACCACGTTGGGAGCTTCTGTACTCATCTATCACAACCGAAATCAGGATGCCCTGGAGGCCACCTGGAAATACTTATACGTATGTTCCATCGGCATTGCAATCGCTTTTGCCGGAGTATTATTCCTAGGCTTTGCTGCTCAACAGGCGGGACATGTTAATTTTTCTTTCACAGCAATCAAAGCGGAAGCAAGCCATCTTAATACCGTTTGGTTAAAAGCTTGCTTCTTGTTAATCGTAACCGGGTTTAGCGTAAAAATGGGGCTTGTACCATTATTCAATGTGGATATTGATGCAAAAGATGCTTCACCCTCACAGGTAGGAGCCAGTCTTTCTTCCGTACTGATGAATGCTGGCTTCATTGCCATCTATCGTTTCTATGAAGCATTTTCAGGAACCTCCATCCTGCCCTGGATGAACAAACTATTAATGATTGTAGGTTTGCTGTCATTATTCTTTGCTGCCGTATATGTGTTGCGAGTAAAAAATGTAAAAAGAATGTTCGCTTATTCCAGCATGGAGCATGCTTCACTGGTTATGATTGCTTTCTCATGCGGGGGGCTTGGATACTTTGCTGCTATTCTGCATTTGGTCATGCACTCGCTCGTAAAGTCAAGTTTGTTTTTTCAGGTGTCACAGATGCACCGGATTTTCAGCAGTAAGCTGGACGAAAATATTGGAAGCTATTTACGGGTAAACCCGCTAGGTGGCTTGGTTATGTTATTGGGGTTTCTCTCCATCATCGCCATGCCTCCATCAGGCATGTTGATATCGGAACTGTATATGTTTCAGGCGCTGATATCCAAAAATTACTGGTGGGTTGCTTTGATTGTACTGTTACTCGTGTTGATCATTATTTATGGTCTTGCTGTAAAAATGCTTGGTATCATTTTTCTGAAAAAGAATACTGCTTCGATTAATATGCAAGGCGCTACTCCGTATGAATCCATCATGCAGTTAGTCCTTATTGTGATTGTCTTTTACATTGGTTTATTCCGGCCCGACTTCATTGTTGATACCATTCTGATTGCCATTCAAACACTACCCGCCTAGTTATGGAAACAACAACCCAATCATATATAGCCATTAAAAATCAAGAGATGATCGCTATCTCCTCGATACCCGTGCTTGACTATGGGATTTTTTACACAGAAGTAGTTAGCTTAATGAAGCAGCTGAACATACACTGCGTGAATTATTATGCGTATTGGAATGGAGATCTGCTAAAATTTATTTGCTGCCTCGCGGATGATCTGGAGAAAAACATTAAGGTACTGTCGCATGAAATGCTGAAAAAAGAAAAAATGCAACTTACCTCGATCACGCGTGAGATTTATGCTATGCATATTTTTGAACGGGAGATCACCGAAAATTTTGGAGTTGAGTTTACCTATAATCCCTGGCCTAAACCAATGCGTTATGCCTTCAATCGGGCCGATCGGAATAAAGTCATCAACAACTATCCGTTTTATAAAATACAAAGTGAAGAATTGCATGAAGTAGGTGTTGGCCCTATTCATGCAGGAGTAATCGAGCCTGGTCATTTTCGTTTCTTATGTAATGGAGAAACCGTTTTGCATTTGGAAATACAATTGGGATGGCAACATCGCGGTGTCGAAGATCTATTTCTAAAAAAAACATCTTTGCTCCAGCGCACTATTCTGTCTGAGTCAATTGCCGGAGACACCGCAATAGGTCATTCCACTGCTTTTGTAACACTGATGGAATCCATGGGCAATATCTTTGTAACCACGCGATTGGAAATTGAACGCACCATAGCATTGGAACTGGAGCGCATAGCCATGCACGTAGGAGACCTTGGAAATATGAATATCGGGATGGCCTATCAGTTAGCTTCGTCTGTATTTGGAACTTTGCGCACACCCGTGATCAATTACACACAAACGTGGTGTGGCAACCGATTTGGCAAAGGAATTAACCGCGTGGGTGGTACTCATTATCCCCTTACGGAAGAATTAATGGATAAGCTCGTAAAACTGCTCGACATGTTCGAAAAAAGTTTTAACCCTATGAGCGAGCGTCTTTTCTCATTGTCGTCAGCCCTGATGAGAATGGAAAATATTGGTAAGGTAACGCAAACACAAATGCAACTAATAGGCGCTGTAGGAATGACTGCTCGCATGGCCGGCATCCCCAGAGACGCGCGCGTAACCCATCCATTCGGAGGGTATAAAAACACATCGATCGCAAGTGAAACCGTGGAGAATGGAGATGTTTGGGCGCGAGCCTATTTACGTAAGCTTGAGATTAAAAACTCTATTGAATATATCCGTAATTTAATTTCAAAACTTAAAAAACTGAATGAATCCTCTTCAAAACCAGTGATCCAAGATGATTTAAAATTAGCTTCAAACTCATTGGGGATTTCATTAGTGGAAGGTTGGCGGGGCGAAATATGTCATTGTGCCATCACGGATGAAAACGGTGATGTTAAACATTATAAAGTGAAAGATCCTTCCGTACACAATTGGATGGCGCTGGCTCTTTCGCTTCGTGATTTGGAGATATCGGATTTTCCAATCA
>JAYVTC010000113.1:0-31358 GCA_043774745.1 Cyclobacteriaceae bacterium | reverse complement strand
CACCTTGCTGTTCAAGTGCTACGATTTTTCTAAGAATAGTGCTGGCAGTCGCAGAAGATATTTTGCCGTAATCACCTTTTATTTCCGCGGCCCCTACTCCCTCTGTAAGATAGTTGAGTACTTTTTTTAAATCATTGAGATCAACAATAGGCAACTCCTTGTCATCTGCATATTTGAACAGGATCATCAACACACCACTCTGCACTTCATTTAATTCAAGTACTTTGCTCAACAGCACTGGGCCAAATTCGGTAATCGTTGCTCGCATCTGCGCTCCTAGCTTTCCACTAAGCGAATACAACTCCACCGGGTAACCGGTAGCTGTATATTGGATACCTAAAGCTGTGGCTCTTTCTTTTATTTTATCATTGATCACACCTTCTTTCGCCATACCTGAAATATCACCTTTCATATCGGGCATAAACACGGACACCCCAGCGACAGAAAGTTGTTCGGCTAACAATTGCAGTGTCCGGGTTTTGCCCGAGCCGGTGGCCCCTGTTACCAATCCGTGACGGTTCATCATTTTGAGGGGAAGATTCACCCTGGCATCCGCCAAAATTTCTCCCTGATAAATGCCAGCTCCCAGGTAAATAGAAGATCCCGCAATTGAGTACGACTTAGATATTGATTCAATAAATTTCTCCTTTGACATTTTTAGTGCATTTTTATTCACTCAAATAAACCAAACTTTAACAGTATGAGAAAGACTTTAGTGATTCTTATCATGGCATTTTCGGTAAATAGCGCAATGGCGCAACTTGATCTTAATAAAGCCAAACAAGCTGCTTCCGCAGTAGGACTCGATGTGAATGCTTTGACTAAAAACATTATGGGTACATTAACCAGCAAACTGAAGCTGGCTGGTACCCAAACTTCAAAAGTGACCGATCTGGTGAGTAAATTCCTAACCAATAAATCTGGCTTTGCTTCTCTGATTCAGAGTAAGCCCGATGAGTATAAAACCAAATTGGATGGTGAACAGAAAACTCTTTTTGGTGGCTTAAAGGGTATTCTTAAGCCTGAGCAGTTTACCCAATTCATGAATCTTAAGCCTAAAACTAATGATGCAACAAATGCATTGAGTCAGTTATTCTTTTAAGCCAGTCGAATATTAGTCTAAATACTCAATTTCTTTTTTAACAACCAGTCAAGGTGTGTATCATCTCACATCCAATTGGTGTTCTGAAAACATTTCAAAGATCACTTTTAACCAATATAAAAAAGAGGCTGTCTCAAAAGGGCAGCCTCTTCATTTTTTTCTTTGCTTTTAAATCAGAATCGATGTTGGTTTTTCTAAAAATTGACTTTTGCGACAGCCTCCTATTATGGCGTTGACGTTTTTATTTTTTCTCTTCAAAATTCTGGAACGAATACGCTATGCCTAGCGTAAAGGCTTGAGCAAGTTGAACACCACTGTCCTGGTCGTAATCGTAAATCAAAATTCCACCCAAGCTTACATTCATAAACTTGTTCACCTTAGCGGTAAGGCCTATATCCAGGCGATGGTCAATAGTTTTAACATCCAGAGTTTCATAGTTGGCAAACATGACATACCTCCATTTCAAATTCAGATTCTGGGCAATGTCTTTGTTAAACTCAGCCGCCATTTGAAAAGCAAGCCATTCGAAACGTGTAGATTCGCCAACGTTAACCCCATAAGGCTTAACCAAATCAACGGCATCAAATCTTCCATTATTATCAGTAACGATTGTAACACGAGGAGAAAATGGCGATAGGGTCAATTTAAAATAGCTCACCGGATGGTATTCAAAACCCCATGCTGATGTGATGAATGCCGGTGCAAAAACATCTGAAATAAGTGAACCTACTTCTACTCCGTTCACATCTTTTTCATATTTGTAACCTTTGGCAAACTGGGATAGGAAGTTAATGGAAGTTGTCAAACTCCATTTTTCATTAAGATCATGACCCACTTTAGTTTCCATATAAATACGATCTAACGTTTTACGATAACCTTGTCCCTGGTTGTTTACCATGCCATAAAGAAAATCAAATTGATTATCCCAGGAGGTTTTGTTCTTCTTATAGCTCGCTTTGTAATTAAGCAATGCGTTAAAGCCAAAAGAATTAACACCGCCCGCTTTCCAGTTAGAAGAAAAGGCAGACTGGTTTACATTTAATCCGGTTCTGAAGGATTTCTTCCAATACGTGGTCGAATCCACACGAATCACCTGAGCCTGGGAATAGGTTGCTAAAAAAACAATAACAGTAATTAAACAGAACCTTGACATAATTTTTGATTTCATAGATATGATTGTTTCGATATACATTTAACTGGAGATAATTAAATATTGTTTAGCCGTATCTCATCTAACGCCATTTCAGTGAGGGGCTTAGTAATGAATTTGATCACATGATTATTGTTCACAATTTTATCGATATCCCGCTTATTATCTGAACTTGATAGGATGATAACCTTGCTTTTATTCTTAACTAACTCATTAAATTTTTCAAATTCATAGAGAAATACAAATCCATCAACGATAGGCATGTTGATATCTAAAAAAATAATACTTGGAATTTGTTCCGGATTATTTTGATGCTCGCGGAGATAATCAAGAGCTCCTTTTCCTGAGCTCTTTACCTCAACACGATCCGCGAATTTCGTAATCTCTATGATCCTTTTGCTGATAAAATTATCAGTATCATTATCATCCACCAGCAAAACAAGATCAATAGATTTCACCTCAAAGTTGATTTAAACGCGTGTGGCAGCAAAAAGTCAATGGTTGCAAAATTATTGTTTTTTAACACATAAGAAACATTTAAAAAATGTACCTAACTGGCCATTTGAGAATGGATCTTATGAAAAGCCCATAAAATGGGGACTATCTAGCCAAAATTTTCAATTTCTCACCTTTAGAGAGCGAAAAATCATTCTTTTCATTCCAGTCCATAATCTCCTTAATGGTCACATTATATTGACGAGCCACACTATATAATGTGTCAGCGGGCCTTACTTCATAGGTAACCCATGTTTCACTTTTTACATCACGGAGCTTTTCTTCAGGTTGAATGACTGATGATGCAGACGGATTTATGATGCTAATCTCCTGACCTGGCTGAAGACCACGCGTTATATCCAATTGATTCCATTCCAGAAGCTGGGTCACCGCCACATTATATTTCTTTGATATCGAATACAGCGTTTCACCCGAAGTCACAACATGAGTTCCTACTTTCGCAATAGTATTAACACGAACAACTTCTATATCATTACTGGAAATCTTCTCCTCCTTTACCCTATTTTCAACGGCTACTTGTTTTGGTTTACTTGAAACATTCTCATCAGATGAACCCGGATTTACCTCCCAATCAAAGAATTCACCTTCTTCACTTTTAACAACTGCCACCACCGCAGTTTCCTCTACGGGTTGATTCAGGGGTTTCCTAGTGTTTAACCATGCCACGTCACCTGCACTTAAATCATCACCCACCCTAAGGCGATTCAACTTTTTAATTCTTTTTAACGATACACCATAGTGCTGACTCACTAACCATAAATCTTCTCCATCAACCAGTGTATGAGTAAGTGTTGCAGATTTATTTTTCTTCCGGGCCGTAAAATAAAATTCTCCCGCTATAATCGAATTGCTTATTGAAAGATCATTATACTTTAAAAAATTACTTAAGCTAACACCGACCCGTGAAGCCAGTGTCATGTGATCTTCATTCTCCAAAGCCTGAACAGTCATTACTCCGTTGATTTCCCTTTTGATTGTTTTGTCCTTGCTTGAAGTTGAATTACTTGAAGGGGTTGTAGAAGAAACCAGCAGCGTATTAAAATCCGCATTGAATTTTCCCTTTGGTAATAGCAATGCATAGGTTCTATCATCGGGAATGATGCCAGAGCGTATCCATTTATTATTCTCTTTCAAATCAGCTTCATCGATTCCCAATTCTTTAGCCAGCTCACTCAATTCTTTTTTCTCCTTTACTTCGACAATCTGAATCTTAACCTGTGGCTCACCTTGCACTGCATTTTCAAATGCAACTTTATGAGCAATGAATTTTTTAACGTACCAATACGTATCAGGGGTAATTTCCATATGTCTTGCTCCGTTGAACTCGTCACCCACCGCACGTTTTACACCACCCGCACCCATCTGATAGGCCTGCAGTGCAAATAACCAGTTGTTAAATTGATAGTTGCTTTGCTTTAAATATTTGGCCGCTCCGCGACTAGCGGAAATAATATTCATTCGCTCGTCAATTTGTTTGTCTACGCGCATACCCATTTCCATGGCAGTGAAATCTTTGAATTGCCAAAAGCCAACCGCATTAGAAACGGAGACAGCATCGGCAATTAAAGCACTTTCCTGCAAAGCCAGGTATTTAAAATCATCGGGCAAACGTTCCTCAGCAAATATCTTTTCAATCAACGGAAAGTACGTTCTGGCACGTTCCACTTTTATTCCAAAATATTTTGGGGATTTGGTAAGTGCGTCCACCTCTTTCTGAATCTCGCGTCTGGCATCATCACGAATAGTGAGTGTCATATCTGCGAAATGCATCTTATGGGGCACTTCAGGAGTTTGCGCGTATGAGGCAGCAACTCCAAAAAAAATGAGTGCGACTGCAAAAAATCTCATAGGTCAAAGATAAGTAAAATACTGAAGCAGGTGAATAAGTCAGGATCAAATCTTTCGGATCATCATAATGCCATCCCGCAATGGCAGCAATAAATTTTCTACGCCTGGATCGTTCATTACTTTCTGGTTGAATTCCAATAGAGCACGCGTATCTTTATCGGGTTTTGGTTTAGTAATCTTGCCACTCCATAATACATTGTCGGCAAGAATTAATCCACCTGACCTCACTTTGTCGAAAACCAGGTCATAGTATTTTGAATAATTTTCTTTATCGGCATCAATGAAAACTAAATCAAAAACAAGATCAAGTTCAGGAATGATTTGGGCTGCATTTCCAATCCGGTAATCAATCTTATGATTTAGTCCTGTTTCTTCAAAATAATTTCGCACGCGGCTTTCCAATTCTTCATTCACATCAATGGTTACTAATTTACCATCAGGGTGCAAACCCTCTGCTAAACAAATTGCTGAATAGCCGGTGTAGGTACCAATTTCTAAAATGCTCTTTGGCACTATGGAATGACTTATCATAGCAAGGAATCTTCCCTGCACATGCCCCGACAACATGCGAGGCATCAACACCTTTGAGTACGTATCGCGCGCTATTTTTTTAAGTAACTCCGATTCGTTCGAGGTGTGATCCTCCACATATTTTTCTAAATCATCAGGAAGGAAATCCATACTATTTATTTGGTTCCATGATCAGGTAACTCAATCTCTTTTCATTAAACATTTCGTTGGCCAACTCCTGCAGTTGCAATGCGGAGGTATGTTTTACACGATCAAATATTTCTTCCAGTGAAGTAACCCGACCTTGATCCAATAGATTGCGCGCCATCATCATCATGAAGCTGATGTTGTTTTCTTCTGCCATCGCAATCTGACCCAAAATTTGCTCTTTACTTGACGAGAGTTGCTTTATTCCCAATGGCTCATCGCGAAGCTTTTGCAATTCCAGTTTCACGAACTCAATACTTTTCTTCATCTGCGAAGGTTCCGTGCCAAATGAAATAACAAACAAGCCGGTATCCGTAAAGGGAACAAATTGCGCCCCGATTGAATACACAAAGCCATGCTTCTCGCGCAAAGCGAGATTTAAGCGAGAGTTCATTCCTGAGCCCCCCAAAATCGTAGTGAGCATATAAAACGGACTTCTCTTTTCATCATTAAAAGAATAAGAAGCGCGACCCATGGCACAGCGAGCTTGCTTTACAGGTCTTTGCAGAGTTACATGCTTCGGAGTATAACCAATAAACTTCTTTCTTTTAATCTTTGATTTAGAGGCTGGCACACTACCCAGATGTTTTTCAGCCAGCTCAATCACCTTTACCATGGGGATATTTCCAACACATGAGAACACTACCTTGCGCGTATCTAAATGTTCCTTCACAAAATCAGTAAAATTTTTTCTTTTGAAGGAGCCCACTGTTTTTTCTGTTCCTAGGATATTCATACCCAACGGATGACCGGAAAAAATGACAGAGTCAAATTCATCTTGTAATGAGTCTTCAGGATCATCATGATACATCGACATCTCCTCCAGAATAACCTGGCGCTCTTTTTCAATTTGAGTTTTGGGAAAGATGGAATCAAATGTGATATCCGTGAGCAGCTCTAAAGCCCGCTCAAAATATTCATCACGCAACGATGCATAGAAAAGAATTTTTTCTTTGTCAGTAAACGCATTGAGTTCGCCACCTATCGATTCCAGTCTATTCAAAATATGAAATGACTTCCTCTTATGTGTGCCTTTAAAAGCCATGTGTTCCCAAAAATGTGCGATGCCCTGGTTCTTTGTAGTCTCATCCCTGCTGCCGATATCCAGCATGATGCCGCAGTGCACAATTTTAGAAGTAGTAATGTGATTATGAATAACCCGTATTCCGTTCTTCAGTGTATAGATCTCGTATTCTCTCATAGTAGACCACAAAATTAAGCTTAATAAGCGATTAATTTTGTTCCATGCCCGAACAGAAATGACCGCAAGCGGGCAGGTTAGTTGACAACTCCACCTTATTTTTTGTAAAATCGTAGATATTGACGGCATAAGAATTGAAACGCACCCAATCATAATCTCTTACCTATGGAAACCCAAAAAGTAAAAACTTGTTTTACGATCACCTTTACAGACGACCAGTTTAATCATGCCAAATCGTATGTGGATGAAATGAAGAGACATCCACAGCGCATATTTTGGAGAGGCAAAGAAGGCAAGTCGGATGATGAATTAATTGTGGAGCAGATTGCCCATCGCATACTTTCTGGTTTTTATAACACCGATGCATACCAGGCCAGCAAGCATATTGTGAAGATGGAGAGCATGACCTCTACGAGATAATTTCAAATTCGAAATACAGATTTCAAAATTGAATCTGGAATATTGGATCAGACCCGATCCAACACTTTCTTAATCAAATTATCTACGATCTTATGCGGGTCCTTGGAGAATTTGGTCTTCATGCGATTGGCTATGATGGCATTAGCACTGAGTACTTCATGACCCATTAGTTTACCGAAAGCATAATATGCAGAAGTCTCCATCTCAAAGTTGGTGAGCCAGAAGTCTCCTTTGTGAAAATAATTCAAGTCTTCAAGCAAATTAGGAAAACGAATTGGCAACCGAAGCACTCGTCCTTGTGGAGCATAGAACCCAGGACATGTAACTGTGTTGCCTTTAATCATATCAGAGCCAGCGATCTGATCACGCAAGGTTTCAGAACCTCTTACTACATAAGGCATGAACGGAAGTCCGGTTTTGCGATGAATATCATGCGCCAATCCTGCCTCCACATCATCCATGGGCAAATCGTAAAAACTTAACAGATTATCCAGACCTACTGCATAATCGGAAACCAGATGTGATCCTACCGGAATATCTTCTTGCAACGCACCTGAAGTGCCAATGCGAATGATCTTCAGTTTCTTCTTACGCGATTTCGGCTCACGGGTTTTCAAATCAATGTTGACTAAGGCATCTAATTCTGTCAGTACAATCTCTACGTTATCCGGACCAATGCCCGTGCTGATTACGGTAATGCGTTTGCCTTTATACTTGCCCACGTGTGTGATAAACTCGCGCTTGTTCATTTCAAACTCCACTTCATCAAAATATTGGCTCACCGAATAAACACGACCCGGATCACCCACGGTAATGATGATGTCAGAAATATGTTTGGGTAATAAATTCAAATGGTAAACGCTTCCATCTGGATTTAATACGAGGTCGGTTTCGGATATTTTTGCCATATCATTAATTTCAGATTTCAAATTTCAAATTTCAGATTTCAAATTTCAGATTTCAAATTTCAAATCAATAGTTTCATACATCTTAATATGAAATTTGAAATTACTTAATTGACTTCGCAGGATTTCCAAACACCATTTCACCCGCCTTTACCGCAGCAATGACTACCGAACCAGCACCGATGCGTGCTCCTTTACCAACGGTTATGCCTGATACAATGGTTACGCCTGATCCAATGAATACTTCATCTTCAATGATGACACCCGCATTGATATTGCTTCCTGATCCAACCTGAACAAAGTTTCCTAAGGATGCATCGACACCAATGGTGGTGCGTGCATTTAAAATACAATGGCTTCCTATGGTTGAGCCGGGTGCGAGATACACACCGTAATCGATGAAGTTGCCATGGCCAATGGAGGCCTTCAAGGAAACTACCGATTGAGAATGAATGGCATTCACGGGCTGCATCCTTCTTACTTCCTGCAGCATCTGCACTAATCCCTTTCTCAGTTTATTATCGTCTACCGCTACAAACGCTTCACATTTCTTACCGATGAGTTTTAAAAATCCATCGTTGTCGGTATCGCCTAACACAACCACTTCGTCAATCTCGGTGTTATGAAGTTTTTTGTCGTCATCTAAAAAACCATATACAACCAAACTGTTTGTTTCAAAAATTTCTTTGGCGGCACGACCGAGATGATTAGCCCCAAAAATGATTACCGGATTTTCCATGACGCAAAGGTAAAGAACTAAATGAACTGAGAGATTGATTCCTTTAGATTTTAGAATTTTTCATAGGCTTTTACTATGGCGGTAATCATGATAAGAATCATAAAAATTGATGTAGGACATTATTGCCTGAGTGACTTCATTTGACCCGTCAAAAAACAAAGAAATTATGAAAAATTTACATAAAATATCCATTCCTGGAGCGAATCTAGCTCCTATTATTTTATTTGGATTTTTAATGCTTTTACTGCCTGGGAAGGCAAGCGGGTTCTATGCCCATGTAATAGGGCCAAGTTACACTTGTCCTGATTCTGAACTCATATATGAATATGATGATGATTATGGAGGAGGAGATGTACAATTATGCATTACCAATGGACTTATATTTAACACCGTTACTCAAACATGAGTTACCTGTTGGGAATTTTATGAAGGAGATATCACAGTTGAGAACTTTAGAGTTAAATGGAATAATAGTGCAATTGGAACAATCGGCAATATTCACATTAAAGTTTGTGATCATACAGCTACATTTATATGCTCTAATGGAGACAAAAGTGTGACATTAGGACCTTCTCCAGGTTCCCCAATAATCAGCGGTGTTGATTATTTGCTTAATTGCATCAATCAACAGCAAAGTTATGCTCCTGTAAGTGTTCCGGAAAGCTGGCAACTTGTAAGTTGGAATTATTCAAGTAACATACAATCTGTTAATGGCACACTAAATCCAAAGACTATAAAAGCCGTAAGCGCAAATTCAAATGAAATGGCAACGCTTACCGGAGTATTTAACTTTACTACCAATGGCATCACTTGCGCCACCCAAAATGTAAATAAAAGTATTTGGTTGGGTAAACCGGGTATAATCAGTCAGGTAGTTGATGGCTCCAGTTATTATGCAGGATATCAAATATGCCCAGGAAATCATTGGGCAGGCGTGGCTTGGAATGGGCCAGTTACGAGCACATCGTGGAGTGTAACTCCAGGAATCTCTTATTATTCAAACAATACCACCTGCAATTTTACCTTACCCAGCAGTGGTTATTCAAGTGTAGCCATATCCGTTAATGCAACAAATACGTGCGGCACAAGCTCTAATACAAGTTTTTATTTAACTAAGAAAGGATACGGTTGTGGTTCCTTTCTCATTAGTGTTTCGCCTAACCCATCAAGTGAAGATTTAACAGTTACAACTTCGGTGCTTAATGAAGCCGATGGCACTCAATACAATGTTGTGGCCGATGGTATAGAGCTAGTTGATGATTCTAATTCAAAACTAATCAACCTAGCCCCAGCTGAGGCAACAACTAATCTTGACACAAGAAAAATCAGAAATGGCATTTACTATCTGCACGTACGATTTGGTGAAGATCGTTATGTGAAACGTGTCATTATTAAAAATTAACTTTGAGTCCTATATTTAAAAAGTAATTTTCTTAAAAAAATAAATATGGAAACCTGCCATCAGAGGAAGGTTTTCATATTACGAATCAAAAAAATCAAATGAAAAGAGTTTTGATATTTTGTCGGGCCGCAACTTCGTTAGTTGCAATATTAATCTCATTCTATTCTTTTAGCCAAAGTGATAATAGATCGTTAACTAAAGGAGGGGGCTATCTTAATTTCAATCATCCGTCAGGATTTTCTGGATTTTTTTTTAGTCTCGAAAATGAACGCGCATTCAAAACAAATAGCTTCTTGACACATGGGCCAAGACTCGATTACAATAGGGCTAAACGAAGTTATAGCTTCCCCGGTATTGAAAACCTTGTTCTGGGTTACGAACTAAAGTTTTATCCATTTCACTATATTAAACATAAGCCCTACCAAGGAATTTTTATTGGTGTTTATCCGTGCTATTTCACTCCTATTAATCAAGTTTATAAATACGGACCTGGCTTAGGTTCGTTGATGGGGTATCAGTACGTATTCAAAGATAAAATTTCACTTAGTTTTGAAGCAAGCGTAATCTATATGCAAAATGTAAATGAAATTACCCGCTACCGAACAAATTCTCAAGACCGGTATTTCTATATTACTCCGTCTTTAAAGATTGGTTTTAAGTTGGGTGCCGCAAAAAAATGAGCACTCAACTAAAAATGATTTTAGCAGGATTCCATTAAAACTTCATTCGGTTTGATAAATACCCAAGCAACGGATTGCGATACGAAATAATAAAAATCAGAAACGGAAGAAAACCCACACGGTAGCGCGAAAGCGTGCCCAGATTGGGCGTTGATAAGGCGAGAAAAATGCAAAGAAGTACTATATATATTATTGTTGAAAGTAGGAGAAGCCAATGAGAGCGCTTCCCTCTCAAGCCGCTCAAGGCGGATACCAAAAGAATGGTAATAAATAAATTCTCGAAAGAGGCTAAAATTGCCGTCACCCCGGATGCCTCCCAAACAAACGGACGAAGTAATCCGGAAAAAAGCGCCCATGGTGAATTAAGAATGACGCTTGCCCAACTTGCATGTAGATTATAAAAGTGAATCAGTCCATCGTCCGCAGAAATCTTGATGAAGTCATCGTGATTAGTGATGAGTACTTCCAAAAAACGATGCAGGTAAAAGTTGGGGTGTAGTAAGCTTGCCATTCCACACAAAAAAGTAAAAATGGCACACCAACTTAGGGTTTTACACTTTTTAAAAAATGAAACCTTCTTACTTAAGAAGAACACTATCACGTAAGTAAATACAACCGCACCGAACAATGCTGTCCAATAGTATTTCAGATTCCAGGCTACATAAAAACCGTAGAGTGCTATACTCCATTCAAACCACATTACCTTTTGCTTATGAATGAATTTCAGGAAGAGACCCGCAATGAAATAAATTCCGGCAAGAGCCAACGTTTCCTTGATCAGGCCCGAACTCCAAAAGATAACGGAAGGAAAAAACAAAAAAGAAATTGAAGCCGCTAACCATGAGTTTTCAAATAGGCTAGTAACCACGATAAACAAATACCAGGAAGCAAGAAAAGCAATGAGCGAAAAGTATGCTGCGCTTATCCAGTAGTTATTACTTCCTATCCATGAAAACACGCTCATGAACTTTACCAGAAAAAGAGATCGCGGCTGGCTATTGAGCAATTGATCTTTCAGGTGATCCGGTAGTTCGTCTGTAAATAAAAAATTCAGGTAAGTCGTAAAATCACTTTTGCCAAATTGAGCTAACACGGTAGAATCTTTAAAAAAAAGCCAGGTGTCATTGGCTGAATAATAATAGATGTAAACAAGACCTAACCCTGCACCCATTAAAAGTTTGAAGCCAAATGCCAGCCAGAAAACTCGCGGGTATTCGTTGCCAAGCTTTTTAAAAAAGATCCAGGCGATACTAAAAATAATAATGAAATGAACAACTCCCATCATGAAGCAGGAGTGTCAGGTTTTAAAATAGCTGAACCGATGGCACAATTAAGACATTGCCTGTGTTGACAAAAGCTATTGTACAGTTCAATTAAACCTTGTGAATCAAACGCACTTTTACTAGAGTATCCAAGGTTTTTCCACAGGTTCACGATCTTATTCTTCTCGGTGGGAATAGACTGCAAAATATTTACTGCCTTATCCACCAGGTTCCAATCATCTTTGGTTTTACCATAAGCGACCAGCAATGGCACCACAGAATTAATGATAACAACATCTATACTGGCTTCCCCAAAATCAGGTACTAATCCTTCAGCTTTTTTACCAAAGCGATAGTGATTTTGCCAATAAGAGGATGGAGCTATTTTAAAAAACTTCTGCAAGTCGTTATAATTCCCGATTTCAATAAGGTTTGAGAAAATACTTTTCCTGGAATGAAGTAAAGAGGCAAATTGTGCTATTCGCAATGTTGGAAAATTAGAAGGTCGCAATCTCAAAAACTTCCACTGCGCTGGATTCATTTGATCTGATAGCAATGAATATTTCTTGCTTAGGAATTCATACTCGGTAAAAAGTCTAGTTATGTACTCATCTTTTGTCTTTGCCACTAAAAAACCAGCCTGGCCAAAAAGCAAAGATTCAACCTGAAGAGGTTGATCACGATGTTTTTGAATGATCTTATAAGGAAGTGCTTTGGCAAGTTGAAGAAACGGATCCTTATTTACTTTAAAACCAAAATTACTAGCCAGCAGTTGATAGGTCGTTTCTTCCCAATCACCACTATTTTGATCCAACAAACTTTTAACCAGGTTGGCCTTGTCTTCAAGGCGCTTCATCAGCGCTTTATCCACCATAGAAAGTTTGACAAGACTATCGATCCTTTTGAAGGAACGCTCACAAGGAATAACTGATGAATTGTTGATCAGCTTCTGGTATTCATTAATTAACTGATCGTTTACTCTTTCCTTCAATTCCAGGGAAGGAATTCTTGTTCCGTCATTCCGATAGATCGGTTTATCTTCCTCCCATACCACATGCAACACAACATTTTCATAAGCTTGATCATGATGATGGCCATGCTCAATCCATCCAGATGATTGGATATGAATTTCAACACTACCTGCCCAATCAATTCCGTCTACTTTTATTTTGGCCTGCGAAAAATCTGGTCCCGCATCTGTGTTAAGTAATCCGGGTTTAAAAACAACAAGGTTATCACCGGCAGTCGTTTTTAACTCCTGCTTATCAAAGTATTGAAATTGCCATAGAAAGTTTAAGAAAGATTCACTCACTTAATAACGAATTAAAACCAACAAGAAAGCATCAGCTTATTGTATAAAGCTATGCAAAAAGGTACTCATCTCAGTTTGAACTTTTAGAGCTTCATTTCTTGCGGCCGCAGCAAAATCTTCACCAGACGAAGCATAAATTATCGCACGCGATGAATTCACCAACAATCCACATTGAGAATTCATTCCTGCTTTGGATACCGCTTCTAAATCACCGCCTTGTGCACCCACTCCGGGCACCAGAAAAAAATAATCCGGTGCAAGTGCTCTGATTGTTCCAATTTTATCAGCCTTTGTAGCACCCACCACATACATCATTTGATCGGCTGTTGCCCAACGTTGAGAAGCAAAGATTACTTCCTCGTACACATATTTCCCATCGCGTGTTTCCAGTTGCTGAAAATCTACACTACCAGGATTAGATGTATGTACTAATAGAATCACCCATTTGTCTGGAAATTCGAGAAATGGTTTTACCGAATCTTCGCCCATGTAAGGAGCCACGGTGATGGAATCAAAATTCATCATTTGAAAAAATGCTTTCGCGTATAGCGAAGATGTATTTCCAATATCACCACGCTTTGCATCCGCTATGGTAAAGCAATCCTTTGGAATATAATCCAATGTTTTTTGAAGAGTGTCCCATCCTTTAGAACCTAATGCTTCATAGAAAGCAGTATTGGGTTTATAAGCAACGCAAAATTCTTTTGTGGCATCAATGATTTGCTTATTGAATTCAAAGACCGGGTCAGGACTTGCTCGCAGATGGGCAGGGATTTTACCAATGTCGGTGTCAAGCCCAACGCATAGATAAGAGCCCTTTTTCTTTATCTGTTCAAACAATTGTGATCGGTTCATGACGCTAAAATAGCCGTAAATTCTTTTAAACGTTGATGTTTAGAAAAAACAAAACCAAAGTCCTAGAATTTAAAATCTGAATTCGATAACTTTTGTGATCAACAAATAATTACAGCAGATGAAAAAGACACTTATTATCCTGTGTGCCATGCTGTTTTGCATGAGCAAAGGATTTGCTCAATGGAAATTCAGCGCAGTGGCCGGTCCACAAATCGCCAATTTTGGAGGAGGCAACAAAAAAGATTGGGGAGGAACGGGTTCAGATCCTGAGTTAGTTTTGCGCTTCCATGCTGGCGTAATGACCGATAGATTACTCTCGGAAAAAGTAAGCATTTCGGGTGGCTTGATGTTCTCTTCTAAGGGTACTAAATATTCGGGAGGGCAATATGATCCTAATTCACAATTTTTTACAGGCGCATATACAAAAAAGCTCTCCTATCTTGATGTTCCCATTCTTGTCAACTACAGTTTTTCAGAAAAATGGTCACTTGGGGTGGGGCCTCAAATAAGTTTTTTAATGAGTGCAAAAGTTAAGAATGATGAAACCGCTCAAAAAGTCTATGGCATTCCCGAAACAGAAGATGTGAAAGACTATTACAGCACGCTTGATCTTGGGCTGAACGCTGGCGGAACTTATAAGATAAATGACAAATTTTCCCTTCAACTCTTTTATCAATTAGGCTTATTAAAAATTGGCCGTGATGAAGGATATGATATGAATGGAGGAACTACAGAAGAAACATATGATATCAAGAATCGGGTTCTCAGGCTTTCGTTTGCTTATACTTTCAGACAATAATGGGTATAAAAAAAGGTCGGCATTGCCGACCTTTTAACTATCAACGAAAACTCGCTATCTAAGATCGATTATTTCTACACCGGGATACTTCTTTGGATCGAACGTGAAGAGCGCATCATCAACTTTTATGTTAGGCGTAAACTTAGTGATGGTGTACTTGTAACGATTACCCGATTTGTCAAACATCGTCCAGCTTTGAATGCTCTTATCCTTTTTTACAATCATCATTTTAATTTTAAAATACTGAGCATCTTTCTTTTCTGGCACCAGGTCAATTTCTTCTAACACCACGCCAGCCTCGGTTTTATCTGCCAGGTATAGATATTTATATCCCTTTTTATAGATGTCAAATATTTTGATCGGATTTATGTCATCTGAACTTGGATCAAAATTATCAATATTCACCTCTTTGGCAGAAGGCAAATATGTCCACACAGTAGTGCCATTATTTATGATCTCCTGATCATCTAATGACAGACGAAATTTTTCACCTTTTACAATAATTTTTCCTTTGAATTCCTCCTTCACTCCTTCCGACTCATTAGTAAGTGACGAAGTTAGAGTGGCTTCAAATGAGGTAATAACTTTGTATTTTTTGCTCATGGCCTCCAATATTTCAAGGGCCTTAGGGTCATACTGTGAATATGATACTGTGCCTATAAACATCAAAATGGCACTAAAAACGAACTTTTTCATTATTATGTATTAAGATGGAGTATGCTTTTGTTTCAGCTCAGTCAATAATTGTTCCAAACTCATAGGGTCTTTTATCAAAACCTCCCTTGCCTTTGACCCTTCAAAAGGGCCCACAATTTTAGCGGCTTCTAACTGATCTATCAACCGTCCGGCCCGATTATATCCAAGTTTTAATTTGCGCTGGATCAGCGAAGTGCTACCCTGCTGATGTCCTACAATGAGTCTGGCAGCCTCCTCAAATAGTTGATCGCGATCTGATAGGTCAACGGTAGATGCGCCTCCTTCATCTTCGCCTTCAAACTCGGGCAACATATAAGCCGAGTCGTAACCTCGTTGCGATCCTACAAAATCACAAATTCTTTCAATCTCAGGTGTATCTACAAAAGGGCTTTGCAAGCGAACAATTTCAGAGCCTGATGAAAACAACATATCACCCTGACCAATAAGTTGGTCGGCACCACCAGTATCCAAAATTGTTCTTGAGTCGATTTTAGAAGTTACCTTAAAAGATAAACGTGCAGGAAAGTTTGCCTTGATCACACCCGTGATTACGTTTACTGAAGGGCGTTGTGTAGCAACCACCAAATGAATACCAATGGCACGCGCCAACTGAGCTAATCGTGCTATTGGTGTTTCAACCTCCTTGCCTGCTGTCATCATTAAGTCAGCCAGCTCATCAATGACCAATACAATGTAAGGTAAGAAACGATGACCCTCTTTCGGATTGAGTTTGCGCGCAACAAACTTGGCATTGTATTCTTTTATATTCTTCGCTCCGGCATCTTTCAATATCTCGTAGCGGTTTTCCATCTCGATACAAAGCGAGTTAAGTGTGTACACCACTTTCTTCGTATCGGTGATAATGGCCTCTTCACTGTTCGGCAACTTGGCCAGATAATGTCTTTCTATTTTGCTGAATAGAGACATCTCCACCTTCTTTGGATCAACCAAAATAAATTTTAGTTGTGAAGGATGTTTCTTGTACAATAACGATGTAAGAATCACATTTAGACCTACCGACTTACCCTGTCCTGTTGCCCCTGCCACCAGCAAGTGAGGCATCTTGGTAAGATCAATCACCATCAATTCATTGGAAATTGTTTTACCTATGGCGACAGGTAATTCTTTATCTGTCTTTTGAAAACGTTCGCTACTAAGTACAGAACGGATGCCCACCATTTCACGATTCTTGTTTGGCACTTCAATACCAATCGTGCCCTTGCCGGGAATGGGTGCAATAATGCGAATACCTAAAGCAGACAAACTTAAAGCAATGTCATCTTCAAGATTTTTGATGCGGGAAATTTTAATACCCGCTTCGGGTACTATTTCATACAGCGTAACGGTGGGGCCAATGGTTGCCTTAATGCTTTGAATACCAATTTTGAAATTGGTAAGCGTACTTAAAATCCGATCCTTGTTTTGGTTTAATTCATCTTGGGTTACCTGCACTTTGCTGGCTTCATATTCATTAAGAAGCTCAAGCGTTGGAAATTTATAACTGCTCAAATCCAGCGTAGGGTCATACACGCCCTGAGCATCCACCAACTGCTCTGCTAATTCATCGGTGTCAGTTTTCGGTTCTTCAATGGTAAAAACCGGTTCACTTAGTTTCTCAGGCTTGGGTGTAGAATTTTCAACATCAAGCCTAATTTCGTTTAATGTCAGCGGAGTTGCAGCAACCGGCTCCTTAACAATCAGTACTGGTTCAGGAATATCCGCATCATCTGTTTGATCAGACCAATGGTCCCGATCATCGGAATAGGTTGGCTTAAATTTCAAATCATCGTCAGGCGTTATTGCATCGAGACCCATTGGCTTGGGATCTTTCACTTGAAAGGCATTAATGGCCGTGATATTAAAATAATAGATGATGAAAATAAAAAGGGTGAGTACAAGAATCAGGAATGTGCCCCAGCCAAATAATCCGTCCGAAATTTTTGCTAGTTCATACCCCAGGCCTCCACTTAAAAATCCAACTTCGTTTACACCAGCCAAACTATGCGTGATATATCCAAGCAAAAGACTCAACCACAATCCGGCAAACACAGAAAAAATAAAAGCTGAAAAAAGTGATATCAAATCGCGTTTGAAAACGAGGCGGAAGCCCAGGAAAAATAAAAGTGGTGGAATAAAGAAGGCTGAAATTCCCATCCACTTGAAGACAAGATAATGAGATATGATCGCACCAAAAAGTCCAAGCCAGTTTTCGGCTTCTTGTCCTGATTCTATGATATCACTCATCCACGATTCCACAATACTCTGATCGGCCTTGCCGGTGAAGAGATAAGAAAGAAATGCTGTAAATAAAAAAAGAGAGACGATCAACAAAAAGAAACCCATTGCCAGCGAAAAGCGTGGATCTTTAAAAAACGAAAACTCAAATTTGAATTTCGATTTGGTTGGTTTTGCCTTCTTCTCCTTTTCAGGTTTCTTAAATGTGTTGGATTTAAAGGTGTTTTCTGCCATTAGTTTAAAAAGTACTCAAAATTAAGGAATCTATAGTAATTTCTTACCCTATAAATAAACGGAGAGATTAGTTTTCATTTGCCAATGACCTGGTGGTAATCCTTATCGGCCTCAATTAAATGCATAAAATAATAAAATGATAGCATCCTATGATAAAGAAACCATTCTATCTTCGTAGTCCAAATTCCTTACTTATGAAAAAAGACCTCTCATTATATCTTCTGACATTCTGTATATCGGTAGCTTCATGCACAACAGAGAAAAAAGAAGTAGCCGAAGATATTAAAGCACCAGTGGCTGAAAAATCCGTTAAAGAATTGTCAGGCAATCGCATTGATAATTATTATTGGATGAAGTTGTCTGATGAGCAAAAAATTGCGTCTCAGAAAGATGAGCAAACTCAAAAAGTAATCAGCTACCTCACGTCAGAAAATGACTATCTGAAAGCTAAAACAAAACACACTGAAGGTCTTCAGAAAAAAATCTATGATGAAATTGTAGGTCGCATTAAACAAACCGATGAGTCGGTACCCTATAAGGATAATGGTTTTTGGTATTACACCCGCTACGAACAAGGACAGGAATATCCAATTTATTGCCGCAAAAAAGAAACCCTGGATGCACCCGAACAAATTCTACTCAATGTAAATGAAATGGCCAACGGGCATGATTATTACTCTATAACAGGCCTTAGTGTGAGTGAAGACAATCGCTTGCTCGCTTACGCGGAAGATTCTGTCAGCCGCAGAAGATATACGGTATACCTAAAAGATATAAGCACCGGAAAGTTAGTGGAAGAACCCGTGCCCAATACTGAAGGGCAGGTAACCTGGGCCAACGATAACAAAACATATTTCTATACCAAGAAGGATTCTACCACACTTCGTTCACGTTGGATCTACAAACATAAAGTAGGTACCACATCGGCCAGCGATCAGATAGTATCGGAAGAAAAAGACGAAACGTTTTACACGGGGATCTACAAAACAAAATCTGATAAATTCCTGGTGATCTGGGCAGGCAGCACGCTCACCAATCATTACCAGATTCTGAATGCCAACACACCTGATGGAAAATTCAAAGAGTTTACCCCAAGGGAAAGAGGTCTTGAATATTCTATAGATCATTATAAGGACAAGTTTTATGTGGTCACCAACTTAGATGCTCAGAATTTTCGTTTAATGGAAACGCTTGACTCAAAAACCACAAAAGAAAACTGGAAGGAGAAAATTGCTCATCGAAAGGATACCTTATTGCAAGGAATAGAAATTTTCAAAAATTACCTCGTGCTGAGTGAACGAGCCAATGCCAATACTTTAATGCGAATAATCGATCAGAAAACCGGCACTAAACATTACTTAAATTTTGGAGAAGCTGCGTATACCATTTTCCCATCCATCAATCTGGATTTTGATACAGAGTTATTGCGATACGGCTATACTTCGCTCACTATACCAAATTCAACCTACGATTATAACATGAATACCCGCGAGAAAAAACTTCTTAAGCAAACGGAAGTGGTGGGTGGTTATGATCCGGAGCAATATCAAACCGAAAGGCTGTGGGCTACAGCTGATGATGGCACTGAAATTCCAATGTCGATCGTGTATAAAAAAGGAATCAAGAAAGATGGTAACAATCCAACTTTATTATACGGTTACGGTTCCTATGGAGCAAGTATGGATCCCACGTTCTCGATTACTCGCCTTAGCCTGCTCGATCGTGGTTTTGTTTATGCCATTGCCCATATTCGCGGAGGACAAGAAATGGGAAGGCAGTGGTATGAAGACGGAAAGATGTTCAAAAAGAAAAACACGTTTACCGATTTTATTAATTGTGCCGAATTTCTGATTGATGAGAAATTTACCCAACCTGAAAAACTTTTTGCATCAGGTGGAAGTGCCGGTGGTTTGTTGATGGGTGCTGTTGTGAATATGAGACCTGATTTATTTAAAGGAGTGATTGCCAAAGTCCCATTTGTGGATGTTGTTACTACCATGGAAGATAAATCAATTCCGTTAACAACCGGAGAGTTTGATGAATGGGGTAATCCAAAAAATCCTGAGTCATACATGTATATGCTTGATTACTCTCCTTATGATCAGGTGAAGCCGCAAAATTATCCCAACATGTTGGTGACAACCGGATTTCACGATTCACAAGTTCAGTATTGGGAACCCGCTAAGTGGGTTGCTAAACTGCGCGAACTAAAAACTGACAACAATACTTTATTACTCCGCACCAATATGGAAACCGGTCATGGAGGAACAACCGGAAGGTTTAAAGTCTATGAAGAAATTGCACAAGAGTTTGCTTTTATTGTTGATTTGGCTGGCATCAAAGACTAATTATTCTATCATTAAAGATGTAAATCGCCCAGTCATAATGATTGGGCGATTTACAAAGTTCTATTATCCAGACTTCTAATCAGGTAATTACAATGTAAACCCGATACTGAAAAACAAATGTAATTTATCCACCTGACTATCGTTCGACAAGGTTAACGAGATGGGCCCCAACAAAGACATATAGGAGCCAGTGACACCATATCCAAATTGATAAAAGGCTCTGTCGCTACTGGCTGATGAGAAATTAAATTCATCGAGTGATTTCCAGAAGTCAGATGAATCATAACCCGCTACCAGAATATTTATAGTGGGTATAACGTAGATATTTTTTGCCACTGTCATTTGCAGATCAACTCCTGCGAGCATCACTTGTGGCACTGCCAGCTCTGCTTCCTTCAAACCAGTAAAAGTAAAACTGTTGGCTCTTGGTCTTTGAATTTGACCTCCGACTGAAATAAAATCACCTGCCGCGAGATCATAGGAGGAACCTCTGTTTTCTATGGATGATATATCCTGCGTGAAACCAAACTGCCCTTTCAGTTGCAAGGTCATTTTCTTGTTCATCTTAATATTCTTCTGGGCACGTACATTGAACCTTAGATAATTTTGCACATTTTTCCTAACCGTGTAGTCATATACGGTGTCGGGATTGTTTACGTAGAGTTGTGCATCTACTGGGTTACCAAAATTCGCTAATGCCTCTGCTCTGAGCCAGGTTCCTTTAGTTGGAAAAAATACCTTGTCTGTCGTGATAATCTGATAGTGAAGACGTGCTCCCATTGTTCTGAGATTATATTTAATTAAATCAAATTCCTCTGGGTTGGCTTCCGAGCGTGGATCAATTTTAGGCTTGAGCTGGTTCCATTGCCAGAACCCACCAAATCCCCAATATCTATTTTGATCCAACGAATAATTAAAGTTTGTTACTACCGAAATATGACGGCTGATGACATCCGGTATGGGTGTTCCATCCACAAATGTGTTCAATGCTACATTCTCTCCATAAAGTTCCGTTTGATGCCACCAGCGTGATCGCTTGCCGAGGTAATAGAAATAGTTGACACGGGCACGCGGTGTTTCAGCTAAATCCAATGTTGCTAAAAAACGTGACGATGGCAGAAGCAAATTGCGTTTTGTGAAATTCAGAATGAGTCCGGCCCCACGGTCGGTGTCATAATGTATTCCAAACTTAACAGCATGAGTGGGTTTTTCATTTGCCCGCAGTGTTAATACCGATTGAATAGAATCACCTTCAATGGTATAATTTATTTTGTCGAACAGGCGTGTTCCCAACAGCTTATGAACACTCGTTGTAATTTGTTCGCGACTTACCAAGTCCCCAGATTTCCATCTGAATTTCTCAAGTACGAAATCTTTATTGTCACTACTAATGCCTGCCGTCTCAATAGTTTGCAAGGTATATCGATCCTGAATCTGCTTAATTCGTTTCACGTTGCGGTGTGGATAGACTTTCAAATTATTCGATAGCGAAACGAGTTGCTCCATGACATCTTTAACTGCCTTATCACCACTGCTCATCATGGACGGACCTTGTTCAAAATCCATCGTACTATATTTCAGATATTTCACCACATCTACAAAGATGTCACTTTTCTCTTTTTCTTGCTGGTAGCTGATATTTCCTGACAAGAAAGTTGTTTGAACCAACATCGCTGCTGCCGAAGTAAGTTCCTCCTCTTTATACAAGCCTCCGCCCACATCTACTGCGATGATATAATCTGCACCCATATCGCGACAATAAGTTACCGGCAGATTCATATAGACACCACCGTCAACCAACAATCTACCATCAATACGCACAGGCGAAAAAACTGTAGGTATTGACATGCTTGCCCGCACCGATGCTGCAAGACTTCCTTTACGTAAAATCACCGGCTCACCTTTTACAATATCAGCAGCCACGCATAAAAATGGCGTAGGTAGTTTATTAAAATCAGTTACTGTGTTGACCGGGAAGAATAAACCAGTCAGTAACTCTTCGATCTGCTGACCCTCTACGACACCGAGCGGAAACTGGGGTGTTAATCCCTTCAATGGCAACTCATAGATATAGCGACCGAACTCATCTTTTTCTTCGATGTTGATTTCATCAAAGGTGATCGAATTGGAAAACATCTTATCCCACGCTATTACTTTGGTGATGGAATCAATCTGATGACCCGTATAACCCGAAGCATACAAAGCACCTACAACAGATCCCATACTGGTGCCAGCAATATAATCAGGAACAATACCCAGAGAATCCAATACTTGAAGAATACGAACGTGAGCTATTCCTTTTGCGCCACCGCCACTAAGCACCAATCCGATTTTAGGTTTTTTTATTTGTGCCACAGATTCCACGGGTGTACAAAAATTATATATCAATAAAAAAAGCAGCCCCACAAAGACTGCAAAACGAGAACGATTGTTTTTTTGAAATAAAGCCATGTTATTCAAGAAAGATTTTTGCAAAGATAAAGGTGGTAAATCTAATAACTATGATTGAAATCAGGCTTTTGAATTCACCTGTTAAACGCAAGCGTTTAGCTAACAGAGATCCGTTATAAACTCAGACATGAAATTACAGTCGTTATACTACTCGATGCGATCATCTTCTACTGGTCCGTTCTTACTGGTCCTTTCTTAGTGAAATAATTTTTAGAACTCAATTGCTAGTTGATTTGCCAATCAGGGCTTTGTTAATGGACTTAATCAGGCCAGGTCCTTCATAAATAAAACCAGTGTAAATCTGTACAAGATCAGCACCTGCATTTATCTTATCTATTGCATCTTGCGCAGACATGATTCCGCCCACGCCAATAATCGGATAGGTTGGTCCCAGTTTAGATCGTAAAAATGAAATTACTTCTGTAGATCTTTTGGTTAATGGATTGCCGCTTAAGCCTCCATTTCCGATAGCGGAAACTTTTTCCGATGATGTTGTTAATCCTTCGCGGGATATGGTGGTGTTAGTCGCAATTACTCCGTCTGTTTTTGTTTCCAGTAATATCTCGACCACGTCATTCAATTGCGCCTCATTCAGATCAGGTGCAATTTTTAGTAATACTGGTTTTGGTTTTTCTTTTGCAAGGCTTAGTGCCTTCACTTCAGAAAGTAATTTTTTCAGTGGTTCTTTCTCCTGTAGCTCGCGCAGGTTGGGTGTATTGGGCGAACTTACATTCACCACAAAATAATCGACATACGGATAAAGTGCTTCGAAACACGTGTTGTAATCTTCAAATGCTTTCTCGTTGAGTGTAACTTTATTCTTACCAATATTACCACCCACAATCACGTTTGACTTTCTACTCTTCAATCTTTCACCTGCTATCTCCACACCTTGATTATTGAAACCCATCCGATTAATCACAGCCTGATCTTTTGGCAAGCGAAACAATCGGGGTTTATCATTGCCTGGTTGAGGTTTTGGTGTTAGTGTTCCTATTTCAATAAACCCAAAACCAAAAGAAGCTAATTCATCAATCAACTTTGCATCTTTATCAAAACCCGCTGCAAGGCCAACGGGATTTTTAAAAGTAAGACCAAAAAGGTTTCGCTCCAGCAACTTATTTTCAACTTCATGAAATACCCGCAACAATTTTAATAAGCCTGGAATTTTTCCGGCAACGTGTAAAACCTGAAACGTGAAATGATGAATAGATTCCGGAGGGAAGAGGAATAATACAGGACGGATTAAAAACTTATACATTGCCTTACTGGCTTTACTTTTTTTTCTTTTTTTTCTTCACAGCCTTTGGATACTTCTTAAAACCCTTTTGAACCACCTGACCAATCATTTTCTCTCCATTGGATGATGATATTTCCATGGTGGCATTAACTCGCCACACCTTGATATCTCTTTTGTCATTTAAATCAATGACCAGATTAGCCTGCCGGTAATCTTTCATATAAGTTCGATCCATAGAGCCAGGGGTTAAGCCCATTGGGCCAACATCACCAGCATCACTTCGGGCAAGAGTGCCGATTACATAAGAGATTACCAAATCAGCACTTGAATCAACCCGTTTCAAACCCTTCAACTCTAATTCTCTAGTCATCACATCCTTTATCCATTTGTCAACTTGCTCAGCGGTCATCTGCCGTTGATCTTTGGGAGTAACTAATTCTCCTTCACCAAAACGGAAAGTCTTATACTGGGTAAAATCCCGGGTCTTATCATATTCGACCTTAAACTCCTGGCTCCAACCCATTAAGAAGCTAAGGAGGAGAATGGAAAAAATAGCTAGTCTGATCATAGCACAAAGGTAATTAAACTAACGATGGATTAAATAAGGAAATATCTTATTTGGGACCATGAAACGTTTACAGATGACTATTCAGATAAAATAACACCCATCATTAACTGCCTGGTTTGCTGATATCTGTTTTAGTTAATGCGGTCAAAATTTATAGGTGATACCAAAGCGACCTCCAGCCTCATGTCCTCCTCCCAACTCAAGGTTAATACCAAATTGATCATTGAAAAAATAACGGCCACCAATTTGAAAATCAAGCCCAACCTCAGACGAATTACCTTCATATACTCCGCCATTGGATGACTTTGCATCAGACCAGAAGTAATAACCCAATGTTAATCCCGCATATACATCCCAGGGACTCGGAAGATTTAATAAACTATTAAAGTGATAGTTACCATTAAATGAAAGTACGGTAAGATTTTGCTTGTACTTATAGCCTGAACGGGTGTAAGAATAATTTCTAAACGACAACCTGGGACCAATCGTAATGTCTTTATGGACACCAAAATCGAGACCAACATAGATCGGTACACCCCAATCAGAAAATCCAACACCCGCATTTAACTGCTTGCCCCCATTACCTAAAGTGCCCTGCGCAAACGAAAAAGTGGACGTCAATAGTATGAAGACGATTATTAAATTCAGTTTTTTCATAACTTAAACTTTTGATCCTATTGTCTATTAAAATTTGGCAAGTGTAAAATCAAGTACACTTTTCTACAAGGCAGAAAAGCCATACCTGCATTAATAGACGTTCAATTCACTAACTACGCGGATGAAACTCCTGTATGACCTGACGCAAATAGTCTCGGTCAAGGTGTGTGTAAATTTCAGTGGTGGTGATAGACTCATGGCCGAGCATCTCCTGTACCGCACGCAAATCGGCACCTCCTTCAATTAAATGTGTGGCAAAGGAATGACGAAAAGTGTGTGGGCTGATGGTTTTATGGAGTCCAATAATCGCAGCCAGATCTTTGATGATCATGAAAATCATCACCCTTGATAATTTCTTCCCTCTCCGATTAAGAAAAACATGACTCTCCGATCCTTTTTGTACTGGCACATGTACACGGATTTCTTCGAGGTATATCTTCATGAATTTTAACGCATCTTTTCCTATAGGAACGAGTCGCTCTTTGTTTCCTTTTCCGATAACGCGCAAAAAACCAAGATCAAAATACACATTACCGATTTTCAGATCGACAAGCTCAGACACGCGGAGCCCAGAAGAGTAAAGTACCTCCAGCATAGCGCGGTTCCGTCCTCCTCCTGGTTTGGACAAGTCAATGGCTTCAAGCATTTTCACGATTTCCTCATAGTCGAGTGTGTCTGGTAATTTTCTTCCCAACTTTGGCCCCTCAATCAATGCAGTAGGATCTTTTTCAATCATCTCCTCAAAGAGAAGGTACTTGTAAAACGCTTTTATACCAGAAAGCATACGAGCCTGGCTGAAGGCACTCAAACCCAACTCATTAATATATTGCAGGAATGCCTGTAAATGCCTGGGCGAAATGACCAGTGGACTCACCCCAGCAAATTTCATCTCAATAAACTGAGCCAGTTTTTCCACATCTCGCACGTAAGCCTGAATGGAGTTGGAAGAAAGCGACCTCTCCAGTTTTAGGTAGCTTCCAAAATGTTTGATATGGGTTTCCCAATTCTTCACTACACAAATGTGCAAATTATTTTAATCCTGATGATTCTATCAGGATAAATGATGCCGGCCTGTTAGTATTTAAAAGGAAATTTATAAACAGGAGTATCGCTATTATTAATTTTGAGATTAACTTCGAAGCATGAAGATACAAATCATAAACGGCCCCAACCTTAACCTGCTCGGCAAGCGTGAACCTGAAACATATGGCAGGCAGTCGTTTGAAGAATATTTTGAAAAACTGAAATCTCGCTTTCCGGATGTAGAACTTCACTACTTTCAATCGAATGTAGAAGGCGAGCTGATCAACAAACTTCATGAAGTAGGGTTTTCGTTTGATGGAATTATTTTAAATGCCGGAGCATATACGCACACTTCCGTAGCCATACATGATGCTATTGCAGCCATCAAAACTCCAGTGATTGAAGTTCATATTTCCAATGTATATGCGCGTGAAGAATTCCGGCATAAGAGTCTGATCACCTCAAAGTGTATTGGGTTGATTACCGGTTTTGGGATGGATGGGTATGCGATGGCGATTCAGCACCAGGTAGGTAAAGACAAATAACCAATTGCAATTCTGAGTAAGAATTTTGAACTATCTATCGTATTGATTAATTAATTCAAGTCGCTTTACGATCGTATTTTTTGCCAACAGTGTTCCTGGTGAAAGTACTGCATTTGCTCCGATTTTTGAATGATCGCCAACCAAAGACCCAAATTTATCCACTCCGGTGTCAATCACGCTTGAGTTATATACACAGAATATTCGTTTATCAGATTTATCGTTATGGTAATTAGCAGAAATTGAACCTGCTTCAAAATTCACATGGCTGCCAATAATACTATCGCCAATAAAATTAAAGTGAGCCAAACTGCTTTTAGCACAGATGATGCTCGATTTGATTTCACACCCCGGCCCGATCACCACCAACTCACCAAGAAAAACCCCACCGCGCAAGTAAGCATGAGCGCCAATAAAACTGTTTGCGAAAACAACGATCGGAGCTTTTAGGACTGCTCCCTGCTCAACAATCACAGACTTATGAATAGCAACCCCCTCATTTACTGTAAAATCATGATCAAGTCGCGATACAATGTCAGTAATTATTTGCGGGGTCATCTTAACAATATCCCATGGCATTTTATCACCATATGCTTTAATGGGAAAATCTTGAATAAAGTCTTTGATCTTCATCATTCCTATTTCAGTTAATGGAAGTAGATAACACAGTTGTTAATTGTTGCATATTACCGACTGGAATTTAGTTAAACGTTACTACTCCACCTTTACCGTTTCAAAGCGATTGCTTAAGCCATTTTCGTTTAATGCTTCAATGGTGAAATAATAAGTCTTCGTTCTATCCATCGTCTTCAGCCAGTATTCATTGTTGCCATGCACCATGATAGCCGTGTATAATTTATCGGGTGCTGTGCCGTAATAAATAGTATAAGCATAGGCGTTATCCACCGGATTCCATTTGATGAAAGCACTTCGTTTATCGTTCTCTGTTCGCAAGACAAGAAACTGTTTCAGTGCTGCAGGTTTTGATCCGTTTCCATTTCCAAAAACACGAAATCCGCTAAGCGCAAATTTGCCTGTGGGCATATGAATGTTTTCTAACTTGACGTATCGTGCTTGTACGGGTTCTGATAGCTCGATGTAATCATGAGGCACATCGGTATGGTTGGCGCTTTTATCTGTGAGTATTTTCCATTTCTTTCCATCAGCAGAGTAATACAATTTATATTGATGGTATTGATCCGTTCTTTTTCCCAAACGATCGCCATCTACATCCTGATCAGCATAATTGATTTGCACTGCACTGACTGTACTCATAGTTCCCAAATCAGTTTGGATCCATTCCCCTTTGTTTCCGCTGGCTGCACTCCAATAGGTTTTCAGATCTTCATCATTGGCTTTGTTGGCTGTGTAATTTCCAAGTGTAGAAGAAACTGTCATTGGCTTATCATAATTGAGCAACATCCAACCCGTGAATGCTCCTGGTTTTGAAGCACCTGGCAAGTAATGCGGATAATCTCCGTATGCTGTGCTGCACCACATCACACCATCATGATCAAAACCTGCAGGCCATATACCTAATCTTCGTTCAAAGGTATTCTTCACAGAAATCATGATGGTGCTGATATGCCAGTAGTTTTTGTTGTTATCCTGAAACGTAGAGCCATGCCCTGCCCCGCGTGCAAAACCGCCAAGCTTAATACTCAACGGATCGGATTGTGGAGTGAAAGGTCCTAATGGTGAAGTGCCTACAACAACGCCATCGGCATAGCCGCTAAACTCGGTGCCGGGTGCACCATATTGCAAATAATACTTTCCGCTATGCTTGGTCACGTGAGCACCTTCCATAAACGGATCGAGAAAGGTGTTGTCCATGTGTTCACCAAAACGTTGCCAGCCAAAGCGATCGGGTTCCAGCAAATACATTTCCTTTCGTGTGCCCAGTGGTTGGAGTGTCTTACGATTCAATTCAACACCATATAAAGGAAATTTGTTGCTACTGCCGTTGTACATAAATAAACGTCCATTATCATCGGTAAAAAAATCAGGATCCCATCCACCCATATCAAAGCGCTCCACTAAGGGCTTCCACTCATTGGCTTTGGGATTGGTACTCATCCATATGGTAAAATCGCGCTCATAGGTTGAGCCCATCACGATGACGGTATCGCCTATAATTCCCACAGCAGGTGCACACAATTCGTCATACACTTTATTCCACGGCCGAAGAAATAAGCGCGGATAGAATTTCCAATTCAGCATGTTGCTGCTCATCCAATAGCCCCATTGATTAGTACTAAACAAAATGTAATCGCCTTTGTAATTTACGATCACCGGATCGGCCGTTGCACGATGTCTTCCCCACTCACTAAAATTGGGGATAGGTGTGTATCCGTAATCAATGTTGATAGGATTGCAATATGTATTTTGTTGGGAATAAACTATTGAACTAATCAGCAACAGCAAAGTAAAAACAGAATTTCTTATCATGATTAATGGAATTACAATTATTAATCACCAGTCAACTTTCTTCAATCAGGCAAGGTATATATCTTTTCTACTTACCGTAGATATAAAAGGGAGCAGAATAAACGAAAATAGATACAGGGTTTCACCCGCATTTTGATTTCACCTATGAAACTTATTGATCCACTAAAGTGGTTGCACTATGACGCGCTTCCTCCCTCGGGTCGGCTGGTTTTAGGCAACCAACTACCTTCAAACTTAAAGGTGAGTTTGCCTTTGTAATCGCTGCAGTAAAACGCTACGCGATCAAGTGTGGCATTAATTTCACTCAGGTCCAGGCCAGCTGCTTCGCGTAGAAACATCACGTAGGTCCAGTCGCCCTTCTTGCAGATCCATGATCCGAAGAGGGTGTGATTGACCTCAAGCAGATTCTGATAAAAGCTGTCTACATTTTTATCGGGCACGAGGAGCAGTGGGCTCATCACCTGAAAATACCAACGGTCGGGGGTTGTCTGAAAATTAAATACGTCTATCCACACCGTGGCTCCTTTATAAATGATGGACCATTGTCCTTGTTTCTGGCCACGGCACAAGGCAGGGTCAACATTAAGCCCACGGATGGCTTCTTCAACTAATGCGGAGGTTTGATTAAAATCCATAATGATGGGGGTTAGTGGTTTTCAATATGCATTAAAATGTATCACTATATGAAAGATAAAAAATCGATCTTATTTTCACAAGCTGTGCTATCGTTTTTATTGGATCATTCGATCCTGCGCAAGAAGTTCTTACCTTTAGGATAATTTATTTACATCATGATCTCTTTCTACCCTGGCCCCTCGCGCGTGCACGACAAAATCCCGAAGTATGTGAAAGATGCCTGTGAAAAAGGATTATTGAGCCTGAACCATAGAAGCGATGAATTTATGGGACTATGCGAAAGCACGGTTTCCCTACTCAAAGAAAAACTCAATATTCCTGAACGCTATACGATCTTATTTACTTCCTCTGCTACGGAGTGTTGGGAGATACTCGCGCAGTCGCTGATCAAAAAAGAAAGCCTTCATATTTATAACGGTGGGTTTGGAGAAAAATGGTTTGATTACACAAAACGTATACGGCCTGACACCAAAGCCCTCCGGTTTGATCGTGAGCAGGAAATCAATCTGAAAAATATCAAGCCCTCAAGAAGTGAACTCATTTGCATTACACAAAATGAAACGAGCAACGGCACGCAAGTCAGTGATGAATTAATTGTTTCCATTCTGAAAAAATATCCGAACGCCCTAATCGCAGTGGATGCTACTTCGTCCATGGCCGGCATCAATTTAAATTTTAAACATGCCGACATATGGTTTGCTTCCGTTCAAAAATGCTTTGGCCTTCCTGCCGGATTAGCGGTGATGGTGTGCTCCCCAAAAGCAGTAGAGCGCATCCTGTCGGTGAAAGAAAACGATCATTATAACAGCCTCGTATTCATGATTGAAATGATGAACAAGTGGCAAACATCGTATACTCCCAATGTTTTGGGAATTTATTTACTGATGCGTGTTTTGAAAGATTCGAAGAACATCAGTTCTGTTCACAAGAAGATCGAAATCCGGGCCAGGGAATGGCAGTATTTTTTTAAGGAGGGAAATAACCTGAAGCTTTATATTAAAAATCAAAAAGTCCTTTCACACACAGTTATCACCATTACCGGAAATCCAGAATTACTCACAGAAGTGAAAACCAAAGCAAAGAAAAAAGGTTTTCTATTGGGTGAGGGTTATGGGAAATTAAAAAGCGAAACGTTTCGGATAGCCAACTTCCCGGCATTGAAAAAAAATGAAATCAAAGGGCTGCAGGATTTCCTCTCGTCATACTTATAAAGAGTACAGTTGGCCAGCCAAAGTCATGTCTTCATCGGTAAATATTCATTTGAAATTATTGCGATTAAACTGTATATTTCATGTGAATGAAAATCAGAACAAACAGGTTTCTTCAACTTTTTGTCACCTTGCTTTTTATGCTGGAGTTTCTTGCTCCTGCC
>JAYVTC010000112.1:0-19941 GCA_043774745.1 Cyclobacteriaceae bacterium | reverse complement strand
TTTGGAGAGGTGTCCGAGTGGTTGAAGGAGCACGCCTGGAAAGTGTGTATACTCGAAAGGGTATCGCGGGTTCGAATCCCGCCCTCTCCGCTTTCAACCACCATCAGTAGATTAAGATTTCTATTGGGTACTCTCGCCTGCAATAGGCTTATTGATTAACTGCCTTACCTCTGACTGGTCATATTCACCTAAAAGAACCATTAGTTTAGTGACTGCCGCCTCTAGAGTCATATCACCACCACTGATTACTCCAATTTCACCCAATGCTTTGCTGGTTTCGTACTTGCCTTGAACAACCATGCCCCCAGGACATTGAGATATGTTTAACACGACTAGTCCTTTATCAATTGAGTCTTTAAGAATTTTAATAAACCATGGAAGGGATGGTGCATTTCCTGATCCAAAGGTCTCAAGGACAAGGGCTTTTAAATCTGGAGTATTTAAAATTGATTGAATTGTTTTTTGAGTAATACCAGGGAATAGCTTTAAAATTGAAATATTGGTGTCAAACTTCTGAAATAAATTCAATACACCATCGGACTCAACCTGATTAATCACTGCATAGTTATAGTCGATTTTTACACCTGCCTTAGCTAAGGATGGATAGTTCTCAGATTCAAAGGCATCAAAGTGCATACTCTCAACTTTTTTTGATCGATTGCCTCTGAGCAACTCATAATCAAAATAGATGCATACTTCGGGCACAATGGCCTTACCGTCTTTTTTGGCAGAAGCGATCTCCAGGGAGGTAATCAGATTTTCCCTTGCATCAGAACGTGGCTCACTGATAGGCAACTGGGCTCCGGTAAAAATCACCGGCTTGGATAATCCGCGAAGCATAAAACTTATTGCTGAAGCAGTAAATGACATCGTATCCGTTCCATGAAGGACTACAAAACCATCCTGTTCGTCATAATTTTCAAGAATGATATTCCCAATCATCTTCCAGTGGTCAGGTTGAATGTTCGAAGAATCGATTGGTACTTCAAAAGAAATCACGGTCAGATCAAGAAACAGATTTCTAAGTGTAGGCAATTGTGAAAGAATCAAAGAGAAATCAAAAGGCACTAACACTCCGCTGGCATCATAGGTCATTCCAAAAGTTCCACCCGTATAAATAATCATTATCCGTGAGCGTGGCTTCTCAGGTGTGGCTGTGTTGATATGGATTTTTTTATAGCTCATCGTTCTTGAACAAATAAATTTAATGCACTCTTTGATGTGATCAATCTTACTTCTTCCGGTAAGATTTTTTTTATCTCTGCTATTTTACTGGCAATAAGTGGAATATATAAAGGACTATTTCGCTTTCCGCGATGTGGAGTTGGTGCTAAATAGGGACTGTCTGTCTCCAGTACAACCCGCTCTAAGTCAATGTCAGGAAGTACTTTATCCAAACCTCCGTTTTTGAAAGTAACCACTCCCCCTACTCCTAAATAAAATCCCATAGAAATGATCTTTTTTGCCTGCTCCAGGTTACCCGAAAAACAATGAAAAATTCCAGTCAGCCTCGAATCCAGTAATGGCTCCAATAATTCTATGGTCTGATCAATGGATTCACGACAATGGATTACAATCGGAAGTCGATACTTTTTTGCCCAGCCCACCTGAATTTTAAAAGCTTCCATTTGTTGATCCCAAAAGGTTTTATCCCAATGAAGATCAGTGCCCATTTCGCCTACAGCAGCAAATTTTCTTTTCGATAGCCACTCCTCTACTCTATATAATTCACTTTCAAAGTCTTTCTTCACCGAACACGGGTGCAACCCCATCATAGAAAAACACTGCCTGGGATGCTTGTGCTCCACTTCCAGCATATCATCGATGGAGGTGTGATCGATGTTTGGCATGTAAATGCGTTTGATATCCAGGTCATCACATTGCCTGAGTATTTCTAAGCGATCTTCAGCAAAATCCTTTACATATATATGAGCATGCGTATCGGTCCAATAATTCATAGTAACTATTAAATCTAGTGAAGGAGGTCTTGAACAGCTTCATTCAGCAAATTAGTGCGTTGTGTGCTTGCATCAAAACCTTTGTACTCCTTTGACTTTTCAAGTGCCTCTTTCATGTTGAATCTATCCTGAATTTGAGTATAGGCTATCCCTCTTTTTTCTAATTCGTTAGCAAGGTATTCTTGTTCGGTCTGACCAGGAGTTGGAATAAAAATCACGTTCTTCTTACCAATAGCCTGCAAATCCATAATGGTAGTGTAACCACTTCGTGAAATAACGATGTTTGCTTTGGAAATAATTATCTCTAACTCCTGAGCCGGTGCATGAGTTATTAAAGTTATGTTACCGTCTTTGGTTTCATTAAACATGACATTTGGGAGCCCGCGAACAATTAAACAGGGCTGATTCAGTTTTTTAAACTGTTTAAGGAGAAGCTTTTCAAAGATTTCCCTCTGTGGTTCCGGGCCTGATACCAATCCCACTACCAGATCACTTTCCTGAACAACATCATTTGATTGAAATCTTGACAACATTCCGATAAATCTTGCTTTCAGCTTCCTGGATTCAGAAAGTTTACTTGTTAAACCGGAAGGAAAATCAGGAACCCAGCACGCATCAAACTTTTTAATTAACTGATTATTAATATAGTCCACCATAAACTTACTCCACGAAAGTGATGAGGGTAGCTGTATATTCAATTGATGCGTAATCAAGACTGAAGGCACCTTCTCGCAATAACATCCGTATCGATTATCGGAAATAATTGCATCAATATTATTCTCGCTAACCAGTTTTCCTATTTGTTTTCTCTCAGCACGAATAGCCTTGAATATTCCTGGTGATTGAAACAATAGGTGAAGAAAGAAAAAACTGTTAGACGGATACCTTACATTATAAGGAGATAGTTCGTGAACGGTGAGTTGGGGAAACTCCTGCTTCAGAAGTTCGAACGAAGGCCCGTTGCCGGCAATAGATACTTTACAATGGTTCGTCAACAGACAATTAATAATTGGAATGCATCGCGTTGCATGACCAAGCCCCCAATCGAGCACGGCTACCAAGATATGTTTCTGTTTGCCTGATTGCATTTGATGGCAAAGGTATGGAACAAAGTGATGTAATGGCCGAACTAAAGAGCCTCAAAGGAAAATCCTTTATCTGAAAAATGCTCGAGGTATCGTGGAAGTGCATACATCATATTGCGCTCAGCCTTAACACTATCATGAAAAACCACAATGGAACCAGGCCTTGTTGCTTTTATAGAGTCTGTCAAACATCGTTCGGGTGAATACGATTTTGCATAATCATGCGTGAGTACATCCCACATGACTATTCGGTAGTTATGTAACGCTTTGATCTGATTTCTTTTAATACGCCCGTATGGTGGGCGGAAGAGTGGTTGGATAATGGATTCTGAAGATTGGATGCCGGACAGTTTAAATTGATTGGCACACAACTCCACATTATTAATGTATTCCTGAATGGAATAATTCCAACCTTTAAGATGATTGAATGTGTGATTGCCAATTGAATGACCTGCTTCAACAACTTTAGCAAACACGTCAGGATGCTTTCGAACATTATCGCCAATGCAAAAGAAAGTTGCTCTGGCATTGAATTTCTTTAGCGTTTCTAATACAAAGCCGGTGGGCCCAGGTACAGGGCCATCATCAAACGTGAGAAATATTTTTTTTTCTTGTGTCTCTGCTTTCCAAAGCAATTCCGGATAAAGCCATGGTAAAAAAAAAGGCGTGCGGAATACCATGATTCAATTCCTAGGTTTGTTGCACCCTGCAAGTAAGCATCGTAATATCATCGCGATATGCATTCTTTCCTTTAAATCCATCCAGCGCAACAATGATATCCTGATGGATGGTACGTATGTCTTTGTCAGCGTTCTTTTCAAAATAATCTAACAACGATTGCATCCCAAACTCTTCATTATCTTCATTAATGGTTTCTGTAAGTCCATCGGTATAAGCAAAGAGGGTGAAGTCATCAAGATCGGTGACGAAGCCTTCGTTCATAAAAGGCAACGGATTCATTGCGCCCAGCACCGTTGATCCTTCCTCCAATAATCGGATGCCATGCTTTTTATCCATCAGAATGGGGGCATTGTGACCAGCATTCACATAGACCATCGTTTTCAAACTGATGTCGTAGATAGCACCGAAGAACGTTATGAACTTCTCGCCCTTTGTGTTTTCCATTACCTGGTAATTCAATGCCTCCACAATCTCCTTCAGGTTGGGTGTCTGTCTCAGTAAGGTTCGAAGTGAAGCTTGAAAATTAGACATCATCAACGCGGCTGGTATTCCTTTTCCACTCACATCGGCCACACAAATTAAAAACTGATTTTTATTGATCGGAATGTAGTCATAGTAGTCGCCTCCTACTAAGTCATGTGGAAGATAACTCGCTTCCATCTTCAAGCGTTCTGTAAAAGGCAATCTCTCGGGGAAAAGAAACTGTTGCACATCGCTGGCGATTTCCAACTCTTTTCGAAATGCCTCTTGCGTCAATTGCTTACGCACCAGTTTTTTATTCTCTACAGCAACTACGATGATGTTGCTCAAAGCCTGTATGAATTTTATGCTATCATCACGCTCATTGTTGATGTTATTATTGAGCCCTCCCACAAAAACCAATGCAAGTGTATCGGATTTATGTGATACGGGGATCACCAAATCAAATTCATGAAACTCACATTCCTCAAACTCATCCATGCGATGCACATTCTTAATCAGCGCAAAGCGATCGTCCAGTTTGAGCTTATTAAAATTCTTTTGAGTACCAAAATTTACCTTACAATTCCAGACTTCATCAAAAACAAACAGGGCCAGTTTTTTTATATTGAGATTTGACCTGAGGGTGAAATTGAAAATCTTATAAAGTGAATCTTCGGGTACGTTATTATTAATTGACAGGGTGATTTCCAGTAAAGCGTTAAGTTCTAACTCTTTCCTTTCCAGTTGTGCTTTTAATTCCAGTTCGTCCATATTCTAAGAAGGGTAAAGATAAAAAGAAAAGCAGTGCCTTCAGCAATTTAACAATCTCTTAACCTACAGACGGCTGGCGCCTTCCTTTCCACTCATAATCAACTAGTTGGGAAAGTATTCCAATAATCAATACATAAAAAAGATAAACTAATTGAAGTATTAGAAATGCAGGAATGGAAAACTTTTGGCGTAACGTCTTACCAACGCTAAAAAGGAAATATCCTTCCAATAAAAATTTCATACCCAACAGTATGCCAACTCCTAACAAATTTTTGCTTGTAAAAAGTAAAGCAAACGCCATGATACTGGTAAGCTGAAAAATCAGTATGAACAGTGCTAATGCTTTTGTCTTAAAGGAATCATTAGCTCTCCATTTACCTGCCCACCGAAGCCGCTGATGAATAAAGCTTTTTAATGATGGCTGAGGCTTCGTGGCCACTACCACCGATGGCCAATGAACGGATTGTATTGAATCCGGAAAGAGCTTCACAAATTTTCTCATCAGGAACTCATCATCCCCGGAAGGAATGTGAACATTGTCCTCGTAGCCATTCACTGCCTCGAAACTCTTTTTACGAAATGCCAGGCTCGCTCCATTACACATGATTGGAAAACCAAGTTCAAGCAATGATATGCTACTACCGATTAAGCTGCTAAACTCAAGAGTTTGAAGTTTTGAAAAAAGGGATCTTTCCTGCTGGATTTTAACCAAACCTATCACTAACGATGTATCATCATTAAACGACATGAGCATACTTGAAATCCAATTCATTGGAAGAACGCAATCGGCATCTGTGGTCAGGATGATTTCTCCTTTCGCCATCTTAATACCATCAGTCAAAGCCTGCTTCTTTCCATTGCCGGTAGAATGGATATAGTAAGACTGCGTTTGCAAATTATCTTGTATCCAAAGAGAAATAATCTGTTCAGTATGATCCGTAGAATGATCGTTCACAAGAATTACTTCAAAATTTTGGTTCGGAAAATCCTGAGTCCCGATTGACGAAAGCAGTGGAGAAATCGAAGTCATTTCATTGCGAACCGCCACAACAATCGAAACAAATTCTTTCATTGCACGCACCTGCGGCTCTGGCTGTTGCGTATATTTTTGCCAGCCTGCTATGCATGCCAGTAGAAATCCAAAATAAATGCTAAAGATGAGAATGAGATAAATAAGCATTGCCTGTTTCTCTGTAAGTTTGAGCCGTGAGCAAAGTTGAGAAAAAACCTGTCATTGAAAAGATCATTCTTGGGCTGGATCCCGGAACCAATGTAATGGGCTACGCTATTATCTTAGTACAATTGAGTAAAGTAAAGCTCATTCAGTTTGGTGTGATTCAAATGGGCAAATACGGTGCACATGAGTTAAAACTAAAAAAGATTTTTGATAGAGTTCTCACGCTGGTGGATGAATTCAAACCTGATGAAGTAGCGCTGGAAGCTCCTTTCTTTGGTAAAAACGTTCAGTCGATGTTAAAATTAGGTCGTGCTCAGGGTGTGGCTATGGCGGCAGCGCTTTACAGAGAAGTTCCAATTACTGAGTATGCCCCTAAAAAAGTAAAGCAATCAGTAACGGGCAATGGAAATGCATCGAAAGAGCAAGTGGCCAGAATGCTAATGCAGATATTCAGTATCAAAGAAATGCCAAAGCTATTGGATGCTTCTGATGCATTGGCGGTGGCCGTATGTCATCATTACCAGAATGGAATGTTGAAGAACAAGAGTAAATCATGGGAATCATTTTTGAAGGATAACCCCAATAAAGTTAAATCAGTTATTAAAAAGTCTTAACGAGAAAAATCAATGTCCGCTGATACCTACAAACCCTCGCCAACAAAAGCAAGGCGCTATAAAAAAACGTGGACGTTTATGGAGTCTTCCGTGACCAAGGGAGTTACCATTCTGGATCTTGGTACGAAAAATCCATTTTCAGAATTCCTAGCTGAGAAGGGATATAACCTACTCAACACTGAAGGTGAAGATCTGGATGAATTTCCGGAGTCCGTTTCAAAATATAATTCCGATGTCACTACTGCCTTTGAAATATTTGAGCACCTGCTTAATCCACTTGATGTTTTAAAATCGATAAAATCAGATCGTCTCTTCGCGAGCATACCGTTATCACTTTGGTTTGCAAAATCATATCGAAATAAAAACGATCGATGGGATCAGCACTTTCACGAATTTGAAGACTGGCAATTTGATTGGCTTCTCGAAAAAGCAGGTTGGGAAATTGTGCGCAGAGAAAAATGGACCAGCCCTACCAAAATCAATGGCATTAGGCCCCTGCTAAGATTATTTACACCACGCTATTATATTGTTGAAGCTCGCAGAAAGAAATGAAAAAGATTTTGATCCTTGCGTATAGCGATCTTAGCCATGATGCCCGTGTCGCAAGGCAAATTAATTTTCTATCAGAACGATATCAATTAACGATTGCCTGTTTCGATTCACCTAAAAACTGGAAACACGAAGTATTTTATATTAAGAGAATAAAACCCGGGCTTTTTCAAAAAGTGATTGGTTCAATCTTTCTTCTCACCGGTTTATTTGAATCCGCCTACAACGTTATTTACGACTTTCCGGATTTACGAAAGCAGTTGGAAAGCAGAACCTTTGATCTGATTATTGCCAACGATATTGAAAGCCTGCCACTTGCTTTCAAAATTAAAAAGAAAGAAAAAATTCTTTTTGATGCCCATGAATTTGCCCCAAGGCATTTTGAAGACAAAATGATGTGGAGAATTTTCTTTCAACGGTTTAATAAATACCTATGCAATAAATATCTGCCGTTGGTAGAGGAAATGATCACGGTTGGAACCGGGCTTGCCAATGAATACGCATCACATTATCCAGTAAAACCCATTGTTGTAACCAACGCAAACTATTACTCAAATCTTACTCCCATTCCGGTAGATGAGAAAAAAATCCGATTGATTCATCATGGTGCAGCCAACCCCTCGCGGCAACTGGAAATCATGATTGAGATGATGAATTATCTGGATGATCGTTTCACGCTTGATCTGATGTTACTCACGCCTTCCATAGCCAATAAAAAAACAAGAGGCTATCTGGATTCATTAAAAAACTTGATCAAAGACAACCCCAGAATAACGATCGTGCCGCCTGTAAAAAGCGCAGAGGTGGTGAACTTCATTCATCCTTACGACATGGGAATTTTCCTGCTCCCTCCGATCAATTTTAATTACGCCAATACACTTCCCAACAAATTATTTGATTTTATTCAAGCTCGCCTCGCTATCGGCATTGGGCCTACACCTGAAATGGCAAGTCTGGTGAATAACTATAACCTGGGAGTGGTTGCTGATGATTTCACAGCTCAATCTCTCGCAAAAAAAATTAATGCCCTTACTATCGATGAGATTAACTTTTTCAAAAAGCAAGCCGACAAGGCTGCTCATGAATTATCAGCCGAAAAAAATAACCTTATTTTAAACGATCTTGTATCCAATCTCTTAAAGGATTAATAACGAATGGGTCTTGTCATCCGCCAAAGCATTTATTCTACCATCATCTCCTACGTGGGTGTAGTGATTGGCTATATTAATCTTCTCTATTTATATCCTAAGTTCTTATCGCTTGAACAAGTTGGTCTCTTTCGCACCATACAGGATGCTGCCATTCTTCTTTCACCTTTTGCGCAATTCGGATTAACACAAAGTATCTTTCGGTATTATCCACAGTTCGTAAAGGATAAAAACACCTCTCATAGTTTTATTACACTGATGATGTTGCTGGCGCTGTCTGGGTTCGCAGTTTTTTTTATCATTTTTAAAATTTTTGAAACTCCGCTCCTGTCTTACTTTGAAGAGAATGCAAAAGAAATCATTCAATATTCATCATGGGTGCTTTGGCTTACACTGCTCATGGTGATAATCGCAGCATTGGAGGCCTTCTCGCGATCACTGCTAAAAACAGTCGTTCCCAATTTATTACGAGAAATCGTTGCCCGCTTGCTTCTTTCTGTTTTGGTATTCCTTTACTTCAGTGGAATACTTTCGTTTGATCAATTTATTATTGGCTCTGTTGTGGCCTACCTGATTTGTATGCTACTCTTGATTTCTTATTTATGGCAGCAAGGAGAAATTTCCATTCAAACGGACTTTAGATCACTCGATCAAAACAAATTCGCTGAACTAATCAAATACAGTCTTTTGAGTTTTGCCGGTATGGCAGGCATGATATTAATTGGAAAAATCGACAGCATGATGGTGTCTGCCATGTTAGGCCTTGCAGCCAATGCTATTTATACGACAGCTTTTTATATGGCTACTGTCATAGAAATACCAAGAAGAGCACTAAGCCAAATCACGATGCCGCTGATCTCCAAAGCATTTGAACAAAATGAAATAAAGGAAATAGCCAATCTCTATCGTAAAATTTCGATCAATCAGCTTATTATCGGATCGTTATTACTAATTGGTGTGTGGATCAATATTGATAACATCTTTAATCTTATGCCAAAAGGAGAAAATTATGAGTTGGGTAAATGGGTGGTCATTATTATAGGCTTTGGCAAACTGATGGACATGCTCTTTGGCCCCAGCAGCGAGATCATCGTGCTGTCAAAATACTATCGCTTCAATATCATTTTAATTATCATACTCGCGACCATCGTCATCATCTCCAACAATATTCTCATACCTCGCTATGGAATTGAAGGGGCTGCCTGGGGAAGTGCTTTCGCATTAATCACATTCAATGTGATTAAGTTCATTTTCATATTTGTCAGGTTTGGCATTCACCCTTTTGAATGGGCTACATTAAAAGTTCTGGCTATTGGAGTAATCACTCTTAGTATAAACAAGATCATCTTCAAAGTTGACAACACATTTATGGATATTGTATTCCGATCAGCGATTGTCACAATCGTCTTCTCTTCACTTATACTTTGGGCACGCCCATCTGCTGATGCTAATGGTATTTTTAGGAATCTGATTTCTTTATTTAGAAGAAGAGACTAAAATTTCATGAAAACGCGGATCGAAAAAAATAAATCTTCAATACTTTTATCACGCAAAAAAAAATATTGCAGAACCTTGCTTGAAAAATTCTTTTTAATCTGCTTAACCATATTCAGTTTTTTAAACACTGCCGTTGGACAAAATTCAGGACTAATTAACTATTCCATTAGAGAAGGCTTGCCAAGCACTGAAATTTATGATGTATTTCAGGATAGTCATGGATTTATATGGTTTGCTTCTGATCACGGAGTGGCAAAATTTGATGGCTATGAGATGAAGGTGCTTACCGTAAAAGATGGACTCTCCGATCCCGTAGTTTTTGCTTTCTCGGAAGATGACCAGCAAAGAATTTGGTTTCGAACTTATTCAGGAAAGTTATCCATTTACGAAAACGGTAAGATCACTCCATTTAAGTGGAATGATCAATTAGAGGAGCTTTTCCAAAACAATCTGATGTATAGCCTTCATTATGAAGAAGGTGACGTTTATTTCGGCACAGAGAAATATTTAGTGAAAGTCAGTTCAGATGGTAAAATTGAAAAAGAAGCGATCAACGAACATGAATTAAATGTCAGAATTACCAAGAGCAAGAAATTACTATGTGGGCTCAATGGAATTTCAACTAGAATAAAAAAGATAAAAATCAATGGACAATATTATCCTATAACGCTAACGGATACCCTCAATCATAATAAGGTTGCCTATGCTTTACAGGATGGTGATCGGACACTTATCACTATCAATTCAGATATATTTAGTTACAATGGCTCGGAAGTAAAAAAGGTGTTTACAGGCCGATCCTCAATCATTAGTTTATCTCAAGATCGGGATGGATTTTATTGGGTGGGCTATACCAATGATGGTGCCGATAAAATTACTAAAGATAATTTTAGTATTGTTGATCATCCCGCAATTTTATCCAATAAATCGATAACACAAGTACTACAAGATCATGAAGGAGGTATGTGGTTTAGCACACTGGAAGAAGGTGTCTACTATACTTCAAACCTGAAAACCAAAACGATCAATCTGAAAGATAAAATCCGATTCGCCACCTTCCATACAAACTATCTTGTAGTTGGAGATCAAAAAGGATCTGTTTCAGCCTATGATCTTAATAATGCTAATCTTCTCTGGACTGAAAATTTTGAAACTCCAATTCGATCTCTGTTTATCGATTTTAAAAAGCAATTATGGGTCTCCGCTAGTCAAACATCTATTGTTAGTCTGGAGTCTGGTGCAATAAAAGAGAAAATTGATGGATCATACACTGGGTATAGCGCTGAATCTGATTCCCTGGTATGGGCGGTTGGCGGATTACGAATATCCCGATTTGATTTGAAAGGTAATTCAACTTACGTAATCGCCAAATCTATCCATCTTAAACTCTTATTCGATAATTCTACATTGTACACCTCTGAACGAACCGGGCTCGAAATATTTGATTCAGTGATGAATTTAATCAATAAGCCGAAGGTGTTATCAAATTCAAAAATCACATCAATCATTCCCTTTGACGAAGAATCGATTTTCATCGGTACCATTGGAAACGGTTTTCACCTCATGAACAAAAAAAACTTTGAAGTGACCTCTTTCAATACCAATAAGAATTTTATAGCAAATGATGTTTATTATGCCCAAAAAAAGGATTCGTTAATCTGGATTTCTACAGAGAAAGGGCTGCTTGCGTTAACGAATAAATCCCTTAAAAACAATCACATTCAATTATATAAAATCATAGCGGAAGAATTTCCTAATGAGAGAATTAATTTTTTTTATATCACTGATCAATCGATTTGGGCTATCTCTGACAATAGCATTAAGATTATTCCAAATCCCAAAGAATCCAATGAGCCAAATCCGGTCTTTTATTATGAGCTAATCAAGCCACAGTTGGTTGGCAACAATCAGAAAATTGAAATCAATAACAAAAGTCTGCTTCAACTGAAGTTCGGATTTATTTCTTTCAATAATCAAAACATGTACACCCGATATCGCATCTCAAAAAGTGATGATTGGACTGAAGCCACCTCAAGAATTATCAATTTGCAGTCGATCTCTCCAGGAGACTACGTGTTAGATATTGAATTCTCATTTGATAATGATAATTGGAAAACCGGGGCCGCCTTTCCTTTTTCCGTGCAGCCGCTCTGGTGGAATACGTGGTACACTCGATTAGCAGCGATACTTATCACTTTACTGATAAGCGTTGTGATTTACAAGCGAAGAATAGTCCGCTATAAGGAGAAGAACGAATACCTGGGCCTTATCAATAAGCAACAAAAGAAACTACTTAACGCTGAAATTGAAGCTACCGAAAGAGAGCGTAGTCGCATTGCTAAAGACTTGCACGATGGCATTGGAATGGATCTGGTATCTATTAAACTTATGGCAAACAAGATTGCAAAAAAAACAGATGATAAAGATGCCCTTGAGATTCAAAGTCAACTACAAAAAACTATTTCAGAAATTCAAAATATCATTTATGGACTCACACCCTCGGGACTCAAACTTTTCGGATTGTCTTACGGATTGGATAATTATATATCCATGGTACAGAGAAATCATCCAATCGAAATAAATCTTAATTATAGAGGTGAGGAAGTCAAAGATCAACAGATTGGTGCTATGATTTTCCGAATCATTCAAGAACTAGTAACCAACTCTATCAAACATTCCCAATGCAAAACAATTTCAATGGATATTAATGTTTCATCCATATCTATTGAAATCAGCTACCAGGATAACGGTATCGGCTTTGATCCTGATAACGTAAACCCAGGACTCGGCTTAAGCAACATCCGGTCTCGGGTAGAATCTCTGTCTGGTCAAATTCATGTTGAATCCGGATTAATAGGCACCAATTATACAATGACGTTGCCTTTACGAAAATAGTCATTGATGAATATTCAATATCGAGGATTGCATCACACCGATATAGTCACACATTATTTAAAATGGAAATCAGTTTTTCAGTCAAATGTTGCCTTGAGTATAATTGAATGTTTCCTGTAGCTTCGCCAGTTCCATTCCTCCATTCCTGATAGGATCGCATCAGCGCAGATTTGATTCCTTCAAAATCATTTCTTTCTCTGATTACTCCGGCATTCGTTTGTTGAAGTATTTCTGCAGCATCTCCCTGGGAGGGTCCAACTCCTAAAATTGGTCTTCCTGAAGCGAGGTATTCAAAGAATTTTCCAGGTAAATTCCCAGGTGCAATGGTGGTGTGTGCCAGCACTAATAATTGAAGATCAGTGGTGCCATATAGTTTTAATAATTGCTCATGCGGCATTTGATCCACAAACTTTGTAATCGTTGAAAGCTGCTCATCATCCTTCACAAAGTTTTTAAATGATGAATTCACTTTTCCGACAAACTCGATCAAAACATGTGATGCAAAATCAGAGTCGAGAATGCAGAGCTCTTTGATGGCCATCATTACCGGTTTCGGATCACGCAATTCATCTACAATGCCTATATGACGAATGGTAAATTTATCGGTGCGATGATGTTGAACCCCGACAAAGTCATCTTCATCAAATCCATTGGTGATCAAATCCACTTTTCGGCCACTCAGCACCTCCAAACGATTTACATGATACGGGGCAATCGTGATTACACGATCTGCGGTAGTGAGTACTTTATATTCAAGCGTTGTGTGCCTTTTCCTGGCAAGCGAAGTCAATGAAAGTGTGTCCAGCAAATCCCATTCACTCCACGGATCTCTGAAATCAGCAATCCATCGAAGTGCAGGATTTAATTTCTTTAATCGTAAACCGATGAGGTGAATACTGTGTGGTGGGCCTGTAGTTATAATTTTTTCAATCTTGTTTCTGTGGATAAAGTCAATCAGATACTCTGCTGAGGGGTTCACCCAAAATATGCGGGCATCAGGAATAAAGAAATTCCCTCTGATCCATGAACTTACTTTTTGAAAGAAACTCCTTTTGCCGGTGGAAATAAAATCAGCCTGCTGGGGTGTTCTATTTCCAAACAAAGAAGATATTTTAAAAAATAATTGATACGGCTCCCAAATTGGAAAACGAATTACCTCCACTGAGTCGGGCACATCTCTCTGCAATGACTTATCTTCAATGGTGAGTGAAGGATTCTCTGGAGTAAACACATACGGCTCCCAACCGGCACGCACCAGGCATTTTACAAACTTCAACCAGCGCTGCACGCCACTTCCACCTGATGGAGGCCAGTAGTAAGTGATTATTAATACTTTCTTATTATTCATTTTCTCAATTCCCAAATGTTAATATAAAAGCAGGCAGTAGGTAGTCAGGCAAAATTATCAATTGTCCACTATCAACGGTCGATTAATTTGATCATTTCTTCTACTTGATCCGGGTTGAACCAATGCAGTTCATCATCACGTTTAAACCATGTCAATTGTCGTTTAGCATATCTCCGGGTGTTTCGTTTCAATAAACGGATCGCCTCTTCCTTATCATATTTCCCTTCGATGTAATCAAATATCTCACGATAGCCTACAGTTTGTAATGCATTCAAATCACGCTTTGGGAAAAATTGCATGGCTTCATCAAATAAACCTTTTTTAATCATCGCATTCATGCGTGCATCGATACGCTCAAAAAGCTTTCCGCGTTCCAGTTCCAAGCCAATTTTTATAATTTTGAAATCATGCTTTCGCTTTTCCTTCGCCCTCAATTGGCTTGCCTTTAGTCCTGAAGCTCTGAATAACTCCAACGCCCTGATTAACCGATGGGGATTATTTCTATCAACCTGTTCAAAATAGTCGTGATCAACTTGCCTTAATTCTTGCTGCAACCACTCAAGTCCTTTTAACTCATATTCTGTGATTAGCTGCTCACGCGTGCCTGATGGAATTTCAGGCATATCGTCAAACCCTTCCAGTACCGCCTTCATGTACAAGCCAGAACCACCGCATAAAATCAATGTATCGTTCTCTTTAAACAAAATATGAATGAGCGCTGATGCATCTCTTCCATAGATTCCTGCATCATAGGGTTGCTCGATAGAATGAGTATTGATGAAATGATGAGGAACACGACTTAACTCTTCCAAAGAAGGTTTAGCTGTACCAATCTCCAGTTCCTTATAAATCTGGCGGGAGTCAGCCGAGATAATTTCAGTGTTGAAATGTTCTGCCACACGCAAAGCCACTTCAGTCTTTCCAACAGCTGTTGGCCCCGCAATTACAATGAGTTTTTTGGAATTCACGGTCAAAATTAGTCAATAGTGGTGAGTCCTAAGTCGTGCGTAATTAAGTCTATAGTCTTGAGCATCAATACTAATGACTAATGACTATTTACTCAATACTAATTTCCCTATCTTGCAGGACAAAAATTCGCCACTACGAATGATTAAGTACACCAATCAATTTCTTACCAAACTCGAGGACCTTATTGCAGAATCGGATTACATACTTCGTTATGAAAAGGGCAACTTCAAGTCAGGCTATTGCCTGTTGAAGGAACAGAAAATCATGATTATCAATAAGTTCTTCACTACCGAAGGTAAAATCAACGCATTGCTGGACATTCTGAAAAATCTGGAGTTGGATAGCAGCCGGTTTACTGAAAAGAGTTTGAAATTATACGAAGAGCTTTCTCAATCAGAAGTTAAACTGTAGACCAAAGGCCATGAAAGTCACCTTTCTTGGCACAGGAACATCTCAGGGCGTGCCAATTATTGGCTGCTCGTGCGAGGTTTGTCGCTCTATGGATTATCGTGATAAACGGCTGCGCTCTTCTGTTCATATTCAAGTTTCAGGTAAGAGCTTTGTCATTGATACAGGCCCGGATTTTCGCCAGCAAATGCTACGCGAACAAATCAACAAACTTGATGCTGTTCTTTATACCCATGGTCATAAAGATCACATCGCAGGATTAGACGATGTGAGAGCATATAATTATTTGCATAACATGGATATACCGATCTATGGCAATGAAGCTGTGTTAAGGCAACTACAAGTAGAATTTCATTATGCCTTTGGTGAACTCCGATACCCGGGCACTCCACAAATACAACTCAATGAGATCAGAGAAGAAGAGTTTGAAGCCAGTGGTGTACGATTTATACCTTTACCGGTAAAGCATTTTAAACTCCCCGTACTAGGATTTCGTGTCAATGATTTTTGTTATATCACCGATGCCAATCAAATTCCAGACTCCACCTATGAAAAAATGCGGGGAACAAAGGTGTTGGTGCTCAACGCGCTGCAACGTGAAAAGCATATCTCTCACTTCAATTTAGCTGAAGCGCTGGACGTTGCTGCAAAAGTGGGTGCAGATCAAACATACCTTATTCATGTCAGTCACAAGCTGGGACGCCATAAACAGATCGAAAAGGAACTTCCTAATTCAGTAGCTTTGGCTCATGATGGCCTGACTATCACAATCTGAACGTGCATAATAATTATTATTTTTTAGTTCAACTCGGCAATCAATTAAAGCAAATACTTAAAGGCTTTACACTTGTTTCATGCTTTAGCCAAAATAAAGATGAGTTGATGATTGAGTTTAATAACGGCAGTTCATCATTTTTCATTAAGTCAAGTCTTCAAGCAAGTTTTTGCTGTCTATCATTTCCAAAGAATTTTAGCCGAGCCAGAAAAAACAGCATTGATCTCTTCAATGACGTGCTGATGAAAAAAGTGGAGGATGTTCGACAATATGAAAATGAAAGAAGTTTTTCCATTCAGCTTGAAGACTCCTATTCATTGCTATTCAAAATGCATGGCAACCGATCGAACGTGATTCTTTTCAAAGGTGAAAACGCTTTTAGTCTCTTCAGAAATCACCAGGTTGCAGATATTGATCTGAAATTATCACAACTTGACCGCACGATCGATTGGAGTAAAGATTTTTTTGAGCGAAATAAAGAAAAATTACATTCTCATTATTTCACGTTTGGCAAATGGGTATGGCATTGGCTGGAAGAAAAGGATTTCAAAACGAAAGACCTTGAAACACAATGGCGCGAGCTCAATCAAATGAAGTTGTTGCTGGAAAAACCACAATACTTTCTGATTGAATACGAGGGGAACATAATTTTCTCATTACTTCCATTTGGAGAAATAGTAAAGACGTTGACTGATCCTGTGGATGCAATCAACGATTTCTTTCACTCCTATTCGGTTGCCAATACGTTGGATTCTGAAAAATCAGTGATCCGAAAACAGCTAGCCGATCAGATCAAATCAGGAAAAAACTATCTCGAAAAAAATCAAAGCAAACTGGACGAACTGCTAAACGACAATCACTACCAGTTGTGGGGTGATTTAGTGATGGCACACATGCACGAAATGAAAACCGGCATGAAAGCTATTCAATTGAACAGCTTCTATGACAATAGTCTTGTTGAAATCAAGCTGAAGGAAGAGTTGAATCCGCAAAAAAACGCGGAGATATTTTATCGCAAGGCTAAGAACAAGCAAATCGAAATTGACAAACTGAATGAAGCCATTGCGCAAAAGAAAAGAGAAATCGAAAAATGGAATGCCTCTTTAGCTGCTTTAGAAGCTACGGAAGATCTTAAGGACTTAAGAAAAAATAATACTGCGGCTCCGGGCGGAAACAAAAATGCAGAAAGGTCTTTGCCTTACTTTGAGTTCGAACATAAAGGATTTAAGATTTGGGTCGGTAAAAATGCAGAGAGTAATGATCAACTTACATTAAAGCATTCTTACAAGGAAGATTTGTGGCTGCATGCAAAGGATGTTGCTGGCTCACATGTTATTATTAAACACCAATCCGGAAAGCCGTTCCCCAAAGATGTCATTGAACGCGCAGCACAACTAGCGGCCTATAATTCCAAAAGAAAAACAGAAACACTTTGTCCTGTCGCCTTTACCCCAAAAAAATATGTGCGCAAGCGAAAAGGAGATCCTGCCGGAGCAGTGGTGGTGGAAAGAGAAGATGTGATTATGGTAGAACCTAAGCTATAAGATTCCTGATTTCAGATTCAAAGTTCAAGGTTTCGATGCGATCAAAACCTTGAACCTGAAACTTGAAACGATTAACTTACTACGTGAACTTTAATCATGTTAGAGCGACCGCGCTCTTGTATTGGCATACTGGCCAGAATAATAAAAATATCACCAGTCTTTACATGACCATCACGTTTTAAAATTTTCTCAACATCGGCAATGGTTTCATCTGTAGACGAGGCCTTATCATAATGATAGGCCTTTGTAGCCCATACCAGGTTCATGGTGTTAAGAATAGAATCGTTGCTGGTAAAGGCAAAGATGTTTGCATTCGGGCGATGTGAAGAAGCCTTATACGCACTATAACCCAGCTGGGTCATGCCGACAATAGCTTTGGCGTTTACATCTTTGGCAAGCTTACAGGCGGTTAGAATTAAACTGTCGTTGAAATAATTTGGTGAGTTCGGATCAATTTCACGGAACTTGTAAAAAATATTGCCTTGCTTCTCAACTGAATTGATCGTGCGAACCATGCTGCGAATTACTTCAATCGGATATTTTCCTGCTGCAGTTTCTGCAGAAAGCATTAACGCATCAGCGCCATCCATTACTGCATTGGCAACATCATTCGTTTCTGCACGAGTAGGACGAGGGTTTTCAATCATGCTCTCCATCATCTGAGTAGCTACAATTACCGGCTTGGCAGCATTATTACATTTCTCGACCAGCATCTTTTGAACCATGGGCACCTCTTCCATCCAGATCTCTACCCCCAGATCTCCACGGGCAACCATCACCGCATCCGTGGCAGCAATAATCGAATCAATATTCTCCAATGCCTCGGGCTTTTCAATCTTGGCAACAATTCGTGTTGTTGAATTATGATTGTTAATGATAGCCCTGAGTTCATCAATATCATGAGCTTTTCTAACAAATGATAACGCTACCCAATCTACATTATGCTTCAGTCCAAATTCGAGGTCGATCAAATCCTTTTCGGTAAGGGAAGGAGCCGATACCTTAGTGAAGGGGAGGTTTATTCCCTTACGTGATTTCAAAGGTCCTCCGTAGATCACCTTACAAATCACATCAATATCCCGAACCTCAGCTACTTTCAATTCTATTTTGCCATCATCAATCAGAATCATATCACCTGCTTTCACATCGCGTGGCAAAAACGCATAAGATGTGCTAACAATTTCATGATTACCAAGCAACTCGCGTGTGGTGATCGTGATCGAATCTCCTGCCTTAATCTCGGTTCCAGGCTGAACGTCATTTACCCTGATCTTAGGACCTTGAAGATCCTGCAATAAGGCAATGTGTGTTCCTAGTTCCTGATTAATCTCTCTTACAAAGTTGATCACCTTCAGGTGGTCCTCATGTTTACCATGCGAGAAATTTAGTCGAAACACATCCACTCCCTCTTTTGCAAGGGCACGAAGCATTTCTTTGTTACTTGAAGCTGGCCCTACGGTAGCTACAATTTTGGTCTTGTTGTAAGAGATTTGTTCCATTAAATGATTAAAAAATAAAGTTGTCCTTCGATTTTAAAGCGTCCAAAGGTATAAAAGCGACTAATTCAATGGAAGCAATATTACGCAAGAGTTCTTGCAATCGATTGCTATTCCCATGGTCTTCGCCCTGAATCAAAATGATATAGTCGAAGTGAGGATATTCAGGCAAAAGAAAATTTCTTGCCTCACTATCGTTAGGCTTGTTGCGAAATAATTTTAATTTATTTACCTCATTCTCGAACGAGAAATAAGAAAATGAACATTCTGCATTGTTCTTAAACTGCACTATTAAATCCGGTTGCTTCACTAATCTGGTCGATAATTGACTATTAATATCCCATGCCAGCTTATAACCTTTGGCAGACGAAATAACGCCTATTAAATCAAAATCGTAACTATATTCGATTTCAAGTCTTTTTTTCTTCATTTTTGCGAGCCAATATTTTAAGCGCAACAGTAAAAGTTTGACAATATTGCACCAAATCTCTTTATTTGCACAGATTTTTGAATACTCTAAACCTTTATAAACATGTCTGAAATCGCACAAAAAGTAAAACAGAT
>JAYVTC010000111.1:0-4343 GCA_043774745.1 Cyclobacteriaceae bacterium | reverse complement strand
CATTTATAAAGTATAAATTGGATTATTGGATGGTCGAAATAATGGTTACATCCATGGGCTGCACACTGGAATTAAAGAATGTTACCTGAGTTCCATCTTCATTGACCAGAAATTTGGCGAAATTCCAATCCGGGTGCTTCCCGGTCTTTGCCTCCAGCCAGTGATATAATGGATGTTGATCACTACCCTTTACAGATACTTTTTCAAACATTTGAAATTTTACTCCATAGTTTCGTTCACAAAATGCGGCAATCTCTTCGCTGGAACCAGGTTCTTGCCAAAGAAAATTATTAGCCGGAAACCCTAATACATTTACTTTATCACCAAACTGTTCATGCAATTTTTCGAGGCCAGCATACTGCGGAGTCTTTCCACATTTCGATGCCGTGTTTACGATCAAAAGTTTTTTACCCTTGTACTGTGAGAAATCAATTTGTTTCCCCTCAAGGCTATTTATTTTGAATTCGTAAATAGAATTTACTACTGGACCAGATGGCTTTTTATTACCTACCAACTTATTTGTTAAAAATGCTGCGAGACCCATAGTAATCAATATTGGTATGACGATTCTTAATTTCATGTTCTATTAAAAAATAACATTCAGCTCAAAGAATGAAATTTAAATTTACAATTCACTAGTGATTTCTTTGTCCATCGGTTTTACTGATGACTTGAAAAACTTCACTGTGCCATCTGGTTTCACTAAATATTTACAAAAATTCCAGCCAGGTTCTTGACCGGTCCTTTCTTTCAGGTAAGCATATAATGGATGTTGATCATTTCCCTTCACCGAAATCTTTTCAAACATCTGGAAAGTAACTCCATAATTTTTCTTACAGAATGAAGCAATCTCTTTGTTTGTACCTGGCTCTTGTCCACCAAAATTATTGGCGGGGAAACCAAGAATAACAACCTTATCTCCAAAGGTCTCATGTAGTTTTTGCAGATCGGCATATTGTGGAGTATAACCACATTCGGAAGCGGTGTTTACTATTAAAAGAGTTTTGCCTTTATACTGACTGAAGTCTATGGCTTTTCCTTCCAACGAGTTCATCTTAAAATCATACAAAGAAGAAACTGATGGAATCATAAGTAATAGCAAGAAGATTGCTGATTTCATAAATAAAGAGTTTTTCAAGTAATAAACACAAAATACGGAAAATAGTTAACGCAGTCGGAATAAAAGTTTGAGCTATCTCAAAGACTGCTTCAATACACGAAAAATGTAAACCTGATTTTCGCAGTAAATGGTCTTTTTCTCGATCGTCATACCATTTTTTAGAGCCACTTTCTGCGATCGCATATTGGTTAAGCTAACGATGGATATTAACGAATCTGAAAGGCTATTCTGAAAGGCATATTCTTTACAGCATGCTGCAGCTTCATACGCATATCCCTTATTCCAGAATTCAGGAAGAAGAGAATAACCAATCTCGAGTTCGGCAATTCCATCCACAGTTTGAACTAAAAGTCCGCAATGCCCAATAAATCTGCTGCTTGATTTTTCAATCAATGCATTCATGCCACCTTGATCATTTTCGTGTCGCCATTGTTGTTTTTGGTACCACTTTTCGCAAGCAATTGATGGGGATTCCTTTTGTTCTACCCAATGTAATGATGTTTTGGAATCCTCGAAAAATGTCAGCCAATCATTGAAATCCGATTCACTGATCTTTCGAAAGACTAACCGCTCAGTTTTCTCACCTTCAAGATGGTATTTCACGTAAGTCTACATTTTTTCAGGTACATGAATGCCAAGCAAGCGCATTGCTTTTTGAATGGTACTCGCTGTTACTTGTGAAAAAGCTATTCTGAATTTTAACTTATCAGCATCACTCTCCTGGAAAATCGGGATAGCCTGATAAAATTGATTGTATTCCTTCGCCAATTCATAAACGTAGTTGGCAACGATCGCAGGTGAATATTCCCGTGCCGCTTCCTGCAATTTATTGGTGTATTGATTTATCTTGAAAATCACTGCACGTTCTGCTGGTTCGAGTGAAGTAACATTCTTCAGTGAAGATGCATCAGCCTGAATGCCCATCGATTCTGCTTTTCTCAGAATTGCCTTGATACGTGCATGTGTATATTGAATGAACGGACCTGTATGACCTTGCAATTGAATCGATTCATTCGGGTCAAACATCATGCGCTTCTCGGGATCAACTTTTAACAAGAAAAATTTCAGCGCACCTAATCCAATCATCTCAGAAAGGTCTTTAATCTCTTGCTCTGTAGATTCTTCAATTTTTCCCAACTCACGCGTTTGCTTCTCTGCCTCTTCCACCATTTCATCCATCAGGTCATCGGCATCTACCACAGTGCCTTCACGACTTTTCATTTTGCCGGTGGGCAGATCCACCATTCCATATGACAAGTGATAACATTTTTTCGCCCACTCATACCCTAGCTTTCCCAGAATCAAAAACAAGACTTTAAAGTGATATTCCTGTTCATTACCAACGGTATATACTTGTCCTTCTATTTTTGGAAAATCGCGGAAACGCAAAATGGCTGTGCCGATATCTTGCGTCATGTACACCGAAGTTCCATCAGAACGCAACAATACTTTTTGATCGAGACCATCCCCAGTTAAATCAACCCACACAGAACCATCCTCTTTTTTGAAGAACACACCTTGCTCAACACCACGCAATACTTCATCCTTTCCAAGCAGATAGGTTGTTGACTCGTAGTATAGTTTTTCAAAGTCAACACCCATCCGTTTATAGGTGGCTTCAAATCCTTTGTATACCCAACCATTCATGGTCTTCCACAACTCCAATGTCTCTGGGTCTTTGGCTTCCCACTGCTGCAACAACTGAACAGCGTACTTCATTATGGGCGCTTGCTTCTCAGCTTCTTCTTTGCTTACTCCTTTCTCCTCAAGTTCCTTGCACTGTGTTTTATAGTTCTTATCGAACTCAACGTAATATTTACCAACGAGCTTATCCCCTTTCAATCCGCTACTCTGTGGAGTTTCACCATTACCAAACAATTTCCACGCAGCCATCGACTTGCAGATGTGAATGCCGCGGTCATTGATGATCTGAACTTTGTGAACATGGTAGCCCAAAGCATTATAAATTTCCGCAACAGAATAGCCTAGAAAATTATTTCTTAAGTGCCCTAAGTGAAGTGGCTTATTGGTATTGGGGGAAGAATACTCCACCATGATTTCTCTCCCTGTTGGAGTAGTGATTCCAAACGAAGGGTCTGAATAAATGGATTCAAATACCTGCACCCATACCGCATCACTGATGACAATGTTTAAAAAACCCTTCACTACATTGAAGCGGCTTACAATACCGGAATTAGATTGTAAATATTCTCCAATCAAACGTGCCGTTTCTTCCGGACCTTTCTTAGAAATTTTAGCAATCGGAAAGCACACCAAGGTATGCGAACCTTCAAACTCGGCATTGGTTGGTTGCAATTGCAATTGCTCAATCTGCTGATTGAAGAGTGCCGTTACTGCTTTTTGTATTTCGGTGCGAAGTGTGAGATCTAAATTCATAGTGAGTCAATAGTCATAGTCAATAGTTGGTAGCAGGCTATGGTCTATTGACCATTGACTTTTTTACATGTCAAGAATATAAGCGAATATCAAAGGCGCTACAATGGTCGCATCACTTTCTACGATAAATTTCGGTGTATCGATGCTGAGTTTTCCCCAGGTAATTTTTTCGTTTGGCACTGCCCCGGAGTATGAACCGTAGCTGGTTGTTGAATCACTGATCTGACAGAAGTAGCTCCAAAACGGAACACCATCGCGCTCAAGATCTTGATGCAACATCGGCACTACGCAAATCGGAAAGTCACCGGCAATACCTCCACCAATCTGGAAGAAACCAATTCCATGTTCACCGGCATTGTTAGTATACCAATCAGCCAACCATACCATATATTCAATTCCACTCTTCATGGTAGATGCTTTCAATTCTCCTGTAAGTACATAGGAAGCGAAAATGTTTCCCATTGTAGAATCTTCCCAACCCGGAACTACCATTGGCATGTTTCGTTCAGCAGCAGCAATCATCCATGAGTTTTTTGGATCGATCTCATAATACTGTTTCAAATTGCCACTGTTAATCATGCGGAACATAAATTCATGTGGAAACAATCTTTCGCCTTTATCTTCAGCATCTTTCCACACTTTAAACAAGTGGGCTTGCAACCTACGGAATGCTTCTTCTTCAGGAATACAAGTATCGGTTACTCGATTCAAATGATTTTGTAGTAAGTCCCATTCTTGCTCTGGAGTTAAGTCGCGATAGTTAGGAATGCGTCTGTAATGAGAATGGGCAACCAGATTCATGATGTCTTCCTCGAGGTTGGCACCT
>JAYVTC010000110.1:0-15398 GCA_043774745.1 Cyclobacteriaceae bacterium | reverse complement strand
GTAAAACCCGGGAGAGTAAGTCGTTGCCTATCTTTTATCTAAAACCCTTCCCTTATCAGGAAGGGTTTTCTCGTTTCTGAAACGTTCAGAAAACCTAAGTATTCGAATACTCAAGTTAGACAGTGCAATTTCTGATTGCTTCCTAATTTTCTTTTACTTTTGGAAAGTGATAAAAGGAACCCAATCATTCTACCTACTAAATTTCTTAATTATTATTATTTTATTGGGCTCATGTGATTCACCCAGAGAGGTGTCTGCATGGGATGCCGTGGATAGTAATTCCATGTTTATTCTTGAGTCCAAGAATGTCCCTGAGTTGCCAGACGAAAACTATAAGCCATTTTTTAAAAAGGCCGATTTATATCTGTCGTCAGTTCAAAAGTCATCAAAAGATGCTTTTGATATCTTATATTCATATTTAATGAAAAGTAGTATCTATGATTCTATCTTAACCTCTCAGTCGTGGCTTAAAGATGAAAAAATTACTAACCGTTTTCTTAATGGCTTTGAAATCTATGAGATAAAAAACAGGGCTAATGATGTTCAATTATCCTTCACCTATTTGAATGGCATTTTTGTTTTGAGTAAATCATCCCTTTTAATAGAGAATGCAATTCGTGTTTTCGCAGATAGAGAGAAGAGAAGTTTTAAAAAAAATGATGTGCTTTTTAAATTTCCTTCACTGAAATCGGACCAAGGAAACATATATATAAATGTTAGTAACTTTTCTGATGCCTCATTAATTAGATCATCATTGCTAAAATCTATTCCCCTTGTGAATGAGTTAATAAATTTGTCCATTTATGACGTTAAATCAAACGGAAATTATTTATCGTTAAACGGGTTTTCAATAGGAGAAAACTCAAGCCTTGCACTATTTCAAAAACAGAAGCCGGTTGCTTTTAAGGTTGCGAAATATATACCCAACTACACTAGTGATTTGGTTCACTTTGGTATTTCTGATTTTCATTCATTTAAAGATGTTATCGATTCATCATTTTCACAAACATTTGGTATAGGAAATGAGATTGCATTTATATCTGTAAAGAACGAGCAGAGCTTGGTGGCTTTAGTGGAATTAAAGCCAGGCTCAACAGACAATTTTAGTTTTATAACAGATTACAACGAAGCGTATTCCAATTATCAAATCAGGAGTGTAAATGGAGAGGCCTTAAAGAAAGGATTTGGAAAAATTTTCCCCAATGTTATTTTTAGTTTCTCCACCATAAAAGATAATTATCTACTTCTTTCTCAATCTGTTCAAGAAATGAAATCCCTGATAGATGCAATAGAGAACGATGATACTTGGGGTAAAACCTTAGATTACCAAAGATTCAGTGAAAACGGACTTCAGGAAAGTAATGTTACCTTAATATTTAAGGAGCCTGATTTCTTTTCTAAAGACAATGGTGTTTTAAAAGGCTATCCGGGCTTAATTGACTCGTTAGGCTTGTCGAAAGTTAATTGGGCGTCTATGCAGATGAGTGCATTAGACAATCATTTTTATTCCAGTGTTAATTTTAGTTTGGGTTCCTCTAGTTTAAAATCACCAGGGTTGAAGAGAAAAGCGCAATCCTCTTTTGTAGAGTTACCTGATGCGGCACAATTTGTTTCGCTAGTTAGAAATCATCTTACCGGTACACAGGAGATTTTAATTCAGGATTCTGATTTAGTGATTTATCTTATCTCATTGAATGAAGGGATTATATGGAAACGGAAAATTGATAGTCAAATTCAAGGATCCTTAGAGCAATTGGATTATTTTAAGAATGGTAAGCTTCAATATTTTTTTTCTTCTAAAAAGAAGCTTTATGTAATTGATCGACTAGGGCGCGATGTAACTGGTTTTCCAAACACGCTGTCTTCGAGTGCAAGATTTTCTGATGTTGTAGATTATGATAAGAGTAAAAATTACCGATTTGTTATTTCATCGGTTAGCAACGAAGTGTATCTGTTCGATAAGAAGGGCAATAATCTCGATGATTGGGGACCCAAGAAGTTTGAGATAGAAATAGCTTGTCCTCCTCAGCATTTTAAAATTGGTGGCAAGGATCACTTCATCATCATCCAAGAAGATGGAACTGTACAGGTTTTTAATCGAAAGGGAGATCGTGTAAATCTTTTCAAGACAAAGAGTAATGAAATCTTTAGTGGTGATTTTTATATTGAATCAGGTATGTCTTCCCCTGCAACTTATTTACATTACGTATCGAGCGATGGTGCGGTTATAAAACAGAGTCTTAGTGGGAATATTCTATCAGCTGAGAATTTGTTAAGAGGTAAGAATTCTAAATTTATACTAGAGCGAGTTGATAATCGTGATGGATTTTATATTTACAGAGTGGACACCGATAAAATAGTTGTATTTGACAAGCAAGGAAAGATTGTTTTTGAAAAGCAAAACAATGGATCAACAAATCTGGAGTTCAAATGCATTGAAGTGGAAAGCAAAAAAATGATATTTAGTTTCTATGATGTAGAGCAAAAGCTGGTTCAAGTATTTGATGATTCTGGAAATAACCTTACTCGGAGCCCCATAGAAAGCGATCTGATTCCTTTAATGGGTTTTGGGAATACGATAGATGAATTGGTTCTCTATTCCTTTTCACAGAATTCAGTTTTTATAAATTCTATTAAGCGATAACTCGCTTACACTTTGATAGGTAAACAAAGTTGCGATAAGTCATTGCTGAGCGATGTTGTCATAGTCTCTTAGATTTTAAAATTACTTACCTCTGGTTTTTTCGATCGTGTTCCACATTTCATCCGAGATCATTTCCAGGTGACTAAATTCTCCGCCATTTCTTAACCATTCACCACCATCAATTGTAATTACTTCTCCATTGATGTACGCTGAGTAATCGGACATAAGATAAGCAGCCAGGTTAGCCAACTCCTGATGTTCACCAACTCGTTTAAGAGGTATACGTTGTGCTGGGTCAAATTTTTTCACAAGCTCACCTGGTAATAATCGGCTCCATGCACCTTCTGTTGGGAAGGGGCCTGGCGCAATAGCGTTACTTCTGATTTTATATTTAGCCCATTCCACGGCTAAGGATCTTGTTAAGGCTAGTACACCCGCCTTGCTACAAGCCGATGGTACAACATATCCTGATCCAGTCCATGCGTAGGTAGTAACTATATTGAGAAAAGTGCCAGATTGTCTTTTGCTAATCCAGTTTTTACCGATAGCTAAAGTCATGTAATACGTTCCTTTCAAAACGATATCGACTATGATATCAAAGGCGCGATGGGATAATCGTTCGGTAGGACTGATAAAATTGCCGGCAGCATTATTTAATACACCATGAACTTCACCAAAATGCCCCTCAGTGGTTTTAATTACATTTTCGATTTCATCATACTTTCTAACATCGCACATTACAGGTAAAACCTTTCCACCGGTTTGTGATTCTAATTCATGCGCAGTCTTTTCCAACACTTCCTTTTTACGACTTGTTATCACCAGGTTGGCGCCCAATTCTAACATGTATTTACCCATTGATTTACCTAGGCCGGTTCCACCACCGGTGATTATAATTGTCTTTCCTTTTAGAGAATCGGGCATTAACATACCTTTCATAGTAATTGATTTTAATGTTTACCAATGAAAATTACGACAAATGGATTAATAACAGGCTCGTAGCACAAACTAAGAATTGAATTTTATTTTGGATATTTACCGTTATAATTTTTTAAACTATGAAATCAACCATGATTGCCCTGCTGGGCGTAACATTTTTTCTTTCGTCATGTATCGTTACAAAAAAAAAATATGATGATGTATTGGCTCAGAAAGTAAAAACGGAAGGTGAACTGGAAGAGAAATCTAAACAACTTGAAAATGCCAACGGGTCACTTAAAAATTTGAATGAAGTACTTAATAAATTAAAGCAAGACACTACTGATTTAAATCAGACCTATCGCGCAACTAGCCAAAAGTTGAGCGATCTAAATAAGGAGTTTGATCAGTTGAATTCTTATTATAAGAATCTGTTAAATAACAGTGGTAAGCTTAATCGGGATATGGCTCAACAAAAGGATCAACTTCTTGCCATACAAGATAATTTGGAGAGAACTCATAAGTTAAATGATTCATTAAGTACAAGTTTAGTTGAGCGTGAGAAAAAGGTAAAAGAACTTGAGCAAATTCTTGCTAATAAAGATAAGGCTGTTTTGGACCTTAAGAACCGCATCAGTAATGCGTTATTAAATTTCAAAGAGAATGATCTTACCGTTAAGGTAAAAAATGGTAAAGTATACGTTTCTCTGGCTGAGCAATTATTGTTCGGATCGGGTAGTATAAATGTTGATGCTAAAGGAGTAACTGCTCTGCAGCAGTTGGCAAAAGCAATAAAGGACCAAAAAGATATTCAGATTATGATCGAAGGGCACACAGATAATGTGCCCATCTCAAAGAAGTCTCCTTATATGCAGGACAATTGGGATCTTAGTGTGATGCGCGCAACCTCCATCACAAAGATATTAACTAAAGCAGGTGTTTCTGCTAATCAGGTTACCGCAGCTGGCAAAGGAGAGTATTCTCCATTAGCGTCAAATGATAATGCTCAGAACAAGCAGAAGAACAGAAGAACGGAAATTATCATTACACCCAATCTGGACGAATTGTTTAAGATATTAGGAACAAATTAATACTCTATGGCAAGGTTAATTGGGTTACTTTTTTTGATCATTGACGTGGTCGTTGTTATTGATATTTTGAAAGGTAATAAAGATAAGGAGAAGAAGATGCTTTGGATCATCGCAGTGGTTTTCTTACCGGTATTTGGGCCTATCTTATATTATTTTATCGGAAGGAAGTAATAAAAAAGGAGCGGGTTTTTCGCTCCTTCTCTTTCTGGTATCACGTCAGTTACATGATATCAATAGTAACTGGATTAACCTGTTTTTGTTTGATGAGCTCATTGAACTTGGGAAGTTTTTCATCCATGACTTTCTTGAGTTGATCAAGTTGAAAATCTATTTTTTCCACTACTTCTTTTTGAACAGTTTTAACCTGTTGTGTAGGTCGATAATCACCACCATCCACCTCTGAATTCAATGCTGCCAGCTTATTGTTAAGTCTTACTGGATAATTCAATGGATCTTGTCCGCTTCGGTTTTTAGTTTGATAAAGAGCCTCTTCGGTTTTCTTCATGTCATCCAGGATCGACTTAGCTAAGTCATTCACATCTTTCATGTCTTCTTTTCCTTTCATGGGTTCTGTGACGCGATTGATCTGTTCACGTGCCGTTCTTATTTTCTTAATAGCCACGTGAGTTTCAGAAAGTTTATTCCGAACGGCAATAGAAAAATCGAACTGAGCTTTGATGTCATCTATTGTGCTAGTAGATCGTGGGTCTTTCAGGATTTCAAATTCAGTATCTATCGGTGTGCCATTTACAATAAGCCGGGCTTTGTATTTGCCGGGTACTGCTTTAGGTCCGGTAAGAGAACCGGCCCACATGATTAATCCATCAAAGCTTTCTGCATTTGGGTAGCGCATGTTCCATATGAACTTATTCATGCCAGGTTTGATTTTCAGATCTTCGTCTTTTGCTTTCTTATCAGGCTTAGTCGAAAACTTTTTAATCAAGGTTCCATTCATTTCAAGAATTTCCAGAGCCACGGTGGCTTTTGTTGTGTCTTTCAAAAAGAAATGTACCATTACTCCGTTCGGATGGTTTATTCCTTCATTTTTAGGCTGCCCTCTTCTACCAGCCTGACCGCCATTCATCCGATAGCTTGGCATGGGTTTGTATAAATGATGGTCACTCTTGGCAACCGTTTCTGTGAGTTGATGCAAAGGAGTAAGATCATCAATCAACCAAAAGCTTCTTCCTTGAGTAGCTGCAATCAGGTTATCATTTTTGATTGTTAAATCTGTGATCGGCACGATTGGAAGATTCAATTGGAAAGGTTTCCAATTTGCTCCATCATCAAATGAAATATACATACCGAACTCTGTGCCAGCATACAGTAGTCCTGCGCGTTTTGGATCAGCTCTTACTACTCTTGTGAAATGGCCCGGATCAATACCATCGGTAATTTTGGTCCAGGTTTTTCCATAGTCTTTGGTCTTGAATAGATAAGGATGATAATCGCCTGATTTATAACTGGTAGCTGCTACATAAGCCCCACCTTTTACAAACGGATCGAATTCAACACTGTTGATCATTGTCCACTGAGGCATGATTGTCGGGGTTACGTTATCCCATTTCTTTCCACCATCGCGTGTGATGTGTAAAAGCCCATCGTCAGATCCTGCCAGAATTAAGTCTTTTTCATAAGGCGATTCGGCTACGGCAAAAATGGTACAGTAGTATTCAACACTGGTATTGTCTTTTGTAATCGGGCCTCCGGAAGATCCCATTTTAGTAGGATCATTGCGAGTCAAGTCTGGGCTAATGATTTCCCAACTTTCACCTCCGTTGTAAGTTACATGTAGGTTTTGAGATGCGGCATATAACTTCTTCGAATCATGAGGAGAGAAGAAGATTGGGAAGTTCCATTGGAAGCGATACTTGGCACCTTCCGCTCCGTGTCCCATTGGATTGTCAGGCCATGCATTTATGCCACGCTCCTCACCGGTTTTATGATTTTTACGCGTTAGGAATCCATCATAACTTCCACCATAGACAACATCATTATCTGTTGGGTCTACAGCAATGTGACCACTTTCACCACCCGCGGTAATGTCCCAGTCACGCTCGCCAATTGAAAATCCATCGGTGCGATGATAGATGCGTTGTGTGCTGTTGTCTTGCTGCGCCCCGTAAATACGATAAGGGAATTGATTGTCCGTGATTACGCGATAATGTTGTGCCGTGGGTTGATTATTATAGGTAGTCCAGTTTTCTCCGGCATCGAAAGAAACCTGCGCGCCACCATCATCGGCAATGATCATTCTTTGATTGTCTTCTGGCGCGATCCATAGATCATGGTGATCGCCATGCGGTGCGTTGTAGGTCTCAAATGTTTTTCCTCCATCTTTTGATTTATGATAAGATACGTTCATCACATATACCATGTCTTCATCTTTAGTATCTGCATAAATCTTGGAGTAATACCAGGCGCGTTGACGAAGATTTCTGTCATCATTCATTTTGCCCCACGTTTTTCCGGCATCGTCCGAGCGATAAATACCTCCATTGTCATTTTCGATAATTGCGTATATGCGATTAGAATTTACTGGTGAAACTGAAATGCCGGATATTCCCCAAATCCCTTTTGGCATGCCTTCATTTTTTGAAATGTTTGTCCAGGAGTCTCCACCGTCAGTGCTTTTCCAAATGGCAGATCCTTCTCCACCACTTTCTAAACTATATGGTGTTCTTCGAATGCGCCAGGTAGAGGCATAAATAATACGAGCATTGTTAGGATCTAACACAAGATCAACGGCACCGGCATCAGCATTAGCGAAAAGAATTCTTTTCCAGTTTTTACCTCCATCTTCTGAACGATAAATCCCACGTTCTTCAGAAGATTTGAATAGATCTCCCATCACGGCAGCATATACCAGGTCAGGATTTTTAGGATGTATGCGTATGCGAGGCACATGTCTTGATTCTTTTAATCCAACATGAGTCCATGTTTTGCCGGCATCGGTAGACTTATACACACCATTACCAAATGAAACGTTTCCTCGCACTGTTCCCTCACCCTGGCCCACATAAATTACATTGTTGTCCCATTCGCTCACAGCAATGGATCCGATAGAACTTCCGAAGTATCCATCTGAAATATTTGTCCATGAATTTCCGGCATCGGTAGTTTGCCATACGCCCCCTCCTGTTCCACCAAAATAAAAGAGATTAGGTTTTCCCGGCACACCGGTAGCGGCACTTGAACGGCCACCACGGTACGGACCAATGCTTCGCCAATCGATGGCATTATAAAGGCTTTCGTCATAATTGGTGACTGATTTTGCTGGAGTAGCTGCGCCCTTTTTTTGAGCCCATGCTCCGACACTGATAAGCACCAGTGAAAAGAGAAACAAGTAATATTTCATAATGAGAAGAAGTTTGTATTTATATAGAGCGAGTTTATACCTAATTTATCAATTAGCGATTCCTTTTTTTACCAATGGCTAAAAGCTAGCAAGTGATGGAAGGAGTTGGATTTTGATAAAACTCACCTATTTTAATGGAAATTTTCTCTATGGATTCCCGCAGCCTTAAGCAACTCTTTAGTATCCCAGTAATTGTAGCAGCGCTTGGCTACTTTGTTGACATCTATGATCTTCTACTCTTCAGCATCGTTCGCATTCCAAGCCTTCGTTCCATGGGAGTGGCGGATACCGAAATGCTGGCACAAGGAGAGTATTTAATCAGAGCTCAGATGATCGGCCTGCTATTGGGCGGAATTATTTGGGGAATTATGGGCGACAAACGAGGCCGGCTATCAGTTCTTTTTGGATCTATTTTACTTTATTCATTAGCTAACATTGCAAATGGATTAGTTACTACGGTAGACCAATATGCTTTGTTAAGATTTATTGCAGGCATCGGTTTGGCGGGCGAATTGGGAGCCGGAATCACATTAGTATCAGAATCATTACCGACCAAACTCCGGGGTTACGGAACTACTCTCGTTGCAACGGTAGGGTTGATGGGTGCCGTGTTAGCCAATTATGTAGCCAAAACATTTGATTGGCAGATGGCTTATTTTATTGGAGGTGGTCTGGGATTGATACTATTGGTAACCCGGATTAGCGTGTTTGAATCCGGAATTTTTATGAAAGTAAAAGAGCAAGGTGTAGAAAGAGGAAATTTCTTTCAGCTTTTCAATCAATGGGAGCGTTTCAAAAAATTTATTGGATGTATTTTGATAGGATTGCCCATCTGGTATGTGATCGGAATCCTGATCACGTTCTCTCCTGAATTTGCAAAAGCCATGGGCATAGCAGGAGTGGTGGCAGGTGATGCAGTAATGTATAGCTATATTGGTTTAGCGGCCGGTGATTTGCTGAGTGGGTTTGCAAGCCAGGCTGTTCGTTCGCGTAAGAAAACAGTTTTTGTATTCATACTGCTTACGCTTGTTTTCATTACCGCTTATCTGTACTGGCCTTTCCAAACCTCATCAGGTTTTTATATAAGCTGTTTTTTTCTGGGACTTGGCGTTGGTTATTGGGCCCTTTTCGTAACAATAGCAGCTGAGCAATTTGGTACCAATTTACGGTCTACAGCCGCTACAACAGTCCCGAATTTCATTCGTGGGTCGGTGGTGCCTCTCACTTTTATGTTTGGATATCTTCGCGAGAATCTGAATATCTTGCAAGCAGCGCTCATAGTGGGTGTTTTCACTATTATTATTGCCTTTTGGGCTTTGAGGCTTATAGATGAAACATTTTCCAGAGATCTTAATTATCTTGAGAAGGACCATTAGCAAATAATCCTTCGCGTTTTAACTAACCGTTATCTTTCTTACATGATCACCATGATAAAGGTTAATGTTTTTAATTTTAGATTTTAAGACCCGTGAGATAAAGGAAGAATTACCGATGTTATTAAGAGTTTTATCTGTTTTAAGTTTTCTTCTTTACCTAAGCTCCGTTCAATTAGCTGCACAAAATATTTCTGTCATTGATAGCTTGAGAGTCAAGCTTAAAACTATTGATGAGCGAAGCCGGTTTGATGTCCTGAATGCTATTGGATTTGAGTATCGGTATTCTTTTCCAGACAGCACCATTCACTATTGCACTCAGGCTTATGAGTTAGGAAAGCAAATACAACTTAAGAAAAATCTATCCAGACCACTTAGTTTTCTGGGCCTTGCTTACACAAATCGTGGTGAGTATAAAAAATCGCTGGAGTTTCATGAATTAGCCATTAAAATAGCTTCTGAGCAAAATGACTCCATACAGTTAGGACATAGCTATAATAATCTGGGCAGGATGTTCTTTGATGGTGGCGATTGGGTAAGGGCGTTTAATAATTTTTTAAGTTCTAAAGGGATATTTGAATTAATTTCAGATAAACAGGGTCTGGCTTATGTGTATCGCAGTTTAGCCACTATTTACACCGCACAAAATGATTTTAAGAATGCCATTGAAATGTCAGAAAAAGCTTATGCTATTCGAAAGGATTTAGAAGATTATCGGGGCATTATTTCTTCGCTGATAGAATTTGGATTGCTGTATCAATCCATGGGCGATACCAAATTAGCCCTTGATAAATTCAAGCAGGCCGATGCATTGGCAAAGGGAATTAATGATAAGGTAACTACAGCTGAACTCGCGATGGCTATAGCTGAAATACATTTGTCAGAGAATGAATTTGGTCAAGCTTTAGAAAAAGCCAATTCGGTATTGGCCACCATCTCTGAAAACACAAATCAAAAATTATTTATCAGGGCATTTTTAATAAATGGAAAAATATTAATACATAAACAAAAGTATGCAGAAGCGCTTCCTATTTTGGAAAAGGTTTTAACGGGATCCAGAAAGTCGGGGAATATTATTTATGAACTTGAAGCGCTTCAATTGGGTTCTGTGTGTTATGAAAAACTTGGTCGCACCGATAGGGCACAACATTATCGCAATGATTATGCGTTGTTAAATGAGAAAATTAAAAACACAGATCTTCTGAGAGAAATAGACCGTCTTCAATTCCAATTGATGATTGAGAAAATCGAAGTGGAGAATAAAAGTTTAAGGACGACTCAATCAAATAATGAATCATTGATATCCAGGCAGAGATTACAAAATATTATTTTAACGATAGTGGTCATCTCATTTCTTATTATTTCTTCTGTTCTTTTTCTGTATTCCAGAAAAAGGAGAATCGTTAACCTTAAGCTTTCTCAGCAAAATGAAAAAATCAGCAATCAACAAAAGGTTATTTCTGAAGCCAACGAGATATTGGTCAGCAGAAATCGAGAGTTGAATGAGCTCAATAGTGAGAAGGATTCGTTGATGAGCATTGTAGCTCATGATATGAAGGCGCCCCTCAATAGAATATCTGGTTTGGCAAGATTACTTGAGATGGAGGGAGACTTGTTAGCTCAGCAGAGAGAATATCTTGGGATGATTAAGGCAGCCACTAAATCGGGGTCGGATTTGATTACTGATCTTCTGGACGTAAACTATTTAAGTGAAACTACTCAAAAGCCGGCCAGTGTGTTTGTTGATTTAAAGATGTTATTGGAAGGCCGTATCAAATACTATCAAATAGCGGCTGACTTCAAGTCTATTCAAATTGACTTTTCTTTTTCCAATAACTCTGTATTTTACTCGGTGGCTGATTACTTGAATCGAATTGTAGATAATTTACTATCGAATGCTATCAAGTTTTCAGATAAACAATCGCGTATTGCTATTTATGGTAACGTGGAGAATGGGAAAGCGATAATTTCCATTCGTGATTCAGGTCCTGGCTTTAGCGATGAGGATAAACTCTATTTGTTTCAGCGTTTCAAGAAACTTACTGCACGTCCTACCGGAGGAGAGAGCTCTAATGGATTAGGTCTTGCAATTGTTAAAACTTTGGTGGATAGATTGGAAGGTGAAATTGAATTGAATAGTAATGTAGCCAAGGGTGCTGAATTTATTGTTAAAATTCCTTCAGCACCACCTCAGCAATCGTAATTCAGGTTGCTATACACTCGCCAGTGCTTGATCAAGGTCAGCAATCAAATCCTCGCAGTCTTCGACACCAATACTTAATCGGATTAATGAATCACTCAAACCATTTTTAATTCTCTCTTCTTTTGGAATACTGGCGTGGGTCATGGAAGCCGGATGATTAATCAGTGACTCTACTCCACCCAGAGATTCTGCTAACGAAAACAATTCAACGGCCTCCATGAGCTTAGTTGCATTCTCAAGGCTGTCGTTTTTTAATGTGAAGGAGAGCATGCCTCCAAAGTCACGCATTTGTTTTTTTGCTATGTCATGATTGGGGTGATCGGAAAAGCCTGGCCAATATACTTTTCCGACTTTTGCATGTTCGCGTAAGTAAGACGCTATTTTTCTTCCATTAAGGCAATGTCGTTCCATACGTAAGTGAAGGGTTTTGATACCCCGCAGTACCAGGAAAGAATCTTGGGGTCCCGGCACGGCACCGCACGAGTTTGCAATAAATGCAAGATCCTGATGTAGCTTCTCATCGTTCACTACCAATGCTCCCATAATTACATCGCTATGGCCACCCAGGTATTTTGTTACTGAGTGCATAACAATGTCGGCACCCAGTTCGAGTGGGTTTTGCAAATAGGGTGAGGCAAAAGTATTATCAACCGCTACAATAATTTCTTGCTTTTTGGCCATTGCAACACAGGCTTTTATGTCAATAATACGCATGAGTGGGTTGGATGGAGTTTCCAACCACATGAGTTTAGTCTTTTCGTTTATATAAGGACTAATGTTATTGACATCTGTCAGGTCAATGAAATGAAATTTAATTCCAAACTTTTCATAGACCTTTTTGAACATACGATAGGATCCGCCATAAAGATCATTGCTTGTAATAACTTCATCCCCCGGATTTAGTAATTTAATTACCGCATCTGTGGCTCCCATACCCGATGAAAAACAGATGCCATACTTACCATTCTCTAAGGAAGCTATGCTCTTTTGTAAAGCATTTCTGGTAGGATTTGCCCCGCGTGCGTAGGCATATCCTTTATGTTTTGCTGGCGACTCTTGCACATAAGTTGAGGTCTGGTAGATAGGCGTCATGATAGCGCCTGTGGAGGGATCAGGTTCAACTCCGGCATGCACTGCTTTGGTTCCGAATTTCATAGTTTGTAGATTTTAGTTATTGTTTGAAATAACCGAATTATTGTGTGAACTCAACGGTTGGGTCATTTCATTAAGTTGATTAAATATGTATTTTTAAAACGAACATAAACAATAACAAACTTGCAATTTTTTTCGCGATATTCTTTCATCTGGAAATTTGATAAGGAGCAGGAAGAGAAGTATGACTTATTTGTTCGACCTTCTCAGCTGGCTTCACTTAGGCTGGTCACTTTCATCACCATTTTCGGCATGTCACTTTTTTTAGCAATTGATTCCTTTAAGGATGTTGACTACTCAGTGGTTTTAATGACCCGGTCATGCGTTTTGGCAATAGCGATTACAACGATGTGGCTGACCTATAAAAGTCTGGGGTCTAAAAGCATTGTGTCATTTGTGGTGTTAATAACGATGTTGAATTTTAGCTCTGCCACGGTCACTTCTGCCTATGCGGGAATGCCTCCATATTATTTAACTAATTTACTCTTTCTGATATTTGTGTTGGTTATTACCGCCAGTGGATTGCATTTTAGGTATTCTTTGCTTCTTAATATATTCTGTTTTTCCATTTTTATTTTTTATTCACAGATACTTAAAAGAGATCCCTTTTATTTCAGTCAGTATCCACACTTGTTTTCAATTTTCTTATACATCCATATTGTTGGCGTTGTGCTTGAAAGCAGAAGGCGTAGAAATTTTTTGCAATTCAATGACCTCATGGAGCAAAAAAGATTAGTAGAGGATCTCAATCAACAGAAGAATAAAATCATATCCATACTATCTCACGATGTGGCGGCTCCTATGAACTCGCTATCTACCTTATTGTATTTACAATCCAAAGACAGTATTAGTGAACCTGAGCTTAAAACTTATTTACCTAAGTTGAGCGAGCAGTTTAATAATGTTTCAATTTTACTTTACAGCTTGGTGCGTTGGTCAAAGTCGCAGATGGAAGGTTTTGTATTGAACAAGACAAAATTAAATTTGGTTGATTTAATCGATAAGAACACTAGACTTTTTCAAATGCAACTGATGGACAAGGGGCTGGAATTTAAATTGATTGCAGATCGCTCTGCCTACTATATTAAAGCAGATGAAGAGATGATTCGCATAGCGTTTAGGAATATCATCTCCAATGCCATTAAGTTTGCCCACAATGGTACCTCTATTCAACTTAAGGTTTTAAAAAATGATCAGAATAAAGTGTTGGTTTACATTACCAATCACGGAGATCAAATACCGTCAACTCTAGTAAGTAAATTATTCACGTTTCAAATGCCTTCTAGTCTGGATACCAAAGGTGAAAGAGGCACAGGATTAGGATTACCGATGACAGCCTTTTTTGTTCGGCTTAATGGAGGTAACATCTACCTTGATTCTTCAGAAGTAGGAACTACTACCTTTTGTATTGAAATACCAGAAATAGCGGAGTAAAGATTGATCGCTCAAATAGGTCTAGTTATATCAAACTTCTCCAGGTAGTCGGCCACACGTCTTACCATGCTCCCCCCTAATGATCCATCCACTACGCGGTGGTCATAGGAGTGCGATAAGAACATTTTGTGACGTATTGCAATGGCATCACCATAAGGAGTTTCAATCACTGCTGGTTTTTTCTGAATGGCCCCAACAGCAATAATTCCTACCTGTGGTTGCACGATAATAGGAGTACCCATTACGTTGCCAAAAGAACCTACGTTTGAAATGGTGAAGGTGCCTCCGGTAAGTTCGTCTGGCTTAAGTTTATTTTCTCTCGCTCTTTTGGCAAGGTCATTAACCACTTTCGCCAGGCCGATAATATTATATTGATCGGCATTTTTGATCACAGGAACAATCAAATTGCCCGAAGGCAGCGCTACAGCCATACCGATATTGATATCTTTCTTTTTAATGATGCGATCGCCATCCACTTGAATGTTGATCATAGGATAATCTTTGATGGCCAGGATAAGGGCTTCAATAAAAATAGGGGTGAAGGTAAGTGAATCGCCTTCGCGCTTTTGAAACTCATTCTTCATTTTGTTTCTCCAGAATACAATGTTGGTAACATCGGCCTCTACAAACGAAGTAACGTGGGGAGCAGTACGTTTTGAGTCTACCATGCGTTCTGCAATCATTTTGCGCATGCGATCCATCTGAATGATTTCATCACCGGCATTGATGGAGGCAGGAACCAACGGGGCAGAAGATTTCTGTTGCAAAGAAATGGTCTGACCCAATTTACGATTTTGCACATGTGATATGATATCCTTTTTAGTAACCCTGCCGTTGGCACCGCTACCTGATATGGATTCCAATTCTGCTACAGGAATGCTTTCTTCTTTGGCAATATTTTTAACCAGAGGGGAGTAGAACCGTGATGCAGTTTTAAAATCAGCGGCCACAGGTGCTTGAGGTCCATTGGAAACTACCTGAATTGCCGAGAGTTTATCTACTGGCTTTGTCTCAACTACGTTCGTTTCTTTTGCTTGCGCAACAAGAGTCTTATCTTCATCACCTTTGGTAGAAATAATAGCGATGGCTTTACCCACCTTTACGACTTCACCCTGTTTGGCCAGAATTTCTTTCAGAATTCCGCCATGTGTGGAGGGCACTTCGGTATCCACTTTATCGGTGGCAACTTCCAACACCGATTCATCTTGTTCAATCTTGTCGCCTG